>NZ_SNXY01000006.1:0-608037 GCF_004362745.1 Oharaeibacter diazotrophicus | reverse complement strand
GGCCGTGGAGCGACAGCGTGGTCTACGAGGCGCACCTGCGCGGCCTCACCATGCGCCATCCGGGCGTGCCCGAGACCCTGCGCGGCACCTACGAGGCGCTGGCCGAGCCGGCGATGCTCGACCATCTCGTCCGCCTCGGCGTCACCGCGGTGGAACTGCTGCCGATCCAGGCCTTCATCGACGACAGCTTCCTGACCCGCAAGGGCCTGACCAATTACTGGGGCTACTCGCCGATCGCCTACGGCGCGCCCGAGCCGCGCTACGACCGGCCGGCCCGCGGCATCGGCACGTTGGAGCGCGTCCGCGCCATGGTCGACGCCCTGCACGGCGCCGGCATCGAGGTGATCCTCGACGTCGTCTACAACCACACCGGCGAAGTCGACCAGTTCGGCCCGACGCTGTCCTTCCGCGGCCTCGACAACGCCACCTACTACCGGCTCAACCCCGAGCGGCCGCGCTGGTACATCAACGACACCGGCACCGGCAACACGCTGAACGTCGGCCATCCCGCGGTGCTGCGGCTCGTGCTCGACACGCTGAGGCGCTGGGTCCTGGTGCTCGGCGTCGACGGATTCCGCTTCGACCTCGCGGCGACGCTCGGGCGCGAGCCGGCCGGCTTCGATCCCGACGGCCGCTTCCTCGCGGCGATCCGCCAGGATCCGGTGCTGTCGTCGGTCAAGCTGATCGCCGAGCCGTGGGACATCGGCCCGGGCGGCTACCAGGTCGGCCGCTTCCCGCCAGGCTTCACCGAGTGGAACGACCGCTTCCGCGACACCGTCCGCCGGTTCTGGCGCGGCGACGACGGCGTCTCGGCCGACCTCGCCACCCGTCTGCTCGGCTCGGCCGACCTCTACGACCGCGCGGGGCGGCGGCCCTACACCTCCGTCAACTTCGTCACCGCCCACGACGGCTTCACCCTCGCCGACCTCGTCTCCTACGCCGACAAGCACAACGCGGCCAACCTCGAGGACAACCGCGACGGCCATTCCGACAACCACTCGGCCAACCACGGCCGCGAGGGGCCGACCGACGATCCCGGCATCCGCGAGATCCGCGCCCGACAGATGCGCAACCTCGTCGCCACCGTGCTGCTCGCCCAGGGCACCCCGATGCTGCTCGCCGGCGACGAGGTCGCGAACGGGCAGGGCGGCAACAACAACGCCTATTGCCAGGACAACCCGACCGGCTGGGTCGACTGGGAGGGCGGCGGCGATCCCGACCTCTCCGCCTTCGTCGCCCACGTCGCCGCGGTGCGGCGCAACCACCCCGTGGTGCGCCAGTCGCGCTTCCTGCACGCCAACCGGCGCACCGGCGACGGCCTGCTCGACGTCGAGTGGATCGCGCCGACCGGGGCGGCGGCGACGCCGGAGAACTGGAACTCCCCCTGCTTCCGCTGTTTCGGCGTGGTGCTGCGCGGCTCGACGCTGCCCCATCTCGAGGACGACGGCCGGGCCGTGCTGATCCTCCTCAACGCCGACGCCGACCCGGTCTCCTTCGTGCTGCCCTGGGGCCGCCCCGGCCACGGCTGGCAGCCGATGCTGGCGACGACAAGGCCGGACGGCGTGCCCGACGACGTCGTCCCGCGCCCCGCCGGCCGGCCGACGGCGCTGCCCGGTCGTTCCCTGCTTGCATTCGCGGAGGCGCCCGTCGACAACAGGCCGAACCGTGGCGCCGGACGGCGCGCCTGAAGCGCGGCGCCCCCGGGGGGACGAGGCTGGAGAACCGTCGATGACCGTGAGAATCATCCCGACGACACCGATCGAGGGCCAGAAGCCCGGCACGTCGGGCCTGCGCAAGAAGACCCGCGTCTTCATGCAGCCGGGCTATCTCGAGAACTACGTCCAGGCGATCTTCGACGGCGTCGGTGGCGTCGGGGGCAGGACGCTGGTGGTCGGCGGCGACGGCCGCTTCTTCAACGACCGCGCCATCCAGGTCATCATCAAGATGGCGGTGGCGAGCGGCGTCGCGCGCCTGATCGTCGGCAAGGGCGGTCTGTTCTCGACGCCGGCCGCGTCCAACGTCATCCGCCGCACCGGCGCCTTCGGCGGCATCATCCTGTCGGCCAGCCACAATCCGGGCGGCGAGGACGGCGACTTCGGCATCAAGTTCAACGGCGCCAACGGCGGACCGGCCCCCGAGGGCGTCACCGCCGAGATCTTCGCCCGCACCAAGTCGATCACCGAATACCGCATCTCCGACGTCGCCGACATCGGCCTCGACCAGATCGGCACCACCGTCGTCGGCGACACCGTGATCGACGTCGTCGACCCCGTGACCGACTACGCCGTCCTGATGGAGGGCCTGTTCGATTTCGACCGCATCGCCGCGCTGTTCGCCTCGGGCTTCACGATGCGCTTCGACGCCATGCACGCGGCGACCGGACCCTATGCCAGGGAGATCCTCGAGAACCGCCTCGGCGCCGCGCCCGGAACCGTGGTCAACGCCGTGCCGCTGCCCGACTTCGGCGGCGGCCACCCGGACCCGAACCCGATCTACGCCAAGGAGCTCTACGACCTGATGGCCGGCCCGGACGCGCCGGACTTCGGCGCCGCGTCGGACGGCGACGGCGACCGCAACGTCGTGATTGGCCGCGGCGCGGTGGTGACGCCGTCGGACAGCCTCGCCATGCTCGCCGCCAACGCCCACCTCGCCAAGGGCTATGCCCGCGGCCTCGCCGGCGTGGCGCGCTCGATGCCGACGAGCCGCGCGGTCGACCGCGTCGCCGCCAAGCTCGGCATCGACTGCTACGAGACCCCGACCGGTTGGAAGTTCTTCGGCAACCTGCTCGACGCCGGCCGCTGCACGCTCTGCGGCGAGGAGAGCGCCGGCACCGGCTCCGACCACGTCCGCGAGAAGGACGGCCTGTGGGCCGTGCTGCTCTGGCTGAACATCCTCGCCGTGCGCGGCGAGAGCCTGAAGGCGATCCAGGACGCCCACTGGGCCGAGTTCGGCCGTACCTTCTACACCCGCCACGACTACGAGGCCGTCGACACCTCCGCGGCCGAGAGCCTGATGGGCCGCCTGCGGGAACTCCTGCCGACGCTGCCCGGCACCACCGTCGCCGGTCTCGAGATCACCGCCGCGGACGACTTCGCCTACGACGATCCGGTCGACGGCTCGGTCACCAAGGGGCAGGGCGTCCGCGTCATGTTCGCCGGCGGCGAGCGCGTAGTGTTCCGCCTGTCCGGCACCGGCACCGAGGGCGCGACGCTGCGCGTCTACCTGGAATCCTTCGAGCCCGACGTCGCCCGCCACGGCCTCGACGCCCAGGAGGCGCTCGCCCCGGTCATCGCCGCCGCCGACCAGCTCGCCGGCATAACCGCCCGCACGGGACGCACCGCGCCGGACGTGATAACCTGAGGTCGCGAGGGGCGGGCCCGACCGAGGCCCGCCCCGTCGGCGGTCGAGGGTGGGGGCCCAGTCGTTGTCGCAAGTGTACGGTTGGTTGGCCGCCGTCGTCGGCACTGCCCTCGTCTCGTTATACTATCTCGTCGTCTGGTGGACCGTCGGCCGGGACCCGCCGGCCGGTGCGGTGAAGCCGGAGTTCGTCCCACCGCCCGACCTGTCGCCGTCGCTCGCACGCTACATCCTTCGACGCGGCATCACCGGAGACGACTTGCGCGGGTTCACGGCCGCGGCGGTCGACCTCGCGGTCAAGGGAATCGTCGTCGTCGAGGAGTTTCCCAAGGAGATCCGGATCACCCGGACGGCCGCATCGGTTCCAGCCGACATCGGGGCCGGCGAACGGGCGATCGCCGAACGGCTTCCCAGGTCGACCTCTTTCCAACTCGTCGACAGCTCGGGCCACCGTCCTACGATGTTCGGCCTCGGGTTCCTGATGAATTCCGACTACCGCCGGTTCCACACCGCTGTCGCCCGTGACAACCACGGGCGCTATTTCGTGTCCACCGGCCGTTTCATGCTGTACGGCATCACGGCTAGCATCATCGTATTTGTAATGGTTGCAATCATTGGACCGCATAATGAAATCGACCTAGGTTCGAGCATATTTATCACCTTTTGCTTCATAGTTGGCCAATGGGGATTGCGATACGTGATTAGAATTTTTCTTGAGGCTGAAAGTATTGTTGATGGAATCGTCCTTTTATTTCCAATGGTATATTTTTCCGGATTGCTCTGTGCTGTCATTCTCGGTTGGAACGAAGCAGTTGGTCGGGTCTTATCGGACCCTTCCAAGCTGCCGCTTCCCGTGCCCGTCGGCCTCCTGCTCGCGATCAACGGAGCCTTCTACTTTCTGAAGAGTGCGCCCACCGAACTCGGCCGACAGGCCCTCGACCGTTTGCAGGGTCTGAAACTCTACCTCTCCGCAACCGAAATCGAGCGGAACTCCATTGCCGGAGCTCCGGCGGTGACGCCGAGGATCTACGAGACGTTGCTGCCCTACGCCATTGCTCTCGAGGTCGAACGGCCTTGGTCCGAAGCCCTCGAGGCCCATCTCCGCGCGACGGCGGGCCCGGCCGCGGCCGACTCCTACCGCCCTGCGTGGTTCCCCCGATCGCATCGGAACAGCGGCAGCATCGCCGAACGCATCGGCGTCCCTCTCGGTGACGTATACGCGGCGGTCTTTCCTCCGTGGGGGCGCTGGTTCTGAGGCCGGCGGAGCAGCGGCGGCAAGAGATTGCGTTGTCGGCCAGGATCTCCCGATCCTCGCCACACCGAGGCGGCATGGGGCCGGTGGTCGATTCCGTCCGACGCGGCCTCCGCCTTCGCCCGCCTCACCCTTCGCCGACGCCCTTGGCCTCCTGCCACAGCGCTTCCATCTCGGCGAGGTCGGCGTCGGCCGGGGTGCGGCCGGTGCGGGCGAGGGCGGCTTCGATGTGGGCGAAGCGGCGGCGGAACTTGAGGTTGGTGCGCCGGAGCGCGCTGTCCGGGTCGACCTTCAGGTGGCGGCCGAGGTTGGCGAGCGCGAACAGCACGTCGCCGAGTTCGGCCTCGACCCGGTCGGCCGCCGCGCCGGCGTCGACCTCGGCCTCCAACTCGTCGATCTCCTCCCGGATCTTGGCGATGACCGCCTTCGGGTCGTTCCAGTCGAAGCCGACCGAGCCGGCACGATCCTGCAGCTTGACCGCCGCGGCGAGGCCGGGGAGGGCGGCCGGCACGTCGGCGAGCAGTCCGCCCTCCTCCGTCGGCAGGCCGGCGGCGGCGCGGCGGGCGCGGCGCTCGGCCTTCTCCTCGGCCTTGATCCGGCTCCACTGGCCCTTGGCCATCTCCGGTGATCGCGCGTCCTCGGGCCCGAACACGTGGGGATGGCGGCGGATCATCTTGCCGGTGATCGCCTCGACCACGTCCGGAAAGGCGAACGCACCTTCCTCCTCGGCGATGCGGGCGTGGAAGACGACCTGGAGCAGGAGGTCGCCGAGTTCGTCGCAGAGGTCGGCCCGGTCGCCGCGCGCGATGGCGTCGGCGACCTCGTGGGCCTCCTCGACCGTGTAGGGCGCGATCGTCTCGAAGGTCTGCACCACGTCCCAGGCGCAGCCCGTCGCGGGATCGCGCAGGCGCTCCATGATGGCGATCAGCGTTTCGATGTCGCGACCGGGTCGCATGGGCGGCGCTCTCCACTCGGGCAGGGTTCGGGGATCCGCGACGACCTCTATCAGGTCGACGGCACCGCGGCGACCGCCGTTTCCACCGTGCCGGCGGTGCAGGGTCTGGACGATGTCGCGGAACGATGTTAGCGTTTTGTTCTCATCGGAATCGAGCGGGCAGGGGGCTCGTCGGGGGTTTCACGGCAGCGACATGGCGGAATCGGCCGAGGATGACGGGGAGGAGGGTGCCGTTCGTGCGGTGGACGGATCCCGGAAGGGCACCCGGCTGCGCCGGGCCGCCCTCGCCCATCTCGAACGCTACGCGGCGTCCGAGGGTGATCTCCGCCGCGTACTGACCCGTCGGCTGGACCGTTGGGCCCGGCTCGACGCGGCCGAGGCCGAGCGCGCCGAAGGCCGCGCCTCGGACCGCCGAAACGCCGAGGAGCGCGCCGAGGCGGCTCGTCTGGTCGACGGCGTGGTGGCGCACTGCGCCGCGCTCGGGCTGGTCGACGACCGCGCCTTCGCAGGGACCAAGGTGGCGGTGGCCGGGCGCAAGGGCCACTCGCGGCGGCGCACGGCGGCGACGCTGGCGGCACGCGGCGTCGATGCCGAGGTCGCCGCAGCGGCGATCACCGATGGCGGGTCCGACGAACTGGTGCTGGCCGCCGTCTTCGCGCGCCGGCGCCGCCTCGGTCCGTTCCGATTGCGGCCGGCGGCCGACCCGGTGGCAGCCGACCGTCGCGATCTCGCTGCGCTGTGCCGGGCCGGCCATCCGCCATCGTTGGCGCGCCGGGTTCTGGCGCTCGACCGTGCCGCCGCGGAAGCGCTGGCGGCAGGCGAGGGCGGCGAAACGGAGGTGTGATCGGGGAGGGGAGCTTGTTCCCGTCCGGCGACGCCGGCAGCGAGCGCCCCGACGCCGTACCGGGCGACCGACACGCAGGCACGCTGCGACGGTCCGGGGATGTCTCGGGTTCGTCCTGCGAGCGGGCCGGGGCCGATCGGTGGAAACGGATCGTGGCCGACCGCAGACCGCCGCGTCGGTGTGCGAAGGCGAGGGGCGCGGATGCCCGGGCCGGGAAGGCGAGGCCGCAAGGCGCCCGCCCCTGCCCCGCAGCCGGCCATGTCGAACGTGGCCCCGGCCGATCGGGCGATCGCGCCGCGATGTTCCGGCTTGGTCGCGCAGCTCTCGGTACGTCTGGCTGGGCGGCGGCGAGGTGGGCCGAATACGGGTCGGTGGTGGTGCCGCGACCGATCGCTGATGCGGGGGGTCGTCCGTTCTCTGACGGCGCTCCGTGCGCGGCTGGCGTCGTCCGAACCGGGTCGCTCAGGAACCGTCTTCCTCGCGGTTGCGCTCGTAGCGCTCGGTCACCGGGAATGGCGGGAGGAAGGCCTCGCGGCGGATCGTCCAGCACTCGTAGGTCGGCACCACCTGGTCCGGCGCGTCGAGGATGCCGAGATGGACCTCGATCTCGTCGCCGCCGTCGGCGAACACCGACGATCCGCAGCGCGGGCAGAAGTGGCGGCCGGCGTAGGAGCCGGTCGTCCCGGTCACCGCGACCGAGTCCACCGGGAAGATCGCGGCGGCGTAGAACAGGGCGCCATGGTGCTTGCGGCAGTCCAGGCAGTGGCAGAGGCCGATCCGATTCGGCCGGCCCGTCGCCACCAGACGGACGTCGCCGCACAGGCATCCACCCTCGAAGTGCTCCATGACACAACACCGACATCACACCCGACCGCTCGGCCATTCCGGCGACCCCGAACGACGGTATCGGATCCGGGTTCCCGGACAAGGGCGCGGGGCGGCCGAGGATCGCATATGGGCCGGATCGTCGGGTCGGACGCCGAGCCGCCGGTGGCCGGCGGCGTCCGACCCGACGAACGGGCCGCGCGGGGCCATCGGTCTTGGTTCGCGAGGTGGCGAACGCGGCGAGAGCGGAGATGCCCAGCCCGCGGGCGCTCGTGGAAAAAAGCCCCGACGCCGATGCCTTGCGTGAGAGGATCGGCTGCGCCGTCGAACGCCGCACCAGTTCCGACGGGGGCGAGAAGAACACGATGATCGTCTGCCGCGGTTCGGCGGCCAACGGGAGCACGACCCGGAGACGAAGACCGGCTCCGTCGAGCTGCGCGTCTCGCGCCGTCGCTTCGGCAGCGCTTTCCCGAACGTCCAGCCGCCGCGTCGGATGGCGGAGAAGACGGCCGTTCGACGCCACCGACCCGTCGGAACATGCGGATCGTGTCGATGACGGCAATCGTTGGGCGCGGCATCGACACCGACGGTCGGCGCGAAGTGCCCGGCATGCGCACGGGCAAATGGCATAGGCCACGACGGCGAGAGGCCCGTGAACCATGGCCATGTCCAAAGCTCGGGAACGGATGGACACCGACCACGGTCCTCCCCTTGCGGCACATTTTCGGTTCCATAATCTTCCTTATGCGACTGGCGGGGTAATGCACGGAAAGGGTCGGCGGACGCGTCGCCCTTCGTGCCGGTTTGGCCGAAGCTGCTCGCCCGGACCGTGACAGGCGCGCCTGTGCGTGCTGGCACGCCAGTCGTTCGGCGCGTAGTCCGCTCGGCGCCGACCCTCGCCCGCGTCGTGTTCGTCGACCGCTCGGGACGGCCCGGGATCGCCCCCGGCCAGCGTCGTCCAGAGCCCGTCTCGTTCGGATCCACGGAACCGGCCGGACGTCCTCCGGCGCGATCGGCACGACGCCATGGCCCGGCACGAGCCTCCTGTCGTCCCCCTGGCCGACCGATCCTCGCCGCCTCCCGATGCGCCGAGCGGAGTTCCATGGGCGCGTCGGGAAGGCCGACCGGCCCCCGGCCCACCGGCACGCGACTGCGGCAAGTTTCCCTGGGCGGCCCGTCGGCCCGGTGGTGACAGGCGCCCCCTGCCTCTACTATCGTCCGCCGCCATGGTACGACGTTCGAGACACGACCCCGCCGAGACGCGGGCCGGCATCCTGGAGGCCGCGCGGCAGCTGTTCGACACCGTGGGCTACGACGCGACGACGATGGCCGCGGTCGCGGCCGCGGCCGGGATGTCGACTGCGAACGTCTACAAGCACTTCCCCGGCAAGATGGCCGTCCTGCACGCCCTCGCGGAGGGCTGGCTGTGCGACGTCGAGGCGCGCCTCGTCCGCTTCGACACCGGCCGTCCCGTGCGCGACGAACTGCGCTGCATCGTCGGCACGTTGGCGGCCGCCTTCTCGGAGGCGCCGTCCGGCTCGCCGCAGTTGATCGAGCTCCTGTCCGCCACGCTGTTCGACCAGCCGCCCTTCGTGCCGGAGTTCAAACGGCGCATCGCGGCACGCATCGCCACGGTGATCGCGGCCGGCATCGAGCGCGGCGAACTCGCGCCCAACGACCCGTTCGACGCGGCCGAGGACGCCATGGACGCGGTGTATCCGCTGGTCGACCCGCTGGTGTTCCTGCGCCGCCTCCACCTCGAGCCGGACATGGACGTCGACCAGCGCGTGCAGCGGTCGGTCGACTTCGTCGTGGCCGCGCTGAAGTCCCCGCTGCGCGGGTGACGCCGGAGCAGGCCGCCGCCCCTGCTCTTTCTCCGCCCGCGGCAACGGAAATTTTCCCATGTGACGGAATGGCTCCGGCTGGAAAGCTCCCGTTGGTGATCGCCATGCCAGAATGATGCGTTTTCAGAAGGTCGGTCCCGCCATTGGGGGAAGTCGATTGACGGTTCCTGTACTCGACACGCTCGCCCGGTTCGGGAAGGCTCGCGGCGGCAACGCCGTGGTCGCCTTCGTGTGCTCGCTGCCCGTGCTGTTCGGCGCGGTCGGCGCGGCGGTCGACTATTCCAATCTCGCGACCGCCCGCGCTTCTCTGCAGACCGCCGCCGATGCCGGGGCGCTCCAGGGTGCGCGCGAACTCAGGCTCGCCGGCGCGAACCGGGAAACCGTGTTGGCCGTCGCCGAAGCCCACGCCCGTCAGGCGCTCGGCGACGACCGAGCTTTCGCGTTCCAGGGCTCGGTCTCCGACGCCAAGGACAGGGTCACCGTGACGCTGACGGAGGCGGTCGACACCTATTTCCTCGCCCGCTTCGCCGGCACCGCCGATCAGGTCCAGGCCCGCGCCGAGGCGCGCGTGCTCGGCGGCGTGCCGTCCTGCGTCGTGGCGCTCGACCCGGCCTCCTCGGGTGCGATCACGGTAACGACCGCAAAGATCAGCGCTCCGCAATGCGGCGTACGCGCCAACTCGGTCGCCACCGACGCCGTCGTGACCGCGCGCAACGGCGCGATCTCGGCCGGCGTGACGTGCTCCGGCGGCGGCGTGCGCAACGGCGGCACCATCGAACCGGCCGCGCAGACCGACTGCCCGCCGACGCCCGATCCGCTCGCCGACCGGCCGCCGCCGTCGGTCGGCCCCTGCACCCACACCAACTACAACGCGATCGGGATCGCCATCCTGACGCCCGGGGTCTACTGCGGCGGCATCAAGATCCGGGCCGGCACGGTCGCCAAGTTCCTGCCCGGCAATTACATCGTCAAGGACGGCCCGCTCGAGGTCGCCAACACCGCCGTGGTCGTCGGTCTCGGCGTCGGCTTCTATCTCACCGGCGCCGGTGCGGTGTTCGACATCGCGGCCAACACCTCGATCAACCTCACGGCGCCGCTCACCGGCCCGCTCGCCGGCATGCTGTTCTTCGAGGATCGCGCCAATCCCGAGGGTACGCATCGCATCGAGAGCCGCGACGCGCCGGTCCTCCTCGGCACCTTCTACCTGCCGAAGAGCCGCCTCGAGGTCGGCGCACCGGGCGGAATCGGGTTGCTGAAGGGCCTGATCGGCGCGTTGTCGGCCTGGACGATCGTGATCGCCAAGGACATCTCGGTCGCCGACGGCCTCAACCTTACCCTCAACGCCAACTTCGACCAGACCAAGGTGCCGACGCCGAACCCGATGACGAAGGGCGACATCACCCTCGCGCGCTGACCGCGTCGGGCGTGGACGGGCAGGGCGCCGGAGCCCCCTGCCCTTCAGTGCGGTCAGGCGGCGTCGACGCAGACCTGACGCTGCTCGCCGAGGCCCTCGATGCCGAGGGTGATGACGTCGCCGGCCTTCAGGTAGAGCTGCGGCTTCTGGCCCATGCCGACGCCCGGCGGCGTGCCGGTCGAGATGATGTCGCCGGGGCGCAGGCTCATGAAGCGCGACAGGTAGGACACCAGGAAGCGCACGCCGTAGACCATGGTGGCCGAGGTGCCGTTCTGGAAGCGGTGGCCGTTGACCTCGAGCCACATCGCCAGCTTCTGCGGGTCGGCGATCTCGTCGCGGGTGGCGAGCCACGGGCCGATCGGGCCGAAGGTGTCGGCCGACTTGCCCTTGGTCCACTGGCCGTGGTGCTCGATCTGGAAGGCGCGCTCGGAGACGTCGTTGATCAGGCAGTAGCCGGCGACGTGGTCCATCGCGTCGTCTTCGGAGACGTACTTGGCCGTCTTGCCGATGACGACACCGAGTTCGACCTCCCAGTCGGTCTTGGTCGAACCGCGCGGGATCTCGATGGCGTCGTTCGGGCCGGTGATGGCCGAGGTCGCCTTCATGAAGATGATCGGCTCCGGCGGCACGGTCGCGCCGGTCTCGGCGGCGTGGTCGGAATAGTTGAGGCCGATGCAGATGAACTTGCCGGTGCCGGCGACACAGGGCCCGAAGCGCGGCGTGCCGTCGACGACCGGCAGCGACGACGGGTCGAGCGCGGCGACGGCGGCGAGGCCCTCCGGCTCCAGCACCGCGCCCGCGATGTCGGGCACGTGGGCCGAGAGGTCGCGGATGCGGCCTTCGGCGTCGATCAGGCCGGGCTTCTCCCGGCCGGGCTCACCGTAACGAACGAGTTTCATGCCTGTCCTCTCGCCTGTCGCCGGGCGGCTGTCGCGGCCGGCGGGGTCGTCCCGAGGGGGAACGGGTGGATGCGCCGGAGCGTCGCGGGACGCACCGGTGCCTCCGTGGTTTCGCGTATCAGTTCACCCAGCCGCCGTCGATGACGTGGACGGCGCCGGTGGTGTAGGTGGCGGTCGCGAGATAGACGACGAGGTCGGCGATCTCCTCCGGCGTGCCGATCCGGCCGATCGGCTGACGGGCGATGAAGGCGGCGCGAGCGGCCTCGTAGTCGCCCTGGGCGCGCAGGCGGTCGTGCAGCGACGGGCTGTCGACCGTACCTGGGCAGATCGCGTTGCAGCGAATGCCCTTGGCGACGTAGTCGGCCGCCACCGCCTTGGTGAGGCCGATCACGGCGGCCTTGGTGGTGCCGTAGATGAAGCGGTTCGGCACGCCCTTCACGCTGGAGGCGACCGACGACATGTTGACGATCGACCCGTCGCCCTTGGCCAGCATGCCCGGCAGCACCGCGCGGATGGTGCGGATCATCGACTTGACGTTGAGGTCGTAGGCGAAGTCGACGTCCTTGTCCTGGACGTCGAGGATGGTGCCGCCGTGGACGACGCCGGCGCAGTTGAACAGCACGTCGACCGGTCCGACCTTGCCGACCACCTCGGCGACCGAGCCGTCGTCGAGCACGTTCATGAACGCGGTCTCGACGCCGGCGTCGGCGGCCAGCGCCTCGAGGGCCGCGGCGTTGACGTCGGTGGCGACCACGCGCCCGCCCGCCGCCGCGAAGGCGATCGCCGCGGCGCGGCCGATGCCCTGCCCCGCCGCGGTCACCAGGATCGTCTTGCCGTCGAGTTTCATCTATCGGTCCCCGCCATGGTCTGTCGTCGGAAGGCTCGCGGCGAAGCGGGCGTTGAGCCGGTCCACGAACGGACCGGCCGGCCCGCCGGCGGTCAGCGCCTCGTTGACCAGTTCGGCCGCCTCGTGCTGGAAGGTCATATACCCGTCGTGGCGCGGGCGCACCCAGGCACCCTCGAGCGTCGCCCGCGTGCCGCGGTAGAAGCCGCCCGCCGCGGCGTCGACGGCCGCATCGTCCCAGGCCGCCGCGTGGCCCGGTTGGCCGCCGCCGGCGGCGTAGACGCCGCGCTGGGCCGCGCCGGAGGCGACGAAATAGGCGAAGTTGACCGCCGCCTCCCTGTCGTTCCGCAGCGCCGACACCGCGATGCCGGTGCCGCCGAGCGCCGACCCCACGGGCGGGCGGCCGGCGTCCGTCGGCATGTCGGCGAAGGCGAGGCGGCGGGCGCGGAAGCCCTCGCGGGCATAGGAGACGTAGCCGTAGATCAGCGGCGCGCACCAGATCGCCGCCTCCGGCTCCGCCATCGCCTCGAACACCGCGATCGGGTCCATCGTGAAGCAGGCCGGGTCGACCGCGGCGGCGAGCGCGCGCAGCCGCTCCAGCACGGCGATGCCGGCGTCGCGGTCGATCAGCACCGGCCCGGTGTCGGAGCAGGGCGTGCCGGCGTGGGCGGCGAGGGTGAAGAAGCTCATCAGCGAGTGCGGCGGCCGGAGCGGGATCGCGACCCGCCCTGCCCGCGCCAGCGCCGCGACGGCCTCGAAGCTCGTCGCCGGGCCGTCGAGCCGATCGGGCCGGTAGGCCTGCACCTGCGTCGCCGCGTCGATCGGCAGGGCCCACTGCCGGCCGCGCCAGGCGTAGCTGGCGAAGGAGCGCCCGACCGTGCCGGCGGCGATCGCCGCGAGGTCGGCGTCGCGGCCGACGCCGTCGAGCGGGGCGAGGCAGCCGTCGGCGGTGACCCGGCCGACGTGCGGGTGGTCGATCACGATCAGGTCGTAGCGCCGGGCGAGGTCCTCGACCGGGAAGGACTCGAAGTCCTGCAGCGAGCGGGCGTCCCAGGTCACCTCGACGCCGGTCCGGGCGCGATAGTCGGCGGCGGCCGCGACCATCGGGTCGAGCCCGCGCGGGTGGTTCCAGGTCATGCCGCGGAGTCGGGTCGCCATCACGCCGGCTTCCGGTCGACGATCAGGATGTGGTCGGCGGCGAGGACGACCTCGCCGCGCTGGTTGAGCACCTCGCAGCGCTCGACCACCCTGCCCTTGTCGGCGCGCTTCGGATCGTCCTCCTTGGCCGCGATGGTGACGCGGGTGCGGATGGTGTCGCCGATGAAGACGGGCCGCACGAAGCGCAGCCGGTCGTAGCCGTAGGAGAAGGCGACCGGGTTGATCACCGTCGCGGTCAGGCCGACGCCGATCGCGAACACCATGGTGCCGTGGGCGATGCGCTGGCCGAACGGCAGCGTCCTGGCGAACTCCGCGTCCATGTGGTGCGGGAAGAAATCGCCGGTATGGCCTGCGTGGACGACGAAATCCGTTTCGGTGATCGTCCGGCCGGTGGTGACGCGGACGTGGCCGAGCGCGTAGTCCTCGTAATGGATGACCTGTTCCATGGGGCGTCCCGTCAGGGCTTGGCGGCGAGCGGCGTCGCCGGCCGCGCGCTCGAGTCGAACAGCGCCTCGACGAGCGCCATGGTGGTCCAGGCGTCCTCGACGGAGCCGACGAGGCGGTCGTCCTCGCCGGCGGCGAAGCGCTGCAGGTTGGCCATCCGGCCGACGAAGGCGTCCGGGAACCATCCGCCGGCGAGCGGAACCTCGACCCAGTCCCCGGCACCGGCCGGGCGGATCCAGAGTTCGTCCGGCTCGCCGCGGGGATAGTCGAGCAACAGGCCGAGCTTCAGGTGGGCGGCGCCGTCGAGGCCGTCGATCCGGATCTCGGCGACCTGGTTGCGTCGGCCGAAGCCGTGGTCGTGGTTGACCGAGAGCGTGCAGCGCAGCCGGTCGCCGTAGTCGAGGATGGCGCTGGTGCGGGTCTGCGCCATCTCCGAACGCGGGTGGCCGAGCGTGCGGGCGTGGACCCCGAGCGGATCGCCGACGAGGCTGCGGATCAGGTCGAGATAGTGGATCGAGTGCACCGCGAGTTCGACCCGCGGCAGCCCCTTCAGAAAGGCGAACAGGTGCCAGGGCGTGTGGATCGCGAGGTGGACCTCGACGTCGACCACCTCGCCGAGGAGGCCGCGCGAGATCGCGTCGGCGAGGGCGAGGCACTGCGGTGCGAAGCGGAGCTGGAAGTTCACCGCGGCGACGAGGCGCTTCTCCCGGCAGATCGCCAGGATCTCCGAGGCCTCGCCGAGGTCGCGGCCCATCGGCTTCTGGATCAGCACGGCGGCGCCGTCCGGCAGCGCCCGCAGCACGGCGGCGTGCGCGCCGGGCGGCGTCGCGACGTCGAACACCGCGCCCGGCTCGGCCGCCGCCTCGGCGAGGTCGGCGTAGACCCGCGGCACGCCGAAGCGGCCGGCGAGCGTCGCCGCGCGGTCGCGGTCGAGGTCGTAGAGACCGGCAATCGGCAGGCCGGCCTTGCGGAAGGCGGGAAAATGGGCGTCGCCGACCACCGAGCCGGCGCCGATCGTCACGATCGGGGCGGGCCGCGACGGCATCGGCCAGGATTGGCGCAGACTGGCGGGGTCGAAGGGCATCGGCGCGGCTCCGCGGCGGCGGACGGGATCAGTCGACGTGGAAGACCTCGTCCATCTCCGCCCACCATTCGCCCGGGCGCCGGGTCTCGAACGGGCGCTGGCAAGGCCCGCACAGCGCCCACCATTCCCGCGTCGTCGCGTCGGCGGCGATCGCCGCCATGTCGGCGTCGAAGTCGGTGCCGTGGTACTCGAAGAAGGCGAAGAGCAGGTTCTCCGGCTCCTTCAGGAAGATCGAGTAGTTGCGGATGTTCGAGGCCGCGATCCGCGCCAGCACAGCCGGCCAGACGGCGGCAAGCAGGCGGCGGTATTCGGCGACCTTGTCGGGCGCGAGCCCGATCACCTGGCCGTGGCGCGTCATCTGCCCTCTCCTCCGCGAGGGCGTCTTGCCGCGCCCCCTTCCCCACTCATCGGTGGATGGATTATTCATGGATAAGCGGCGATACCCGCATCGTCAAGCGACGGTGCCCGCCGCCGCAGCGCTCCGGCGAGGATCCATGACCGCCGTCGACGACACCGAACGCTACCGCGCGCCCGCGCTCGACAAGGGCCTCGACATCCTCGAGCTGCTCGCCGACATCGAGGGTGGGCTGACCCAGGCCGAGATCGCCAAGGCGCTGCAGCGCACGCCCAACGAGATCTACCGGATGCTCGACCGGCTGGTGCGGCGCGGCTACGTCGGCCGCACCGACGGCGACCGCTACGAGCTGACGCTGAAGCTGTTCGCCCTCGCCCACCGCCACCCGCCGATGCGCCGACTGGTCGCCCAGGCGATGCCGCATCTGAGGGCCTTCACCCGGCGCTCGCTCCAGGCCTGCCACCTCGCGGTGTTCGACCGCGGCCGCGTCGTCGTGATCGCCCAGGTGGAATCGCCGGGCTACTACGGCCTGTCGATCCGCGTCGGGGCGACGGTCGGGCTCTACAACACCGGGTCCGGCCACGTGTTGCTCGCCTTCCGCTCGCCGGCCGAGCGCGCCCTGATGGCGGCGGAGTACGAGCGCACCGTCGACGACACCGGCGAGCCCGGCCACGTCGCGGACCGGCTGGTCCAGGTCCGCGCGCGCGGCTACGAGGCGGTGCCGAGTTGGCAGACCGCCGGCGTGCACAATCTCTCCGCCCCGGTCCTCGGCCCCGACGGCAGCGCCATCGCCGCCCTCACCTGCCCTTACCTCGCCCCCCTCAACCAACCCACGGCGCCCGACATGCCGCAGACCATCCACCTGCTCCTGGAGGCCGCCGGGGCGATCTCGGCCCTGATGGGCGGTCCGGCGTCCGCGGCGGGCGACCCCGCCGGGGGCTGACGCGGGGCCAACGCCCCTCCTTCTCCCGCAAGGGGAGAAGGAACGCACACCGACATTCGTATTTGAACACCTCCTTCAAATATGGTCTGATCCCTCCACCGTAGACGGGCCGGGAGGCCCGGCGCGCGGGGAGGAGCTTGCCCATGACCATCCTCGACACCCACCTGCACGTGATCGACCGCGGGCGGCTCGCCTATCCCTGGCTCGCCGGCGTGCCGGCGCTCGACCACGACTTCTCCTACGACGTCTACGCGCGCGAGGCCCGCCGCGTCGGCATCACCGACGTGCTGCACATGGAGGTCGACGTCGCCGAGGACGACATCGGCCGCGAGATCGAGATGGTCGCCGGGCTCCAGGCCCGGCCGGACTCGCTGGTGCGCGGCGCCATCGCCGCCTGCCGGCCGGAGAGCCCGGAATTCCCGGCCTTCCTGGAGGCCGCCCGCGCCAATCCGGTGGTGAAGGGCTTTCGCCGGGTGCTGCACGTGGTACCGGACGACGTCTCCGAGGGCGCCGTGTTCCGCGACAACATCGCCCGGCTCGCCGGCACCGGCCTGCCCTTCGACGTCGTCGTGCGCGCCGACCAGATCCCCAAGGCGATCGCCCTCGCCGACGCCGCGCCGAACGTCCAGTTCGTGCTCGACCACTGCGGCGTTCCCGCGGTCAAGGACCGCGCCGAGCATCCGTGGCGCGAGCACGTCGCCGAGATCGCCCGCCGGCCCAACGTCGCCGCCAAGATCTCCGGTGTGATCGCCTACGCCGACCCGGCCGGCTGGACGCTGGCCGACCTCCGCCCCTTCGTCGAGCACGTGATCGGCGCCTTCGGCTGGCACCGCGTCGTCTGGGGCAGCGACTGGCCGGTGGTGACGCTCGGCGGCACGCTGTCGACCTGGGTCGCCGCCACCCACGCGCTGATCGCGGGCTGCAGCGAGCACGAGCGCACCGCCCTCCTCCACCGCAACGCCCGCCGCATCTGGAACCTCCCGGCCTGATCCGGCCGCTACGGGAAGCCGCGCCGCCACCATGACCGAAGACGCCTCCGCCGCCGCCGAGCCCGGCCTGCTCGACGGCCTCGTCGTGCTCGACATGAGCCAGTTCCTGTCCGGCCCCTTCGCCGCGCTCCGCCTCCAGGACCTCGGCGCGCGCGTGATCAAGATCGAGCGGCCGGACGGTGGCGACCTCTGCCGCCGGCTCTATCTGTCGGACACCGAGATCGGCGGCGATTCCACGCTGTTCCACGCCATCAATCGCGGCAAGCAGAGCTTCGCCGCCGACTTCAAGGATCCCGCCGACCTCGCGGCGATCCGGGCTTTGGTCGCCCGCGCAGACGTGGTGATCCAGAATTTCCGCCCCGGCGTGATCGCCCGCCTCGGTCTCGACCACGCGGCCGCCGCCGCGATCAACCCGCGGCTCGTCTACGCCTCGATCACCGGCTGGGGCGACGACGGCCCGTGGCGCGGCCGGCCGGGTCAGGACCTGCTCGCCCAGGCGCGCTCGGGCGTCATGTGGCTGAACGGCGACGACGACCAGGGTCCGGTGCCCTTCGGCCTCGCGATCGCGGACCTGCTCGCCGGCAACGCCATCGTCCAGGGCGTGCTCGCCGCCCTCGTCCGCCGCGGCCTCACGGGACGCGGCGCCCATGTCGAGACCAGCCTGATCGAGGCGCTGGTCGACTTCCAGTTCGAGGTGCTGACCACCCACCTCAACGACGGCGGCCGGATCCCCAAGCGCTCGGGCTTCCGCAACGCCCACGCCTATCTCTCGGCGCCCTACGGCGTCTACCGCACCGCCGACGGCTGGCTGGCACTGGCGATGACACCGCTCGACCGGCTCGCCGACCTGCTCGGGATGCCCGGCCTCGCCGGTCTCGCCGCCGACGCCGCCTTCAAGCGCCGCGACGAGATCAAGCGCGCCGTCGCCGATCGTTTCGCCGAGGCGACCACCGCCGATTGGCTGGCGATCCTGGAGCCGGCCGACGTCTGGTGCGCCGAGGTGCTCGATTGGCCGGCGCTGTTCGCGAGCGAAGGCTTCCGCGGCCTCGACATGCTGCAGACGGTGGCGCGCGGCGACGGTGTCGCGATCCGGACCACCGCGGCGCCGCTCCGGGTCGACGGGCGGCGTCCGAAGGGTGCGGCGGCGGCACCGCGGATCGGCGAGCACACCGCGGCGATCCGGGCCGAGTTCGGGCTCTCCTGAACGCGCTTGCGCGCGCCCGCGCGACCGGCCATAGCTCCGCGGCCCATTCTTCCCACGGAGACGATCCGATGAGCATCACCCGCATCGACACCGGCGCGCGCATGAGCGGCGCCGTCGTCCACAACGGCACCGTCTATCTCGCCGGCCAGGTCGGCGAGCCCGGCTCCGACGTCAAGGAGCAGGCTCGTCAGGCGCTCGCCGAGGTCGACCGCCTGCTCGCCGCCGCCGGCACCGACAAGAGCCGGATCCTGCAAACCATCGTCTGGCTCGCCGACATCGCCGACTTCGCCGCCATGAACGAGGTTTGGGAGAGCTGGGTCGTTCCCGGCCAGACCCCGGCCCGCGCCACCGGCGAGGCCAAGCTGGCGACCCCGGACTACAAGGTCGAGTTCATCGTCACCGCCGCCCTGCCCTGAGCCGGTGGCGCTCTCGCGCGGAAACGGAACGGCCGGGGCGCGACGCACCCCGGCCGTATTCATGTCGCGAACCGCGTGCCGCCGTCAGAACCGGAGGGTCTGGGAGAAGCTGCGGGTCTGGTTGTTGCCGGGCAGCAGGAACGGCGCGAGCGTGTGGACGAGCTGGCGCTTCTCGCCGGCGAACAGCGTGATCTGCGGCTGGACGAAGCCCTGGTTGTTGGCCTGGGCCCAGAGATAGGGCACCTTGACCGTGCAGTTGGCCTTGGTGCCGGAGCGCGTCGCGGTCGTCGACGCGCTCTCGAAGTAGACGCCGCCGGTGGCGCCGATGTGGGTCAGCTGCACGGCGCACTCGATCGGGGTCGAGGTCGGGATGGTCGAGGCGACCGTGATCGCGAAGCTGTAGGACACCTGACCCGCCACGGACACGGGCGCCGCCGCCGGGGCGGTCTGCGGCTGGGCGGGAACGAAGATCCGCTGGATCGGGTCGAAGCTGCCCGGAATCGCGGGCGCCGGGCTGTCGGCGGCGGCGAAGGGGGCGGTGGCCAGCACCATCGCGGCGGCCAGGACGATCGACTTCATGGAAATGCCTTCCTCATGCAAGTGAGATGCCGGATCGCCGAAACGGGCGATCCCCGGGCATCGACCGGCCGTCCGAATCGGACGGGACGGGCCCGGCGTTGCGGTGCCGGACCATCGATGCCGGTACCGCTTCTCGCAGAAGACGAAGACGAATGCACGCCCCGAACGGGCGTATTCCGGCGATCCGGAAGTGGAACGCCGATCGCGACCTCGGCACCCGGTGCCGACACGTCGCGCGGACGGACCGGCTCGGGATCAAACGATCCCGCCGGTCGCGGCGCCGAACGGCCGCCTCCTACGGGCGGCCGGGATATTGCGATGCAGCAGAACCTGCACCGGCGCGGGGCGCCAATCGATCGGGCGTCCCGCCGGGGATCGGGCCGGGACGGGCCGGGTGCCGGCCCGTGGTCCGGTCAGTAGGGGTAGCTGCTGCGGCGACGGAAACGGCCGCGATCGATCTCGCGCTGGCGCAGTTCCAGGTCGTAGCGGTCCACCGCGTTCTCGAGATAGGCCCGCTCGCGCTCGGCCATGGTCGGAACGTGGAACATCTGCTTGAGGCCTTCGAACATCTGAACCTCCTCTGCTCGTCATTTCTTCGATGCCCGTAATTTATGTGCATCGCAGCAAGGACGGTAGAGGCGCGGGGATCGGGCTGATATGCGACCAGCGCATGCCGTGGTTAAAGTCGGTTAAGGGATGTGCACCAACTGCATGACCAAGAGGCAATCACCGATCCACTAGGAAGCTGGAGGCGATCGGGTCGTGGTCGACCGAGGCCAACAGGAAGGCGACTTCGGGACCGGTGCCGTCGCGGTCGATCCAGATCTGCTTGTCGAGCACCCGGTAGAGGATGGTCGGCTTCGCCGTCGCCGGCTTCGGATCCGACGCGGCGACGAAGGCCGGCCGCCATCCACGCCTGAAGCCCTTGCCGAAGCCGGCCGCCGACAGCACGATCATGTCGCCCTCGGCGGGGTCGAAGTCGAGATGATCGCCGTAGGCACCCATGAGGCCGCCGTCCACCGGCGATTCGTAGACGAACTTGTCCGGCCCCGGACCGCCCCTGAGATCGTCGAATCCGGCGCCCCCGACCAGGACGTCCCGCCCGCCCCTGCCTTCGAGAAGGTCGTTGCCCCAGCGACCCTCCAGCCGGTTGCCAAGGCTCGTTCCGATCAAGTGATCGCCTCCGTCCGTTCCGGCGGCGCTTTCGAAGCCGACGAGCTTGTCCAACGCGGCTTCCCCTGCGTTGTGGGCGGGGTTGCCGAGGTCGACGACGACCCCGCCGGGAACGTCCTCGTAGGAGACCACGTCCTGCCCCGCCCCGGCGTCGACGATATCGGCGCCGGTCCCCGGGAGGATGCGGTCGGCCATCGTTCCGCCCTTGATCGTATCCGCACCCGCACCGCCCGCGATCGTGGCCGGCGTATAGGTCAGGCCGATCATGGTGTCGTCGAAAGCCGAACCGATCACGTGCCGGACGCTGGAGGACAATGCGTCGCCTTCCGCGTAACCGCCCCTGCCGCCACGATCCTGACGACCGAGCATGATCAAGATGCCTTCCGGCGAGTTCGAGTAGTCCATCGTCACGGCGGAATCGGGATGCCCCGAAGCATAGTCCCGTCCCGGGCTTCCGAGCACGCGGTCGGATCCGCCGAAGACCGAGGTGAAACTGTCGTCACCAGGACCCGGATCGACGACGTCGTCCGCAGCCGTATCGAAGATGCTGTCGTCGTGGGGACCGCCCAGGATCAGGTTGGCCGGCGGTGGCGGCAGGATCACGATGTCCTCGGCGTCGAGCCTCGGACTACCGGCGAGGCCGACGACCGTGTAGGGCTCCAGCGGACCGGTCCCGTCGGGGTCGAGGAACAGGCACTTGTCGCACAGTCCGTTGTAACGAGCATACTTGAACGTCGGCAGCGGCAGGTACGGAACGGCCTTCGCCCCCTCGATCAGCAGCGGCGGATGACCCGGCTCGAGCAGGGGCTTGCCGTCCCGATCCGTGAAGGCCTCGGCGGGCAGGACGATGCGATCGCCTTCCGAGCGGTTGAAATCCTCGATCACGTCCAAGCGGTCGCGCGCGGCGACGAAGCGATCGGCGCCTGGCCCGCCGCGGAGCTCGTTCCAGCCGCCGCCGCCGTCGACGAGGTCGTCACCGGCTCCACCGACCACGATGTCTCCGCCGCCGCCGCCGAACAGCTGGTCGGCGCCGTCACCGCCCTCGAGGCGGTCCGAGCCGTCGTTGCCGGCGAGCCAATCGTCGGATGCGCTGCCGACGAGGAGGTCCTCGCCCCGGCCGCCCTCGTAGCGCTCGACGTCGCGCACCACGTCCTCCGTCGCCGGGCCACGGTTCAGCGCGGGACGTCCGACGTGGATCTCGACGGGAAGGAAGAGGTCGCGGAAGGACAGCGTGTCGATGCCGGTGCCGCCCGTCACGTCGTCGGCGCCCGTCCCGGGCATCAGGACGTCGTCGCCGTCGCCGCCCGAGATGCGGTCGTTGCCGGTTCCGCCGGCGAGGAAATTGGCGGCGTCGTCGCCGTACATGAAGTCGTCGTAGGCGCTGCCGGTCACGGCCTCGATGCCGTAGTAGGTGTCGCCGGTCGCGTCCGCCCCCATGCCGCGCCGGGCGCCGAGATCCACGACCACCGCAGCCGGGGAATCGAGATACGAGGCCACGTCGGCCTCCGGCGGCCCCTGCGTCCGGACCGGCTGGTCGGTGCCGCCGTAGAGCCGGTCCGCGCCCGGCCCACCGACGAGGACGTCGACCCCTTCATCGCCCTCGAGGCTGTCATCATCCGGCCCGCCGTCGAGACGGTCATCGCCTTCACCGCCCCACAGCCGGTCGTCACCGCCCAGACCGTAGATGAAGTCGGAGCGCTCGGTCCCGGAAAGGTAGTCGGCCTCTTCGGTGCCGGTGATCACGGACGGCGCCTGCGCGGGCTCGGCCGACACCGGAGCGGAAAGACACGTGAGCAGGGCGATCGCCGAAACGCCGAGCCGAAGTCCGCCGGATAGAGTCGTCATGCCCACCCCCGCCCCAGAATGGAGGCGACCTACCAAGCGTTGCGGCGGAAGTCAAAACGCCTGTCATTTCATGCGGAACATCCGTCACGGCGGCGCCCTTCGCCTCGGCGTTCGGATCGCCGATGCCGCGTCGCATGGCAGTCGCGCGGGTAGTGCCGGAACGAGCGCCGGATCGGCGTCCCGACGTGCCGCGCGGAACCGACGATCCCTCGCGCGCGAAACGTCGTTCCAGAAATATCCGCGCCTTCGACGGCGCGCGAATAAATATTTCCAAGTCGTTGACAGATCGATCCACCGGGTCCATTTTGGTCGTGTCGATGTTTTGCCGAGTTTGGTTTTCATCCGCATCTGACACGTGCGGCGTTCGAACTCTCCTCTTCAGAAATCGTCATCCCAGAATTGCGGCGCGCTCGCGTCGCGATGGTCCTTTTTCTTCCGAGGAGTCTCGAAATGACCACCGGCACCGTGAAATGGTTCAATGCCACCAAGGGCTTCGGCTTCATCCAGCCGGACGACGGCGGCCCCGACGCCTTCGTGCACATCTCCGCCGTGGAGCGCGCGGGCCTGCGCAGCATCGTCGAGGGCCAGAAGCTCGGCTACGACGTCGAGCGCGACAGCCGCTCCGGCAAGATGGCCGCGTCGAACCTGCAGTCGATCTGATCTCGGCGTGGCGCCGCAACCGCGGCGCGACGGCCGACGCCAAGAAAGCCGGGCGCTCGCCCGGCTTTTCCATTCCCGGGCCCCGCCCCGTCGCCTCCTCCGGCCCCGGGCGGCGCGGCCCGACCGACGGAGAAGGCAGCCATGTCAGCCGAAATCCACCCCTTCGCGATCGGACAGACCGTCCGTGTCGTGCCCGACCTGCACGGCCGCGTCCCGGCCGTCGACGTCTACACCGTCGTCCGCTGCAACGAGGCCGACGGCCCGGATCCGAGCTACGTGATCCAGAGCGACGTCGACCGGCGCCAGCGCCGCGAACCGCACAGCCGGCTCAGGCCGGTCGCCGCCGAGGGGTTCGCGGGTTCCCGGGTGTTCGTGCACAGGGCCTCGTCATGAAGATCGCCGAGATGCTGCCCGGCCTCGACGCCGAGGCCCTCGCCACCGTCCGCGTCAACGCCGTCCGGCTGATCACCAGGGGAACGCCGAAGCAGAAGGAGCAGGCCAACGCCGCGCTCGACCTGATCGACCGCGAGGTCGCGCGCCGGGAGGCCGAGGCCCCGCCGGCCGCGCCCAAGGCGAAGCGCGCGCGCAAGACGCCCGTCGCGTCCTGACGGCCCGGCCGGGACCGGGTTCCCCCGCTCAGGCCGGCAGGTCGATCACCATGCCGTCGTAGGCCGGCTCGATGTCGGCCGGCAGCGCGCGGTGCAGGGCGTCGTAGTCGAGCCCGATGTGCATGTGGGTCAGGACGGTGCGCTTCGCCCCGACCTTGCGCGAGCAGGCGATCGCCTCCTCGAGCGAGAAGTGGCTGGGGTGGCGGTTGTAGCCGAGAGCGTCGACGATGAAGACGTCGGCGCCGGCCACCGCCGCCTCGCTCTCCTCGGGCAGGGCGCTGATATCCGACGAATAGGCGAGCCCGCCGATCCGGAAGCCCAGGCTGTCGATCTCGCCGTGGCGCTGGCGGTAGGGCAGCAGGTCGATCGCCCCGCCCTCCCCCTCGACCGCGAAGGCGCGGCCCGGCTCGATGCGGTGCTCGTCGAGGATCGGCGGGTAGCTCGAGCCCGGCGGCGTCGAGAAGCAATAGCCGAAGGCCTCGTGCAGCCTGGAAGACGTGAAGGCGTCGGCGTAGACCGCGACCCGGCGCCGGCGGTTCAGCGCGAAGGACCTGAGGTCGTCGATGCCGTGGATGTGGTCGGCGTGCGGATGGGTGTAGACGACCCCGTCCGCCCAGGCGACGTCGGCGGTCAGCATCTGGTCGCGGAAGTCCGGCCCGGTGTCGATCACCACCACCGTCTTCGCCCCGTCGGCGGCGATGCGCTCGACCAGCAGCGCCGCGCGGCGACGGCGGTTCTTCGGGTTGCGCGGGTCGCAGGACCCCCAGTCGTTGCCGATGCGCGGCACGCCCGGCGAGGACGCGCAGCCCAGCACCGTGAAGCGCAGCCTCGCCCCGCTCATGCCGTCGCCACCGCGTCGCGCGGGACCTTGGCGAACAGCCTGAGGAAGTTGGCGGTGGTGGTCGCGGCCATCTCGGCGGGCGACACGCCCTTGACCCCCGCCAGGACTTCGCAGGTGTTGGCGACGTAGGCCGGCTCGTTGCGCTTGCCGCGCCAGGGCTGCGGCGCGAGGTAAGGCGCGTCGGTCTCCACCAGCAGCCGGTCGGACGGCACGTCGCGGGCGATCGCGCGCAGCTCCTCCGAGCGCTTGAAGGTCAGGATGCCCGAGAACGAGACGTAGAGCCCGAGCGCGACGCCGGCCTCCATCAGCCCGCGGCCGGACGAGAAGCAGTGCAGCAGCGCCGGAAACGCACCGGCCGCGGTCTCCTCCCCGAGGATCCGGATCATGTCGTCGTCGGCGTCGCGGGCGTGGATCACCAGCGGCAGCCCGGTGATGCGCGCGGCGGCGATGTGGGTGCGCAGGCCCTGCTCCTGCGCGGCGCGCGGGGCGGTGTCGTAGAAATAGTCGAGCCCGGCCTCGCCGATCGCCACGCACTTCTCATAGGCCGACAGCGCGACCAGTTCGTCGACCGTGACGTCGAGCTCCTCCTCCGCGTTGTGCGGATGGGTACCGACCGAGCAGTAGACCGCCGGATGGGCCGCGGCGATGGCGCGGATCTGGTCGAAGCGGCGCACGCGGGTCGAGATCGTCACCATCAGCCCGACACCGGCGGCGCGGGCCCGGCCGATCACGCCCGGAATGTCCTCGGCGAAATCGGGGAAGTCGAGATGGCAGTGGCTGTCGACGATCATGGCGGCGCGGCTTCGGATACTGGGGATGCCGCAGGGACATAGCCCGCGCGATCCGGCCTGTCGAGGGGCGGACGGACAAGCGTGTCACGCGTGCGGGCCGAGGCGGCCGCGGTCGTCCTCGCCCTTGCGCCGAGGCCGTTCCAGGCCGACCGGCAACGGCAGAATCTCGATACCGCCGTCGCCCGCAGCCGAAGGACGAACGTGTCGACGGCGGCCGCCTCACGGCTGCGCTGGGCGGCGCGTCCGTTCGGCGCGTTCGTGCCAACTCTCGCCGTCGTGGCGCGTGACGAAGCCGAGCCGCGCCGCGGCGAGGCGGGCGTCGTAGATGCGGTCGATGCCGGCCGCGGCGAGGTCGCCCCAGCGCTCCGGCGCCCAGTCGAGCGCGGGATGGCGCCGCGCCAGCACGGCGAGCGGATCGCGCGCGAGGTCGTCGGCGTCCTCGGGACGCAGGCGGGTACGGGCCGCGATCACGAACACGCCGCCGGCCGAGACCCGCGTCGCGCGGACAAGCGCACGGGCGGCGTCGGCGGCCGACAGGCCGCGCCAGAACCGGTGCCAGACCCTGAGGCGCGGCGGTTCGGGGAAGCAGCGGGCGAGGCGCAGCACGGCGGTGCCGCCGGGAAACGCGCCGTCGGCGGCCAGGACCAGCCGCTCGGCCTCGAGTTTGGTCTCGTCGTAGACGTCGCGCGGGATCGGCTGCAGCGCTTCGGTGACGTGAACCGCCGTGCCGGGCCTCGCCATCGCCGCACCGAACACCGAGGTCGAACTGGCGAGGACGAAGCGACGCGCCCCGGCCCGGCGTGCCGCCTCCAGCACCGCGGCGGTGCCGTCGACGTTGACGGCGTGGAAGTCGGCCGCGCTCGCCCGGCCGACGTCGGGGGCGTGCAGGCCGGCGAGGTGGATCACCGCGTCGATCCCGGCCGTCGCCTCCGCCAGCAGCCGCCGGTCGAGCACGGACCCGACCGCGGACGTCCACGGCCCCGGGCGGAGGTCGATGCCGCGCCGGGCGCCTAGGCGGGCGGCGACCCGTGCGCCGAGCAGGCCCGACGAACCGGTGACGAGCACCGGTGCGCCGGCGTCGGGCCAATAGGGCAGATCGCCGGCCGGCGGAGCGGGGATGCCGGGCATGGCGCGGTCGTGGCCGGGCGGCGCCAGCGCGCGCGCCAGCGTCGCCCCGATCGGGGGGCGGGAGAGGAAGGACATCGGCGGAGGATCCGGCTCGGCGGGGAACGGCGCGATCTTCGCCGAGCACCGGCGTCGCCGCCATGGAGTTCATTGGGCCGAGGCTGTAGGAAAACTACATGGACGTCCTCTCCCGTGTTCACCTCAACGGCCTCAGGGCGGTCGAAACCGCCGGACGCCTCGGCTCGATCGCCCGGGCGGCGGCGGCGCTCGGCGTCTCGGTCGGCGCGGTGAGCCAGCAGATCCTGAAGACCGAGCGGCAGCTCGGCCGCGCCATCTTCGTGCGGACGGCGCGCGGCCTCGAGCCGACCGCGTTCGGGCGCGAACTGCTCGCCGGCCTCGGCGACGGCTTCCGGGCGCTCGCTGCCGCGGTCGCGCTCGCCGAGCCGACGCCCGCGGACCGGTTGACCGTGTCCGTGCCGCCGGTGCTGGCGGCCAAGTGGCTGGTGCAGCGCCTGCCGGCCTTTGCGTCCGCCCATCCCGGGCTCGACCTCCGGATCGACGCCTCGACCGCGCTCGCCGACCTCGACGGCGCCGACGTCGACGTCGCGATCCGGGTCGGGCGCGGCGACTGGCCGGGCGTGCGCGCGACCCGGATCGTCGATCAGGTCATCTTCCCCATCTGCGCGCCCGGCCTCGCCGCGCGCCTCGGTGCGCCGACCGACCTCGCGGGCGTGCCGGCGATCTGCGACCACCGCACGCTGGTGCGCTGGACCGACTGGCTCGCGGCCGTCGATCTCGACGAGGACATCGTCACCCGCGGCCCGACCTTCTCCGACGCCGCGCTCTGCCTCGAGGCCGCCGCGGCCGGCGCCGGCGTCATGCTGGCGTGGCAGACGCTCGCCGCCGACGCGCTCGCCGCGGGCGCCGTCGTCGCGCCCTTCCCGGTCGCGGTGCCGACCGGCCTCGCCTATTGGTTCGTCGCCTCGCGCAGCCGCCCGCTCCGCCCGGTCGAAGCCGCCTTCCGCGACTGGCTCGCCGACGCTTTCGCCCCGCTCCGCCCCGACGCGTTCGCCGCCGCACTCGCCGGCTCGGTTGCCGGGTGATGCCATGACGAACGGCGAACCGTCGGTCGGGCGTCGTGAACGTCCCTCTTTGCCGCGCGGAACAAAAGTGGTACATTGACAGGACTCCGACGGGCCCTGGAGTCAATGCGTCGCGGCGCTTTTCGACCCTTTGTGGCCGCGGGGATGCGCTCGGCTGTGAATCGCGCGCATAGCTCGACGTCGCCTGTTCCACCCGCCGATCCGGGCGTTAGAACGGGATCCCCGTTTCGGACGCCCGTCCCAAGAGACCCGCACGAGCCCATGGTCGCCCCGGCCCGCAAGATCGAAGACGCCACCGCCCTCGCCCGCAGCGCCCCCCACAACATGGAGGCCGAGCGGCAGCTGTTGGGCGCCATGCTGATGAACAACGAGACGTTCTTCCGCGTCTCGGACTTCCTGGAGGCGGTGCATTTCTACGTCGAGCCGCACCGGGCGATCTACGAGAAGATCGGCCAGCTGATCCGGGCCGGCAAGGTCGCCTCGCCGATCACGCTGAAGACCTTCTACCCCGCCGACGCCCAGATCGCCGAGATGCCGGTGACGCAGTATCTGCTGCGTCTCGCCTCCGAGGCGACCACGATCATCAACGCCGAGGACTACGGCCGCATCGTCCACGACCTCGCGGTCCGGCGGAACCTGATCCGCATCGGCGAGGACATGGTCAACATCGCCTTCGACGCGCCGATCGACATGCCGCCGCGCGCGCAGATCGAGGACGCAGAGCGGCGGCTGTTCGAACTCGCCGAGACCGGGCGCTACGAGGGCGGCTTCCACACCTTCTCCGACGCGCTGCGCGACGCCGTCGACATGGCGGCGGCCGCCTACCAGCGCGACGGCCACCTCTCGGGCATCTCGACGGGCCTGCGCGACCTCGACGCCACCATGGGCGGCCTGCAGCGTTCGGACCTGATCATCCTCGCGGCCCGTCCGGCGATGGGCAAGACCTCGCTGGTCACCAACATCGCCTACAACGTCGCCGCCGCCTACGAGGCGGCCGAGCAGCCCGACGGCACGATGAAGACCGTCAACGGCGGCATCGTCGGCTTCTTCTCGCTGGAAATGTCATCCGAGCAGCTCGCCACGCGTATCCTCGCCGAGCAGACGGAGATCTCCTCGTCCGACATCCGCCGCGGTTCGATCGACGAGCACCAGTTCTCCAAGCTCGCCGCCGCGGCGCAGTACATGCAGACGCTGCCGCTCTACATCGACCACACCGGCGGCATCTCGATCGCCCAGCTCGCCGCCCGCGCCCGCCGCCTGAAGCGCCAGCGCGGCCTCGACCTCCTGGTGGTCGACTATCTCCAGCTGCTGTCCGGTTCGGCGCGCTCGCAGTCCAACGGCCGCGTCCAGGAGATCACCGAGATCACCACCGGCCTGAAGGCGCTCGCCAAGGAGTTGCAGGTGCCGATCGTGGCGCTGTCGCAGCTCTCCCGTCAGGTCGAGAACCGCGACGACAAGCGCCCGCAGCTCGCGGACCTCCGCGAATCCGGCTCGATCGAACAGGACGCCGACGTGGTCGTGTTCATCTACCGCGACGAGTACTACATGCAGGGCCGCAAGCCCAAGGAAGGCACCGAAGAATTCTTCAAGTGGCAGGCCGAGTTCGAGCAGGTCCGCGGCAAGGCCGAGGTCATCATCGGCAAGCAGCGCCACGGACCGACCGGCACGGTGCAGCTCGCCTTCCACGCCCAGTTCACCCGCTTCGCCGACCTCGCCCGCGAGGACTACCTGCCCGAACGGATGGAGTGATCGAACACGCTCGGCCGCGTCGTCGTCCGGCGTGTCACCGCCCGCAGGAATAGCCGGTGTCGCGCAGCGGCTCGGCGAAGACGAGATCGGCGCCGCCACCGGCGTCGGCGATCTCGAGCACCAGCTTGCGCCGGATCGCGTCGGCGAACTGCTCGCGGCCGGTGACCTCGACGACGAAGGCACCGGGGCCGCCGATCACGCAGCGGGCATAATAGCCGGCGAGCCCGCGACTGCCGTCGGTGCCGCCCGCCCCGCTCTTCAGCGCGATCGGCAGGCCGTTGACGACGATGCCGAGGCCGAGCACCTGGTCGCGCGTGGCGGCGACCGGCGGGCCCATGTTGTTCGGCCCGTCGCCGGAGATGTCGACGACGCGGCGGAGACCCACGTAGCCGTTGCCGGGGAACAGCTGCGCCGCCGCCGTGAGCCCGCCGGAGATCGACGTGCCGCGCATGGTGCCGACCGGCGCGGCGGCGAGGCGGGTGGCAAAGCCTTCCGCCGCCGCGGCGCCGTCGATCAGCGTCCACGGCACCACGACGCGCTGGCGGTCGGTGCCGGCCCACTCCACGTAGGCGAGTGCGATGCGCCCGCCGAGACCGCCCTCGATCGCCGCCAGCACCTCCGGCGAGCGGATCGCGGCGACGTAGCCGGCGCGCTGCAGCTCCTGCTCGTCGCGGTCCATCGACCCGGAGACGTCGACCGCGAGCACCAGTTCGAGGTCGACCCGCTCTTCGGCGCCGGCCGGAGCGGCGGCGGCGAGGCAGGTCGAGGCCAGGGCCGCCGCGGCGAGCCACGCGGAGCCGGGGAACGGAGCACGCACCATCGCCGGGCCTCCTTCCGTGCGGAGGCGCCGCGTCCGAAGACCGGCCGGCGGCACCCCGATCCGACAGGGTCCGCCCGGAAATCTGAATCGGAGATGAACCGGCGGTGCACAACGACGGCCCTCGCAACCGCGAGACGGCAGCCCCGCGGTGCGGTTCGGACGGCCGCGAGCCGTTGGAACCGGCGCCGGACAGGGTTCCGCCGGCCGGCGCCCCCGATCACATCAGGCCGTGTTCGACCATCCACGCCGAGGCGATCGCCGCCTGGCTGCGCGAATTGATGTTGAGCGTCTCCAGGATCTTGCCGACGTGGGCCTTCACGGTGGCCTCGGAGATCCCGAGCTTGTAGGCGATCTGCTTGTTGAGGAGGCCGTCGCCGAGCAGCAGGAACACCTTCATCTGCTGCGGCGACAGCTGGGCGACCAGCGCGATGCGGTCGATCACCTCCTGCGGCACCGCCGAGGGGTTCTCGCCGAGTTCGGTCGCGGTGCCGCCCTCGAGGATCGCGACGATGGCGGCGATGAACACGTCCTCGCCGGCGCGCTTGCCGACGAAGCCCTTGCAGCCGATCTCGAGGCAGGACTGGGCGAGCTGCTGGCTGGCGTTGGAGGAATAGACCACCACCATCGCCTCGGGCGCCAGCGAGCGCACCCGCTTCAGCGATTCCAGGCCGCGCATGCCGGGCATGACGAGGTCCGTGACGACCAGGAGGTCGGCGCCGCCGTCGGTGACGGCGTCGCAGAGTTCGTCGTAGTTGGTCGCGAGCAGCGGCTGCTTGGGCAGGCCGAGACGCTTCTTGAGGAGCCGCGCGACCGACGACTGGATGATCGGATGATCGTCGGCGACCACGACGGTCCAATTGCCGCCGGGCGCTGCGATGTCTTGGTCGTCCGTCGTACGGCTCATGCGCGTTTCCGTCCCGCTATCCGATTCGCCCGCTCGGTCCGGAGACTCTAGTCGTCCCGACCGGGCGATGCGACAGCATCGTATCAGTGTCGCGAAGTCCCGAGTCGCCGGAACGTCGCATTCCCGATATCACATGTTGGGATAGTTCGGACCACCCGCACCTTCAGGCACCGTCCAGTTGATGTTCTGGTTGGGATCCTTGATGTCGCACGTCTTGCAGTGGACGCAGTTCTGCGCGTTGATCACGAAGCGCGGAACCTCGGTACCCTCGGTGACCCACTCGTAGACACCGGCCGGGCAGTAGCGGGTCGACGGGCCGGCGAAGGTGCCGAGCTCGGAGACACGCTGCAGCGCGGCGTCCTTGACCTTCAGGTGGACCGGCTGGTCCTCCTCGTGGTTGGTGTTCGACAGGAACACCGACGACAGCCTGTCGAACGAGATCTTGCCGTCCGGCCGCGGATAGGCGATCGGCTTGTAGGTCTTGGCCGGCTTCAGACTGGCGGCGTCGGTCTTGCCGTGTTTCAGCGTGCCGAAGGGCGACCAGCCGGTCAGCTCGTTCAGCCACATGTCGAGCGCGCCGAGCGGGATGCCGGCCAGCGTGCCGAGCTTCGACCACAGCGGCTTGACGTTGCGGACCTTCCAGAGGTCGCGGCCGATCTCGGAGGCGCGCCAGCCGTGCTCGTAGGCGAGCACCTCGTCGTGCTTGCGGTTGCGGCCGAGCTGCTCGGCGACCGCGTCGGCCGCCTGGATGCCCGAGAGCACCGCGTTGTGGCTGCCCTTGATGCGCGGCACGTTGACGAGGCCGGCCGAGCAGCCGAGCAGCGCGCCGCCCGGGAACACCAGCTTCGGCACCGACTGGAAGCCGCCCTCGGTGATGGCGCGCGCGCCGTAGGCGATCCGCTTGCCGCCCTCGAAGGTGTCGCGCACCAGCGGGTGCTGCTTGAAGCGCTGGAATTCCTCGAAGGGCGAGAGATAGGGGTTCTCGTAGTTGAGGTGCACCACGAAGCCGACGGCGACCTGGTTGTCCTCGAGATGGTAAAGGAACGAGCCGCCGCCGGTGCTCCAGCCGAGCGGCCAACCGAACGAGTGCTGGACGAGGCCCGGCTTGTGCTTGGCCGGATCGATCTGCCACAGCTCCTTGAGGCCGATGCCGAACTTGGCCGGCTCGCGGCCGGCGTCGAGGCGGAAGCGGGCGATCAGCTCCTTGGCCAGCGAGCCGCGCACGCCCTCGCCGATCAGCGTGTACTTGGCGCGCAGTTCCATGCCGCGCTGGAAATTCGGGCCCGGGGTGCCGTCCTTGTGCACGCCCATGTCGCCGGTGGCGACGCCGACCACGCGGCCGGCCTCGTCGTAGAGCACCTCGGCGGCGGCGAAGCCCGGGTAGATCTCGACGCCCATCGCCTCGGCCTTGCCGGCGAGCCAGCGGCAGACGTTGCCGAGCGAGACGACGTAGTTGCCGTGGTTGCCCATCAGCTTGGGCATCGCCCAGTTCGGCAGGCGGGCGTAGCCGGCGGGGCCGAGCAGGTAGAAGCGGTCGTCGGTGACGGCGGTCTTGAACGGGTGGTCCGCCTCCTCGCGCCAGCCCGGCAGCAGCCGGTCGATGCCGACCGGGTCGACCACCGCGCCCGAAAGGATGTGGGCGCCGACCTCCGAGCCCTTCTCCAGGACCACGACCGAGATGTCGCGCCCGGTCTCCTCGGCGATCTGCTTCAGCCGGATCGCGGCGGAGAGACCGGCCGGGCCGGCGCCGACGATCACGACGTCGAATTCCATGGCTTCGCGTTCGGGCAGGTCCACCGCGCTCATCTCGTCTCCCATCGGGCCTCCGGCCGCACCCCCGGCGCCGGCGGAGGCGCACTCTATCCCGCATGCCGCACCGCCGAAAGGCGGCGTTCCGTCATCTTTTCTGATAGGGCCATTCGGTCCGCGAATGAACCGCGAAATGACGCTTACGTCAACGTCAATTCTAAGTCGCCATATGGAATGCTCGTTCCACTTTCATAGTGCACTGCACAATGATCGAAAGATCCCTCTGGAGCGCCCGTTCCATCGCCGGGCTTCCGACCCCGGCCGCCGTCCTGCTATAGGTGAGCGATGATGCTCGCCCCCTCCCCGACCGACGGCGGATCCGACGCCCTGCTGGCGCTGCTCGAGTGGTACGCCGGCGCCGGCGTCGACGCCGTGCTCGACGACGCGCCGATCGACCGCTTCGCCGCCTCGGCGGCCGAGCAGGCCCAGCGCCGCCCGCGCCCGGCGACGCCGCCCGCGCAGCGGGCCGAGCGCGCCCTCCCCGGCTCGGCCGGCGCGCCCGCCTCTGCCCGGCAGGCGCCGCCGCAGCCCTCCGCCGCGCCGGCGCCGACCGCGCTGTCCTCCTCCGACGCGGTGATGGCCGCGCGCACGGCCGCGGCCTCCGCCGGCACGCTCGAGGCGCTGCGCGACCTCCTCGCCGGCTTCGACGGCTGCAATCTCAAGCTCACGGCCAAGAACCTCGTGTTCGGCGACGGTTCGCCGTCGGCCCGGCTGATGTTCGTCGGCGAAGCGCCCGGCCGCGACGAGGACCTCGAGGGTCGGCCCTTCGTCGGCCGCTCCGGCCAGTTGCTCGACCGCATGCTCCGGGCGATCGGGCTCGACCGCGGCCGCGACGTCTACATCGCCAACACCATCTACTGGCGCCCGCCCGGCAACCGCGAGCCGAGCGACGTCGAGGTCGCGATCTGCCGGCCGTTCATCCTGCGCCAGATCGAGCTGGTCGACCCCGACGTGCTGGTGCTGCTCGGTGGGCAGGCCGCCAAGACGCTGCTCGGCGGCGACGCCGCGAAGTCCGGCATCCGCAAGCTGCGCGGCCGCTGGATGGGCTTCGACACCGGCCGGCGCACCGTTCCGGCGCTGCCGACCTACCACCCGGCCTATCTGCTGCGCAGCCCGATCGAGAAGCGCCTCGCGTGGCGCGACATGCTCTCCGTCCGGGCGCGGCTCGCCGGCGGCGATGGCGCCGCGGAACCGGAACGTTAATCACCATCGTGCAGGATCCGGCGCATCCGCTCCGGAGCCGCCGTCCGATGACCACCGCCCGCCCGACCAGGATCCGCCCGCTCGCCGCCGTCCTCGCCCTCGCCCTGTCGACCGCCGCCGCCCCGGCCGCGGCGGCCGACCCGCCCGCCTTCCCCGGCGCCGACGGCTTCGGCGCGGCGGCGACCGGAGGGCGCGGCGGCCGCGTCGTCTACGTCACCACACTGGCGGCGAACGGCCCCGGCTCGCTGCAGGCGGCGCTGGACATGACCGGTCCACGCTACGTGCTGTTCAAGGTCAGCGGCCTGGTCGACGCCCAGGTCCACTTGACCCACGGCGACGTCACCATCGCCGGCCAGACCTCGCCCGGCGGCATCACGCTGCGCGGCCTGATCACCGACGAGGCGCCGTTCCTCGACCAGGACGTCCGGGCGCCGGACCGCTTCGCCGAGAACTGGATCCTGCGCCACGTCCGGCTTCGGCCCGGCGCCGACGGCCCGGCCGACGACGGCCTCCGCCTGCGCTACACCCGCAATGCCGTCGTCGACCACGTCTCGATCGGCAACGCCGTCGACGAGGCGGTCGAGATCTCCTATTCGAGCCGGATCACGATCCAGGATAGCATCCTCGCCGAGACGATCGGTAGCCACGCCTTCTACGGCGGCGTGCTGATGAACTACTCCAATCCGGCCTTCGGCTTCCCGCTCGACCGGATTTCGCTCAGCCGCAACCTGTTCGCGCGCATCCAGGGCCGACTGCCGGAGATGTCGCGGGAATCGCCGGCGGCGGCGCGCACGACCCTGTCGGCGCAGGTGACGTCCAACCTCTACTGGGACCCGACCTTCTACGTGGCGATCGCGCCGGACACCAATGTCGTCACCGACGGCGCCGGCCGGCCCTATCCGCTGTTCTACCGGCTCGCCCTCGTCGACAATGCCTTCGTCACGCGGCCCGCCTTCCCCTACGCCATGTTCGGCGACGGCGTGCTGCGGGCGTCCTCCGCCGCGCGCAACCGGATCCTCCTCGCCGGCAACCGGCTGTCGACCCGGCCGGAGCTCTCCGGCACGGACCTGTTCTACTGCTGCAACGACTTCGCCCAGTTCGGGCCCGACCGCTCGCCGATCCGGGCGAAGCTCGTCCCGTCCCTCGCCGGCTTTCCGCGGGTGGCGCGCAAGGCGCCTGACGCGCTGCCGGCCTACGTGGTCGGCAACGTCGGCGCCTTCCCGCGCGATCCGATGGACCGCCGGCTGGTCGGCGCGGTCGCGGCCGGCAAGATCGACCCGCGCCGGACCGACCGCAATCCGGTCGGCGACGCGTTGCTGCCGGCCTTCGACGGGGCTCCTCCGCCGCCCCCGCGCGACCGCGACGGCGACGGCATGCCCGACGACTGGGAAGTCGCCCACGGCCTGCCGCCGGATCGCGCGGGCGCCAACGCCCGCACGCTCTCCGCCGCCGGCTGGACCGACCTCGAGGTCTACCTGAGCGAACTCGCCGCGCTGCGCGTCTCCGGCCGCTGACGGCCGCCGGTCAGTTCGGCATCGCCATCGCGATGCCGGCGACGCCGACCGGATTGCCGCCCTGGAGCACGTTGACGTAGAGCGCCGCCCGTCCGCTCGGCAGGTCCGCGTTGCGGATCCAGCGGACGCGGTAGGTCCGTGTCTGGCCCGGGGCGAAGTCGAGGGTCAGCGAACTGCGGAAGCTGCCGACGCAGGCGCCGGCGGCGTTGGCCTGACAGATCTGGCGGGAGACCGGCGCGGGCTCGAAGCCCTCCGTGGGCATGCCGGGGACGCGGTCGGACGGATAGACCGTCAGCTTGCGCTTGGTGCCGTAGTTGCGCACCGTGTAGACCACCGGGGCGGGCTTGCCCTCGGCCGGCGCAATCGTGTTGGTCGGCAGGTTGACGGGCTGGACCAGGGCGTCGGCGAGCGCCGTCGGGTAGCCGAAACCGACGAGGCTCGAGCTGCCGAACAGCACGTCGAAGTCGAGACCGATGGACATCGGCTCCGTGCACACCGGCACCATCGGTTGCACGTGGAAGCCGAGCGCGGGGACGCGCTGTTCGATGTCGAAGCGGACCTTGGCGCCCTTGCCGATGTTGACCGGCGTGTTCCAGCCGGCGAGCGCCTTGTTGGTCCTGGGGTCGAAGGCGCGGTAACGGAAGTTCCAGCCGTAGCCGGTCGTGACGCCGGTGCCGACGGCGTAGGTGTAGGGCAAGGTCATCACGAAGCAGCCGCGGACGATGGCGGTCGAGGTGTTGGTGACCGCCATCTGGATCCGCCGGAGGTCGCCCAGCTTGCCGGCGTCGCTGCGCCGGTTCAGCGTGTAGCGCAGCGCGTTCGAACTGGCCTCGGTCGTGAAGCTCAGCAGATAGACGCGCTGCACCGCGCGGCCGACCAGTTCGCCGGCGGAGACGAGGTTCACGACGGCGTCGCGCACGAAGGCGCCGACCTGACCGAAGGCCGGGCCGTTGCCGACCGAGGCGAGCTCGAGCGACACGGCCGAGTTCGCGCCCAGCGCGCCGGAGCGGCCGAATTCGGGCTTCAGCGTCGACGAGGGAAATCCGGTCTGCACCTTCGGCTGGTCGACCGGCACGCCCGCCACGCTGAGCACGTTGGGCATCGGGATCTTGAAGGCCTTCGGGTCGTCGAAGAGCCGGGCCCCGAGGACGAAGGACGCGTTCGGCGACAGCACGAGGAAGCGCTGGTTGCCCATCACGGGAACCGGCAGGGCGTGGGTGTTGAGCTGGAACGGTACGGGATTCGTGTCGGAGACGCGCGAGGCGTCGTCGGCGACGCCGACGGTCACGACGTCGCCGGTCGCGACGGCGACGCTGGCCATGGCGATGGAGTCGCCACCCGGCGAGGTGCGGAGCGGCGTCGGGCCGACCTCCGTCACCAGCGTCGGCACGCCGCCCACCGGCGTCTTGATCAACACGAGATGCAGCGTGTCCCGGTCGCTGCCGCTGGTGTCGAACACCAGGATACCGTCGGCGGCCGCCTTGACGCGGTACCAGACGGCGACCGGCGTCGGCATGTCGCCCGTCGGCTTGTATTCGAGCGGGTCCGGCGTCGCGCCGGTCAGGCTGCCGATGATGCCGATCTCGACCGGCAGGGTCAGCGCCTTGGCGAAGTCGTCGTTGACGGGCGGAGCCGCCGCGGCGGCGAGGCTCGATCCGAGAAGGATCGCGAGCGGGGCGAATGCACGAGCGAACATGTCCGGCCTCCCTGGCGGCCCGCAGTATGGCGGGGCGCGTCGTCGGTGGTGCCCAGGGTCGAAATGCGAGGACCGTCCCGCCGACATGGAAACGGCGCGGCGGACAATGGCGTGCGCCGGCCGATATGCCGGCCGGCGACACGATTCTAACCGCGATCGCGCCCCGAGGGAAATCCCGAATGCGCAGACAAATGGCCGGCGCCCGGAACCCCGCTTCAGACCCGCGCGCTGGCGAGCGCGAAGGCGCTCATGTTGACGACGCCGCGCGAGGTCACCGACGGCGTCAGGATGTGGGCGCTCTTGGCGGTGCCGAGCAGCAGCGGGCCGACGTGGAGCGCGTCGGTCGCTATCTTCAGCACGTTGAGCGTGATGTTGGCCGCGTCGAGCGTCGGGAACACCAGGAGGTTGGCCTCGCCGGTCAGCGTCGACTTCGGCAGCACGCGATCGCGCTCGTGCGGCGACAGCGCGGCGTCGCCGTGCATCTCGCCGTCGACCTCGAGGTCGGGCGCCGCCCGGCGCAGGATCGCCAGCGCCGCGCGCAGCTTGTCGGCGGACGGCAGGTCGCGCGAGCCGAAGTTCGAGGCCGACAAGAGCGCCACCTTCGGCGCGATGCCGAAGCGGCGGATCTCGGCGGCGGCCTGGATCGTCGTCTCGGCGATCTCGGCCGGGGTCGGGTCGGGCCGGACGTAGGTGTCGGTCAGGAACAGCGGACCGCGGTTGGAGATCAGCAGCGACAGCGCCGAATAGTCGGAGGCGCCGGGCGCGAGGCCGACGACGCTGCGGATGTCGCGCACGCGCTTGATGAAGCGGCCCTCGAGGCCGGTCAGGAGCGCGTCCGCCTCGCCGCGCTGCAGCGCCAGCGCGCCGATCACCGTGGTATTGGTGCGCACGATGGTGCGCGCGGCGTCGGGCGTGACGCCGCGCCGGCCGACGAGGTCGAGGAAGAGGTCGACGTAGTCGCGGTAGCGCGGGTCGTCCTCGGGGTTGACGCAGGCGAAGTCGCGGCCGGGGCGGATCTTCAGGCCGTAGCGCAGGCAGCGCGCCTCGATCACCTGGGGACGGCCGATCAGGATCGGCTCGCCGAGGTCGTCCTCGATCAGCACCTGGGCGGCGCGCAGCACGCGCTCGTCCTCGCCGTCGGAGTAGATCACCCGGCCGCGACGCTCCTTCGCGGCCGCGATGATCGGCTTCATGACGAGGCCGGAGCGGAACACGAAGCGGTTGAGCCGGTCGAGATAGGCGGCGAAGTCGGTGATCGGGCGGGTCGCGACGCCGGTCTCCATCGCCGCGCGCGCGACCGCCGGGGCGATCCGGAGGATCAGCCGGTTGTCGAACGGCGAAGGGATCAGGTACTTCGGCCCGAAGGTCTCGCTGACGCCGCCGTAGGCGCGCGCCGCGACGTCCGAGGGCTCCTCCTTGGCGAGCGACGCGATGGCGCGCACGGCCGCGGCCTTCATCTCCTCGTTGATCGTCGTCGCGCCGACGTCGAGCGCGCCGCGGAAGATGTAGGGGAAGCAGAGGACGTTGTTGACCTGGTTCGGATAGTCCGACCGGCCGGTGCACATCATCGCGTCCGGGCGGACGGCGAGCGCCTCCTCCGGCGTGATCTCCGGATTGGGATTGGCGAGGGCGAGGATCAGCGGCTTCTCGCCCATCTTCGCCACCATCTCCGACTTCAGGACGCCGGCGGCGGACAGGCCGAGGAAGACGTCGGCCCCGACGATGATCTCGCCGAGGTGACGGGCGTCGGTCTTCTGGGCGTAGACCGACTTCCAGCGGTCCATCAGCGCCTCGCGGCCCTCGTAGACGACGCCCTCGATGTCGGAGACCCAGACGTTCTCGCGCCTGACGCCGAGCGAGACCAGGAGGTTGAGGCAGGCGAGCGCCGCCGCGCCGGCACCCGAGGCGACCACCTTGATCTGCGACAGCGCCTTTCCGGAGAGTTCCATGGCGTTGACCACCGCGGCGGCCACGATGATCGCCGTGCCGTGCTGGTCGTCGTGGAACACCGGGATGTGCATCATCTCGCGCAGCCGGGCCTCGACCTCGAAGCACTCCGGCGCCTTGATGTCCTCGAGGTTGATGCCGCCGAAGGTCGGCTCCAGGGCCGAGACCACGTCGACGACCCGGTCCACCGTCGCGGCGTCGATCTCGATGTCGAAGACGTCGATGCCGGCGAACTTCTTGAACAGGACCGCCTTGCCCTCCATCACCGGCTTGGAGGCGAGCGGGCCGATGTTGCCGAGGCCGAGCACGGCGGTGCCGTTCGACACCACCGCCACGAGGTTCTGCCGCGCCGTGTAGTCGGCGGCGCGGGCGGGATCGGCGGCGATCGCGAGGCAGGGTGCGGCGACGCCCGGGGAATAGGCGAGCGCGAGGTCGCGCTGGTTGCCGAGCGGCTTGGTGGCACGGATCTCCAGCTTGCCCGGCCGGGGCTCGCGGTGGAAATACAGCGCCGCCTCGTCGAGTTCGGACCCCACCAGCCGCTTCTCGGTCATCGCGATCTCCTCCTCGACCGGTTTTTTCCCCTGATACCACAGGGCCGACGACGCGAAAGAGTCGGAGTTCCACATCGAACCGATTGAGAGGCCCGCCGCGGCGAGCGCCGGCGGCGCCTCACCCGCGCCCGTGCAACCCGGTCAGCAGTCCGACGGGCACGCGCAGCGCCGCGAGCGTGCGCGACAGGCCGCGGCGCAGGCCGGCGACGGCGCCCCGGCGCCGCGTCGATCCGTCGGCGGGGCGGACCACGGCGGCGCGGCTGCGCAGGCGCACCACACGGCCGCGGCCGATCCTGAGCACGAGGTCGACGTCCTCGAGCGCCGGCAGCGGCCGGTGGCCGCCGAGGCGGCGATAATGTTCGCGCGCGATCAGCACGCCCTGCGCCCGGTCCGGCAGGCCGGTAAGCCGGCTCGCCATGCCGGCGAAGAATTCGCGCAGCCGCGCGCCGGCGGTGACGTCGTCGAGGGCGAAGCTGAAGACGGCCGCGACCGAGCCGGCGCGGCCGCCGCGCACCGTGCGCTCGACGAAGGTGGCGACCTCGACCTCCCAGCGCGGATCGAGCACGACCCCGGGTTCCAGGAACAAGAGCCACTCGCCCCGGCTCGACGCCGCCGCCCCGGCCGCGAGACGCTCGGACAGGGGTCCCGGCCGCTCCACGAGCACGCATCCGGTGACGTCGGCGACGCGGCGGGTGTCGTCGCGCGAGCCGCCGTCGACCACGACGACCTCGCGCACGGTACCGTCGGCCGCCGCCGGCACCAGCGAGGCCAGCGTCAGCGCCAGCGGTTCCTCGTGGTCGAGGGTGGGGATCACCACGGAGAGCATCCGGTCTCTATCCGGGTTTCGGGCGGAATATTCAAGCCGTTCCATCGTTTCCGCCGCACGCGTCGCGATCCCGGCGCGTCCGGACGGGTGTTCGGGTGGGGGAACGAATTCGTTCTTGATCCGTTCGCAAATCGGGGTAGGATCAAATCATGAACGCAATGTTCGCCACCCGCCAGATCGCCAAGCAAGCTCCGGGGCAGGTCCGCGGGCGAGTCCCCGAGCCGGTCCCCGGGCGACCTTCCGGGCGAGCCCCCGCAGAAGCCCCTCCCGAAGCTCTCCGAGACGCCGCGATGCAGCCCCTCGTGCAAGCCGTGAAGGCCTCCGTCCCGGCCCGCCCGCGGGCCCTCCCCCGTCCCGACGTCGTGCCCGGCGGACCCGGCGACGACGTCCACGCCGACGGTCTCGGCGGCACGGCCGTGGCGGCCGAGCGCCGCCGCGGCCGCGGCGCCGGCGTCAACCCGACCGCCCGCTTCGAGCCGACGTCGGCGACGGCGTTCGACGACGGCTGGGGCTCGGCCGACGATCTGCCGCCGCTGAAGACCACGGTCCAGGTCGAGCGGGCGCGCACCATCGTCACCCGCAACGACAGTCCGGACATCTCGTTCGACCGCTCGATCAACCCCTACCGCGGCTGCGAGCACGGCTGCGCCTACTGCTTCGCCCGGCCGACCCACGCCTACATGGGGCTGTCGCCCGGTCTCGACTTCGAGACGAAGCTGTTCGTCAAGCCGAACGCGGCGGAGCTGCTCGAGCGCGAGCTCGGCGCGCCGTCCTATCAGCCGCGCACCATCGCCATGGGCACCAACACCGATCCCTACCAGCCGATCGAGCGCGAACACCGGATCACCCGGGCGGTGCTCGAGGTGCTGGCGAAGACCGGCCACCCCGTCGGCATCGTCACCAAGTCGGCGCTGGTGACGCGCGACATCGACATCCTCGCGCCGATGGCCGAGCGCGGCCTCGCCAAGGTGGCGATCTCGGTGACGACGCTCGACCGCCGCACCGCGCGGGCGATGGAGCCGCGCGCCGCCTCGCCGGAGAAGCGCCTGGAGGCGATCCGCCAGCTCGCCGCCGCCGGCATCCCGACCGGGGTGATGGTGGCGCCGGTGGTGCCGGTGGTCACCGATTCCGAGATCGAGCGCATCCTCGACGCCGCCGCCGCCGCGGGCGCCACGGAGGCCGGCTACGTGCTGCTGCGCCTGCCGCTCGAGGTGTCGGAGATCTTCCGCGACTTCCTGCTGCGCGCCTTCCCGGACCGGTTCCGACACGTCATGAACGTGCTCCGGGCGATGCGCGGCGGCAAGGACTACGACGCCGAATGGGGCAAGCGCATGCGCGGCACCGGCCCCTACGCTTGGCAGATCGGCCGCCGCTTCGAGATCGCGGCCAAGCGGCTCGGCCTCAACAAGACGCGCGCCCGGCTCACCACCGAGCATTTCCGCAAGCCGGCCAACGGCGGCGTCCAGCTCAGCCTGTTCTGATCCGCGTCGGCGCCGGACCGTAAGGCGGATTCGGGGAGGCGCGGCGGTGCGGTGCATCCCCGGTTCCGCCGCGACCTTCCGCGGATCGGCGCGTGGGGAGTGTACCGGATGCGAACCGGCCGACTTGCAATCGCGCGCGAACACGCCTACGTGATCGGGCGTCGGCAGGGTGCGAACGCGTCGCCGACACGGGGAAGCGGATCTTCTCGCATCGTTGCCGACCGGCTGGTGGAAACCATGCTCCGAACGACGACCGTATCGATCACGGGGAAAACGTGGTGCCGAATGCACCGCGTCGACGCTCTCTGACCGGCCACGGGGCGACGTGGCCACGCCACTTCACCCACGCGACCTCCACGAGTTCCCCGATGTCTCCCTCTCCGCGCTCCCGACTCCTCGAGCGGACGACCATGCGCCGAACGCGCTGTCGATGCCGTGCATCCCGATGACGGCACCTTGCGTTTGACCATCCGATCAAAGACCGGCTCCGAGCCGGCAGGCGTTCGAGGATGACTCCCGACATGTTCGACAACTACCTCGTCGAAGTCCACGACAACCCGGTCGGCATCCTGGTCCGGGAAGGCCGCCACTTCGCCTTCCATGCGCTCGAGGACAGCGTCAAGGATCTCGAGGGCCAGGTGTTCCCCGACGCCTTCGCCGCCGAGCGCGCCGCCCGCAAGCACCTCGACGCCCGCCGGCAGCAGCGTCAGGCCTGAAGAAGCGCGATTTAGCGTCCCGGCCGCCCTTCGGCGCCGGGATCGCTGTTTCTCCGGATCGGATCGGTAGGTCTCACGCCGGACTTGTGCACCTTGCCGGATCAGCCGAAACGGGCGGCCACCAGATAGGCGACGGTCGCGGTCACCGCGGTGAGCAGCGTGCCCCAGGCGATGTCGACCACCACGATCGTGCTCGACCAGTTGCGCAAGGTCGCGAGGTTGGTGACGTCGTAGGTGCCGTAGCACAGCATCCCGAGCAGGCCGCCGTAGAGCGCCGCGGTCGTCCAGTTCGACGACGACAGCGCCGGGTTGACCGCGAACACCACCACACCCGCCACGTAGATCAGGTAGAAGGCAGCGGCCGGTCCGACCAGCGGCCGTTCGAGCAGCAGCGCGCCGATCTCGCGCCGGTAGATGTCGCGGGCGATCACCGACAGCCACAACAGGTCGACCGCCAGGAAGGTGCCGACACCGGCGAGGTAGGCTGCGACGAGGCGCGTCATGGGCGGGGTCTCTCGGGCTCTGTCGTCCGGCCTCGCGGATGCGCCGGCTTCCGTCCGACCTTACGCGCACGGGGCCGCTTCGGATCTATCCGCGGCCCCCGCGCCCGAGGGTTTTCACGGCCCCGTGCCCCCTTGCGCGGCTCCGCGAACTCCCCTAGAACCCGAGCCCGTGAGGCCACGTGGCGGAGTGGTTACGCAGCGGATTGCAAATCCGTGCACGGGGGTTCGATTCCCTCCGTGGCCTCCAGTTTCCCCGGTATCTCGGAAAACGCCCGAACGTAGACACGCCCTCAGCGCGCGTCGATCTCGATCGCGTTCGTCGTCATGGGGCGGTTCCGGAACGCCGGCGTGTTTGCACAGTTCACGAGGATCCTGGCGGCGGGATGGACGATCCCCGGCCACAGCGGACGCAGCGTCACCGCGAGTGTCGCTCTGCCGCCGGCGGGTACTGCGAAAGTCGGCGAGTTGGCGGCGGCGCCGAGTTTCCACTTCAACTCGGCACTGTAACGGCCGTAGTCGAACGGGTCCGCGGTCCGGCTGAAGCCGACGAGACGGCAGCCGACGGCGTCGCGGAACCCGGTGTTGCGCACATCGAGGCCGACGGTGCGGCTGGTGCCATAGGGAATCCGCACGGGGTTGGAGATCTTCGGGAACGACGCCTCCAGTGTCGTCGTCGGGCTGGTCGTCCGGGAGACGACGTGATACCGCGCCGTCAAACGGGCGGAGCCGGCCCGCACGGTCACCGGTACGGCGGTGGTAGCAACCGCCGGCCCCGCGATCACCGACGAACCCAGCAGGGCCCAGCCGGCCGTGGCGTTGGACCCGAGTTCGGCGGCCGGAAGGGTCGCGGTCCGCGAGAAAGCCGAACCGAGATAGTGGCCTTGGGGGCCGAGGTGGACGTTCGTCGTCGTGATCGTTACCGGCTTCTGCGCGGTGTTGATCGCCAGGAACCGCGCGCCGACGAAACCGATGCCGGCTTCGATCACGTCGTCCACGATTGTTCGCTCGAGGGAATGGTCGGGCAGCAGGGCCACGCCGCCCTTCGGGCCGGTGTTGCGGACGGCGAGGGCGAAGTAGCTGTCGGTGCCGGCGTAGGACAGCGCGGTCGAAACGCGCAGCACGTAGGTGCGGCCGGCGACGAGATTGTAAGGAACGAAAGGCAGCTGTTGCATCGGCCCACCGGCCTTGCCGAGCCGCTTAAGGCCGCGGATCGACGTGCCGGCGAACAGCTCGAGCTGCAGCGAGGAGCGATAGGCGTCGTCCTCCGGGATCAGCGCGAACAGGTGGATGCCGGTCTTTTCGGCCTTGTAGCTGTACCAGACGCTGAACTGGCCGGGGCTTTCGACGCTGAACGAGGGTTCACCGAGTTCGATCGTGGCGTCGACCAGCGAGCCTTGGATCATCTCGGCATTGCCGGATGCGGCGAGGTCCGCCGGCGAGATCTGAATCCTCTTGGCGAACATGTCGTTGACCGGAGCGGCCAATGCGCCGGCCTGCATCAGAAAGAATGCCGCACACATTCCAAACGAAAGGCGCATCGTCGACGTCCCCCGTGCAATGCCCGATGCGCCCGGCGCGATCGGAACGCGACGCACGGTCGCCGACGGCCGGTGCCGAGGCATGCGCGGTCCGGGCGAGAGTAACCGGGTTCACGACGTGACGTAAACGGCCAATCCGAGCGCTCGCCCCGCCTCCCGCCCCTACCCCAGCCGCGAAAGCGCGGGAAACGTCTCCAGCAGCCAGAACGAGATGCGCTGCATGCCGCCGGTGAGGAACAGGAGACCGGTGGCGACGAGGACGCCGCCCATGACCTTTTCGACCTTGTCGAAATGCGCCCGGAAGCGGCGCAGGAAGGCGACGAAGGGGCCGGCGAACAGCGCGGCGACGACGAAGGGGATGCCGAGGCCGGCGGAGTAGACCGCGAGCAGGATCGCGCCCTCGCCCACCGTGTCGCGGGCGCCGGCGACGGCGAGGATGCCGGACAGGATCGGGCCGATGCAGGGCGTCCAGCCGAAGGCGAAGGCGAGGCCCATGGCGTAGGCGCCGGCCGGGCCGGCCTTGGCGCCGGCGGCGTGGAAGCGGGCCTCGCGGTAGAGCAGCGCGATGCGGAACACGCCGAGGAAATGCAGGCCCATCACGATGATGACGACGCCGGCGACCAGCGACAACTCGTAGGACCAGCGGATCAGCAACTGCCCCAGCACCGAGGCGGTGGCGCCGAGCGCGACGAACACCGTGGAGAAGCCGAGCACGAAGGCGAGCGCGACGCCGACCACCCGGGCCCGCCCGACCCGCGATTCGGCGCCGGCGCCGGTCAGTTCCTCGATCGAGGCGCCGGCGAGGAAGCCGAGATAGGGCGGCACCAGCGGCAGCACGCAGGGGCTGAGGAAGGAGATCAGCCCGGCGGTGAGGGCGGCGAGGAGGGTGACGTCGGCGTGCATCGGCGGGGCCCCGGACCGGATCGAGGCCGCGGGCATAGCACGTTCGCGGCCGCGGCGGACTTAAGCGGAAATGCGGGCCGGCGTCGAGGCGGGCGGGCGGCACCGGCCATCAACATCCCGTCATGCCCGGCGGGCCGGATGCGGCAGCACGGCCGACCGCCGCGACGCGCCGGCCGTCGCCCAGTCGTCACGGCCCCGCGCCGCACTCCGCGACGACGGCGGCGCGCAGCGCGGCGAGGATCGCCGCGGGGCGCTCATCCCGAGGAAAGCGGATCCCGTCGAGCTCCGTCACCGGCTGGAGGAGGCGCACCGAGTTGGTCAGGAACACCGCGTCGGCGCCGGCGAGATCGTCGCGCGTGAGCGCGCGTTCGACCGGCACCAGCCCGAGCGAGGGCGCGATCTCCAGCACCAGCGCCCGGGTGATGCCGGGCAGCACGGCGTCGGTGGTCGGCGTCTCCACGCGGTCGCCGGCGAGACGGAAGACGTTGGCGACCGAGGCGCAAGCGACGCGGCCGGCGGTGTCGAGGATCAGCGCGTCGCGGGCGCCGCGGCCGATCGCCTCCCGCGCGGCCAGCACGTTGTCGAGATAGGGCAGCGCCTTCAGCCGCGACACCGGCGAGCCGGCGTTGCGGCGGACGTCGACGGTGGCGAGGGTGGTCGGCTCGCCGACCAGCGCCGGGTTGAACGGGGCGAGCGAGACCACCACCGTCGGCTTCGGCTCGGCCGGCGGGGCGAGGCCGCGCGCGCCGGCGCCGCGCGTCACCGTCAGCCGGATCACGCCGCCGGCAGCGGGCGCACGGGCAGCGACGGTCGCGACGTCGGCGGCGAGCCGGTCGCGCGGCACCGAAAAGCCGAGCACGGCGAGGCCGGCGGCGAGCCGGTCGAGATGGGCGTCGAGCCGGAACGGCCGGCCGGCGAACACCGCCATGGTCTCGAACAGGCCGTCGCCGAGGGTGAAGCCGCGGTCGGAAAGGTCGAAGGGCGCGACGGTACCCTCGTAGGCGACGCCGTCGACCAGGATCACCGCCCGCCCTCCCCGCCGGCGCGGCCGGCGAAGGCCGCGGCGATGTGCAGGAAGTTGGCGAGCATGGCGTGGCCGCCCTCGGTCAGGATGCTCTCGGGGTGGAACTGGACGCCGTAGGTCGGGTGGTCGCGGTGGGCGAGGCCCATCACCTCGCCCTTCTCGGAACGGGCGGTGACCTCGAGCGGGCCGTCGGGATCGTCGATCTCGACGATCAGCGAGTGGTAGCGGCCGACGCGCACGGGATTGGGCAGGCCGGCGAAGACGTCGCTGCCGCGGTGGGTCACCAGCGAGGCGCGGCCGTGCATCGGCTCGCGGGCGCGGACGACCCGGCCGCCGAAGACGTCGCCGATGCACTGGTGGCCGAGGCAGATGCCGAGGATCGGGATCCGGCCCGACAGCGCCGCCACCGCAGCGTTGGAGACGCCGGCCTCGCGCGGGGTGCAGGGTCCCGGCGAGATCACCAGCGCGCGCGGGTTCAGCGCCGCGATCTCGTCGACGCCGATGGCGTCGTTGCGCACCACCTCGGCGCGCTCGCCGAGCTCCTCGAAATAGCGCGCCACGTTGCCGACGAAGCTGTCGTAGTTGTCGATCACGAGGATCATCGCGCGCCCTCCTCCGGCCGGAAGGCCTCGAGCACCCGGCGCGCCTTGACGATGGTCTCGTCGTATTCGTCGGCCGGGTTGGAGAGCGCCGTCATGCCGCCGCCGGCCCAGACGATCGCCTCGCCGCCGACGAAGGAGACGGTGCGGATCGCGATGTTGGTGTCGGCGGCGCCGTCGAAGCCGAAATAGCCGATCGAGCCGCAGTAGACGCCACGCTCGATGCGCTCGAGCTCGGTGATGATCTCCATGGCGCGGATCTTCGGCGCCCCGGTGATCGAGCCGCCCGGGAAGGCGGCGGCGAGCAGGTCGACGGCGTCGAGTCCGTCCTTCAGCGCGCCCGAGACCACCGAGACGAGGTGGTGCACCGTGGCGTAGCTCTCGAGCCCGTTCAGCTGCGGCACGTGCACGGTGTGCGGCCGGCAGACCCGGGAGAGGTCGTTGCGCAGCAGGTCGACGATCATGACGTTCTCGGCGCGGTCCTTCTCGGAGGCGGCGAGCACGGCCGAAAGGTGCATGTCCTCGGCCGGATGGGCGGAGCGGCGGATGGTGCCCTTGATCGGCCGGGTCTCGACGCGGCCGTCGTAGACCTGCGCGAAGCGTTCCGGCGAGGACGAGGCCACCTTCAGGGCGCCGTAGTCGAGATAGGCCGCGAAGGTCGCCTTGTTCACCCGGCGCAGACGTTCGGCGTAGAAGGCGAGCGGATCGAAGCCCGCCGGCAGCGTCGCCGCGAAACGCTGGGCGATGTTGGCCTGGAAGATGTCGCCGGCGAGGATGTACTCGCGCGTCCGTGCCACCGCCGCCTCGAATTCGGCGCGGGTGACGTTGGACCGCCAGGAGAGTTCGGCCGTGGCCGCTCCCTCGTCCGCCGAGGGAGGCGCGGCCAGGAGCGCCTCGACCTCGTCGGCGCGGCGGGCGGCGCGAAGGTCGCGCCGCACCGGATCGGCCTCGGGCCAGCCGGTCGAGACCAGCCACACCCGGTTCTCGCGGTGGTCCCAGGACAGAACGACGTCGTAGAAGTGGAGCTGCAGCGCCGGCACGCCCCCTTGCGCGACCGCGGGCTCGGGCAGACGTTCGAGCAGGCGGCCGAAGTCGTAGGCGAGATAGCCCGCCGCGCCGCCCTGGAACGGCGGCAGGCCCGGCACGGACGGCTGGCGGTAGAGCGCGAGCCGCGCCTTCAGCGCCGCCAGCGCCCGCCGGCCGAGCGGCTCGGCGGCCTCGCCCGGCAGGTCGACCGGCGCGCCGTTCCACGTCACCCGGCCACCGTCGACCACGAAGCTGCCGAACGGATCCGCCGCCACGAAGGAGAACCGCCCGAGCGTCGGATGCGACATCGCGCTGTCGAGGAACGTCAGGTTCGCGAGCCCCTTCAGCCGACGGACGGCGTCCATGGGATCGCGGAGGACGAGGGGGCGGACGATCATGGTTCAACCGGGGCACGGGACGGTCGGCCGCTGACCGCGACCGGCATCGCCAGGGAAACTATGGCGGCGCTGCCCCCGTGTCGAGCGATCGCCCCCGCGTGCGACGTCGCGCCCGCGGGACGGACCTGCGCCCGCCGATCTTGACCCCGGCGCATTTCCCCGGCATCTGCACGCGACGAACCTCCGCGGGCGCGAGCGCCCGCGCTTCCCGGATCTCCGCGCCGATGACCGACACCTCCCCCGCCGCGACCACCGGCGACGATGCCCGTTCCCCCAAGATCTCCTTCGTCAGCCTCGGCTGCCCGAAGGCGCTGGTCGACAGCGAGCGGATCGTGACGCACCTGCGCTCGGAGGGCTACGAGATCGCCCGCCGGCACGACGGCGCCGACGTCGTCATCATCAACACCTGCGGCTTCCTCGACAGCGCCAAGGCCGAGAGCCTGCAGGCGATCGGCACGGCGATGAAGGAGAACGGCCGCGTCATCGTCACCGGCTGCATGGGCGCCGAGCCCGAGCAGATCCGCGAGAGCTTCCCGAACGTGCTCGCCATCACCGGGCCGCAGGCCTACGAGAGCGTGATGGCGGCCGTGCACGAGGCGGTGCCGCCGAAGCACGACCCCTTCGTCGACCTCGTGCCGCCGCAAGGCGTCAAGCTGACGCCGCGCCACTACGCCTATCTCAAGATTTCAGAGGGCTGCAACAATCGCTGCACCTTCTGCATCATCCCCAAGCTGCGCGGCGACCTCGTCTCGCGACCGGTGGTCGACGTACTGCGCGAGGCCGAGCGGCTGGTAAAGGCCGGCGTACGGGAACTCCTGGTGATCAGCCAGGACACTTCGGCCTACGGCGTCGACCTCAAGTACCAGTCCGGCATGTGGAAGGACCGCGAGGTCCGCGCCAAGTTCCTCGACCTGTCCGAGGCGCTCGGCGAATTCGGGGTGTGGGTGCGCATGCACTACGTCTACCCCTACCCGCACGTCGACGACGTCATCCCGCTGATGGCCGACGGACGGATCCTGCCCTACCTCGACATCCCGTTCCAGCACGCCGCGCCGTCGGTGCTGAAGGCGATGCGCCGGCCGGCGCACCAGGAGAAGACGCTGGAACGGATCCGCAAGTGGCGCGAGATCTGTCCCGACCTCGCGATCCGCTCGACCTTCATCGTCGGCTTCCCCGGCGAGACCGACGCGGACTTCGAGGAACTGCTCGCCTTCATGACCGAGGCGAAGCTGGAACGGGTCGGCTGCTTCAAGTACGAGCCGGTCGACGGCGCCACCGCCAACGACCTCGGTCTTCCGGCGGTGCCGGACGACGTCAAGGAACGCCGCTGGCACCGCTTCATGGCGCACCAGCAGGCGATCTCGGCCAAGCTGCTGCAGCGCCGCGTCGGCAAGCGCATCCAGGTTCTGGTCGACGACAGCGCCGGCACCGCCGCCAAGGGCCGCTCGCAGTGGGACGCCCCGGAGATCGACGGCGCCGTGCACCTGACCTCGCGCCGCCCGATCCGCGCCGGCGAGTTCGTCACCGTCAAGATCGACCGCGCCGACGCCTACGACCTCCACGGCACCGTGGCCTGACCGGCCCGGTCGACGCGCCCGCCATGCGAAAAGGGACGCCCGGATGCCCGGACGTCCCTTTTTTCGTGCCGTGCCGGGAAAGCCGGCCCCGGCGGCGACGCCGGGGCCGTCGTCATCCCGCCCTCAAAGGGCCGGCGCCAGCGAGAAGGTCGAGTCCGCCTTGAAGCCCGGGGTGCCGTCGAAGCGGTCGAGCCAGACCTCGTAGTTGCGGTGGCGCAGGAAATAGCCCGGGTAGTTCTTCGCCTCGAGCGAGATGTCCGTGCCGGTCATGCCGCGGCGGGCGCAGAAGGTGGCGTCGGCGGCATAGCCGGCGTCACCGGCACCGGGATTGCGATCGAGGCGCAGACGGTAGTTCTGGTGACGCAGGAAGTAGCCCGGGAAGTTGCGCGACTCGAAGGAGTAGCAGGCGGCGTCGCCGAGGCCCTTGCGGATGGCGAAGGCGGAGTCGAGCTTGTCGACCGCCGACGAGGTGGAGCCGATCGCCGAGATGCCGGCGAGATAGCCCGCGTGGCGGACGCGGTAGGTCGGGAAGTTGGTCGGCACCAGCGAGCGCCAAGCGCCGTCGAGCGGCAGGGTCGGCACGGTGGTCGCCGGGGTGCCGGGCTTGGCCTGGTTGGCGAGGCCGATCGAGACGATCACGCCGCGGGACGGCACGCCCGAACCGTTCAGGATGTGGAGCAGGTAGTAGCCCGGCGGGGCGATCGCCGCCGACGCCGGCGCCCGAGTGGTGAGCACGGTGCCGTTGCGCGAGCCGGACAGCGGGATCAGCCGCTGCGAGCTGTTGAAGCTGTGGGTGGTCGACGACAGGCCGATCAGCACGCCGGAGGTCACGCTGGCGGCTTCGGGCGAGGTGATGGTGAACGCCGCGCCATAGGCGAGCGACAGCCCGCTCATCGCCGTGATCGTCGGCCGCGTCGCCAGCACTGCGCCGTTGCCGGACGCCCGGAACAGGTAGGGCGGATAGTAGATTTCGGCGTTGAAGTTGTTGACCGGGCCGGGGACGCCGCCGCCGGTGGAGAGCAGCGCGCCGTTCGGCAGCAGGATCACCGCCGAGTGGTAGCCGCGGTAGACCGCCGACTTGGCGCCGAGGGTCCAGCGGCCGGTCGCGGGCGACCAGATTTCGGTGTCGTAGACGGCATTGTCGCCGGCGGTGTCGGCATAGCGGGTGCCGCCGGTGACCGCGACGGTGCCGTTCGGCAGCACGGTGGCGTTGGCCCACTGGCGCGCGTTGGTCATCGGCGCGGTCTCGGTCACGACCGGCTGGGCGCCGTTGATGTCGAACACCGTCGCCGCCTTCGACGACGACGAGGCGTAGCCGTTGGCGAGGCCGTTGCCGCCGACCTGGAGGATCTTGCCGGGGGCGTACATCACGGCGGTCGAGGTCGGACCGATGTTCGGCCGGGTGCTCTCGCTCGGGCCGGACTTGAAGGTCTGCACCTGCGAGATCGCGCCGTTGCCGGCCGGATCGAGCTTCCAGGTGCGGTCGCTCGAGATGCCGAACACCTTGCCGTCCGGCGCGACCCAGAGGCGCGGATACCACCACCTGTTGTTGGTGGCGCCGAAGGCGTCCGAGCTCTTGGCACCGTCGAGCCGCTTCCAGCCGGCGCCCTCGGTGTAGACCTCGGGCGTGGTCGAGACCTTGCCGTCGCGCTCGGCGGCGGCGGGATCGCCGTAGGCGCCGACCTCGTAGGGCTTGCCGCCACCGACCACCAGGGCGCGGCCGTCGGCGAGCGTGATCATGCTGCCGTACCAGCGCGGCGCCGAGAGGTCGGCGGCGAGCTTTGTCGCCGACAGCGTCGCCGCGTCGAAGCGGGTGCTCGCCATCGCCGAATAGCCCGACGCCGGCGTGTTGCCGCCGGTGATCAGCATCGCGCCGGTGGTGAGATAGGTCGCCGCGCTGCAGAAGCTGTCGACCTGCTGCGCGTTCGGGAAAGTGTAGTGCGATCCGGCGCCGAGGCCCGCCTCGGGCGTCCAGATGTCGAAGGTGCGGCCGTCCTGGACGCCGTTGCCGAGCGGGGTGCCGTAGCTCATCACCACGCCGCTCGGCATCAGCGCGAGGTGCAGGCCGATCAGCGGCCAGTCCGACACCTTCGACCACATCCCCTTCTGCGGGGCGTCGGCGGGAATGGCGAGGTTGGCGAGCAGCGGGTCGGCCGTCTGCGGGATCGCGACGTCGGCATGGGCGGCGGAAATGCCGCCGGCGAGCACCGCGGCGGCGGCCACCAGATCGTATGAACGCATGACGCTTCCCGTGACTGGGGTGATCGGTAGCGTTCGATACAAAACAATTCGGATTTTATCTATCGCACGCTTGCTTTTACCTTAACGTCGAAAGGTTTCACGCCAATCTCAACACGATGGCACCCATGGCGATCGCCGCGGTGACGGCGAGCTTGCCGGCGCCGATCCGTTCCTTGAGCACGAAGGCGGAGATGGCGGTGGCGAAGATGATCGACGTCTCGCGCAGCGCCGCCACCACGGCCACCGGCGCGTGGGTCATCGCCCACAGCGCCAGCCCGTAGGACGTCATGGTCGAGAAGCCGCCGACGAAGCCGAGGCCGAGGTTGCGGCGGGCATAGCCGACGAAGGCGCCGCCACGGCGCCAGAGCGCCCAGGCCACCAAGGGAAAGGCCGGGATCAACACGACCCACAGCGTGTAGGCGATCGGCGCGCCGGACCGGCGCACGCCGAGGCCGTCGATCAGGGTATAGGCGGCGATGACGAGCGCGTTGAGGAGCGCGAACACGGTGGCGCGGCCGGAGGCGTTCATCCGCCCGATCAGCGACAGGCCGATCACCCCGGCGGAAATGGTGGCGAGGCCGATCCATTCGCCGAGCGCCAGCGCCTCGCCGACCAGCGGTCCCGACGCCAGCGCCACGATCAGCGGCGCGGTGCCGCGCATCAGCGGGTAGGTCTGGCTCATGTCGCCGAGGCGGTAGGCGAAGGCGAGCAGCGTGAAATAGGCGGTCTGGCAGAGGCAGGAAGCGGCGATGAACGGCCAGCTCTCCGGCGCCGGCTGCGGCAGGAACGGCAGCAGCACGGCCGCGATCACCGACGCCGTCGCCGCCACCAGCACCGAGCCGAACGACTTGTCGGCGGCCGCCTTGAGGATGGCGTTCCAGGTGGCGTGGAGCGCGGCGGCGACGATGACGGCGAGGAGGACGGCAGCGGACATGATGCCGCGACCTTATGCGGATTCCCCCGCACGTGACAGTTCCATGACGGCGCCGGGGCCATCGGATGCGGGTGCATTTCGCGCCCGCCCGCCGCTCGCGCCGCCCCGCCCGTCTCATACCGGTCTCGGCCTTTCGGCCGGCGCCGGGTCGGGCGCTTCTCGCCCGCAGTGCTCCGACCACGGGTCGGAACTCGCGGGCTCGGTATCAGGCCCCGATCGCCTCGGGGTCCGCCGGCTTCAGCGACACGCTCTCGCCGCAGCCGCAGGCACTCACCTGGTTCGGATTGCGGAAGACGAAGCCGGTCTTCAGCGTGGTGCGCTCGAAGTCCATCTCGGTGCCGAGCAGGAACAGCACGGCCTTGGGCTCCACGAACACGGTGACGCCGTGCTCGTCGATCCGCTCGTCGCCCGCAGGCGCCTCGCGGGCGAGGTCCATGGTGTAGCTCATCCCGGCGCAGCCGCCGTTCTTGACGCCGACCCGGACGCCCGCCACGGGTTCGTCGGCGTTCTCGATGATCTCGCGCACCCGCTCCGCCGCCGCCTCGGTGACGGACATCACGGTGAGCTTGCGTCTGGCAATGGCCATGTGGGGAACTCCTGGAGGGTGCGGCAGTCGGGCTTCGGGCTTCGGCAGTCGGACGCGGTTGCAGCCGCGCCGTCCGCTGGGGCAACCGACTGCCGAAGCCCGACTGCCGACTGCCGTCACATCAATACCAATTCAACGCCACCTGCGCTTCTTCGCTCATCCGGTCCGGCGTCCACGGCGGATCGAACACCATCGAGACCTTGACGCCGGTGATGCCGGCGACGGCGCCGACGGCGTTCTCGACCCAGCCCGGCATCTCGCCGGCGACCGGGCAGCCAGGGGCGGTCAGCGTCATGTCGATCGAGACGAAGCGGTCGTCGTCGATGTCGATCTTGTAGACGAGGCCGAGTTCGTAGATGTCGGCCGGGATCTCCGGGTCGTAGACCGTCTTCAGGGCCTGGATGATGTCGTCGGTGACGCGGGCCAGTTCGTCCGCGGGGATGGCCGATCCGGCCACCGCCGCGGCGTTCGGCGTCGTCTCCGCCGTCGTCGCCTGCTCGTTCATGTCGGACCTCATCGGAACATGGTCTCGGCCTTGCGCAGCGCCGCCACCAGCGCGTCGACCTCGGCCCTCGTGTTGTAGAGCGCGAAGGACGCGCGGCAGGTGGACGTCACGCCGAAGCGCGACAGCAACGGCATCGCACAATGTGTGCCCGCGCGCACCGCGACGCCAGAGCGGTCGATGATGGTCGCGACATCGTGAGCGTGCGCGCCCTTCATCTCGAAGGCGACGATGGCGCCCTTCTCCCGCGTGGTGCCGAAGATGCGGATGGAGTTCATCTCCGAAAGCCGGGCCATGGCGTAGTCGCGCAGGTCCTCCTCGTGGGCGAGGATGGCCTCGCGGCCGAGGCTCTCCATGTAGGCGAGCGCCGCGCCGAGCCCGATCGCCTGCACGATCGGCGGCGTGCCCGCCTCGAAGCGGTGCGGCGGCTCGTTGTAGGTCACGAAGTCCTCGGTGACCTCGAGGATCATCTCGCCGCCGCCCTGCCACGGCGGCATCGCCTCGAGCAGTTCGCGCCGCGCCCACAACACGCCGATGCCGGTGGGGCCGTAGACCTTGTGGCCGGTGAAGACGTAGAAGTCGCAGCCGAGCGCCCGGACGTCGACCGGCAGGTGCACGGCGCCCTGGCTGCCGTCCACCATCACCTTGACGCCGCGCGAATGGGCGATCCGCACCACGTCGGCGATCGGCACGATCGTGCCGGTGACGTTCGACATGTGGGTGATGGCGACCAGCTTGGTGCGCGGGCCGATCAGCGCCTCGAAGGCCTCGAGGTCGAAGGTGCCGTCCTCGAGGATCGGCGCCCACTTGATCACCACGCCCTTCTTCTCGCGGTGGAAGTTCCACGGCACGATGTTGGAATGGTGCTCGAGGATCGAGAGCACCACCTCGTCGCCCTCCTCGAGGTTCGCCCCGCCCCAGGACGCTGCCACGAGGTTGATCGCCTCGGTCGACGAGCGGGTGAAGATCACCTCGTCGACCGACGGTGCGTTGATGAAGCGCCGGACGATTTCGCGCGCTTCCTCATAGGCTTCCGTCGCCGCGTTCGAGAGGAAGTGGAGCCCGCGGTGGACGTTGGCGTATTCCTCCTCGTAGGCCCGGGTGATCCGCTCGATCACCGCCCGCGGCTTCTGTGCCGAGGCGCCGTTGTCGAGATAGACCAGCGGCTTGCCGTAGACCGTCCGCGACAGGATCGGAAAGTCGCGCCGGACGGCTTCGACGTCGTAGGAATGGGGGGTCTCGCCGTTCATCGTTGATCCCGGACGGTCGGGCGGTCTCCGACCCGGCCCCTCGTGGGGAGGGTCGACCGCGGGGCGGTCGGGGCTCCGTGCCCCGACCGGAAAGAGCTCGACGTTCAGGCGCCCTGCGTGCGCCGTTCCAGCCACGCCTCGACCCGGTGGATCAGGGCGTCGTGGACGGCCTCGTTCTCGATCTCGTCGATCGCCTCGCCGAGGAAGGCGAGGATCAGCATCTTCTCCGCCTCGACGCGCGGGATGCCGCGGGCGAGGAGGTAGAAGAGCAGGTCGTCGTCGAGCGCGCCGCAGGTGGCGCCGTGGCCGCACTGGACGTCGTCCGCGAAGATCTCGAGCTCGGGCTTGGCGTTCGCCTCGGCGCCCTCGGAGAGGAGCAGCGAGGCGGTCATCATCCGGGCGTCGGTCTTCTGGGCGTGCGCCGGCACGTTGATGCGGCCCTGGAACACCGAGCGCGCCTCGTCGTCGATCACCGCCTTGTAGAGCTCGCGGCTCTCGCAGGCCTCGGCGTCGTGGGTGACGACGAGCGTGGTGTCGCCGTGGCGGCGGCCGGACAGCATGGTGATGCCGCGGAAGCCGCCGGTGGCGCCCTTGCCGGCGAAGCGGGCGTAGACCTGCGCGCGCGCCACGGCGCCGCCGAGCGCGGCGTTGAACGTGTGCAGCGTCGCCCGCGCGCCGATCGTCGCCGACACGGTGGTGAGGCTCAGCGCCTCCACCGGCTCGATCTGCAGGCGGATGTGGTCGACGTGGGCGTCGTCGCCGACGACGAGCGCCGTCACCACGTTGGTCTGGTGCGCGGCGGCGGCGGTCGCCTCCACCGTCTCGATCACCGTCGCCTTCGCGCCGGCGCCGACCACGACCACGTTGCGCACCGCGGTGGCGACGGCGGCCGCGCCGGCGACCACGTGCGCGATCTCGAACGGGCGGTCGAGCACCACGCCGTCCGCGACGCGGATCACCACGCCGTCGGTGGCGAAGGCGGTGTTGAGGCGGACGGCGGCGTTGTCGGCCGCCTCGGGCAGCAGGTCGAGCACGGCACCGTCGCCGGCGGCGAGCGCGTCGGCGAGCGGGGAGACCGTGACGCCGGCCGGCAGGTCGGCGAGATCGGAGAGCTCGGCGACCACGCGCCCGTTGGCGACCACGATCCGGCGGGCGCCGTCGCCCGGCACCGCCTCCGCGAGCGCGCGGACGCGGCCGAGGTCGGCCGGGCCGGCGGCCGGGGCGATCGAGCGCAGGTTGGCGCGCAGGTCCGTGTACTTCCAGTCCTCGACGCGGCGGTGCGGCAGGCCGGCGGCGGCGAAGCCGGCCCACGCGGCCTCGCGGGCGGCGGCGATCGCCGGAGCGCCGGGCAGCGCGTCCTTCTCGGCGGGGAAGCGCTTCAGGAGCGCGTCCTCGGCCGGGGTGCGCAGGGGGGTGGGGCTGACCATGTCGCTCATGTCCTCACGCCGCGTCCTGGACATAGGCCGCGTAGCCGTTCTTCTCGAGCTCGTGGGCGAGTTCCGGGCCGCCGGTGCGCACGATGCGGCCGGCCGAGAGCACGTGCACGATGTCCGGCACGATGTGGTCGAGCAGGCGCTGGTAGTGGGTGATCACCACGAAGGCACGGTCGGGCGAGCGGAGCGCGTTGACGGCCTCGGCCACCACCTTGAGCGCGTCGATGTCGAGGCCGGAATCGGTCTCGTCGAGGATGGCGATCTTCGGCTGGAGCAGCGCCATCTGCAGCGCCTCGTTGCGCTTCTTCTCGCCGCCGGAGAAGCCGACGTTGACCGGGCGCTTCAGCATCTCGGACGAGATGTTCAGCCGGCCGGCGGCCTCCTTGACCACGCGCATGAAGTCCGGCGTCGAGATCTCGGCCTCGCCGTTGGCCTTGCGCTTGGCGTTGAGGGCCGCGCGCAGGAAGGTCATCGAGGCGACACCGGGGATCTCGATCGGATACTGGAAGGCGAGGAACAGGCCGGCGGTGGCGCGCTCGTTCGGCTCCATCTCGAGGATCGACTCGCCGTCGAGCAGGATGTCGCCCTCGGTGACCTCGTAGTCGTCCTTGCCGGCGAGGATGTAGGACAGCGTCGACTTGCCGGAGCCGTTCGGCCCCATGATGGCGTGCACCTCGCCGGGCTTCACGGTGAGGTCGATGCCGCGCAGGATCTCGCGGTCGCCGATGCGGGCGTGCAGGTTACGGATTTCGAGCATGGTTCAGCCTTTCGAGATGAGCTGGCGCGTTTCGAGGAAGCGGATCACGTCGATCGTGAGCGACCTGATCGCGGCCAGCGTGGTCCGGAGTTCGTCGGAAGTCGGAGGGGCCGCGAGACCGCCCGAGCCCGACGGGTATCGGTAGCGGGTCGCCGCGGAACTCAGATCTTCGAGCGCCAGGAAGGATTGACGAAGTGCGTGCTGGGAGCCGATCAGATCGGCGAGTTGACGAATGTCGTGCGTGGTGCCGGCTCTCTTGTCCTCGGCTTCGATGACGGCACGAAGCAGCTTCTCGACCGACTGCTGCGCCTGAAACGTCGCCTCGGCGGGCAACTCCGCGGCCAGGAGTTCGGCGGCCCTGAGTTCCCGCCCGGCCAGGGTCACGAACGACCTGATGCGCTTCAGACGAAGGGAGTCGGCGGTCACGAGCGCGCCTCGTAGATCTTCCGACCCTCGTCCACGACGATCGAGACCAACGTCGTGTGAAGTGTCGCCGCCTCTTCGAAGTCATCGTGGCCGACGGGCACGACGTCGCATCCGATGCGCGTCCCGCTCGTCGCCCTGTAGATGAATTCGTAGTCGTCGCTGCCCCAGGGCGCGCCCGGCTTGGCGACGACGAGAAGGTCGAAGTCGCTGTCCGGGCGGTGATTGCGTTGCGCTCTGCTTCCGAACAGCCAGATGGCTTCCGGATCCGCCGCCGCCACCAGATGATCGATCAGGCCCTGGAGCGCCTCCTCCTCCGAGCCGTAGATCCCGTGGTTGACGTGGTCGGTCGCGGGGGCCGCTTCCATCGCATCACCCCACCGAACCTTCCAGGCTGATGCCGATGAGCTTCTGGCTCTCCACCATGAACTCCATCGGCAACTGCTGGAGCACCTCCTTGACGAAGCCGTTGACGATCAGGGCGATCGCCTCCTCCGGCGGCAGGCCGCGCTGGAGGCAGTAGAACAGCTGGTCGTCGGAGATCTTCGAGGTGGTCGCCTCGTGCTCCACCACCGCCGAGGCGTTCTTGCTCTCGATGTAGGGCACCGTGTGCGCGCCGCACTTGTTGCCGATCAGAAGCGAGTCGCAGTTGGTGAAGTTGCGCGCTCCCGAGGCCTTGCGCCCGACCTGGACGAGGCCGCGGTAGGTGTTGCTCGACCGGCCCGCCGAGATGCCCTTGGAGATGATCTTCGACGTGGTGTTCTTGCCGAGGTGGATCATCTTGGTGCCGCTGTCGACCTGCTGGCGGCCGTTCGAGATCGCGATCGAGTAGAACTCGCCGCGCGAATTGTCGCCCCGCAGGATGCAGCTCGGGTACTTCCAGGTGATCGCCGAGCCGGTCTCGACCTGCGTCCACGAGATCTTCGAGTTGCGGCCGCGGCAGTCGCCGCGCTTGGTCACGAAGTTGTAGACGCCGCCCTTGCCCTCGGCGTCGCCGGGGTACCAGTTCTGGACGGTCGAGTACTTGATCTCGGCGTCGTCGAGCGCGACCAACTCAACGACGGCGGCGTGCAGCTGGTTCTCGTCGCGGCTCGGGGCGGTGCAGCCCTCGAGATAGGAGACGTAGGCGCCCTCGTCCGCGATGATCAGGGTACGCTCGAACTGGCCGGTCTTCTTCTCGTTGATGCGGAAGTAGGTCGACAGCTCCATCGGGCAGCGCACGCCCTTCGGCACGTAGACGAACGAGCCGTCGGAGAACACGGCGCTGTTCAGCGTCGCGTAGAAGTTGTCGGTGACGGGCACCACCGTGCCGAGGTACTTGCGCACCAGCTCGGGATGCTCGCGCACCGCCTCCGACAGCGAGCAGAAGATGACGCCGTGCTTGGCGAGTTCCGCCTTGAAGGTCGTCACGACCGAGACGCTGTCGAACACCGCGTCGACCGCGACGCGCGGCCGCTCGACGCCGGCGAGGAGCTCCTGCTCGCGCAGCGGGATGCCGAGCTTCTCGTAGGTGCGCAGCAGCTCGGGGTCGACCTCGTCGAGGCTCTTCGGCCCGGCGGTCTTCTTCGGCGCGGCGTAATAGTGCAGGTCCTGGAAGTCGATCGGCGGATGGTCGACGCGCGCCCAGGTCGGCTCGGTCATCGTCTGCCAGCGGCGGAACGCCTCGAGGCGCCATTCGGTCAGCCACTCCGGCTCGCCCTTCTTGGCCGAGATGAAGCGGACGGTGCCCTCGTCGAGGCCCTTGGGCGCGAGATCGGACTCGATCTCCGTGGTGAACCCGTACTTGTACTTGTCGACGTCGAGCGCCGACACCTGTTCGATGGTTTCCTGGACTGCAGGCATCTTCCACTCCATCCGCGCGGTTTCAAGGACCGTGGGAATTGAGACGTTCATATAGGTACTCAGGCGACCTTCGTCCCGTGCCTTTTGGTCATGTCGGCGTTGATCCGGGCGAATGTCGCGGCGAAACGGTCGACGTCGGCGTCGTCGGTCGTCGGGCCGATCGAGACGCGCAGGCCGCCCTTGGCGAGGGCCTCCGGCACGCCCATCGCCGTCAGCACGCCGCTCGGGCGCACCTTGCCGGACGAACAGGCCGAGCCGGCGGAGAGCGCGATGCCGGCAAGGTCGAAGGCGATCAGCGCGGTCTCGGCGGGAAGGCCGGGAATCGCGAAGGCCGTGGTGTTCGGGAGCCGCGCCGCTCCCGCCGCGAAGATCGCCGCCGACGGCGCCGCCGCCCGGATCGCCGCCTCGATGCGGTCCCGGCGGGCGGCGACGGCGGGCATCTCCGCGATCTCGGCGAGCGCCTCGCGGGCGGCGAGCCCGAAGGCGGCGATCGCGGCGACGCTCTCGGTGCCGGCGCGCGCGAAGCCTTCCTGTCCGCCGCCGGTCAGCAGCGGCGGGAAGGCGAAGCCGTGCGCCCCGCGCACGATCGCGCCCGCACCCTGGATGCCGCCGATCTTGTGGGCCGACAGCGTCAGTACGTCGACGCCGAGGCCCGCTAGGTCGACGGCCATCCGGCCGGCGGCCTGCACCGCGTCCGCGTGGACCAGCGCGCCGTGGGCGCGGCCGACGCGGGCGACCTCGGCGACGGGCTGGACGGCGCCGGTCTCGTTGTTGGCGAGCATCACCGAGACGATCGCCCGCTCGCCCGCGGCCGCGATCTCGCCGAGCCGGCGGTCGAGCGCGCCGAGGTCGACGACGCCGTCGCCGTCCACGGGCACCGTCTCGACCCGATCGGCCGGGAAGCGGCCGCCGCGGGCGACGGAGGGATGCTCGACGGCGGAGACCAGCAGGCGGTCGAAGCGGTGCGGCCGGCCGAACAGGGTCCAGTCCGGCGCGAGCACGGTGACCGACGCCTCGGTGCCGCCGGAGGTGAAGGTTACGCCCTTGGCCTCCGCGCCGACCAGCGCCGCGATCTCGCGCCGCGCCGCCTCGACGGCGGCCCGGGCGGCCCTACCCTCGGCGTGGACGGACGACGGGTTGCCGGTCCGCGTCAGGAGGTCGGCGACGAGGGCGCGCACGGACGGCCGCGCGGGTGCGCCGGCGTTCCAGTCCATGTAGAGGCGTTCCTCGGCCATCGGCTCCGTTCCGCGGGTGGCAGCGACGGGCGCCGGCCTCGACATCGGCGCGGCGCACCCCACATCTTAGCCCGGATGCCGGCCCGGGCGAGCCCGCGGACCACCGATTTTCCTTGACGGCGGACCCGGCGGCAGGCCAGTGCAGACGCGAGCGGCGAACCCGTTCCCGACGGGTTCAGTTTCGAATTGTTCTAAACAAACTACCGGCTCGGGCGGTGCTCCGTCAAGGGCGGCTAAGCATTACACCGTATGCCGCCGTCCCCCGATCAACGCCCGGAAAACGAAGAGGTCCGATGCCCGAGGTGATCTTCAACGGCCCTGCCGGCCGCATCGAGGGGCGCTTCCAGCCCGCCAAGGGCCGCAACGCGCCGATCGCGATGATCCTGCATCCGCACCCGCAGTTCGGCGGCACGATGAACAACCAGGTGATCTACCGGTTGTTCTACATGTTCAAGGAGCGCGGCTTCGCGGTCCTGCGGTTCAATTTCCGCGGCGTCGGGCGCAGCCAGGGCCAGTTCGACCACGGCGCCGGCGAGCTCTCCGACGCCGCCTCGGCGCTCGACTGGGTGCAGACCATTCACCCGGACGCGCGGTCCTGCTGGGTCGCCGGCTTCTCCTTCGGCGCCTGGATCGGCATGCAGCTCCTGATGCGCCGCCCGGAGATCGAGGGTTTCATCTCGATCGCGCCGCCGGCCAACCTGCACGACTTCTCCTTCCTCGCCCCCTGCCCGTCGTCGGGCCTGATCGTCCACGGCGACGTCGACAAGGTCGTCCCGACCAAGGACGTCCAGGCGCTGGTCGACAAGCTGAAGACCCAGAAGGGCATCGTCATCGACCAGAAGGTGATCGAGGGCGCCAACCACTTCTTCGACCAGAAGGTGGACGAGCTGATCGACACCTGCGGCGGCTATCTCGACCGCCGTCTGGCGATGGCCGACGCCGAGTGACGCTCGCGTCGTCGTGACGACACCGCTCCGAAAGGCCGGGCCTCCGCCCGGCCTTTCGCGTTTTCAGCCCCCACCCTCCCGCTCGGCGATCAGCGCCAGCAGCGCGTCGCAGGCGCGGCTGCGGTAGCGCTCGCGGTGGCCGAGGCCGAAGAAGGGCCGCGGACCGAGATCGAGCGGCAACCGGTGCAGCGTGCCGGCGGCGAGCGCCGGCCCCACCACCAGCGACGACAGCGCGGCGACGCCCGCCCCGGCCTCGACGGCGGTGCGGACCGCCTCGTTGGAGGGCAGCACCAGCGCCACCGTCAGATCGTCCGGTGCCAGGCCCAACCGGCCGAGCGCGGCGTCGAAGGCCGAGCGGGTGCCGGAGCCGGGCTCGCGGGTGACCCAGCGCGCCGCCCGCAGCCACGCCCCGTCCACCGGTCCGCCCCGGTGCGGCGTCGCCTGCACCACCACCAGCGTGTCGCGGCCGAGCGGGCGGACGACGAGCGCGGGATCGTCGACGACGCCCTCGACCACGCCGAAGTCCGCCTCGCCGGCGAGCACGAGGTCGGCCGCGCGCCGCGTGTTGCCGATCGCGACCTCGACGGCGACGCCGGGATGGCGGTCGTGGAAGGCGGCGAGCACCGGCGGCAGCCAGTAGGCCGCCGTGGTCTGGCTGGCGACGAGGCGGAGGCGCCCGCGACGCAGGCTGCCGAGATCGTCGAGCGCCCGTTCGGCCGCCGCCGCGCGCGCCAGCACGGCGCGGGCCTCGTCGAGGAACAGCCGGCCGGAGTCGGTCAGTTCGATGCGCCGCCCGACCCGGTCGAAAAGCCGGACGTCGTGGCGCTCCTCGAGCGCCGCGATCGCGGCCGACGCCGCCGACTGCGTCATCGCCAGCGCCCGCGCCGCGGCGGTGACGTGCTGCCGCTCGGCCACGGCGACGAAAATCCTGAGCTGCTCCAGCGTCACCGCGCGCCTCGATCGATCGATTCTTCCGATTGAAATCACATGAACGTCGCGTTGGAAAGATCGATCGGGCGCCCCTAGGGTCCGAGCGTCGGAGGTCGCCATGCCCGTTCCCGCCCTTGTCCACCGTCGTCCGCTCGCCGCCCTCCGCGACTTCGCTCCCGGCCTCGCGCTCTGCGCCGCGGTCGGCGCGGCGGCCGTCGCCGTCGAGACCGGGCAGCGGCTCGTGTTCGGGCGCACCTGGGTCGAGGCGCTGGTGCTCGCCATCCTCTGCGGCGCCGTCGTCCGGACCGCCTGGGCTCCGGGCCCACGCTGGCAAGCCGGTGTCGGCTTCGCCCGCCGAGGTCTGCTCGAGGTCGCGGTCGCGCTGCTCGGCGCCGCCATCGACCCGGCCGCCCTGGCGACGGCGGGACCCGCGCTGGTCGCCGGCGTCGCGGCGCTGGTGGTGGCGGCGATCGCCGCCGGCTTCGCGATCGGCCGGCTGCTGCGCCTGCCGGCCCGGATGGCCCTGCTGGTCGCCTGCGGCAACGCCATCTGCGGCAACTCGGCGATCGCCGCGGTGGCGCCGGTGATCGCGGCCGACGCCGACGACGTCGCCGTCTCGATCGCCTTCACCGCCGCGCTCGGCATCGCGGTGATGGTGCTGCTACCGCTGGCCGGCCTCGCCGTCGGCCTCGACCGCGCCGGCTTCGGCGTCCTCGCCGGCCTCACCGTCTACGCGGTGCCGCAGGTCGCGGCGGCGGCCGCGCCGTTCGGAGCGATCGCGGTGCAGATCGGCATGGTGGTGAAGCTGGTGCGCGTCGCCATGCTGGGGCCGGTCTGCCTCGCGCTCTCGCTCGTCCGCCCCGGCCGCGCGCCCTCGGCCGGCGCCGCGTCGCGGCCGCCGCTGCTGCCCTGGTTCGTGCTCGGCTTCGCCGCCACCGCGGCCTGCCGCGCCGCCGGACTGGTGCCGGACGCCGCGATCGCTCCCATCGACGTCGTCGCCCGCACCGCGACCGTGCTCGCCATGGCCGCGCTCGGCCTCGGCGTCGACGTCCGGATGCTGGCGCGGGCCGGTGTGCGCGTCGTCGCGGCGGCGGCGCTCTCGCTTTCCCTGCTCGCGCTCGCCGCCTATGGACTGGTGCTCGGCGTCGGGCTGTGAGCGCCCTCCGGCGTCGCCACGTCGCCGCCGACGGTAGGGGCCGGCACGCCCGTCGTTCCCGGGAAGGTCGCCGGCAGGCCGCGGAGGCGGCGGACCGCGAGGTGCGCGAAGGCCTGGGCCTCGACGAAGTCGCCGTCGAAGCCGGCGTCGCCGGCCGGCACCACTGTCGCGCCGGTGCGGGCGGCGAGCATGGCGAGCAGCTTCCGGTTGCGCGCCCCGCCGCCGACCACCACCACCGTCGCGGCCGGCGCGCCGGCGAGCCGCAGGCCCGCCGCGACCGCGGCCGCGGTGAAGGCGGTCAACGTCGCCACCTTGTCGGCGAACGGGAGGGCGGCCACCGGGCCGACGTCGAAGGCGTCGCGGTCGAGCGACTTCGGCGGCGGCGCCGCGAAATAGGGATGGGCGAGGAGGGCCGCCAGCGCCGTCCCGTCGACCCGGCCGGACGCGGCGATCGCACCGCCGTCGTCGTAGGGCCGCCCGGTGGCGGCGAGCACGGCGTCGTCGATCAGGGCGTTGCCGGGGCCGGTGTCGAAGGCGGCGAGCCTGCCGTCGGCGCCGATCAGGGTGACGTTGGCGACACCGCCGACGTTGAGCACGGCGGCGGGCAGCGACAGGCCGGCGCGGGCGGCGAGCGCCCGGTGGAAGATCGGCACCAGCGGCGCTCCCTGCCCGCCTGCCGCGACGTCGGCGGCGCGGAAGTCGTGGACGACCCGCAGACCGCAGGCGGCCGCGAGCCGGCCGGCGTCGCCGATCTGCACGGTCAGCCGCCGCGCCGGGGCGTGGAACACGGTCTGGCCGTGGAAGCCGACCACCTGTGGCGCGATCCCGGCCTCCGCCGCGGCGGCGACGAGGTCGCGCACGGCCTCGGCGTGGGTGTCGGTGACGATCCGCTCGGCCTCGGCCAGCGCGCCCGGACGGGCGCGGCGGTCGTCGAGGCCGCGCGCGTCGGCGAGGGCGCGGCGGAGCACGGCGCGCTCGTCAGCCCCGTAAGGTCTGAACAGGGTGGGGCCGATGCCGGCGATCGTCTCGCCGTCGGTGTCGAGCAGCGCGGCGTCGACCCCGTCGAGCGAGGTGCCGCTCATCAGGCCGAGCGCCCAGACCGGACCGGCACCCGTCATCGTCCGTCTCCCTCGCCGCGAAACCGTACCGTCACGGGATGCCAAGGCGGCGCTTTCCTGCTAGGAAGCGCCGCTCCGCCGCGCGAGCCTGCGCGGGGCGTGGTAAACACCGAGGAAACGGGGACATGAGAGCCTTCAAGTCGGACTTCCTGCGCACGCTCGACGAGCGCGGGTTCATTCACCAGATCTCGGACCCGGAGGGTCTCGACGCCGCCTGCGTGAAGGGTCCGATCACGGCCTATATCGGCTTCGACGCGACGGCGACCAGCCTTCACGTCGGCTCGCTGATCCAGATCATGATGCTGCACTGGATGCAGCGGACCGGCCACCGGCCGATCTCGCTGATGGGCGGCGGCACCACCATGATCGGCGATCCCTCGTTCAAGGACGAGGCGCGCAAGCTGCTGACGGTCGAGGCGATCGAAGAGAACATGGCCGGCATCCGCCGGGTGTTCGCCCGCTACCTCGCCTACGGCGACGGCCCGACCGACGCCATGATGATCAACAACGCCGACTGGCTGTTGAAGCTCAACTACGTCGAGTTCCTGCGCGACGTGGGCCGCCACTTCTCGGTCAACCGGATGCTGTCCTTCGAAAGCGTCAAGCTCCGGCTCGACCGCGAGCAGTCGCTGTCCTTCCTCGAATTCAACTACATGATCCTGCAGGGCTACGACTTCGTCGAGCTCGCCCGGCGCACCGGCTGCGTGCTGCAGATGGGCGGCTCCGACCAGTGGGGCAACATCGTCAACGGCATCGACCTCGGCCACAAGATGGGCACGCCCCAGCTGTTCGCGCTGACCTCGCCGCTGCTCACCACCGCCTCCGGTGCCAAGATGGGCAAGACCGCGGCAGGCGCGGTCTGGCTCAACGCCGAGCTGACCAGCCCCTACGAGTTCTGGCAGTTCTGGCGCAACACCGAGGACGCCGACGTCGAACGCTTCCTGAAGCTCTACACCACGCTGCCGCTCACCGAGGTCGCCCGCCTCGCCGCCCTCGGCGGTGCCGAGATCAACGAGGCCAAGAAGCTGCTCGCCACCGAGGTCACCGCCATGCTGCACGGCCGCGAGGCCGCCGACGCGGCGGCCGAGACCGCGCGCCGCACCTTCGAGGAAGGCGCCCTCGCCGCCGACCTGCCCACGGTGGAGATCCCGCGCGCCGAGCTCGAGGCCGGCCTCGGCGTCCTCGCCGCCTTCGTCCGCGCCGGCCTCGCCGCCTCCAACGGCGAAGCGCGCCGCTCGGTCGACGGTGGTGGCCTCAAGGTCAACGACGAGACCGTGACCGACCCCAAGCGCGTCCTCGGCCTCGCCGACCTCTCGGACGTCGGCGCGATCAAGCTCTCGCTCGGCCGCAAGAAGCACGTGCTGCTGAAGCCGGTGTGACGGGGGAAAGGCAGTCGGGCTTGGGCGGTCGGCAGTCGGCAGTCGGCAGTCGGCAGTCGGCAGTCGGCAGTCGGCAGTCGGCAGTCGGCAGTCGGCAGTCGGCAGTCGGCAGTGAAGGTATTCCGCTGCGTTACGCTGTCCACCTCCTCGGCGTCTCCCCTCCTCCTCGTGGGGAGAGTTGGGGAGCGGGGTGCGCGACACTTCCAACGTCGCGTCGTCCGGCACGTGGCCGCTTCCCCCCCCGTCAGAAGCAAGGTCACGACGGCGCAGTGACGCGCGAACTCCGTCCGTCTGGAGCGCGATGCACGGCGCGACGCTGAATTTCTTTGCAAGCGCCCAGTCGCGGGGTTGAAATCCAAACAGAACAAGCACAAATTCGGCTCGCTTCGACTTGCGTCATGCATACTTACCACGAATTCGAGAACGACTTTCCATCTCGGACACTTTTCCGCCGTAATTCCTCCCTGACGGCACCGCAAACTACGCAAAGTTTACGGCCCGTCCGCGTCACATTCGGCCGGATTTGATTTTGAGGGGGGCACTATGACTTCGACATTGAAGGCCGCCGCGGCGGCGACCGTCCTGCTGCTGATTTCGCCGACCCTGGCCCTTGCCGACGACGCCTTCGCGGTCATGGTCGGCGCCTATCAGGTGGGGCTGGCCGGCAGTGTGAAGGGCCACGGCACGGCGACCCTGACCAAGGTGAACAACAATACGATCTGCTGGGGCGTGACGGTCTTCGGCCTCGACACGCCGACCGAGCTCCACATCCACAAGGGCATCGCCGGCGCCAACGGCGACGTGGCGATCGCCCTGACGCCGCCGACCGCGGGCAATCCCGGGGCAGCGTCGGGTTGCCTCGCGGTGGTCGACAGCAATCTCGTGAAGGAGATCTTCGAGCACCCGCAGCGGTACTACGTCAACCTGCACACGACGAAGTTCCCCGAAGGGGCCATTCGCGGTCAGCTGTTCTGATCAGATCTTCGGCCGGCGGCTCCGCGACGGGGCCGCCGCTCGATCGCCGGACGCGCGGGCTACTGCAGCCGGTGTGAAGTCGGCAGTCGGCGGTCGGCGGTCGGCAGTCGGCAGTCGGCAGTCGGCAGTCGGCAGTCGGCAGTCGGCAGTCGGCAGTCGGCAGTCGGCAGTCGGCAGTCGGCAGTCGGCAGTCGGCAGTCGGCAGTCGGCAGTCGGCAGTCGGCAGTCGGCAGTCGGCAGTCGGCAGTCGGCAGTCGGCAGTCGGCAGTCGGCAGTCGGCAGTCGGCAGTCGGCAGTCGGCAGTGAAGGCATCCCGCACTCGCACTGCGCCGTCCATCCCCTCGACATGTTCCCTCCCCCCTTGTGGGGGAGGGTCAGGGAGAGGGGTGTGCGCGGCCTCCACCGCCGCACCGGCGGACGTGTCGCTCACCCCTCTCTCCAACTCTCCCCCTCGAGGGGGGAGAGAGAACGGCGGGCTTCCGTGCCAATCGGGCGGGAACCGAGGGCGATGGGGTTCCGTGCCGGACGAGGGGCGTGTGCAGAACGATCGCGCGCCTGGACGCGAGTGTCGCGCCGAGCATCACCGTCGCGAGGCCCTACTGCCGACTGCCGAAGCCCGACTGCCTACTGCCGAAGCCCGACGGCCGACCGTCCCCTTCACCTCAACTCGAACAGCTTCCTGAATATCCCCGGCGCGATCACGCTCAGCGGGTTGACGCCGAGTTTCGGGTCGTCGAGGGGGCCGGTGAGGCGGAAGGAGACGCCGAGGAGACCGGCGCGGCCGCCGGCGAAGACGGTCTGGCCGAGGAGCGGGATCTTGCCGATCAGGCTGTCGAGGCTGCTCGCCGGCAGGTAGGTGCCGCCGAGGCTGAGCACGTCGCGGCGGAAGTCGACGTCGCCCTGCAGCGACAGGCCGGCGCTGGCGGCACGCACGACGCCGTCCTCGATGCCGAGCCGACCGTCGGCGAAGGTGATGTCGGCGAGGAGGCGGCCGATGTCGGCGGTCGACAAGCCTTCGGTCGGGCCGTCCTGCGCCGCCGTCGACAGCCGCGCCAGCGCCGGTTCCTCGACGATGCGCCAGCGCGAGCCGTCGAGGGAGGCGCGCAGCACGCCGGCGTCGTCGATCGAGCCGGTGACCGTGGCGCGGCCGCCGAAGACCCGGCCGTAGACGTCGAGGAACCGCAGCACGCGGCCGACCTCGCCGACCTCGACGCTGATGCGCCGGCCGGCCTCGAACGGGGTCAGCGTCGCCGAGGTGGCGCCGCCGCCGGCGGTCTGGGCGGTCACCGACAGCGCCCGGACGCTGCCGCCGGCGAGGCGGGCGGAGAGGTTGACGCCCGAGAGCCGCTCGTCGCCGAAGCCGGTGACGGCGTCGATCGAGACGTCGAGGTCGAGGTCCGGCCCGCCGCCGGAGCCCTCGTCGCCGCCGGCGTCGTCGCCGGCCTTCAGCTGGCGGCGGATCAGGGCGCGGCCGTCGAGGGAACGCCCGGCCACGGTGGCGACGAGCCGGCCGTCGCGGCGGGAGAGTTTCATCGAGAGATCGTCGCCGGCGGCGAAGCGCAGCGTCGAGAGCACGCCGCGCTGCACCTCGCCGTCGCCGTCGAGCAGGATCGAGCCCTCGACCGCGGCCGGCCCGGCGCGGAACGCGAGGTCGTCGATCTCGGTGCCGCCGCGCGCCTCCACCAGCGTGAACACCAGCGTCCCCGGCTTGCCCTTCGGCTTGGCGAAGCCGACGGCCGGCAGGTCGACCGCCGCCTTGGCGAGGTCGACCGAGATCTTGCGGCGGCGCGCGCCGCCATCCGACGGCACGGTCTCGACGGCGACGTCGACCACCCCCGACACCATCTCCGGGAACGGCAGGCCGAGCTTGCGCCGCGCCGCGGCGTCGAGCGTCATCCGGACCACCGAGGAGCCGGGCTTGCCGGCGTCGAGCGGTTCGGAGAGGTCGATGTCGGCGGAAACGCCGTCGACCATGGCCTTGCCATGGATCCGCGCGACGCCGCCGCCGACGTCGACGGTCAGCTGGCCGTCGCGGAGCGCCCGGCCCTCGATCGGTTTGGCGAGATCGACATCGGAGAGCGCGATCCGGCCCTGGTAGGTGACCTGGTCGGCGCGCAGGTCCCGCACCAGCGGCAGCGTCAGGTCGACGTCGGCGACCGCCCGGCCGGCGACGTCCTCCGGGGCGAGGTCGAGCGCGGCGCCGTCGCCGAGCGGCAGCCGTTTCCACAGCGCCAGCGTCGCCGGGCCGTCGCCCTCGAGATGGACGCGCACGGCGCCGTCGGGCGGGTCCTTGGAAACGAGTGGCACCGTGAAGGTGGCCGGACCGATCGCCATCGTCCGGCCGTTCTCGAGGTCGACGACGCCGCTGGCGAGCGCGATCTCGAAGCGGTCGTCGGCGTAGCGGCCGGTACCGACGGCGTCGCGGATGAAGGGGCCGTCGTCGAAGGAGCGGAAGGCGAGGCCGGAGAAGCGGAAGTCCAGGGTGGCGCGCGCGTCGGTGCGCGCGGTCGCCGAGAGCGCGTCCGCCGTGACGGTGACGTCGACCGCGGCGTCGGAAATCGTGCCGGCGACCACGTTCTCGACCACCCAGCGCCGCGCGTCCTTGGCGACCATCGGCGGCCAGATCGACTTCAGCGTCGCCACCGGCATCTCGGCGAAGGCGCCGGAGACGGCACCGGCGAGGCCGCCCGCGCTCTGCGACAGCCGCATCGCCGCGGCGAAGCGGGTGCCTTCGCCGGTGACGGAGAACTCGTCGATCGAGAGCAGGTGCTGGCCGGGATCGTAGCTGCCGGCGGTGACGGCGTCGGCGCTGGTGCCGTCGTCCTCGCTGGCGCGCGCGGCGAGGCGGAAGGTCCAACGCCGGTCGGCGGCGGTCGGAGGCCGCACGGTGCCGCCGACGAGGGCGTGGGCGGTCTCGAGGCGCACGGTCGACGGCGCCACCTCGATGGTGCCGGTGTCGGCGTCATAGGTGATGCCGACGCGGCTCTGGTTCGGCAGCAGCGCCTCGCCGCCGTCGGCGGGCTCGACCGGCCCGAACACCACCTCGCCGCGCGCCTCCAGCACGGCGCCGTCGGCGGCGATGCCGACCGTGCCGGTCAGCGACACCGGGCCGCCGAAGGCGGGGGCGTCGTCGCCGGCCATGCCCTGGACGTCGGCGATGTCGAGGCCGCGGGTGCGCAGCGTCATCCGCCGCGCCACCCGGTCGTCGCCGGGGCCGATCGAGGCGGTGATCGCCCAGGAGCCGCGGGCGCCGCCACCGGCGAGCGTGGCGGTGACCGCGCTCTCGTCGGCGGCGTCGGCGTCGACCGCGACGGCGTCGAGGATGGTGTCGGGCGCGCCGTCGGCGCCGGGGCGGCGCAGCGTCAGCGAATCGATCTCGGCGTGGGCGACGCCGGTCTGCTGCAGCACGCCGTCGAGGGCGGCGAGGATGCCGGGCACGCTCGGCGGCGGTCCCCCGCCGCCGCCGGTGACGTCGGCGAGCACGTGGTCGGCCTCGATCGACGTCAGCCGAATCTCGCCGCCGGTCAGCGCGCCCCAGACGGTGGCGATCTCGAGGGTGTCGATCGAGACGGTGCCCGACTCGGGCACGCCGACGTGAATGTCGCGCAGATGGACGACCGGCGCGAAGGTCTCGTCCAGGGACAGCCCGACGACGCCGACGGCCGCCGTCGCGCCGGGGCCGAGCCGCGCCGCCACCTCGGCCGAGACGCGGCCGGTGCCGACGGAGGTCCAGATCGGCCCGGAGAGCAGGCGCGCCACAAGGACGCCGGCGCCGACCACGAGGAGCGCCAGCAATGCGACGACGGTCCAAGCGAGGCGACGGCCGCGCCGGCGGGGGCGCGGCGACACCGGCGTGGCCGCGGTCGCGAGGTCGTCGTGTTCGGAATCCATCCAGCCTCGCCGGTTCCTCGTCCAACCACCCGTGCAATCCGGCATGGGCGAGTCTACCAATCGCCGTCCCGCCGCGCCATCACCGCGCCGTGGATCCGCCCGCGCCTCGCTTGCGTAGATCCTCCGGCCGGTGCGACAAGCGACGTCGGCCGGAACGACCCGGGCACCCGAGGAGACGAAGGACACCATGATCACGGAAGGCAGCGTCGCCCCCGACTTCACGCTCCCGACCGACGGTGGCGGCACCGTCGCACTCTCGGCCTTCGCCGGACGGCCGGTGGTGGTCTATTTCTACCCGAAGGACGACACCTCGGGCTGCACCAAGGAGGCCATCGGCTTCTCCTGTCTGGCCGACGAATTCGACGCGATCGGGGCGGTGGTGATCGGCATCTCGCCCGACGGGGTCAAGAGCCACGAGAAATTCCGCGCCAAGCACGAGCTCAAGGTCGTCCTCGGCGCCGACGAGGAGCGCAAGGCGATCGAGGCCTACGGGGTGTGGGTCGAGAAGTCGATGTACGGCCGCGCCTACATGGGCGTCGAGCGCTCCACCTTCCTGATCGGGCGCGACGGCAAGGTCGCCAAGGCATGGCACAAGGTGAAGGTGCCGGGCCACGCCGAGGCCGTGCTCGCCGCCGCCAAGGCGCTCTGAGGTGACCGCGGTGGACGACCCGGGCCCGACGGAGGCCGACGGCGCGACGCTCTACGAACGGGCGCGCGCCATCGTCGCCACCGCCGACCTCGAGGCCAAGACCGCCCTCGCCTACCGCACCGCGCACGACTGGTTCGCCCGCCGCCTCGCCCGCGGCACCGCCCTGACCGGCCGGCCGATGCCGGCGCGGCCGGGGCGCCCGGAGCGGCCGATCCTGGTGCCGCCGAGCGAGATGCCCCGGCGCACCCGCGGCGGCGGGGCCGGAGCCGGCAAGCTCGCGCTGGTCCACGCCCTCGCCCACATCGAGCTCAACGCGGTCGACCTCACCTGGGACCTCGTCGGCCGCTTCGTCGACGCCGAGGTGCCGCGCTCCTTCTTCGACGACTGGGTCCAGGTCGGGCTCGAGGAGGCCAAGCACTTCCGCCTGCTCGACCGCCGCCTCGGCGAACTCGGCGCCGCCTACGGCGACCTGCCGGCCCACGACGGCCTCTGGCAGGCGGCCGAATCGACCGGCCACGACCTCACCGCCCGCCTCGCGGTGATTCCCCTGGTGCTGGAGGCGCGCGGCCTCGACGTCACGCCGGGCATGGCCGACAACCTCCGCCGCAACGGCGACGACGACACCGCCGCCATCCTCGACGTGATCTACCGCGACGAGAAGCGCCACGTCGCCTTCGGCTCGAAATGGTTCCGATTCCTGTGCGACCGCGAGCGCCGCGCCCCGGAACCGACCTTCCACGCCCTGGTCCGCACCTGTTTCCGCGGGGCGCTGAAGCCACCGTTCAACGACCGCGCCCGCGCCGAGGCCGGCCTGACCCCGGGCTTCTACAAACCGCTCGCCCGCATTTCCGGCTGACGGCGGCGTAGACTTCGCGATGCGGCTAAACCTTCGTTAACCCTAACGGTTCCTAATTGCCCAAGAACTGTTCAGGGTGATCGGGAGCGTCGCGCGGATCATGGCCAGAGCCAGGGATGAGGACCGGTATCGCAAGCGTGCCCCGGTCCGCCGCATCGTCCTCATCAGCGGTGACGCCACGCGGACCTTCACGGTCCGGCCGTGGGTGGCGGCGACGGTGGCGACCCTCGGGGCCGCCCTCTCGGTCGCCTTCCTCGGCGCCACCGCCTATCTCGTCTTCCGCGACGACCTGATCGACACGGTGCTCGCCCGCAACGCCGATCTCCAGCAGGCCTACGAGGACCGCATCGCCTCGCTGCGCGCCGAGATCGACAAGATCGCCAGCCGGCAGATCCTCGACCAGGTCGCCTACGACGAGAAGGTCGAGCGGCTGCTGTCGGCCCAGCGCAGCCTCGGCGACCGCCAGCGCGCGGTGTCCGAGCTGATCGAGAAGGCGCGCGCCTCCGGCCTGATCGGTGACGACGACCACGCCGACGCCGGTTCGACCGCCCCCGCCGCCCTCGGCTACGCGCCGAGCGCCGAGGCATCGGCCGCCGCGTCCTTCCGTGGCCTCGAGGCCGATCCGATCGTCACCGGCTCCGCCGCGCCGCTGACCGATTCGGAGGGCAAGGTCGACGTCGCCGCCGTCGGTGCCGAGATCGCCGCCCTCGACGCCGCGCAGGCCCGCACGGTCCGCACCATCGCCGCCGCCGCCGAGGCGCGCGCCGACGAGGTCATCCGCGTCGTCGGCCGCCTCGGCGTCACGCTCGCGGTCGCCGCGCCGACAAAGGCGGACGCCTCCGACGCCCTCGACGCCGTCGGCGGGCCCTTCGTGCCGCTCGGCAGCGCCGAGGCGCTGGCGTCCGCCATGGCCGACGCCTCCCAGGCCTTCGACACCCTCGGCAAGGTCCGCGGGGCGGTGGCACGGCTGCCGCTGGTGGTGCCGATCGAGGGCGCCGACCGCACCTCGAACTTCGGCTCGCGCACCGATCCGTTCCTCGGCTCGGTCGCCTTCCACGCCGGCATCGACTTCCGCTCGCCCTCCGGAAAGGCCGTCGAGGCGACGGCGCCCGGCCGGGTGGTCAACGCCGGCCCGACCGGCGGCTACGGCAACATGGTCGAGATCGACCACGGCCGCGGCCTTTCCACCCGCTACGCCCACCTGTCGCAGATCGACGTCGAGGTCGGCCAGGAGGTCCGCCGCGGCACCGTGATCGGCGAGGTCGGCTCGACCGGCCGCTCGACGGGCCCGCACCTGCACTACGAGACCCGCGTCAATGGCATCGCCGTCAACCCCGAGACCTACCTCTCGGCCGGCGACCGCATCCGCGCCATCCTGCGGTAGGGGCGGGACGGTCTCGACACGTCATCCGGATCGGTGGGCCGAACGGCAGGACACCGCCACGCCAAATGCAAAACGGCCCTCCCTTGCGGGAGGGCCGAACGCTTCTCGGACCCGCGAACGCGACCGTCAGTCGACGTCCTTGATCTCCAGCGGCTGCTTGCCGAAGGCGCGCTGAGCGAGGGTCGCCTCCATGAAGCCGTCGAGGTCGCCGTCGAGGACGTCGCCGGGCGCGGTGCTCTCGACGCCGGTCCGGAGGTCCTTGACCAGCTGGTAGGGCTGCAGGACGTAGGAGCGGATCTGGTGGCCCCAGCCGATGTCGGTCTTGCCGGCGGCGTCGGCCATCGCCTTCTCCTCGCGCTTCTTCAGCTCGACCTCGTAGAGGCGGGCTTTCAGCATCTGCCACGCCGTGGCGCGGTTCTTGTGCTGCGAGCGCTCGTTCTGGCACGCCACCGCGATGCCGGTCGGCAGATGGGTGATGCGCACGGCCGAATCGGTGGTGTTGACGTGCTGGCCGCCCGCGCCCGACGACCGGTAGGTGTCGATGCGCACGTCGGCCTCGTTGACTTCGATGGCGATCTTGTCATCGACCACCGGGTAGACCCAGACCGAGGCGAACGAGGTGTGCCGGCGGGCCTGGCTGTCGAAGGGAGAGATGCGCACGAGGCGGTGCACGCCCGACTCGGTCTTCAGCCAGCCGTAGGCGTTGTGGCCCTTGATCTGGATGGTCGCGCTCTTGATGCCGGCCTCTTCGCCGTCGTGCATCTCGAGCACCTCGACCTTGTAGCCGCGGCGCTGCGCCCAGCGGGTGTACATGCGCAAGAGGATGTTCGCCCAGTCCTGACTCTCGGTGCCGCCGGCGCCCGAGTTGATCTCGACGTAGGCGTCGTTGCCGTCGGCCTCGCCGGAGAGCATCGACTCCGTCTGCTGGTGGACGACCTCCTTGGAAAGCTCGCGCAGCATCGCCTCGGCGTCGGTCACGACGGTATCGTCGCCTTCCATCTCGCCGAGCTCGATCAGCTCCAGATTGTCACCGAGCTCGCGCTCGAGCTTCAGGTAGCCGTTGATGCGCGATTCCAGATCGGTGCGCTCGCGCATGATCTTCTGCGCGCGCTCCGGGTCGTTCCAGAGGGTGGGATCCTCGACGAAGCCGTTCAGCTCGGCCATGCGCTGCTGGGAGGCATCCCAGTCAAAGATGCCTCCTCAGCAGGGCCATACCCTGCCTGATCTCGTCGACGATGGCCTCGGTCTCGGCTCTCATGGGAGAGATCCTTGTCGCTGAGGTGACGTTCGGGCCGGCCGGGGTCGTCGGGCCCCGCCACCCGCCGCGGCGGACGTCCGACGCGGCGGGCGGAACATAGGGTCGGGACCTCGCGGTGTAAACCTCCGGCCGGCCCGCCCGGCGGACACGGGGACCGCCGGGCCTTCGTCGTCGAGCCGGCTCAGTTCCCGCAGGACGCCGCCGGGCTCCCATGGGCACGGCCGAGGCCGCAGCGCAGGCCGACGAGGTTGGCGACCGCCGCGGCGTTCGCCGCAACCGGCGCGGCGCCGGAGGCCGCGGCCGGGAAGTCCGGCAGCGGCTTCTGGTAGAGCCAGGCGTCGAGCAGCGGACGCACCGACTGGTCGCCGCTGACGAGCACGGCGGTGTCGATGAAGTCCTGGGTGTCGACCGCCTGGCCGCGGAACCAGGACGCCCAGCTCTTCAGGATCTGGAAGAACACCTTGTCGCCGACCTTCTGGCGGAGCGCGTAGAGCGTCAGGCCGCCGCGCACGTAGGTGCGGTTGGAGAAGATCTCCTCCGGGCCGTCCACCACAGCCGGGCCGAGCGCCTTCTGCTTGGCGTAGTCGTAGAGGCCGGCCATGGCCGCGTCGAACGCGGCGGGATCGTTCCGGTTCGGCCACAGCGTCTCGATGTAGGTGGCGAAGCCCTCGGCGAGCCAGAGGTCCCGCCATTCCTGCACCGAAACCGAATCGCCGAACCACTGGTGCGCCAGCTCGTGCACGACGATCGACTCGTCGGCCGCGCCGGTCGGGAAGGTCGACATCGCCTGGGTCTCGAGCGCGTAGTAGAGCGCCGGGTCGTCGACGGTCACCGAGCCGTAGGAGGCGTAGGGATAGGGCCCGACCAGCGGCTCCAACCACGTGATCATCGCGGCCGCCTTCAGGTAGCCCTTGACGTCGGCGGGCTTGGTGGCGGCGGTCGCGTAGACCCGCACCGGCCGGCGGCCGGCCATCGCGGTCGAAAGCTTGAACTTGTTGACGTGCACGGTGGCGAGCCACGTCGTCATCGGCTGCGGCATCGACCAGACGAAGGTGCGGCGCGCGCCGCGGTCGATCACGTCGACGAGGTCGCCGTTGGCGACCGCGGTGAACGGCTCGTCCACGGTGATGCGGAAGCGGAAGGCGGCGCGGTCGGTCGGCTCGTCGTTGGCTGGGTAGAAGGTCGACGCGCCGACCGGCTCGCTGAGGGCGTAGGGCGCCGACTTGTAGTGCATCCAGCCGAGCACGTAGTCCGGGTCGCCCGGCGCGGTCGGATCCTGGATCGGCGTCGGCGTGCCACCGTAGCGCACCTCGACGCGGGCTGTGTTGCCCTTGCGCACCGGGAAGGGCGAGGCGACCTTCAGCTTGTCCGCGTCGCGCGAGAACTTGGCGGCGACGCCGTCCACCTTCACCGACGACACGGTGAGGCCGGCAAGATCGAGGGTGAACACGCCGAGCTGGCGTTCGGCGACCACCGTCAGGGTGGCGACGCCGGCGATCGTGTTCTTGGCCGGGTCGACGTCGAGGGCGATGTCGTAGCTCTGGACGTCGTAGCCGGTGTTGCCGAAGGTCGGGAAGAACTCGTCGTTGGCGAGCGCGGGCGTCGCCGCGAGGACGGCGCCGACGAGCGCGGCCGAGGCGTGGTGTCTGGTCATGGGACCCTCCGGTTGGACCGGAGGAAGCTAGACGCAAGTTCGGGATCGGGAAATCCCCGGACGCGGGAAATCGCGTCCGATGGTTGCCGGTCGCCCCGGCGGGCATCGGCGCCGTCGTCGACAAGCTCCGGCGGAGTTGCTACCACCGTGCCGCCCCGCCGCATCCATCCCGGAAGTCGTCCATGAAGGTCCTCGTCGTCGGTGCCGGCATCGCCGGCCTCTCCACCGCCTGGGCGCTCACCCGCCGCGGCGTCCAGGTCGAGGTGTTCGAGCAGGGTCCGGTGCCCTGCCCGGTCGCGACCTCCTACGACGAGCACCGCATCACCCGCCACGCCTACGGCGAGATGCACGGCTACGCCCGGCTGATGCCGGCGGCGTTCCAGGTCTGGGACGCCCTGTTCGGCGACATCGGCGCCCGCCATTTCGAGCCGATGCCGGTGGTCGTGGTCCAGCGCGAGGACGTGCCCTGGCTGAACGCCTCGCTCGCCGACCTCGACGCCCTCCACGTCGGCTGGCGCGAGCTGCCGCTCGCGTCTGTGCCCGCGCGCTATCCGATGCTCGAGACCGCCGGCCTTTCCCGCGTCGTCGAGACCGACGGCGGCGGCGTGCTGTTCCCGATCCGCATCCTGACCGACCTCGTCCGCACGCTCGCGAACCGCGGCGTCGTCTTCCATCCGCGCCACAAGGTGACGGCGATCGACGCCGAGCGCGGCACCGTCACCGTCAACGGCCGCGAATTCTCCGGCGACCACGTGGTGATCGCCGCCGGTGCCTGGCTGACCAAGCTGGTGCCGGATCTCGCGCCGGTCACCGTGCCGTCGCGTCAGGCCGTCGCCTTCCTCGCCCCCCCGACCGATCTCGCCCGCGCCTGGGCCGACGCGCCGGTGTTCATCGACATCGGCAAGGACAGCGGCACCTACACGCTGCCGCCGCGCCCCGGCACCCGCCTCAAGGTCGGCGACCACGAGTTCTCCCGCTCGGGCGATCCAGACGGCGACCGCGAGGGCACCGACGCCGACGTCGCGCGGCTGATGACGGCGGCCCGCCTCGCCTACCGCGACTTCGACCGCTACACCATCCTCGAGCGCAAGGCCTGCTTCTACACCGTCACCGAGGACGAGGCGTTCCACGTCCGCGCCCTCGGCGCCCGCGCCACGGTGCAGTCGGCCTGCTCCGGCCACGGCTTCAAGCTGGCGCCGCTGATGGGCGACGGCATTGCCCGCAGCCTCACCGGCGCCGCGCCGGCCGGCGACCTCGCCGCCTGGGCCGCCGGGCGGACCTGACCGCACGAAGAGAAAATCGAGCTTTGCCAGCCTGTTCCGCGCACTTCTTCAGTGCGCGGTGCAGACCATGCAGGGGTCGAACGAGCGCACCACGTGCTGCACCGCCACCGAGCCGGCGCCCTCGGCGCCGACGACGGTGCCTTCCAGCGCGCCTTCGAGCGGGCCGGGCACGCCGGCGGCGTCGCGCGGGGAGAAGTTCCAGGTCGTCGGCGCCACGATCTGGTAGTGCGAGAGCTTGCCGCCGCGGACCGCGATCCAGTGGCCGAGCGCGCCGCGCGCCGCCTCCACCAGCCCCTCGCCGACGCCGTCGGTCGGCAACCGGCCGTCGGCGCAGAACGGCGCCGACGGATCGAGCGAAGACACCCAGCCCTCCATCGCCGGCAGGAGCCTCGCGATCTCGACCATGCGGGCGAGGATGCGCGTCGTCACCCGCGAGCCGCCGTCCCGGGCGAGCAGCGCCCGGATCAGCGGCTGGCCGTCGACCGCCTGCCGGGCGAGCGCGCCGACCTCGGCCGGCCGGCCGCCGAGCCGCGGCGCCTTGGCGAAGGAATAGCCGTCGGCCTTGTCGACGTCCGGCACGGTGTCGCCGCGGGCCGGGTGGACCGCGCCGGCGCCGCGCATCGAGGCGTGGGTGACGTCCTCGGCGATGCGGTCGGGATCGAGCGGTGCGAAGCCGGTCGCCGCGTCGAACGAGCCGGCGGCGAACAGCGGGCCGCCGTCGCCGTGATAGGCGCCGAAGCTCGCCAGCGGCCCCGGTCCCGGCCCGAGCCGGTCGAGGCCGACGTCGGCGGCGATGCGCAGGAAGGCCGGCAGATCGCCGCGTCCGGCCTCGGCGTAGGCGGCGAGCGCGTCCGGCGTCGCGATCGCGAGAAAGGCGTCGAGGCCGGTGCCGATCACGGTGCGCTCGAAGAAGCCGCGGAGGTCGCGCAGGATCGCCCGGAGCCGCATCCGCGCGCCGAGGTCGAGCGTGCGCGTGGTGCCGCCGGGCTGGAAGGCGAGGCTGTGCGGCCACTTGCCGGCGACGAGGCCCATGATCTGGAGGAGCCGGGCCCGCGCCGGCAGGAACTCCTCGGCCGCCGTGCCCGACACCGCCGCGTAGCGCGTCGCGGCCGCCTCGTACCAGGATCGGCCCGCGTAGACCGGCCGGGTGAAGTCCGGCATGAAGAACACGGCGAAATGGGTCAGATGGTCGGCGATGTTCTCCGCCGCGTGGGCGAGGTTGGCGGCCAGCACCCCGTTCGACTCCGGCTCGACGCCGCCGAGCGCCCGGAGCGCCGCCACCGCCGCCATCGACTGCGACACCGAGCAGATCCCGCAGATCCTCGGCGCGATCACCAGCGCGTCGCCGGCGGGACGGCCGACGAGGATCTGCTCGAAGCCGCGGTAGAGCGGCGTCGACACCCGGGCCGAGGCGACGACGCCGTCCTCGACGTCGAGCGTCACTTCGAGGTCGCCCTCGACGCGGTTGAACGGCCCGACCACCAGACGCGTCATCGACCGCCCTCGCCGCGGCCCGGCGGCACCACGACCCGGTCGGCGCGGGCGTTGTCGCGCACCCGGCGCGGCGTCGCCGACTTCGACAACGCCGCGAGCGCCACGAACCACGCCTTCGGCATGTCGAGCGGCAGGCCGACCGGGATGCCGGCCACCTTCGGCGTCGCCAGATAGCCGCGGATGTCCTCGAAGGCCGGCGCGGTGCAGGCGACGCAGGCGTAGCCGGCGTCGGTACAGCTGCCGCCGCCGTTCCAGGCGCGCTGGTTGCAGTCGCCGACCGCCTGGGTCGCCTTGCAGCCGAGGTGCTCCATCAGGCAGCCGCGGTCGGACGGCCGCTCGGCGCTGGCCTTGAACTCGTAGAACTCGTTGCGGCTGCAGCCGTGGTGGGCGAGGTGGTCGGCGTAGAAGCGCGGCCGGCCGAAGGCGTCGAGGTCGCGGGCGGAGAGGTCGCCGGCGGCGAGCGCGGCCAGCGTCTCCATGATCCAGCCCGGATGCGGCGCGCAACCGGCCACCGACACCACCGGCAGGCCAAGGCGCGAGCGGTAGCCGGCGCCGAGCACGCCGCCGGGGGTCTCCTTGGTGAAGACCAAGCCGCGGGCGTCGGTCGGGTCCGGCCCCGCGGCCGGGATCCCGCCGAAGGCCGCACAACTGCCGACCGCCACGGTCACGCCCGCCCGCGGTGCCAGCGCCCGCACCCAGTCCATCATGGTGCGTTCGGTGCCGGCGAGCCGGTTGAAGCGGCCGGTGCCGTTCGGCCCGCACAGGATCGAGCCCTCGACGCAGAGGATGTCGAGCGGCCGCGCGCCGTCCTCGACCGCGACGAGGATGTCGCGCACCTCGGCGCCGGTCTCGAGGCTCGCGGAAGGGTGCCAGAGAAGATCGATGCCGGCGTCGTCGAGCGCCCGGAACCATCCGCGCGCGCCCTCCTCCAGCACCGCCATGGTGCAGCCGCCGCAACTGCCGGCCTGGAGCCAGAGGAGTGTCGAACGGGTCATCTCGGGCACGCCGCGTCGGGGATTCAACGGACACGGAGCCTAGCAGCCGCCGCGACCGCTGTCATACGCGCCGATCGGCGGGGGCCGGGACGCGCCCAATCGTTTCCGGCGCAAATCGAAACCGCCCAAGGCATTGATGTCATTCGATTTGCCACCATCGGGTCCCGGATGGGGCACCGATCGTGGCAAATCCTTTGCAATCAAACACTTGGCGCGAGAATCCGAGCTCGCCCGCCCCTCACCACCACGGCGTCGGCGACGGCGTGCCGGCGGCTTCCTCGATCACCCGGCCGATGGTGAACAGCGTCTCCTCGTCGAACGGGCGGCCGATCAGCTGGAGGCCGAGCGGCAGGCCCTCGGACGAGGTGCCGGCGGGGACCGCGAGGCCGGGCAGGCCGGCCATGTTCACCGTCACGGTGAAGACGTCGTTGAGATACATCTCCACCGGATCGCCGCCGCCCTTCTCGCCCTGGCCGAAGGCCGCGGACGGCGTCGCCGGCGTCAGGATGGCGTCGACGCCATTCGCGTAGGCGAGTTCGAAGTCGCGCTTGATCAGGGTGCGCACCTTCTGGGCGCGCAGGTAGTAGGCGTCGTAATAGCCGGCCGAGAGCACGTAGGTGCCGATCAGGATGCGGCGCTTGACCTCGGCGCCGAAGCCGGCGGCCCGGCTCTTCTCGTACATGTCAACGATGTCGTCGCCGGGCACGCGCAGGCCGTAGCGCACGCCGTCGTAGCGGGCGAGGTTCGACGAGGCCTCGGCCGGCGCGACGATGTAGTAGGCCGGCAGGGCGTATTTCGTGTGCGGCAGCGAGATGTCGACGATCTCGGCGCCGGCCTCGCGCAGGATGGCGATGCCGCGTTCCCACAGCGCGTCGATCTCGGCGGGCATGCCGTCGAGGCGGTATTCGCGGGGAATGCCGATCTTCAGGCCGCGGACGCCCTTGCCGACGGCCGCCTCGTAGTCGGGCACCGGCCGGTCGACCGAGGTGGTGTCCTTGGGGTCCACCGAGGCCATCGAGCGGAGGAGGATCGCGGCGTCGCGGACGGTGCGGGCGATCGGGCCGGCTTGATCCAGCGAGGACGCGAAGGCGACGATGCCCCAGCGCGAGCAGCGGCCGTAGGTCGGCTTGATGCCGACGGTGCCCGTGAAGGCGGCCGGCTGGCGGATCGAGCCGCCGGTGTCGGTGGCGGTGGCGCCGAGGCAGAGCCGCGCGGCGACCGCGGCGGCCGAGCCGCCCGACGAGCCGCCCGGCACCAGCGTGGCGTTGGAACCGGCGCGCCGCCAGGGGCTGGCGACCGGGCCGTAGTAGGACGTCTCGTTCGACGAGCCCATGGCGAACTCGTCCATGTTGAGCTTGCCGAGCATCACGGCGCCGTCGGCCCAGAGGTTGGCCGAGACGGTGCTCTCGTAGGTCGGCCGGAAGCCGTCGAGCACGTGGCTGCAGGCCTGGGTGTGGACGCCCTCGGTGGCGAACAGGTCCTTGATGCCGAGCGGGATGCCCTCGAGCGCCCCGACCGTGCCGGCGGCGCGGCGCGCGTCGGAGGCCTTCGCCATGGCGAGGGCGCGCTCCGGCGTCTCCACCACGTAGGCGTTGAGGACGCGCGCGCGCTCGATGGCGGCGAGATAGGCCTCGGTCAGCTCGAGCGCGGTGAAGTCGCCGGCGGCGAGGCGGTCGCGGGCTTCGGCGAGGGTGAAGGCGGTGAGGTCGGTCACGAGATCCGGTCCCGTCGGCGAGGTGTCTGGCAGGGGCGGCGAAGGCGGCGCGGGCGGCGGGCGCCGCTCACTCGACGACCTTCGGCACGGTGTAGAAGTCCTGGTCGGAGACCGGGGCGTTGGCGAGCACGCGCGCCGGATCCGCCCCCTCGGTGACCACGTCCTCGCGCATGCGCATCGACATGGAGACCACCGAGGTCATCGGCTCGACACCCTCGACGTCGACTTCGCCGAGCTGCTCGACGAAGCCGAGGATCGAGTTGAGTTCGTGCGTCATCCGCTCGGCCTCGTCGTCGCTCACCTTGATGCGCGCGAGGCGGGCGACGCGGCGGACGGTGGCCGTATCGACGGACATGGATCTCTCGACCTCTTCTCTGCATTCGCGATGTTCGCGGCCGTATAGCAGAGCCGCGCCCCACGCGCCAACGTCCAGGCGACACGGCCGCACGGCAGGATACGGGTACATTTGACCGTCTTGCCGGCCCGGGAAACGCCGCGCTAAGGATCTGTGCACACGATGGTGGACAACTGGTGGCGCCACCACCCGAATCAGCGTCGAACGAGATCCCCCGAGGGCCCATGCACATCGTCGTCGTGGACGGAAGCCGCACGGGAGTGCTCTACGTCCAACAGATCCTCGAGCCGCGCGCCGAGGACGTCGTGATGTTCACCGACGGCAAGATGGCGCTCGACTACATCCGGGCGACACCGGAGGTCGAGGTCGTCGTCACCGGCCTCGAGCTGACCGGGATCTCCGGTACCGAGCTCTGCTGGGAACTGCGCCTGCTCGCCAACGCCGGTCGGCCGATCTACGTGATCGCCATGTCCGCCAATGCCGACGCCCAGCATCTGATCGGCGTGCTCGACGCCGGTGCCGACGACTTCATGTCGAAGCCGCCCAAGGCCAACGAACTCAGCGCGCGCCTGCGCGTCGCCGAGCGGACATTGAAGATGCAGCGCAGGCTGATCGAACTCGCCACCATCGACAGCCTGTCGGGCCTCTTGAACCGCCACGCCTTCCGCGAGCGCGCCCACGGCGCCATCACCGCGATGGGCCGCGACGGCTGCACGTCGCTGATCGTGTTCGACATCGACCACTTCAAGAGCATCAACGACAGGTTCGGTCACTCCTGCGGCGACGCGGTCATCAAGGCGATCCGCAGCTTGAAGATCCCGCCGGACACCTTCCTCGGCCGCATCGGCGGCGAGGAATTCGCGCTGATGCTGCCGGACCTGCCGCTCGACGGTGCGCTCTCGGTGGCCGAGCATCTGCGCCAGCAGATCGAAGCCATGGCGATCGATGCCGTGGGGCACCGCATTTCGTGCACGGCGAGCTTCGGCGTCGCCACGATGGCCTTCGGCGGCAGTGCCGGCGACCTCTACCGCCGCGCCGACACCGCGCTCTACGAGGCCAAGCACACCGGCCGCAACCGCGTCTGCGCGGCCCCGCCGGAGCGGGGCCGCGGCTGACGGCGTCAGGCCATCAGCGAGCCGCCGGGGGCGAGCACCTTCACGCGGCCCGCCTGGTCGCCCATCGCCTCGACGAAGACGTCGGCGGTGGGATCGAGCAGCGGGAAGGTGCCGTAGTGGCACGGGATCACCGTCTCGAACGAGAAGAAGCGCCGGCAGGCGTGGGCCGCGACCTCGCCGCCCATGGTGAAGCGGTCGCCGATCGGCACGATGCCGATCCGCGGCCGGTGCAGTTCGTCGATCAGCGCCATGTCGCCGAAGATGTCGGTGTCGCCCATGTGGTAGAGCACCTTCTCGCCGGCCGCCTTCAGGATCACGCCGTTGGGGTTGCCGAGGGCGTGCGAGATGCCGCCGACCTGGGTCGCCGACGAGTGCAGCGCGTTGACCATCGTCACCGAGAAGGCGCCGAGCCGCACGGTGCCGCCGGTGTTCATCGGCTCGAAGCGCGACAGTCCGAGACCGCCGAGATAGCCGCAGATGTCGGCGTTGGCGACGACGACGGCGCCGGTCCTCTCGGCGATCGGCGCGGTGTCGCCGAGGTGGTCGCCGTGGCCGTGGGTCAGCACCACGTGGGTCGCGCCCGCCGTCACGTCCTCGACCTTGCCGGCGAAGGAGGGATTGTGGCTGAGGAAGGGGTCGATCAGGACGACCGCGTCGGCGTAGTCGATCCGGAACGCCGAGTGTCCGTACCAGGTGATCTTCACGTCTCGTCTCCCGCGCTGTCGCGGGCGCCTCGTCCACCCGCGCCGGTCAATCTAGGGATCCCGCGGCGCGGGAAAAGGGAAAACCGCTCGCCCGCTGCGGCGAATTGCCGGGCTTTCGATGCCGTGCAGGTCAACTGAACCCTTTCGCCGGCGTGCCGTTTCGGGCTAGTCTTGCTGCAACGCACAAGAGCGACGCCATGATCGGACTGCCCTTCCCCTGGCTCGGCCTGCTCGGAACCACCCCGGACGAGCCGCGCCCGCGCGCCGACGAGACCTACGCCGGCGACCGCACGGTCGAGGCGCAGGTGGTGGCGGAGGTCGCGAGCTTCGGCAAGCAACTCGGCATTCTCGCAGAGGCCGTGCTCGAGATCGCCGACGAGCGCCAGGGTGCGGGGGTCGAGCGCCTGCGCTCGATCGTGACCCGGGTCGAGACCATCAAGGCCCACCACGCCCGCAGCCTCGAGGACCGCGCCGAGGAGGCTTTCGGGGCGCTCGCCGCCGCCGATCCAGCCGCTGCGTCGCGCCTGCTCTCCAGCCTCGAGCGCCGGCTGATCCCGCCCGAGTCCGAGCCCGCCGACCGGGACGACGCCGCCGCGTGACCGGCCGGCCGCCGCGTGCTACGCGGTGACGATGACCACGTCCCCGTCCGCCGATCCGATCGCCTTCGTCGCCGCCCTGCCCGCCGGCACCCGCCTGCTCGGCCTCGATCTCGGCACCAAGACCATCGGCCTCGCGCTCTCCGACGTCGGCCGCCGGATCGCCTCGCCGCTCGAGACGATCGCCCGCGTCAAGTTCGGCAAGGACGCCGAGAAGCTGCTGGCGATCGCCGCCCGCCACGAGGTCGGCGGCCTGGTGATCGGGCTGCCCGTCAACATGGACGGCAGCGAGGGGCCGCGCTGCCAGTCGACCCGCGCCTTCGTGCGCAACCTCGCGCCGCTGACGCCGCTGCCGGTGTTCTACTGGGACGAACGGCTCTCCACCGCCGCGGTCACCCGCACGCTGATCGAGGCCGACACCTCGCGCCGACGCCGCGGCGAGGTGGTCGACAAGCTCGCCGCCACCTTCATCCTGCAGGGCTTCGTCGACCGCCTTAACGTCGCCGAACGCGCCGAGGACCTGCGCCGGCTCTGATCCCCCCGCCCGATTCGCCTGCTACCGATCACATTTTCATGAAAGCCGCCGTCGTCGCCGATCCGCCCCTTTCCAGGCGGCGCGGCGATGCTAGCCTTTTCATGCATCGGCGATTCACCAGGGGGCGCCCGGCGCCTCCGCCTCCCGGAGGGAAGCATGCGGACATTGCTCGCGGCCGCGACGGTGCTGACGATCCTCGCCTCCCCGGTCCTCGCCGACGAGGCGGCGGACGTCCGGGCGGTGATCGACCGCCAGATCTCCGCCTTCCGCAGCGACGACGGCGCCGCGGCATGGTCGCTGGCGACGCCGCGGCTGCGCGAGATCTTTCCGAGCGCCGACGTCTTCATGGGCATGGTCAAGAGCGGATACGCTCCGGTCTACCGGCCGAAGTCGGTCACCTTCGGACGCTTCCAGGCGGTGCCGGGCGGCTTCGCCCAGGAAGTCTTCGTCGTCGGCCCCGACGGCGACGGCTACACCGCGCTCTACCTTCTCGAGACCCAGCCCGACGGCAGCCTGCGGATCGCCGGCTGCAAGCTGGTCAAGGCCGCCGGCACGGCGGCCTGACGCGCGTCAGCCCTCGCCGCGCCGCCAACCGTCCTTGGTCTCGGCGACGTAGTCGGCGTAGCGGCCGGCCTCGATGGCGTCGCGCGCGCCCTGCATCAGGCGCTGGTAGTAGTCGACGTTGACCCAGGTCAGCAACATGGCGCCGAGCGCCTCGCCGGTGCGCACGAGGTGGTGCAGATAGGCGCGGCTGTAGTCGCGCGCCGCCGGGCAGGACGATTCGGGATCGATCGGCCGGGGATCGTCGGCGTGGCGGGCGTTGCGGAAGTTGAGCTTGCCGAAACGGGTGTAGGCGAGGCCGTGGCGGCCGGCGCGGGTCGGCATCACGCAGTCGAACTGGTCGATGCCGCGGGCGACGCTCTCGAGGATGTCGTCGGGGGTGCCGACGCCCATCAGGTAGCGCGGCTTGTCCACGGGCAGCAGCGGCTCGACCACCTCGATCATCGCCAGCATGACCGCCTGCGGTTCGCCGACCGCGAGGCCACCGACCGAATAGCCCTCGAACGGCATCGCGGCGAGCGCCCGCGCGCTCTCGGCGCGCAGCGCCGGCACGTCGCCGCCCTGGACGATGCCATAGAGCCCCTGCCCCTTGCCCGGCCCGCCCATCGCCTCGAAGGCGCGGCGCGACCGGTCGGCCCAGCGCAGCGACAGCCGCATGCCACGCTCGACCTCGGCCGGCGGCGCCGGCAGGCGGACGCATTCGTCGAGCTGCATCTGGATGTCGGAGCCGAGCAGGCCCTGGATCTCGATCGAGCGCTCCGGCGTCAGCTCGTAGCGGCGGCCGTCGATGTGGCTCTGGAAGGTGACGCCGGTCTCGTCGAGCTTGCGGAGCTGGGCGAGCGACATCACCTGGAAGCCGCCGGAGTCGGTCAGGATCGTGTGCGGCCAGTTGGCGAAGCGGTGCAGGCCGCCGAGGGCGGCGACCCGCTCGGCGCCCGGGCGCAGCATCAGGTGGTAGGTGTTGCCGAGCACGACGTCGGCGCCGGTGGCGCGGACGTCGTCCATGAACATCGCCTTGACGGTGCCCTGCGTGCCGACCGGCATGAAGGCCGGGGTGCGCACCACGCCGTGCGGCGTCGTGATCTCGCCGCGGCGGGCGGTGCCGTCGGTGGCGAGCAGGCGGAACGAGAACGGACGGGCGGCGGATTCCCCGCCGTCCGCCCCGGTCGTGTCTTCGGTCATCGAGATCCCGTCCGTGGTCGGCCGAGCGCGCCCGTCACGCCGCCGGTGCCGCCGACCGCGGCTTCAGCTCGAAGGTCTCGACCCCCGTCGCCGCCGCCACCGCGCCGGTGCCCATCGCCGGCCCGCCGTCGATCGGCTTGACCTGGTTGATGTTCGCCTTGCCCCACCACTTCAGCTCCACGCCGAGGGCGTCACCGAGCTTGTATGGCGCATCCGCCGCGGCGATGTCGAGTTCCAGGAACTTCGGATCGTCCTTGAAGAAGTGGCGGACGGCGGCGAAGTGGTTCTCGATCCAGGTGATCAGCTGCTCGTCGTTGCCGCCGTAGCCGGCCGGCAGGCCCGGGATGTCCGACTGCTTGATGCGCTGGCGCAGATCGCCCCAGCGACGGATGCTGTCGGCGGTCAGACGCGGCTCGCGGTAGTTCAGGATGAACACGCATTCCGGATGGTAGCGGCGGATCTGACGCAGCACCGCGAAGTCCAGGTTCGGCCAGAAGTTGAGCTTTTCCTTGGGCAGGCAGACGTCGGCCTGCGTGATCGCGGCGAAGTTCTCGAGACCCGCGAGCGGATCGATGCCCGCGAAGAGATTGCGGTAGATGATCTGACCGACGTAACCCTTCGTCGTCTTCCAGTGAGCCGACCGCATGCCGGAAGCCGCGAGCGCCTTGTCGATGCTCGTGGTGCCCGACTTCGGAAAACCGACGACGAAAGCCTTCATTGCCAAATCCTTTCTGTTCGCGGGAATGAACTCGCCTCGAAACCGTGCGCGAAGGAATATCGCAGTCGCGAAGGTCAGGGAACCTCAAAATGGAGATGCTTTCGCCCTGGCCGCGCGAACACCCCGCCGAAACGCAATTCCATTCCCCGACACGGGTCGGCAATGACCGGTGGGCATGCCATCGGCGCGCGTCGGCGTCGGCTCGCCGGTGGGCCGCGGCATGGTCTCGGCGACGTGGCGGCACGGCCGGCGCCGGTTCGGCGGCCGCGCGAACGCGGGCGCCGGAACGCGTCCGGGGTTTGCGGCGAGATGGCGATCCGCGAGGCGCCGTTCCGTCAGCGCGGATCGGCGCGGTGGTCGGCGAACAGCGCGGCGATCGTGTCGGCGTCGACGTCGCGCCGGCGCACGAACAGCGTCAGCTCGCCGGTCTCGGCGATCGGCCGCAGCACCGTCTCGACGACGTGGTAGTGCGGGCGGGGCCGGTAGTTGTGGATCGCGACCACGGCGTCGGCCGCCATGGCGCCGGCGACCATCGCCGCACAGGCGACACGGAACCGACCATCGATCAGGAAGAAGTCGACGTCGGGCGTGATCCGGTTCGCGAGGCCGAGGTGATAGTTGTCGAGGTGGTTCTGCTGCTTGCTGGTCGGAAACCCCCAGGCGCCGACCGGACCGATGTCGGCGTGCAGCAGTTCGAAGCTCCCCGGACCGGCCCCGATCTCGCCGCGCACCTTCTCGATCATGGCGGGATCCGAATGGGCGGCGACCAGGCTGCCGCGGACGACGCCGCGGGCGAGGATGGTCTTGCCGCCCATGCCGAACTCGAGCACGTTGGTCGCGACCCTGAGGGCCGACAGGAACAGCTCCAGTTCGGCCGCGGTCAGGCCCGGGGCGGTGTTCGGCGCGGGCTTCCCCTTGGCCTTCGGCTTGGCCGCGATCGCGGCGCTCAACGTCGAGGCGTCTTCGTCCGGCAGGCGGGAGAACGGAACTTCGAGACCGTAGGGCGCGAACAGCGGCGCGAGGTCGACCTCGTGCTTGGAGAACTGGGCGTAGTACTCCTGCGGCGTCATGAAGAAATACTTGATGAGATGGCCGCCGGCGCCGTTGTAGTCGCGCAGCGTCGCCGGCTCGAAGTCGCGAACGCGCTGCGCCAGCTTCAACCGCGCCCGCCCGAGCGTGTCGGCAAAGGGGCGGTTGTGGAAGTGCATGATGCCGAGCCGGCCGCGGTGGATCAGTTCGGCGTCGACGAGGTCGCGGCGGTTGGCGTGGTCGTAGAGGTGGAGGCCGAGGTCGAGCTTGACCGGAAAGTCCGAGCGCAGGCCGACCTTGTACTGGTGGGCGTGGTGGCCGAACGTCGAGCCCGGCTCGTTCCAGATCGCCGCCAGGAGGCGCGATACCTGCTTGCCGCTGTCGAGGAACTCCTGCAGCTCGGCCTCGATCGCGGCCTTGTCCGAGGTCGGCTGGCGGTCGTCGAAGCGGACCAGGAACTCGTCGGCGTCGAGCGGAAAGCAGATGTCGAACCGACGGCAGCGTTCGGCGATGATCCGGCTGATGATCTCGCCCTTGCGCTCGAAGTCGCGCGGGCTCGGATTGTGGAAGATCTTGGCGCCGGCGCGCGCGGCGTTGCCGAGGACGTCGAGGGTGTAGGGGTCGGTCGAGCCGTTGTCGACGATGTGAAGGCCGTCGGTACCGAACAGCTGGCCGTGATAGGCGATCCAGCTCTCCAGTAGCCGCCCCTCGTCCTTCTGCATCGTGAGTACGGCAACACGCATTCGATCGCTCCTCGTCCGCTCCGGGCCTCGCGCGGCAGGTTTCCAACGCGCTCTATATCCGCCCGGTTCGGAGACGACAAGGATCGGCCCGGTCACGTGGTGCGACCCTGCTATACTTCCTTGTCCGACATGAACGAAGAAAGTCCGCCGCGTCACCGGCGCACAATATTCATTCGTCCGGCGTTCGACCTTGCCGGCCCGGCAGCAGAAGCGAGCCGTCGCCGTAGGAATAGAAGCGGTAGCCCGTCGCGATGGCGTGGGCGTAGGCCGCGCGCATCCGCTCCAGCCCCGCGAAGGCCGACACCAGCATGAACAGCGTCGAGCGCGGCAGGTGGAAATTGGTGACGAGGCCGTCGACCGCCCGGAACCGATAGCCGGGCGTGATGAAGATCTCGGTCGCGGCGGCAAAGGGGCGAATCGTGCCGTCGGCGTCCGCCGCGCTTTCGAGCAGCCGCAGCGAGGTGGTGCCGACCGCGATCACCCGGCCGCCGCGGGCCCGCGCCGCGTTCAGCGCCGCTGCGGTTTCGGCGTCGACGTGGCCGATCTCGGCGTGCATGCGGTGGTCGGCGGTGTCCTCCGCCTTGACCGGCAGGAAGGTGCCGGCGCCGACGTGGAGCGTGACGAACCGGCGCTCGACGCCGCGGGCGTCGAGCCGCGCCATCAGTTCCGGCGTGAAGTGCAGGCCCGCGGTCGGGGCCGCGACCGCGCCCTCTTCGCGGGCGTAGACGGTCTGGTAGTCGGCCCTGTCGCGGGCGTCCTCGGGACGGCGGGCAGCGATGTAGGGCGGCAGCGGGATGTGACCGACCGTGGCGATCGCGGTGTCGAGGTCGGGGCCGGAGAGGTCGAAGGCGAAGGTGGTCTCGCCGTCCTCGCCGCGCTCGGCGACGGTGGCGTCGAGCGCGCCGGCGAGGCAGGCCGGCGCGCCGCCCTCGCCCGCCTGTGCGCCGAAGGCGACGCGGTCGCCGACCGCGAGCTTGCGCGCGCCCTTGACGAAGGCCTTCCAGCGGTCGGGCCCGACGCGCATGTGCAGCGTCGCCGAGATCGCCACGGGGGCGGCGCCCTCGCGCAGGCGCAGGCCCGCGAGCTGGGCCGGGATCACCTTGGTGTCGTTGAAGACGAGCACGTCGCCCGGGCCGAGCAGGTCCGGCAGGTCGCGGACGACGTGGTCGACGAAGCCGCCGTCCGGCGGCACCAGCAGCAGCCGTGCGGAATCCCGCGGCGAAGCCGGGCGCAGCGCGATCGATTCGGGCGGCAGGTCGAAGTCGAAGAGGGAGACGTCCATGGCCGACGAGTAGCGCGGGCCCGGGCGCCTTGGCAACGCCGCCGGGCGGAAACGGAACGGGGCGGCGGCGACCGTCCGGTCCGCCGCCGCCCCGTCCGACGGGATCGGATGTGCGAAGGGTCAGGCCGGGATGTCGGCCGCGACCTTCATCGACACGATCTTGTCGGGATCGCGCACGGGCTCGCCGCGCTTGATCTTGTCGACGTTGTCCATGCCCTCGATCACCTTGCCCCAGACCGTGTACTGGCGGTCGAGGAAGCGGGCGTCGTCGAAGCAGATGAAGAACTGCGAGTTGGCGCTGTTCGGGTTCTGCGCGCGGGCCATCGAGGCCGTGCCGCGCACGTGCGGCTCGGCGTTGAACTCGGCCTTGAGGTTCGGGTACTTCGAGCCGCCGGTGCCGGTGCCGTGCGGGCAGCCGGTCTGGGCCATGAAGCCCTCGATCACGCGGTGGAACACGATGCCGTCGTAGAAGCCCTCGCGGGCGAGCTTCTTGATGTGGTCGACGTGGCCCGGGGCGAGGTCGGGCCGCATCTCGATGACGACGCGGCCCTTGGTCGTCTCCATGACCAGGGTGTTCTCGGGATCCTTGATGTCGGCCATGACGGCCCTCCTTCTCAAGTCGGTTTCGTTCGTGCCCGCGGCCGTCACTGGCCGAGGCGCATCGAGACGATCTTGTCCGGGTTCGCCGGCGGCTCGCCGCGCTCGATCTTGTCCACGGTCTCCATACCTTCGACGACCTCGCCCCACACGGTGTACTGGCCGTCGAGGAAGCCGCCGTCGGCGAACATGATGAAGAACTGCGAGTTGGCGCTGTCCGGGTCCTGGGCGCGGGCCATTCCGACGGTGCCGCGGGCGAAGTGGGCGCGCGAGAACTCGGCCGGGATGTCCGGCAGGTCCGAGCCGCCGGCACCGGTGCCGGTGGGATCGCCGGTCTGGGCCATGAAGCCCTCGATGACGCGGTGGAAGACGATGCCGTCGTAGAACTTCTGCGACACCAGCTTCTCGATCTGCGCCACGTGCTTGGGCGCGAGGTCCGGCCGGAGCTTGATGACGACGCGGCCCTTGGTGGTCTCCATCACCAGCGTGTCCGCGGCCGAGGCGGCCACGGGCGCCACGGCCATCAGGAACAGGGCGGCCAGGGCCGCGGCGAGGGTCTTTAGCAAGGCGTTCCTCCCAGTCTGGCGCCGGCGCCGATCAGCGCGGCGTCCGGTAACGGTCCACGAGGCGCTCGGCCACCAGGGCCGGGACGAAGGCCTCGACCGGTCCGCCGAGCGCGGCGATCTGGCGGACGAGGCTGGAGGCGATATGGCGCACGTCCGCGGCGGCGGCGAGGTAGACCACGTCGATTTCCGGCGCCATCGCGCCGTTCATGCCACCCATCTGGACCTCGTAGTCGAAGTCGGTGACGCTCCTGAGGCCGCGCACGATCGCACCCGCGCCGGCGGCGCGGGCGGCGTCGACGACGAGCCCGTCGAAGGTCGCGACCTCGATGGTGCGGCCGGTCTCGGCGGCGATCGGGGCCACGAGCGCGCGCAGCATCTCGACGCGCTCCTCGGGGGTGAACACCGCGGACTTGGAATGGTGGGCGCCGACCGCGATCACCAGCCGGTCGAACAGCCGGGCGGCGCGGCGCACGACGTCGAGATGGCCGAAGGTGGCCGGGTCGAAGGAGCCGGAATAGAGCGCGGTCGTCATGGCCGGAAGGATTAGCCGCATCGGCGCGACGTGGCAACAAGGGCGCGCAACCGTTCGGCAACAGGTCGTCAACCGATCGTAAACCCTACGCAAACCTCACCGGATTGCCCGACATTCGATTCAGGATCCGATAACCGAGCGGACCGAAAGTCGTCTCGTGGGGAGCGTTCCAGTAACCCCCGGAGGTCGAGACGATGGCGAAGACGGCGATACGCGGACTTGTCCGCGTGGCGATTGCGGCGGGTGTCGCCGCGGTGGCCCTTACGAACCTCGGCGCCGCCGAGTACGACTTCGCGCCGATCTCCAAGGACGACCGCGCCGCCTCGGTGGCCGACTGCCGCGGCGACGCCGGCGCCGCGACCGACGTGTGCGCGGGTGTGGCGCTGCCGCACACCGTGACCGAGGCCTACATGGTCATGCCCGGGCTGACCGTGGTCGAGCAGGTCGCCAACTGACGATTCCCGTCGTCCCGTAACCATAGGGTGGAACAAGGGCCGCGCTGCGACGTTGACATGGTGAAGCGTCGTCGCGCACCCGTGATTGGGACGTGTACGGGGAAACGACTATGGTCTTCTCGAAACCAGCCAAGAAGGGGGCCGACATGAGCCTCTTCCAGGAAGACGAAGACACCGACCTGCTGCCGGCCCCCGCCTCGGACCGTGGCTCCCTGCGTCCGCGCGCCTCGATGGCGCTGGTGACGATGGCCTGCGCCGTTTCGATCGGTTTCGCCCTGGTCGGCGCCGCCTACGCTGTGGACCGCGCCCCGGCCGGCGACGTCGTCGAGAAGGGCGACCTGATCGCCGCCGACCGCGCGAGCGCGCCGACGCTGACCCTCGAGGACGCCAACCTCGACGCCGGCTTCTCCAATCTCTACGCCCTCCCCGCCCGCAACTGAGCCGCCGGCGCCCCGGCGGGTCGATCGCTGAAGCGATCGCCGCGAAGGGTCTCATTTTATCGGCGCGCGTGCGCGGTCCGGCGACCACTTCGACCAACAGACCTGCGCGCGAGGGCACAGCAAAGCCCCACCGCAGAACAATGAAGCCTCGAAGTTGAGTATTTTGCATTGATGCTAGTACTTTTTCAGTTCCGCCTCAATTGATTCCAAAAGCTCTCCGATAGTCGGCGTAAGGGCTTTATCTTTTGTCGTCATAAATATACCCGGCAATACCCCATCTTCGTTCAATCGCGGCAATAGTTGAGTCGTAATGTCGTCGAGTTTTATTCCGCGCGGTGAATAGTCGACCCACGCGCCGACTGCACAAGCCTCCGCATACTCTCTCGCGGGCCACAACGGGAATACCGGCACTCCGTCATCGGTAGCCGCGAGTGCCCAGCCATCCTGATACAAGCCCCAGGCCTCCTGACGATCGGCAACCACTTTTACAAAGTGTAGGAATCGCCTGTCACCCGGAAGCGCAAGCACAGCCTGCATCTGTCTTTGGTCGACGATCATGAGGACTCCCTCATCTCCGTGATCAAATATGTAAAATACTAATACAATTTGCGCTTGGCTTCATCAATTACATTCAACATTTCAGTATACTCAAATTGCCACGTGTCACGAGATGACGCGGTGAATATCTCGATCATGACCTCGCCGCGCTGGCCACGATGGAGCTCGGCAAACATCGAATCCCCCCACCAAATCTCCGCAACAACATTTTCTTGATCGGGGATGCTGGCGAGGACAATCGTAAACTTCGCGGTCATTGCTCCAGGAATCCTACGTCGTTACAACCTCGCCCATACCTTGCTCCTCCGTCGGCGAGAGGACGCGATTCCGCGAGGTTCTGGCAGACTACTTGGCGAGTCTTCACGATAGTGCTCGGACGGATCGCAGGTATGCTGACGACGATATCCTGAGCCCGGCGATTGATCGACGCAACTCCCCTTTGTGGCGCGAAAGGCACTACCCGTACGACCGCCATGATTCTGAGTCGATCCCCCTCCCCCTCGCCGACGCTCCCCCGAGGGCCCTGTTCCGAACGGAACCGGGCCCTCGTCGTTTCGGGGCTGGCCTCGCCTCGTCGAGAATCGGGAACCTTCCGGCCGGTCGGACGTTCATGAGGGCGAGGACCTTTGTCCTGATCCTCCAAGGCCCTGACTTTCAAGGCCCGGCCCGTCTCGCAGCGGTGCCGGGCCTTCTTTCGTGCGGCCGGCGTCGAATCGACGGCGACGCCTTGATCGCGGCGGACTCGGACGGCACGATCACTTCCCGTGCGTTCGCCTCCGGAGGCCGCCCTGTTCGCCCTCGCCGACATTCTCGCCGCGTCGTGGTTCCTGTTCGCGTGGCTGATCCAGTCCTGGCTCGCCGAGAGCAGCCCCTGGGCCGGGCGGTCGCTGAACCACGCCATGACGCGGGCGCGGGAGGATTGGATCCGGCAGATGAGCAAGCGCGACCTCCGGATGATCGACACCTCGATCATGCAGGGCCTGCAGAACGGCACCGCCTTCTTCGCCTCGACCTCGCTGCTGGCGCTCGGCGGCTGCTTCGCGCTGCTCAACGCTTCCGACAAGGTGCTCGCGATCGTCGCCGACCTGCCGTTCGAAATGGCCTCCGTCCGCGGCGCCTACGAGGTCAAGACGCTGTGCCTCGGGTCGATCTACGCCTATGCGTTCTTCAAGTTCGGCTGGGCCTACCGGCTGTTCAACTACGCCTCGATCCTGGTCGGCGCCGTTCCCGGCCGCGACCATGCCGGCACCCCGGAGATGGAGGCCGCCATCTTGCGCGCGACCCGTCTGGTGCAGTACGCCGGCACCCACTTCAACCGCGGTCTGCGCGCCTTCTTCATGTCGGTCGGCTTTCTCGGCTGGTACTTCGGCCCCTACGCCCTGACGGTGTCGGCGACCCTGGTGCTGATCGTCCTCGTCCGCCGGCAGTTCTTCTCGAAGTCGCGCAACGCGCTCTACGGAGCCCTGTCTTGACCATCGACCCGCGCCGCGTGAAGGCGGCGGAGATCCGCGCCCGCATGACGTCCCTCGCCGCCGAACGCGGCCCGGGCCGCAACGTCGACCCGATGGAGGTCGCCGTCGCCATCGCCGGCCACGACGAGAAGATCTGGCGCCGGCTGATGAAGCCGATCAAGGAGGAGGCCAAGCGCCTCGCCGCCGCCGGCGAGATCGTCGTGCTGCGCAAGGGCAAGCCGACCGATCCCGAGACGCTGCGCGGCCTCTGGCGCTTCCGTGCGCTCGCCGAGGGCGAGGCGCCGCCGGTGTTCGAGCCGCGCGCGGCCGCCCCGGCCCCGACCGACGAGGACGACGACCTCGACGACTTCGATTTCGACGACGACGAGGATTGATCATCCTCACCGGTAAAGCGCGGCTTCAGGGCGCCGGGAACAGTGCGTCGGTGAAGCCGCCGAAGCGGTAGACGACCAGCCCGATCCACTCCTTGACCGCGAGGTCGGTGCGCAGCAGCGACTCGCTCGCCGACTTCAGGTCGACGATGTCCGGCAGGGGATCGCCGCGATAGTCGACCGGGTAGGCGACGAGGCCGGTCCAACCGGCCGCGCGCAGGCATCCGATCGCCCGGGGCATGTGGAAGGCGGATGTGACGACGATCCAGCGCTCGCCGGAGCGCGGGCCGACGAGATCGTAGGAGAACAGCGCGTTCTCTCGGGTGTTGAGCGAGCGCTTCTCGAGCACGACGCGGTCCGGCGCGATGCCGGCCTCGGCGAACATGCGCCCGACGATGTCGGCCTCGGGCTCGAGCGCGGGCGGGGCGTCGGCGGTGCCGCCGGAATAGACCAACCGTGCGCTCGGATAGCGGCGCGCGAGGTCGATGCCGGCGGCGATCCGCTCGGCGCCGTCGATGGTCTGCGGGGTGTGGTGCATCCGGGTCGACCAGGGGTCGAGCACGCCGCCGAGAACGATGATGCCGGTCGGCGGGGTGTCGCCGAGCTCGGGAAACGGGAAGCGGCGCTCGAGCGGATTGATCAGCACGTCGCCCGCGCCGGTCCAGGCGAACACGACGAGCGCGAACAGGCCGAACAGACCGAGCCGGGTGCCGAACTTGCGGAAGCGCGTGCCGCGGGCGACCAGCCCGATCAGCATCGCCAGGATGACCGCGTTCGACGGGCGGACGGCCAGGAACGCGAGCTTGGAGAGCAGGTAGAACACGGCCGTCCCCGCCCCCTCACAGCCCTGACCGGCTCATTCCGGTTCGAGCGCCGAACCGGGGACGTCGCCGACCTTGCCCTTGTAGGAAACCTCGCACCAGCGCGCGTCGAGCAGCTTCAGCTGCTCCTTGCGGCTGCCGAACTGCCAGGCGCCGAAGGGGATCTCGCTGCGGCACCAGCGCAGCACGATGCCCTCGGCGCCGGCGGGGATCGTGCCGACGCGGCCGGCACCCTCCTTCATGTCGGCGAGCAGCGCGGTCTCGCCGCCGCCGCGGATGCGGTAGGTCATGTCGTATGGGCTCGGCGCGATCGCGAAGGCCGGCGCGGCCGACAGGACGGCCACGACCGACGCCGCCAGGACACAACGGAATCGGATCATCACGCGCCCCTCGTGAAATTGCGTCGTCGCGCCGTGGCGACGGGGCGCCGGCGCCGTGCCGGTGCCCCGTGCGGGATGCGTCAGGCGACCTCGTCCGCGGTGCCGACGATGCGGCCGACGAGGCCGTAGTCGATCGCCTCGGCCGCGCTCATCCAGTAGTCGCGGTCGGTGTCCTTCTCGATCCGCTCGATCGGCTGGCCGGTGGCGACCGAGAAGATCTTGTTCAGGCGGTCGCGCATCTTGATGATCTCGCGGGCCTGGATCTCGATGTCGGTGGCCATGCCGCCGGCGCCGCCCGACGGTTGATGCAGCAGGAAGCGGGTGTTCGGGGTGCAGAAGCGACGCTCGCGCGGCACCGAGACGTAGATCAGCGCCCCCGCGCTCGCCACCCAGCCCGTGCCGATGATGTTCACCGGGGCCGGCACGAAGCGGATCATGTCGTGGATCATGTCGCCGGATTCGACGTGGCCGCCCGGCGAGGACACGATCACGGTGATCGGGTCGGTGGCGCTCGCCTCCGAGAGGGCGAGCAGGCGGGCGGTGACGTCGCGGGCGAGCTCCTGCGAAACCTGACCGGTGATCAGCACCGTGCGCGACTTGAAGAGATACTTGTCGACCTGCGGCGCCGGCGCGGCGTCCTTGGCCTTCTCGTCCTTCTCCTCCTCGTCGTCGAGGCGGGCGAATGCCTGATCCTTGGAGATCATGGGAACCTTCTTCTCGAACTGATTCGGCGCCGGAGCTCGCGCGCGATCCTCCGCACCATGCTTACGCATGTAAGTCGCCCCCGGCAACCCGGCCAGCCCCGCCGCACCGGGCCAAGGTGAACGGCCGGTGGCGAGAAGAGCCGACCGCGCCCGGCAGCCCCCTCGCCCGATGTCAGCCCGAGACGAACTCGAGCTGCGCCCGCAGGAACAGCGCGCGGTGGCCGGTCTCGCGCATGAAGCACTCGATGGCGGCCGGGCCGGCGCCGGTGCCGCCGCCCCAGAGCGAGGCCTGGAAGGCGCAGGTGGAATCGCGCATGGCGATCCAAGCGCGCTGGCTCTCCTTCAGCGCGGTGACCTGATCGTCCTCGAGCTTGCCGACGAGCTGCTTGTACCACGCGTTGAGATTGTCGTCCCAGATGGTGGCCTCCTTGTCGAGGCAGGCGCCCATCATCGGGGTCGACTGATTGTCCGGCTCGGCGAGGCAGGGCTCGGCGACGAGGCCGACACAGACCTCGGCGACCTCGCCGTTCTGCTTCTTCTCGTCGAGGCACATGTCGATCATCTGCCGGTCGGTCTCGGTCGGCACCGCCGGATCGTCCTCGGCGAAGACCGGCGCGGCGGAGGCGAACAGCGTCGCCGCTACGAGCGGCAGCAGGCGGAGGCGGGACATCGGGTGACCTCGGGCTCGGGACGGGGCGATCAGGCGTTCGGGTCGAGTTCGCCGGTGAGGAAGCTCTTCCACTGGTCCGGCGTGCCGTAGAAGACGTTCTGGTCGACGTCGCCGCGGACGCCCGCGACCCTACCCGTCGCGGTGTGCTGCCAGAAGTGCCATTTGCGCTCGCCGTACCGCAGGGAGGGGTGTCCGGCGACCGAACGGACCCAGATGTGGTAGTCCGGGAAGGCGCCCTCGAGCCGGTCGCGGTGGAAGTCGACCGTCGTGTAGATCACCGGCCGCTTGCCGTAGTGCGCCTCGATCGCGGTCAGCCACGTCCGCATGTCGGCGAGCACCTCCTCGCGCGGCGGGCGCTTGCGGCAGGTCGGCGACAGCGGGTTCCACTCCATGTCGAGCGCCGGCGGCAGGGCGGTCGGATCGACCGGTACGTTGCGGATGAACCAGGCGACCTGATCCTCCACCGGCCGGCAGAAATAGTAGAAGTGGTAGGCGCCGCGCTGCACGCCGGCGGAGGCGGCGGCGGCGAAGTTGCGATCGAACATCGGGTCGAAGCGGTCGCCGCCCTCGGTGGCCTTGATCCAGGCGAACAGGGTGCCGGCCTGCGACACCGTCGGCCAGTCGATGTCGCCCTGGAAATAGGACACGTCGATGCCGCGCACCGGGTAGACCCCGGCCACCTCGGGCGCGATCTCGATCACCGCGCAGGCGGCGAAGGTGACGAACCCGGCCGCCGCGATCGCCGTCGCGCGGACCGCCCGCGCCAGCCGGGACGGCCGCGCCGGCGCCCTCTTCCGACCCTTGCCGGTGCGGCCCTTGCCGGCGGGGCGCCGCTCGGCGGACGGGCGGCGCGGCTTCAGCTGACGAGGATCCATGTGGCGAGCCCGAGGAACGCGAGGAAGCCGACGCAGTCCGTCACCGTGGTCACGAACACGCCGGACGCCACGGCCGGATCGACGTCGAACCGGTCGAGCGTGAGCGGGATCGCGATGCCGGCGGCGGCCGCGGCCAACATGTTGACGATCATGGCGGCGCCGAACACCATGCCGAGAGTCGGGTCGCGAAACCAGAGCCCGGCGATGCCGCCCACCAGGATCGCGAAGCCGACGCCGTTGACGAGGCCGACCGCGATCTCGCGCAGCGCGAGGCGGCCGGCGTTGTTGGCGTCGAGCTCGCGGGTGGCGAGGGCGCGCACGGCGACCGTCATGGTCTGGGTGCCGGCGTTGCCGCCCATGGACGCGACGATGGGCATCAGCACGGCGAGCGCCACCAGCTTCTCGATCGAGGCCTCGAACAGGCCGATCACCGAGGAGGCCAGGAAGGCGGTGGCGAGGTTGACCAGCAGCCAGACCGAGCGCGTCTTCACCGTGTAGACCACGCTGTCGGAGATCTCCTCGTCGCCGACGCCGGCCATGGCGCGGATGTCCTCCTCCGCCTCGGCCTGGATGACGTCGACGATGTCGTCGACGGTGATGACGCCGACGAGCCGGTCGGCGTCGTCGGTGACGGCGGCGGAGACGAGGTTGTAGCGCTCGAACTGGCGGGCGACCTCCTCCTGGTCGTCGGTGGCGCGGACGAGGTGGCGCGTCTCGGCCATGACGCCGTCGATCCGCGTCGTCCGGCGCGCCCTGAGCAGCCGGTTCAGCGGCACCGAGCCGAGCAGGCGGAAGCCGGGGTCGATCACGAAGATCTCGTAGAACTCCTCCGGCAGGTCGTCGTGGTCGCGCAGGTAGTCGATGGTCTGGCCGACGGTCCAGAACGGCGGGACGGCGATGAAGTCCGTCTGCATCCGCCGTCCCGCGGTCTCCTCCGGATAGTCGAGGCTGCGCTGCAGCGCGATCCGGTCCGGGAACGGCAGGCCGGCGAGGATCTCGGCCTTGTCGGCCTCGTCGAGGTCCTCGAGCAGGTAGACCGCGTCGTCGCTCTCCATGTCGCGGAGGCCCTCGACGACCGTGGCCGTCGGCAGTTCCTCGATGATCTGGACGCGGACGGTCTCGTCGACCTCGGTCAGGGCGGTGAAGTCGAAGTCGTCGCCGAGGAGTTCGACCAGCGGCGTGCGCAGGTCCGGCGCCAGCGCGTCGAGGAGGTCGCCGACGTCGGCCTCGTGGAGATCGCCGGCGAGCGCGCGGACGCGGTCGCGGTCGGCCGCCTCGACGGCGGCCTCCAGCATCTCGACGAAGGCGGGGTTGAGGTCGCCCTCGTCGTCGCGGAGGGGAATTGCGGCGACGTCGTCGTCGGCCGGGGCCGCGTGTCCGTCCTCGGTCATCTCGCCCCTCCCACCGGATCGCGCCCCGCCATCCGCAGCAGTACCGACGCCGCGTGACGGAAGAAAGGGCCCTCGCGCGCGAGGCGACCGGCCCCCGTGACATTTCCGCCCCGACCGGCTAGACCCTCGACGGCTTTTTCCCCCAGGGACCCGCTGCGAGATGCCCGACCTCCTCCTCGAACTCTTCTCCGAAGAGATCCCCGCCCGCATGCAGGCCAAGGCGGCCGACGACCTCCGGGCGCTGGTCACGGGCGGTCTGGTCGAGGCCGGCCTGACCTACGAGGGCGCCAAGGCCTTCGCGACGCCGCGCCGGCTCGCGCTCACGGTCCACGGTCTCACCGCCCGCTCGCCGGACCTCCGCGAAGAGCGCAAAGGCCCGCGCGTCGACGCGCCCGACGCCGCCGTCGCCGGCTTCCTGAAGAGCGCGGGGCTCGCCTCGCGCGCCGACGCCCGCGTCGTCTCCGACCCGAAGAAGGGCGACTTTCTGGTCGCCGACGTGGTCAAGCCGGGCCGGGTCGCCGAGGCGATCGTCGCCGAGGTGGTGACGCAGGTGATCCGCGGCTTCCCGTGGCCGAAGTCGATGCGCTGGGGTGCCGGCACCATGCGCTGGGTCCGCCCGCTGCACGGCATCGTCTGCACCTTCGGCCCCGAGACCGAGGAGCCCGAGGTGGTCGACTTCGAGGTCGAGGGCGTGCGCTCGGGCAACGTCACCCACGGCCACCGCTTCCTCGCCCCGGCCGCGATCAAGGTGAAGCGCTTCGACGATTACGTCCAGGCGCTGGAGAAGGCCAAGGTGGTGCTCGACCCGGCCCGCCGGCGCGACATCATCCTGCACGACGCCCGCGACCTCGCCTTCGCCTCCGGCCTCGAACTGGTCGAGGACGAGGGCCTGCTCGCCGAGGTCGCCGGCCTCGTCGAGTGGCCGGTGGTGCTGATGGGCGCCTTCGACCCGGCCTTCCTCGACGTGCCGGACGAGGTGATCCGCGCCACCATCCGCGCCAACCAGAAGTGCTTCGTGCTGCGCGACCCGGCCACAGGCCGCCTCGCCAACCGCTTCCTGCTGACCGCCAACATGGCGGCGAAGGACGGCGGCGCCACCATCGTCGGCGGCAACGAGCGCGTCATCCGGGCCCGGCTGTCGGACGCCAAGTTCTTCTGGGAAGGCGATCTCGCGATCCGCCTCGAGGACCGGCTGCCGAAGCTCGATGCCATCACCTTCCACGAGAAGCTGGGAACGCAAGGCGAGCGCGTCGGCCGCATCGCGGCGCTGGCGCGGACGATCGCGCCGCTGGTCGGTGCCGATCCGGATCTCGCCGAACGTGCCGCCCGGCTCGCCAAGGCCGACCTCGTCTCCGGCATGGTCGGCGAGTTCCCCGAGCTGCAGGGCCTGATGGGCCGCTACTACGCCACCCGCCACGGCGAGGATCCCGCCGTCGCCGCGGCGATCGAGGAGCACTACAAGCCGCAGGGCCCGTCCGACCGCGTGCCGGCCGCGCCGGTCTCGATCGCCGTCGCCCTCGCCGACAAGCTCGACATGCTCACCGGCTTCTGGGCGATCGACGAGAAGCCGACGGGCAGCAAGGACCCGTTCGCGCTCCGCCGCGCCGCGCTGGGCGTGATCCGCATCGTGCTCGACAACGGACTGCGGGTGAAGCTGACGCCGCTCGCCGGCGGCATGCCGGACCTCCTCGCCTTCTTCGCCGACCGGCTCAAGGTCCAGCTCCGCGAGCAGGGCGCGCGCCACGACCTCGTCGACGCGGTGTTCGCGCTCGGCGGCCAGGACGACCTGCTGATGGTGGTGCGGCGGGTCGAGGCGCTCGGCGCGCTGCTCGCCTCGGAGGACGGCCGCAACCTGCTCGGCGGCTACCGCCGCGCCGCCAACATCCTCAAGGCCGAGGAGAAGAAGGGCACCGCGGTCGCCGCCGCGATCGACCCGGCGCGCTTCGTGCTTCCCGAGGAGACCGCGCTGTTCGAGGCGGTCGAGATCGCCGCCGCCACCGCGCGCGCCGCCGTCGGCCGCGAGGACTTCGAGGCGGCGATGCGCGCCCTCGCCGGCCTGCGCGGCCCGGTCGACGCCTTCTTCGAGGCGGTGCTGGTCAACGACCCCGACGAGGCCGTCCGCGCCAACCGCCTCGCCCTCCTCGGCGCCATCCGCGACGCCTGCCACGCGGTGGCCGACTTCTCGCGCATCGAGGGGTGAGACGCGGTCCGGACCGGCGCGGCCGGTCCGGACGAAACGCTCCAGTGGAGCGTTTCGAGCGTCGAACGCCCGGCGCCCGCGGCGCCGGGCCGGAAGAGCGCGGCCGGCGACACGCCACGACCCGCGGCGGCCTGCGTTGACCTGCCTGCCTCGGAGTCAAGGGCCTCCTCGGCGTTCGGCTTCGCCTCACCCCCACGAGGGGGAGGGTAGAAGCGCGGCCGGCGACGGTGGAACGCCTACCCTCCCCCTTGCGGGGAGGGTCGACGGCCGGAGGCCGGCGGGGTTGGGGTTCGCTTCCATCGCCGCGACGCCCCAACCGCTGTCGAGCCCGTGGACGCCACCCCACCCCGGCCCTGCGGGCCGACCCTCCCCGCAAGGGGGAGGGTAGAAAGTCGCGGCCGGCGTCCTTGATACGCATACCCTACCGCTCGTGGGGAGGGTCGACGGGCTCGGGCCGGCGGAGCGGCGACGCATCCGCCGGCCCGAGGCCGTTCCAGCAGGTGGTGCGTGGCGACGAAACCGCCCGCCCCCTCCCCGCGTATCTCTGGCGAAAGGCGGCGCGGGGAGGTGCCGGCCCGCGAGCGTGCGGGCGCGCGACGTCGCGTGCCGGTGGAGGAGAAAGACGATGGTTCTGCGCGTGTTCCAGATCCCGGTGGCCGTCGCGGTCGGCGTCCTCGCCCTGGTCCCGTCGCCCGCGTGGGCCGCCGCTCCGGTGGCCGCGTGCTTCTCGAGCTGCATGAAACCCTATGCGCCGACGTCGGACGACTACTTCCCCTTCGCCGACCACGTGAAGGCCTGCCGCGACCGCTGCGACGCCGCCACGCTCGACGCCATGCGCGCCGACGGCAGCTACGCCGCCTACGCGTCCTGCGAGCGGGCCCCGCTCGACAAGGCAGACTTCCGGGCCCTGCGCGCGGCCAACGCGTCGTGGCAGTCGCAGTTCAACGTGTTCCTGTGGGACGTGCGCAACGTCTTCCCGGACCGGGTGCTGACCGGCATCACCGTGCGCACCCAGGACATGAACCTGATCGACGTCGATCTCGAGGCCGTCGGGGTGATCCCGCCCGGCGCCACCGGCACCTTCGTGATCCCGGACTTCTTCGACGGCTATCCGGCGGTGCGCTACGCCACCAAGGTCACCTCGGTCACCGCCTGCCGGATCAAGTGAGGACGCGATCCGGCGTCGCCGGATCCGCCACGGCGACCCTCTGCCCTCACGGGCCGGCGGCGGTCTCGACCGGGGCGCGGACGCCGCCGAGGGAGACCCAGTCGCGGCCGCCGTCGCCCTCGCGCTTCACCCAGGTGTAGCCGGTGCGGTACCACGGCAGCACGGCGTCGACGCGGTTGTCGAGCACGAGGTCGCCGGCGTCGGTGCGCACCAGCAGGACGGCGTGGCCCTCGCCCTCCGGGTTGATCACCATGGCCATCCGCATCGCCCGCTCCGGCAGGCCGGAGGCGGCGAGTTCGCGGCGCTTCTCGATCTGGATGTCCTCGCAGTCCCCGCGGCCGTCGCGGGGATAATCCCAGCGGTCGGATACGCCCCAGTGGTCCTGGTCGGTGACGGCGACGATGCGGGCGTTGACCGCTGTGTTGACGGCGCGGATCGTCTCCAGCACCCGATCGGTCAGCGCCACCAACCGCGGCTGGCTCGGATCGACGCGGCAGGAGGCGGGGTCGATCCGGCAGAAGGCGGTCCACGCAGGCATCGGCCGTGCCGCGGCGCCGTCGGCGAGACTGTCGCCCTCGACGATGCCGGGCGTGCCGGCCGCCGGCGCCTCCGCGGTGGCGCAGCCGAGCCCGGCGACGAGGACGATGGCGCCGAGACGACGCAGGACGGCGGGAAGCCGTGTACGACCCTCATCCAACGACACGCCCATGCCGACCTCGCCCGGAATCCGTCCTCCGGGCGAGGATGACAGCGCGACGTCGGCGCATCAATCCTCGGACAAACCTGGATCAACGTTCCTGGCGCGGAATTGTTCCGGCGCCACACGTGAAAAATCCGCCCGGCGCCGTCGCCATGCGAGGACCGTGCCGGATCCGCGGGCGGCGGATCCGGCACGGTCGGCGGCGGGCGTCAGGGCGTGGTGGTACCCGGGGTCGTGCCGGTGCCGCCGGCGGGCGGCGTCGCGGGCGCCGGCTCGGTCGGAGCGGGGGTCGCCGGAGCCGGAGCGGCCGGGGCCGGCGGCGGCGCCGGTTCGGTGGCGGCCGGCGGGGGCGGAGGCGTCGTCGCGGCCGGCGGCGGCGCGGTGGTGGTCGGAGCCGGCGGCGGCGGCGGATTCGGCGGCCCGCCGCGCTGGTAGCCGAACAGGTAGACGAGCGCGATCACGATCAGGATCGCGACCAGCAGGAGGATCCACGTCGTGGGGCGTGAACCGCCCGACGGCGGCATTCTGTCCTGGGCCATGGTGTTCTCCGGGCACGAGGATGGCGGAAGCGGAAGCCTCCGCGTGTCCAACACGCGGGCCGCCCCGACGTTTCCCGCCCCCTCGCCGGAACTGCCCGGCGCGGCGGCGGACTGCCTGCATCTTAGGCGCAATTGCGCCGATTGTCGGACCAGACCGACGCAGGCCGCGACCGTTCCGCCCGCGCTGCCGTAACCGACCGTAAACAAAGGGTTGGCAGGATCCGTAAAGTGTCATGCCGACCGCGCATGACTGGGGGGCGGTTCGCCGGAGCGATTCGGCCTTGGATCCGCCACGGATCGGCGTACAAGATTGAAGCGTTTCAAGTCACGGTCTCCCCGCCATGAGCCCTCCCTCCGCGGCCGCCGCCACGGCCGACGTCGCCCCCGTTCTGCCGTCCGTTCCGCGCCTCGCCGCGCCGGCCGTTCCCACCGGAACGCTGCCGGCGATCGCGTTCATCGTCGCCTCCACCGTGTTCTTCTGCGCCGGCGACATCGCGGCGAAGACGCTGGCGGACACGCTGCACGGCATCGAGATCACCTTCCTGCGCTTCCTGCTGTTCGCCTCGCTGATGGTGCCGCTGGTGCTGGTCACCCGCGGCCCGACCGGGCTGGTGGCGCGGGCGCGCGGGCTGCAGGTGACGCGCGGGGCGGCGCTGGCGGGGGCCGGAGCGCTGTTCATCGTCGGGCTGGGCAGCCTGCCGGTGGCGGAGAACACCGCGATCGCCTTCCTGTCGCCGCTGTTCGTGACGGCGCTGTCGATCCCGCTGCTCGGCGAGACGGTGGGGATGCGGCGCTGGATGGCCGGGCTGGTCGGCTTCTGCGGGGTGATGCTGATCGTGCGGCCGGGCTCGGACGCGTTCCAATTCGCCGCGCTGCTGCCGATCCTGTCGGCGGCGGTCGGTGCCTTCGGCACCGTGCTGACGCGCAAGATGCCGGCCGATGCGCCGGAAACCACGCTGGTGTGGTCGTCGGTAGTCGGGCTGCTGGTGCTCTCGGTGGCGATGCCCTTCGTCTGGGTGACGCCGAGCCTGGACGACCTGCCGGCCATCCTGGCGAGCGGCCTGTTCTCGACCCTCGGTCACGTCTGCGTCGTGCTCGGCTACCGGCGCGCGCCGGCCTCGCTGATCGCGCCCTTCTCCTACACGCAGCTGCCGACCGCCTGCCTGTTCTCCTACCTGGTGTTCGGCATCCTGCCGACCGCCTGGACGATCGCCGGCATCGCCGTCATCGCGGCGAGCGGGCTCTACACCGCCCATCGCGAAAGGGTGCGTGCGGCGAACTGATCACACCCGCCGAAAACCAAACGGGGGCCATGCGCGTTTGCCCTCGTCAGGGATTACGCGGCGTGAACGATCGTGTAGAAAGTCGATCGATCGCCGTCGCGTGCGGCGATCGGGAGACGACCACCTTTCCTCGCATCCTCGCGTTTCCGAACGATCCCCGTTCCCCCGCCGGCGTCCGCCTGCGGGAAGCCTTCCGTGCCGCGTTCCTCCGGAGCCTGAAATGACCCGCGTCGCCGTGTTCTCCGCCCTGGTCCTGTCCTGGTTCGCCTTCGCCATCGCCTCCTACGGACAGATCGATTCGGCCGAGGCGCAGGTCGCCGGCGGCTACGCGGCGCCCGTCGCCGCGCACTGACGCGGGCGATCCCGGCCGCGGATCCCGCGCCGGACCGTCCCGTAACGGCGGTTGCGTTCGCCGCCGGTCTCCGTCGATCCTGGCGACGCCGCGGGGAGGCCCTCCCCGCGCCGGCCACCGACGGGACGGGACCTCTCCTTGACCCTCTACTCGCTGAAGCCGCGCTTCCAGGCGCTGCTGCGTCCGCTGGTCCGGCGCCTCGCCGCCGCCGGCGTCACCGCCAACCAGATCACGCTCGCCGCCTGCGCCGGCTCGCTCGCCCTCGGCGTCGCCCTCGCCGCCGCGCCGCTGCCGGCCGCCGCCTTCCTCGCCGTGCCGGTCTGGCTGTTCGTGCGGATGGCGCTCAACGCCGTCGACGGCATGCTCGCCCGCGAATTCGGCCAGCAGAGCCGCCTCGGCGCCTATCTCAACGAGCTCTGCGACGTCGTCGCCGACGCCGCCCTCGCCCTGCCCTTCGCCGTGCTGCCCGGCTTCGGCGCCCTGCCGGTGGCGGTGGCCGTGGTCTCGGCCCTCGTCTCCGAATATGCCGGCGTGATGGCGCCGATGGTCGGCACCGCCCGACGCTACGACGGCCCGTTCGGCAAGAGCGACCGCGCCCTCGCCTTCGGCGCGCTCGCCGCCTGGGTCGGGCTCGGCCTGCCGCAGCCGGACTGGATCTGGTGGGCGATGCCGGCGATGGCCGTGCTGTCCGTGGTCACGACGGTCAACCGCGTCCGCGCCGGGCTCGCCGCGCCCGCGAGGTCGTCGTGAAGGGCCCCGTCGCCCGCCTCGCGGGGGCGGTGGTCACCGCCTTCGCGCGGGTCGTCACGGGCGTCCGCGGCGACTGGCGCGGCTGCCTGCCGTCGGCCCGGCCACGGATCTACTTCGCCAACCACGCCAGCCACGGCGACTTCGTGCTGGTGTGGTCGGTGATCCCCGCCGCGTTGCGCCGGCGCACCCGCCCGGTCGCCGGCGCCGACTACTGGGACCGCGACGCCGTCCGCCGCTTCCTCGGCCGCGACGTCTTCGACGCCGTGCTGATCGAGCGCGACCCGGCCCGCCGCCGCGGCGATCCGGTCGCCGACATGATCGCGGCGATCGACGGCGGCGCCTCGCTGATCCTGTTCCCCGAGGGCACCCGCAACCTGACCGACGCGCCGCTGCTGCCGTTCAAGGCCGGGCTCTGGCACGTCGCGACGGCGCGGCCCGAGGTCGAGCTGGTGCCGGTCTGGATCGAGAACCTCAACCGCGTGCTGCCGAAGGGCGCGCTGCTGCCGGTGCCGCTCCTCTGCACCGTCACCTTCGGCAAGCCGATCGCACCCGCCGACGGCGAGGACCGCCACGCCTTCCTCGAGCGCGCCCGCGCCGCGCTCGTCGCCCTCCGCGCCCGGGAGACCGACCGATGACGTCCGCCACGCGCGAGGTGGTCGCGCTGTTCGCCGGCCTCGCCGGCCTGCTCGCGATCGCCTCCACGGTCGCCGCCGTGCTCGCCCGCCGCGCCGGCGACAGGCCGAGCCCGACGATCGAGAACCTCGTCGCCCGCATCAACGCGTGGTGGGTGATGGTCGGCCTGCTCGCCGTCGCCTTCCTGTTCGGCCGCGCCGGGGTGATCCTGTTGTTCGCCTTCGCCTCCTTCGCGGCGCTGCGCGAGTTCCTGACCCTCACCGACACCCGCCGCGGCGACCACCGCGCCCTCGCCGCCGCCTTCTTCGTCGTGCTGCCGGTGCAATACTGGCTGATCTGGATCGACTGGTACGGGCTCTATTCGATCTTCGTGCCGGTCTACGTCTTCCTCCTGCTGCCGATCGTCGTGGCGCTGTCCGGCGACACCACCCGCTTCATGGAGCGCGTCGCCGAGATGCAGTGGGGCGTGATGGTGGCGGTGTTCTGCGTCGGCCACGTGCCGGCGCTCGTCACCCTCGACATCCCCGGCTACGAGGGCCGCGGCCTGATGCTGATCGCCTGGCTGGTGCTGGTGGTGCAGTCGTCCGACGTGCTGCAATACGTCTCCGGCAAGCTGTTCGGCCGGCGCAAGGTGGCGCCGTCGCTGTCGCCGTCGAAGACGTGGGAGGGCCTCGTCGGCGGCGTCGCCGGTGCGGTGGCGATCGGCACGGCGCTGTGGTGGATCACGCCCTTCGCGCCGCTCCACGCCGCGGCGATGGCGCTGGTGGTCTGCGCCATGGGCTTCTTCGGCGGCCTCGTGATGTCGGCGATCAAGCGCGACCGCGGCGTCAAGGACTGGGGCCGGATGATCGAGGGCCACGGCGGCATGCTCGACCGGCTCGACAGTGTCGTGTTCGCCGCGCCGATCTTCTTCCACCTCGTCCGCTACTGGTGGACGGTGTGACCCCGCGCCGTCACGACGCGGCGGCGGCCGCGAGCACGGCGAGGCCGCGCTCGGTGAGGGACCAGTCGTCGGACGCCCGCACGGCGAGGCCGAGGCTCTCGAGCCGGTCGAGGATCTCCTCCTCGAACACCAGCCCGGCCATCTCCTCGGCGATGTAGGCGAGCGCCCTCCGCTCCGATTCCGTCAGCCCGTCCATGCCCCGAATACATCCGACAACGGCGGCGCCAGTCCACCCGAATCGTCCCCCGCTCAGCAATACTACGAAGGGGGTTGAACGATACAGCCCCAAGCGGGGCATGGCGCCGACACGCCGGCGCCGCGGGCGGCCGTCAGAACAACGCCTCGCCGGCCATCAGTGCCAGCACCAGGAGCACCAGGAAGATCGCCAGGAACAGCGCGAACAGCAGTCGCGCGATCCGCCCGGCCACGGCCGAGACACCGGTGAAGCCGAATACGCCGGCCACGATGGAGATCACCAGGAAGATCAGCGCCCACTTCAGCATCGTCCGCATTCCCCTCGTCGCGGGTTCCCCCGGGAACCACCGGCGCGCGGGCTTTCGCCGCCGAGCGCCATTGCTGGAACGAGGGCGCGGCCGCGTTTGTTCCCGCGCGACCAATGGCGTCTTGCCGTCGGGCGCTCCCATCGGTCACACCCGGGGCGACCGGAGGATCCCGCCGATGGCCCGCTTCAATCTCGCCGCCCACGTCCTCGCCCGTGCCGCCGAACGGGCCGGCCATCCGGCCCTGATCGTCGCCGGCGGCCCCGACGGGCGCATCCTCGAGCGCTGGACCTACGCGGACGTCGCCGCCGCGGTGGCCGGGACCTCCGGAGCGCTGGCGGCCTACGGCCTGCCGCGCGGCAGCCGCGTGCTGCTGCGCGTCGGCAGCACGCCGTTGTTCCCCATGCTGTTCTTCGGCGCGATCGCCGCCGGCCTCGTGCCGATCCCGACCTCGGTGCAGCTCACCGCCGCAGAGGTCGAGACCATCCTCGCCGACAGCGGCGCCCGCCTCGTGCTCGCCGACGGCTCCGGCCCCGTGCCGGCGGCGCGGCAGGGGGTGATCGTGGTGGCCGGTGCGGCGCTGGAGCGGCTCGCCGCCGGCCCGCGCGCCGACTTCGCCGACACCGACGCCGAGGACCCGGCCTTCCAGGTCTACACCTCCGGCACCTCCGGCCGGCCGAAGGGCGTCGTCCACGCCCAGCGCGTCGTGCTCGGCCGGGCGCCGATGCTGGAGGGCTGGTACGGCCTCGCCGAGACCGACCGGCTGTTCCACGCCGGCGCGTTCAACTGGACCTACACGCTCGGCGCCGGCCTGATGGATCCCTGGACCCGCGGCGCCACCGCCATCGTCCACCTCGCCGACGGCGAGCGCCCGCCCGCGCTCTGGCCCGACCTCCTCGAAGCGGTCGACGCGACGCTTTTCGCAGCGGTGCCATCGCTCTATCGACGGATCCTCAAGTACGGCGACATCGGGCCGCATCGGTTTCAGACCCTGCGCCACGGGCTCACCGCCGGCGAGGCGCTGAAGGCGTCGCTCCATGCCGAGTGGACGGCGCGCACCGGCCGGCCGCTCTACGAGGCGCTCGGCATGAGCGAGATCTCGACCTACGTGTCGTCGTCGCCGACGGTGCCGGTGCGTCCCGGCAGCCCGGGCCGGCCGCAGGCGGGCCGCCGTGTCGCGGTGCTGCCGGTCGATACGGACGGGGGTTCCGAACCGCTGCCGGCTGGCGCCGTCGGCGTCCTCGCTGTGCACCGCTCCGACCCCGGCCTGATGCTCGGCTACCACGGCCGGCCCGAGGAGACCGCCGCCGCTTTCCGCGGCGACTGGTTCCTGACCGGCGACCTCGCCCGCTTCGACGCCGACGGCTACCTCTGGTACGAGGGCCGCGCCGACGACCAGATGAACGCCTCCGGCTACCGCGTCGCGCCCGAGGAGGTCGAACGCGCGCTCGCGGAGAACCCCGACGTCGCCGAGGTCGCGGTCGCCGAGACGCTCGTGGGCGAGATTTCGCTGGTCACCGCCTTCGTGGTGCCCCGCCCCGGCGCGCCGCGCGATCCGGAACCCTATGCCGCCCACGCCGCGGCCCGGCTCGCCGACTACAAGCGCCCGCGCCGCTGGGTCTTCGTCGAAGAATTGCCGCGCACGGCCTCGGGCAAGGTGCTGCGCCGGGCGCTGCGGGGAGCTTGATACCAGTCTCGCAAAGCCCCGACTCGTCGGGACTTTGCGAGGTCTCGGCCATCCGGCCGGCGCCCGGTCGGGCGAGGTACGAGAGCCCTCGAACGCAGAAGGCCCGGCCGCTCGCGCGGGCCGGGCCTTCCGGATCCGATCTCGAAACGGCGAAACCGTCAGCCGACGATCTCGGTCTCCGAGAACCAGTAGGCGATCTCCTGGGCGGCGGTCTCGGGGGCGTCCGAGCCGTGCACCGAGTTCTCGCCGATCGACAGCGCGAACAGCTTGCGGATGGTGCCCTCGGCGGCGTTGGCCGGGTTGGTGGCGCCCATCACTTCGCGGTTCTTGGCGATGGCGTTCTCGCCCTCGAGCACCTGCACGATGGTCGGCGCCGACGACATGAACTCGCAGAGCTCGTCGAAGAACGGACGGCCCTTGTGGACGGCGTAGAAGCCCTCGGCCTGACGGCGCGACATCCACACGCGCTTGGAGGCGATCACGCGCAGGCCCGCTTCCTCGAGCTTGGCCGTGATCGCGCCGGTGAGGTTGCGCCGGGTCGCGTCCGGCTTGATCATGGAGAAGGTGCGTTCGATGGCCATCGCGGTCGACCTCATGTTCGCCTCGACGAGAGGCGGATTGACGGAACTCTGTTCCTCGAGAGTGACCGGCTTATAGCCGCGCCGCCGATCCCCTTCAAGCCCGCCCGACCGGGTCGGCGACCGCCTTGGCGGAGCGCGGTTTTCCGCCCTTCGGACCCGGCAGGAGGCGCAGCAGGCGGTCGGCGGCGAGCACGGCGAGTACCGAGACGTAGCCGTCGATCGCGTAGTGCCAGCCGAGGTGGACCGAGCCGAACAGGATCGTCGCCGTCCACGCCCACGCGATCCCGCGCCGGCGCGGCGCCGCCTCGCCGACCGCCAGGGCGACGAAGACGGCGAGGCCGAGGTGGACGCTCGGGAAGGCCGAGATGCCGGTGCCGATGTCGAGCCGGCCGGCGTCGTGGAGCGCGAGCAGGTAGTCGCGCAGGCCCGCCGTCGACAGCACCGCGTCGCTGCCGCGGTCCATCGCGGCCGTGATCGTGGCGAAGCGCGCTTCGTCGCCGCCAAAGCGGCCGTAGAACAGCGGCCCGGCCGAGGCGAACAGGCGGGCGGCCACGTTGCCGAGCCCGACCAGGACGAACAGATAGAGCAGGATCAGCCGGCTGCGCGAGCGGTCGAAGCCGCGGGCGAGGACGATCCAGGCGGTGACGATCGCCACCGTGCCGGTCCAGACCACGAAGTAGTTCAGTTCGACAAGCCGCACCAGCCACGGCGCATCGACGAGGCGGTGCAGCGCGGTCCCGACGTCGCCGCCGTGGAGGCGGGCGTCGAGGTCGGCGAGGGTGCGGTCCCAGCCGCCGGGTCCGCCGAGCGGGATCAACCGCTTCAGCGTCGAATAGGTGGCGTTGTCCCAGTGCAGCAGTGCCAAGGTCAGCGCCGCTGTGGCGAGGCGGGGACGTTTCTCGGGCGCGAACTCGGCGGCGAGCGCGGCGAACGAACGCCGGGCCGGGATCGCCAACGCCAACGCGACGAGCCAGCCGGCGATCGCCAGCGGCACCACCAGCACGGTGGTCGCGGCGGTGCGGGCGAGGAACCACAACGTCTCCGGCACCCCGGCGGCGTCCGAGGCCGCGACCAAGGCGAAGCCGCCGATCGCGTAGAGCGCGAGGGCGGCGAGCGCGACGCGGTCGGCGGCGAGCCGTTCGACGAAGGCGGCACGGAACGGCCGCGCCGCGGCGGCGCGCCGTCCGCCCGGCGGCGGCAGGACCAGGATGCCCGGCATCTCGGGGACCGGAGGGCGTCCGCTGTCGGAGGCCCCGCCGCCACGCCCGGGAGGCGGCAGGTCACCGACATTACGGGACGTCCTCGGGGCGCCCTGCTACTCCCGGATGGGATATGGCCATACCGTTGACGCCGTCGCGGCGACGATTTGGCCGGCTCGGCCGCCCCGGCTCAGGCCGCGGCGACCTCGCGGAGGAAGCGGTCGATGCCGGCGCGGAGGCGGTCGGCTTCCTCGTTGGTGCGCGCGGAGGCGTCGAGGACGCTGCGCGAGCACTCGTCTGTGCGCCCGACGCCGGCGTCGACGCCCGTGAGCAGGCGGCTCGCGGTGCGGGTGCCGTCGGCGGCGTCCTGGACGTTGCGGGCGATGTCGGCGGTGGCGGCGCGCTGCTGGTCGACCGCCGCGGCGATGCCGGTGGTGACCTCGCTGACGTCGCGCATGGTGTCGGCGATGACGCGCACCGCGGCGACCGCGTCGGCCGTTGACGCCTGGATGCCGGCGATCTGCGCCGAGATCTCGCCGGTGGCGTCGGCGGTCTGGCGGGCGAGCGACTTCACTTCGGCGGCGACGACCGCGAAGCCCTTGCCGGCCTCCCCGGCCCGGGCCGCCTCGATGGTTGCGTTGAGGGCGAGCAGGTTGGTCTGCTGCGCGATCGCGGTGATCAGGCCGACGACGTCGCCGATCTTGGCGGCGGCGGCGTCGAGGGCGAGGATGCGGTCGTTGGTGGTCTGTGCGCCCTCGGCGGCGGCGGCGATCTTGTCGGTGGCGGCCTGGACGCTCCGGCCGATCTCGACGATCGAGGCGGCGAGTTCCTCGGCCGCGGCGGCGACGAGGTTGACGTTGGAGGCGGCACTGTCGGAGGCGGAGGTCGCGGAACGGGTGCTGCCGAGCGCGTCGGCGGCGGCCTCGGCGAGCACGCGGGCGGTGGCGTCGAGCACCGCCGTGGTCTCGCCGACCCGACCGAGCGCCTCGACGACCTCGCCGCGGAAGCGCTGGATCATGGCGTCGACGCCGTGCTGGCGGGCGTCGCGGCGGGCGGCGTCGGCGGCGCGGGCCTCCTCGAGGCGGTGACGCTCGATGGCGTTGTCGCGGAACACGGAGACGGCGTCGGAGATCTGGCCGATCTCGTCGCGGCGGGCGGCCCGGCGCACGATCACCGAGGTGTCGCCGCGGGCGAGGCGCAGCATCACCTGCGCCATCTCGCCGATCGGGCGCGACACGAAGCGGGCGATCAGCACCACCACGACGACGGCGCAGAGGATCGCCAGCACGGTGACCGCCACCATGTTCCAGCTGGTCCAGGCCTGCTGGCTGCGGGCCGATTCCTGGCGGAGCACGGAGATATCGGCGATTTTGGCGGTGGTCGTCGACGCCGCGGCGAGCGCCGCGGTCTCGGCGGCGGCATAGTCGGCGGTGGCGGCGACCAGCGCGGCGAAGCCGGTGCGAACGGCCTCGAGGCCGGTCTCGAGTTCGGCCTTGCCGGTGGACTTGGCGATGATCTTGGCGAAGCCGCCGGCCTTGGCGAGCAGGGCCTCGACGGTCTTGCGGTTGTCGTCGGAGGGGCCGAGCAGGTAGCGCGCGGCGGCGCCGTCGACCGCCTTGACGAGGTCGCCGAAGTTGCGCGCCATGCCGGCGGCGACCTTGGCCTTGGAGCGGGCCTGGTCGCTCGCGGCCTTGTTGGCCTCCTCGGCGGCGATGCGGTCGTGGAAGCGCACGCCGAGTTCGCCGGCCCGCCGGGCCGCCTCGCCGAGCGCCGAGGACAGCGCCGGCGCCGTCGCGGCGTCGAAGCCGACGGCGGCGATCGTCTTCATCTGCGCGCCGAGCGCGGCGACCTCGGCCTGGGTGCCGGTGGCGCCGCTGAGGTCCTGGATCACCCGCATGCTCTCGCCGGCCCGGGCGACGGCCGCCGCGGCGGCCTCGGCCCCGCCGCCGCCCTCGGCGAAGGCGAGCCGCGCCTCGAGCAGGTCGGAGCGCATGCCGCCGGCCGCCTCGGTCAGGCGCCGCAGGGTGTCGCGGTAGGTGGTGACGGTCGCGGAGGCGATCTCCTGCTGGTCCATGGCGGCGGCGCTCGCCTTCTCGGCGTCGGCGACGCCGGCGGCGAGATCGCGCGTCGCAGCCGTCAGGCCGTCGCGCGCCTTCGACAGGGCGGCGTAACCGTCGGCGAGACGGCCGATCGCGGCCCGGAGCGTGGCGAGTTCGCCCTCGACGTCGGCGCGCTGGGCGTCGGACAGCACGGCGGCGGCGACGTCCGCCGTGGCGCCGTCGATCGAGCGCAGCGCCTTGTCGAGCACCGCCGGGTCGTGCCGGCCGATGAACGCACCGACCGAGCCGGCGGCGTCGCCGACCTCGGTCAGCGCGCTCGCCGCCGCACTGGTCTGCTCGACCGCGAGACCGAGTTGGCGGGTGCCGTGCAGGCCGATCGCCCCGACGACACCCGACAGGAGCGCCATGGACGCCAAGCCGATGCCGATCTTGAACCCGATCGACGACGCGAACCGCGACGCCATGCCGCCACCTCCCGACTGGCGCGGTGGCCACCACCGCAAGATGGCGTTAACTCTGACCTCCGACTGGCAAACGAACCGTTATCGACGCGGCCCCTCATGCGCGAAACGCAATATGCGCGACGCGGAATGTCGTCAGCGCGCCACCAGCGCCCGGCAGCGGTCGTACCAACCGGTCAGCGCGACGTCGCCGCCGAGCCAGTCGAGGTCGATCACCCGCATCAGCCACGTGACGCTGCCGTAGAGGATCGCGTCGACGTAGAGCGGCGAGTCGCCGCCGAAATAGGGGCCGTGGGCGAGCACGTGGCGCATCGGTTCGAACACCTTGCGGTAGCCCGGCAGGCGCGCCGCGTGGTCGGCGAAGGCCTCCTCGAGGCTGCGCCCGAGCCGCGCCTCGCGGGTAGAGCGGAAATAGGCGCGGTCCTCGGGCTTCAGCCTGTCGTGGATCGCCTTGGCCATGATCGGCATCGCCTCGGCGTGGATGACCCGGAAGGCGTAGGATTCGAAGAAGCGCGCCGCGGCGCGGCCGCCCGCGCCGGGCTGGAACAGCGCGGGTCCCGGGTAGCGGGCCTCGAGGTGCTCGGCGATGGCGAAGCTGTCGACCACCACCGCGTCGCCGTCGACCAGCACCGGCACCGTCTTCGTGACGCCGCCGCCGAGGATGCCGGGGATGTCGGTGAAGCCGACCGGCACGGTCTCGTAGTCGAGCCCCTTCAGCGCCAGGGCCATCTTGACCCGGCTGGCGTAGGGGCTCGGACGGGTGTCGTCGGCGAGCGCGAGGTCGTAGAGGCGGATGGTCACGGTGCGGATGCTCCCTGTCGGACGTCGATGTCCCGCGCGGCGGGCAGTGTGCCCCGCCGGCCCGGCGGGGGGAAGCGCCGCGACCGTTCCCCCCTTTCCGGGATGGACAAATCCGCGCGATTTTCGCCTATCATCCCGGCCCGCTGGAGACGCGCGGCGCGGGCCGCCGTCCCGACGACGACATCCGGGGGCGGATCTTGAGGATCACGAACACGATCGCCGGCGCCTTGGCGCTGGCCGCGACGGCCGTGCCGGCGCTGGCGGCGGACCCGTTTCCGGGTCTGACCGCCGATCAGGTCCAGGGCACGGTCGACTACGTGCGCGGCAACGGCCTGCACACGCTGTTCCACGAATCGGGCCACATGCTGATCGCCGAGTTCGGCCTGCCGGTGCTCGGCCGCGAGGAGGACGCGGTCGACAACCTCGCCACCATCGTGCTGCTCGCCGAGCGCAAGGACGTGTTCGATCAGGCGCTGGTCGACACCGCCGACGGCTTCTGGCTGCAGTCGGAGGAGGCGGGCGACGCCTCGACCGGCGCCGAGGGCGACGATTCCGCCTATTACGACGAGCACGGCCTCGACCTGCAGCGCTCCTACGCCGTCGTCTGTCTCGCCGTCGGATCGGACGCGGAGCGCTTCTCCGACCTCGCCGACACCTACGAACTGCCGGCCGAACGACGCGAGCGCTGCGCCGGCGAGTTCGCGAAGGTGTCGCGGTCGTGGGACGCCGTGCTGAAGCCGCACTGGCGTCCCGAGGGCGAGCCGAAGGCGGAGATCCGGGTGGTCTACGAGCCGGCGAAGGACGCGTCGCTGGCCTGGGCCGCCGACGAGGTCAGGACCAGCCGCATCCTCGAGGTCGTCGCCGAGGCGATGTCCTCGCGCTACGCCCTGCCCCAGGGCCTCACCTTCCGCGCCGCCGCCTGCGGCCAGCCGAACGCCTTCTGGGACCCCGACGCCCGCGAGGTGCTCTACTGCTACGAACTGGTCGACTGGTACCGCCGCCAGTCGGTCGACTGGTACCACGCCCACCCCGACGAGGACGCCGGGGACGGCGAGGACGCCTCCGCCGACGCGGGCGGTGAAGCCGTCCCGGAAGGCGCCGACGGCGCGCGCACCTACACCAAGGCCGCCAAGCCGACGGAATACGGCAAGGCGCAGAAGAACTGAGGACCGGACCCGCATCTACCCTCCCCCTCGTGGGGAGGGTCGGCCCGATGGGCCGGGGTGGGGTGGCGCGGCGTTCCGGGGATCTGCGCCCCGACAGGTCGACGGGATGCTGCGCCGAAGTTCCGCGCCGGGCGTCGGCGCTACCCCACCCCGCCGGCCTTCGGCCGTCGACCCTCCCCACGAGGGGGAGGGTAGATGAACGACCCGCGACGGCGCCATTGGCTACCCTCCCCCACGTGGGGAGGGTCGGCCCGAAGGGCCGGCGTGGGGTGGCGCGGCGTTCCGGGGACTTGCGCCCCGACAGGTCGACGGGATGCTGCGCCGAAGTTCCGCGCCGGGTGTCGGCGCTACCCCACCCCGCCGGCCTTCGGCCGTCGACCCTCCCCACGAGGGGGAGGGTAGATGGACGACCCGCGACGGCGCCATTGGCTACCCTCCCCCTCGTGGGGAGGGTCGGCCCGAAGGGCCGGGGTGGGGTGGCGCGGCGTTCTCGGGGCTTGAGCGCGGCGGGTCGACACGGTTCCAGCGTGTCGGCCACAAAGCGTCGGCGCTACCCCACCCCGCCGGCCTTCGGCCGTCGACCCTCCCCACGAGGGGGAGGGTAGATGGACGACCCGCGACGGCGCCAATGGCTACCCTCCCCCTCGTGGTGAGGGTCGGCCCGAAGGGCCGGGGTGGGGTGGCTGCCGCGGGCTCGACGCCCCCGCCCCCCTGCCCTCAGCCGCGCGCCGACAGCGGGATCACGTTGTGCAGGACCTCGTCGGCGGTGTCGAAGAACTTGCGCAGCTTGCGGGCGGCCTGACGGATGCGCTGCTCGTTCTCGACCAGGGCGAGGCGGACGTACTCGTCGCCGTGCTCGCCGAAGCCGATGCCCGGGGCGACGGCGACGTCGGCCTTCTCGATCAGCAGCTTTGAGAACTCGAGGCTCCCGAGCTCGCGGAACTTCTCCGGCAGCTTGGCCCAGGCGAACATCGAGGCGCGCGGCACCGGGATCTCCCAGCCGGCGCGGCCGAAGCTCTCGACCATGACGTCGCGGCGGCGCTTGTAGGTCTGGCGGACCTCCTCGATGTGCGCGTCGGCGTCGGGATCGTTGAGAGCGGCGGTGGCCGCCACCTGGATCGGGGTGAAAGCGCCGTAGTCGAGGTAGCTCTTGACCCGCGCCAGCGCCGCGATCAGCCGCTCGTTGCCGACGGCGAAGCCCATGCGCCAGCCGGCCATGGAGAAGGTCTTCGACATCGAGGTGAACTCGACGCAGACGTCCATCGCGCCGGGCACCTGCAGGATCGAGGGCGGCGGCACGCCGTCGAAGTAGATCTCGGAATAGGCGAGGTCCGACAGCACGAAGATGCCGTGCTTGCGCGCGAAGGCGACGACGTCGCGGTAGAAGTCGAGGTCGACGACCTCGGCGGTCGGGTTGGAGGGGTAGCAGACCACCAGCGCGATCGGCTTCGGCACCGTGTGCATCACGGCGCGCTCGAGGGCGTGGAAGAACTCCGGCCCGGGCGTCACCGGCACCGAGCGGATCGCGCCGCCGACCATCAGGAAGCCGAAGGCGTGGATCGGGTAGGACGGGTTCGGGCACAGCACCACGTCGCCCGGGGCGGTGATGGCCTGCGCCATGTTGGCGAAGCCCTCCTTGGAGCCGAGCGTCGCCACCACCTGGGTGTTCGGGTTCAGCTTCACGCCGAAGCGGCGATCGTAATAGGCCGCCTGGGCCCGGCGCAGGCCGGCGATGCCGCGCGAGGCGGAATAGCCGTGGGTATCGGGGCGCTGCACCGTCTCGACCAGCTTGTCGACCACGTGCTTCGACGTCGGCAGGTCCGGGTTGCCCATGCCGAGGTCCACGATGTCGGCGCCGGCCGCTCGCGCGCTGGCCTTGAGCCGGTTCACCTGCTCGAAGACGTAGGGCGGGAGGCGCTTGATCTTGTGGAACTCGTCGTTGCTCATGGCTCGTGCCTTCGGAGGATCGGACCACCGCGCCGGTGCACCCGGACGCGGTTCGTCGTGCCCGCGTCGAAGCGGGGGCACGCTTTTACCACTGCCGCCGCGCGATCCCCAGCGGAAATCCGGGGCGCGGCGCGCGGCATTTGGTTCAGTTCGCCGGCGCCGCCGCCGTCGCGGGACACGTGCCGTCGGCGCCGCGCGCCGCGCCGCCGGCGCAGGGGGCGGCGGCCGGAGCCGGCATGCCGCCGGCCTCCTGGAGCAGCGCGCGCGCCTCCTCGTTCTGCTGCTGGCGGATCACGGTCAGCGCCATCGCCGGTCCGAGGCCGTCGTCGGCGCGGGCCCCGCGAGCGGCGAGCGCCGTGCCGGAGGCCGACAGCGTCTGCTGCAGTTCGGCCTGCTCGCCGGCGCTGCGCACCTGCGGCGGCGCCCGGTCGTCGCCGGCGACGGTGGCGACGTCGACGAAGTCGGTCGGTCCGCTCGAACAGGCGGCGAGCAGCAGCAGCACGGCGGCGAGCACGGCGCGGCGCGGCCCGGCGGGGGCGGTGGTCGTGGACGTCAAGGCGTGCCCCTCTCTCGGCGGACAGTCGTAGTCCGATGGTCGCGGATGCGTGGTAACGGCAGTGTAAATACTCTCGCCGGCAACTTGCATCCGAAGGTGTACCGGGGATGCGAGCGGCGGCGTTGTCAGGTTATCATGGTGCATCGCCGGGCGGGATCACCGTTCGGGGAGGCCCCGTGAACGACGGGGGAAGACCGACCCGGAACCGGGCGGCGTCAGGGGGAGCGCTCGAGCGGCATGACCGACACGGAGAAGACGGCTGGCGAACACCCGCTGATGCGGTACGTCGTGGAGAACCCGGAGGCATTCGCGCACAACCTCGCGGCGGCGATGGAGAACCTCGGCAAGGCCGCGGCCGCCTATGTGGAACCGCGAGAAACGGGCGAGGTCAAGGCGACGCTCGCCGAGGAGCTCACCGAGGTCACCAAGACGCTGGCCAAGGTCGGCGAATACTGGATCTCCGACCCGCAGCGCCTCGTCGAGGCGCAGACACGGCTGATGACCGGCCTGATCGGGCTCTGGGGTGCGTCGCTGCAGCGCATGCTCGGCAACGAGGTGGCGCCCGCCGCCACGCCGGAGCCGTCGGACAAGCGCTTCCAGGACGAGGACTGGCGCAAGAACCAGTTCTTCGACTTCCTCAAGCAGGTCTACCTGATCTCCTCGCGCTGGGCGCAGACCATGGTGACCGACGCCGACGGCCTCGATCCCCACACCCGCCAGAAGGCCGACTTCTACGTCCGCCAGATCGCGGCGGCGCTGTCGCCGTCGAACTTCCTGCTGACCAACCCGGAGCTCCTGAAGGAGACCGTCTCCAGCAACGGCGCCAATCTCGTCCGCGGCATGAAGATGCTGGCCGAGGACATCAAGGCCGGCGGCGGCGACCTCAAGATCCGCCAGACCGACGCGACCAAGTTCAAGGTGGGCGTCAACCTCGCCCTCACCCCGGGCAAGGTGATCTGGCAGAACGACGTTTGCCAGATCCTGCAATACGAACCGGCGACGCCGGACGTGCTGCGCCGGCCGCTGCTGATCGTGCCGCCCTGGATCAACAAGTTCTACATCCTCGACCTCACGCCCGAGAAGTCGTTCATCAAGTGGGCGGTCGACCAGGGCCAGACGGTGTTCGTGATCTCGTGGGTCAATCCGAACGAGCGCCAGGCCGGCAAGAGCTTCGAGCACTACATGAAGGAGGGCATCCTCGAGGCCCTCGACGTGATCGAGAAGGTCACCAAGGTGCGCGAGGTCAACGCCATCGGCTATTGCGTCGGCGGCACGCTGCTGGCGGTCACCCTCGCCTATTGCGCCGCGGTCGGCGACGACCGCATCAAGAGCGCGACCTTCTTCACCACCCAGGTCGACTTCGAGAACGCCGGCGAGCTCAAGGTCTTCGTCGACGAGGAGCAGATCCGCATCCTCGAGGACCGTATGAGCGAGCGCGGCTACCTCGAGGGCAAGAAGATGGCCGGCGCCTTCAACTCGCTGCGCGCCAACGACCTGATCTGGCCCTATTTCGTCAACAACTACCTGCGCGGCAAGGAGCCGTTCCCGTTCGACCTGTTGTTCTGGAACTCCGACTCGACGCGCATGCCGGCGGCGAACCACTCGTTCTACCTGCGCGGCTGCTATCTCGAGAACCGGCTCGCCAAGGGCACCATGGAGGTGGCGGGCGTGAAGCTGGACCTCTCCAAGGTCACGATCCCGATCTACAACCTCGCCACCCGCGAGGACCACATCGCGCCGCCGAAGTCGGTGTTCGTCGGCTCCGGCCTGTTCGGCGGGCCGGTGAAATACGTGCTCGCCGGCTCCGGCCACATCGCCGGCGTCGTCAACCACCCCTCGCGCGGCAAGTACCAGTACTGGACCGGCGGTCCGGCCACCGGCACGCTGGAGAAGTGGATGGCGGCCGCCGAGGAGCATCCCGGCTCGTGGTGGCCGGACTGGCAGGCCTGGATCGAGGCGCAGGACGACCGCCGCGTCAAGGCGCGCAAGATCGGCGGCGGCCGCCTCAACCCGATCGAGGACGCCCCCGGCGCCTACGTCCGCATCCGCGACTGATGCCGAACGGACGGAAGCCCGACGCTCAGCCCCGCCGCGCGACGAAGCTGATCGCCACGATCAGCCAGGACGCGATCAGCAGCAGGCCGCCCATCGGCGCGGCCATCGGGAAGAGGTGCGCTTCGGTCACCGCGCGCATGGCGAGGTCGCCGGCGAACAGGGCGATGCCGACCGCCATCACCACGGCGGCGAGCCTGGACAGCCGGCGCGAGCCGCCGAGCGGGCCGGCCAGCGCCAGGAGGGCGGCGGCGTGCACCAGCAGCATCTTGCCGGCGGTGTCGAGATTGGTGCCGGCGTAGGCGTGCGCACCCGCGGCCGAGGCCGCGACGCCGGCCGCCCCGGCGAGCCCCGCCAGCACGCCGACCGCCCGGTCGAGATCGAGACCCATCCGCCCCTCCTGTCGCGCCATGTTCGCCGCCGGGCGCGCGCGGCGCCGCGGTTCGGCTTCGGCTCCGGTACCTGTCTCGCAAAGTTCCGACTCGTCGGCACTTTGCGGGGTTTCGGCCTTTCGGCCGGCGCCCGGTCGGGCGCTTCTCGCCCGCAAAGTCCGACCACGGGTCGGAACTCTGCGAGCTCGCCATCACATGGTACGGCCGGGCGATTCGTGCCATAGCGGCCGGCGACGCCGCCCGCCCCGCTTTTCGCCGAGACGAGGTCCCGACATGGCCGAGATCGTCGCCGTCGCCGATCCCGACGACCCGCGCATCGCCGCCTACCGCAACGTCCGCGACCGCGACCTCGCGGGCGGCCACGGCGGCCGCTTCGTCGCCGAGGGCGAGACCGTGCTCGCGGTGGCGCTGACCGCCGGCCGCTTCCGAATGGAATCGCTGCTCGTCGCCGAGAACCGCGTCGCGGCACTGGAGCCGCTGTTCGCCGCCCACGACCTGCCAGTGTTCGTCGCGCCGATGGCGGTGATGGAGGCGATCGTCGGCTTCCCGATCCACCGCGGCGTGCTCGGCGTCGGCCTGCGCGGCACGCCGGCCGATCCCGCCGCGCTGCTGGCGGCACGGCCGCCGCTGGTGGTCGGCCTTTCGGGCATCGCCAACCACGACAACGTCGGCGGGATCTTCCGCAACGCCGCCGCCTTCGGCGCCAGGGCCGTGCTGATCGACGGTGCCACCTGCGACCCGCTCTACCGCAAGGCGCTGCGCGTCTCGGTCGGCGGGGTGCTGAAGGTGCCGTTCGCGCGGGTGCCCGATACGCTCGCCATGGTCGACCTCCTCGCCGCCGCCGACTACGCCGTGCTCGGCCTGTCGCCGCGCGGCGCCCGACGGCTCGACGAGATCCCGCGTGATCGCCCGGCTGCGCTCCTCCTCGGCACCGAGGGCCCCGGCCTCTCCGACGCCGTCATGGCCGCCACCGAGACCGTCCGCATCGACATGGCCGGCGGCTTCGACAGCCTCAACGTCGCCACGACCTCCGGCATCGCGCTCTACGAACTCGCCCGCGGTCGGACGGTGGGGTGACGACCGCGTCCGGCGCCGTACCGGCGTGACTCATGGCGGCCGGGCCTCCCCGCTCCCGGCCACGATCCGACCGCGGCGGCTCCCGTGATCGCACGTCCGCCCACGCTTCGACCGCTCCGCCGCGCGATCCGCGCCACCGTCGGCGCCCCGATCGCCGCGCCGACCGTTGCGCGGGCGCGCCGCAGCCGCCACCCTCGCGGCATGACCACGCGATTCCCCCTCGATCCGCCGCGCGACTGCCCGCGCTGCCCCCGCCTCGTCGCCTTCCGCGAGGCCGCCCGCGCCGCCGAGCCGACCTGGCACAACGCGCCCGTGGCGAGCTTCGGCCCGGCGGGCGCGCGCCTGCTGATCGTCGGGCTGGCGCCCGGGCTGCGCGGCGCCAACCGCACCGGCCGGCCGTTCACCGGCGACTACGCCGGTGACCTGCTCTACGAGACCCTGGTCGACTTCGGCTTCGCGCGCGGCACCTATCGCGCCGATCCGGCCGACGGCCTCGAACTCCTCGACGCCGCCATCACCAACGCCGTGCGCTGCGTGCCGCCCGAGAACAAGCCGACCGGCCCGGAGATCGCCGCCTGCCGGCCGTTCTTCGAGGCGACCCTCGCCGCACGCGAAGGTACCCGCGCGCTGGTCGCGCTCGGCCGCATCGCCCACGACCAGGTGCTGCGCACGCTCGCCCTGCCGGTGACGCGCTTTCCCTTCGGCCACGGCGCGGTCCACGATCTCGCCCCGGCCCGGGCCTTCCGGCTCTACGACAGTTACCACTGCTCGCGCTACAACACGAACACCGGCCGGCTCACCCGCGAGATGTTCCGCGCCGTGTTCGCCCGCATCGCCGACGACCTCGCCGCCGCCTGACACCGAGCTCGCGAAGTTCCGACCTCCGGTCGGCGCCTTTCGGGTAAGGAGCGCCCGGCCGGGCGTAGGCGGGATGGCCGCAACCGCGCGAAGTCCCGACGCGCCGGGAACTTGCGAGACCGGTACGAGGGCGATCAGGCGAGTTCGACCTGCACCACCCCCGGCACCGCGCGCAGCGCGCCGGCGATCTGCGGCGAGACCTTGTAGCGGCCGGGCAGCCGCACCTCGACCTCGCCGCGCCCGCCCTCGGCGAGCACGATCAGCGAGACGTCGCCCTCGCCGCCGCCGGCGAGGTGGCGGTGGATGCTCTCGACCGGCTCGGGTCCGCGCAGGAAGATGCGCAGCGCGTGCTGCAGACGTCCGGCAGCCTGATCGAGCGGTTCGACGCTGTCGATCCGGACCGAGATGCCCTCGGGCTTGTCCTCGGCGGAGACGAGCAGGATCACCGACTGGCCGGGTTCGAGCAGGTCGCGGTAGTGCGACAGGCCCTCGGAGAAGATCACCGCCTCGTACTGCCCGGTCGGGTCGGAGACGGTGAGGATGCCCATCTTGTTGCCGGTGCGGGTCTTGCGCTCCTGGCGCGCCACCACCGTGCCGGCGAGGCGGCCGGCGGTGGCGCCGCGCTTCACGCCGGCCGAGAACTGCCCCCACATCTGGACGCGCAGCCGCTCCAGCAGCGGGCCGTAGGCGTCGAGCGGGTGGGCGGAGAGGTAGAAGCCGATCGCGCCGTGCTCGCGCTGCAGGCGCTCGTCGGGCAGCCAGTCGGAGCGCGACGGCAGCGGGATCGCCGCGGCGGCGTTGGCCGGGCCGCCGAAGCTGAAGCCGCCCTGCCCGGCCGCTTCGTCGTCGAGCCGCTTGTTCGCGGCGGCCATCACCTTGTCGAGGCCCTCGAACAGCCGGGCGCGGTTGGGCTCGAGGCCGTCGAAGGCGCCGGCGGCGACGAGGCTCTCCAGGATGCGCTTGTTGAGCGCCTTGGGGTTGATGCGGTGGGCGAAGTCGGCGACGTCGCGGAACGGCCGGTCGCCGCGGACCTCGACGACGTGCTCGACGGCGTGGCGGCCGACGCCCTTGACGGCGCCGAGGGCGTAGAGGATCCGGCCGTCCTCGACCTCGAAGTCGACGTGCGAGCGGTTGACCGAGGGCGGCACCACCTCGATGCCGAGGCGGATCGCCTCGCGGCGGAAGTCGTTGAGCTTGTCGGTGTTGGCGGCGTCGAGCGTCATCGAGGCCGCCATGAACTCGACCGGGTGGTTGGCCTTCAGATAGGCGGTCTGGTAGGCGACGAGGGCGTAGGCGGCGGCGTGGGACTTGTTGAAGCCGTAGTCGGCGAACTTGGCGAGCAGGTCGAAGATCATGTTGGCCTGCGCCTCGTCGAGGCCGTCCTTCACGGCGCCGGCGACGAAGCGGACGCGCTGGGCGTCCATCTCGGCCTTGATCTTCTTGCCCATGGCGCGGCGCAGGAGGTCGGCCTCGCCGAGCGAGTAGCCGGACAGGATCTGCGCGATCTGCATCACCTGTTCCTGGTAGACGATGATGCCGTAGGTCTCCTTCAGCACCGGCTCGAGCTTGGGGTGGATGTAGTTGGCGGCCTCGCGGCCGTGCTTGACCGCGCCGTAGACCGGGATGTTGGCCATCGGCCCCGGGCGGTAGAGCGCCACCAGCGCGATGATGTCCTCGAAGCGGTCGGGCTCGATGTCGGCGATGGCCTTGCGCATGCCCATCGATTCCAGCTGGAACACGCCGACGGTCTCGCCCTTGGAGAGCAGCGCGTAGGTCGCGGGATCGTCGAGCGGCAGGGCCGAGAGGTCGATCGAAATGCCGCGCCGGGCGATCAGCTTGACCGCGGTCTCGAGCACGGTCAGCGTCTTCAGGCCGAGGAAGTCGAACTTCACCAGCCCGGCGCTCTCCACCCACTTCATGTTGTACTGGGTGACCGGCATGTCCGAGCGCGGATCGCGGTAGACCGGCACCAGCTGGTCGAGCGGGCGGTCGCCGATCACGATGCCGGCGGCGTGGGTCGAGGCGTGGCGGTAGAGACCCTCGAGCTTCATCGCCATGTCGATCAGGCGGTCGACGACCGGATCGTCGCGGCGGGCCTCCTTCAGCCGCGGCTCGTCCTCGAGCGCCTGCCCGAGCGTCACCGGGTTGGCCGGGTTCTGCGGCACCAGCTTGCAGAGCTTGTCGACCTGACCGTAGGGCAGCTGGAGCACGCGCCCGACGTCGCGCAGCACGGCACGCGCCTGCAGGGTACCGAAGGTGATGATCTGCGCGACCTGCTCGCGGCCGTACTTGCCCTGGACGTAGCGGATCACCTCCTCGCGCCGGTCCTGGCAGAAGTCGATGTCGAAGTCCGGCATCGAGACGCGTTCTGGGTTGAGGAAGCGCTCGAACAGCAAGGCGAAGCGCATCGGGTCGAGGTCGGTGATGGTCAGCGACCACGCCACCAGCGAGCCGGCGCCCGAACCGCGGCCCGGCCCGACCGGGATGCCGTGGGCCTTGGCCCACTTGATGAAGTCGGCCACGATCAGGAAATAGCCGGGGAACTTCATCTTGGTGATGATGCCGAGCTCGAAGCCGAGGCGGTCGCGGTAGTCCTCGACCGTCAGGCCGGGCGCGAGGCCGTGCACCTCGAGCCGGCGCTCCAGCCCCTCCCAGGCCTGCCGCGCCAGCTCCTCGGCCTCGGCCTTCTCGGCGAGGGCGACGTCGTCGACGTCGGCGCCGGCGAAACGCGGCAGGATCGGCTTGCGCTTGCGCGGCCGGTAGCTGACGCGGCGGGCGATCTCGACGGTGTTGGCGAGCGCCTCCGGCAGGTCGTGGAACACCGCCGTCATCTCGGCGCGGGACTTCAGGTAGTGCTCCGGCGTCAGGCGGCGGCGGTCGTCGTCGGCGATGACGCGGCCCTCGGCGATCGCGATCAGCGCGTCGTGGGCCTCGTAGTCGCCGCGGGCCGGGAAATAGCACTCATTGGTCGCCACCAGCGGCAGGCCGGCGCCGTAGGCGAGCGCGACGAGTTCGGGTTCGACCAGCGCCTCGGCCGGCGTGCCGTGGCGTTGCAGCTCGACGTAGAGCCGGTCGCCGAACAGGGCCGCGAGCCGCGCCAGCCGGCCGGCCGCCACCGCGCCGTGACCGGCCGCGATCGCCCGGTCGACCGGACCGTTCGGGCCGCCGGTCAGGGCGAGGATGCCGTCGGCGCGGTCGGCGAGGCGGTCGAACGGCAGGTGCGGGCGCGCGCCCGGCTCGGTCTCCATGAAGGAGCGCGAGACCAGGATGGTCAGGTTGTCGAAGCCGCGCTGGGTCGCCGCGATCAGCACGATCGAGGGCAGCCCCTGGGCCGGAGCGCCGGGCCGCCGGCGGTCGGCCGGCTCGTCGCCGAAGTCGACCGCGAGCTCGCAGCCGACGATCGGCTGGATGCCCTTCTCGGCCGCCTTCTCGGAGAACTCGAGCGCGGAAAACAGGTTGCCGGTGTCGGTCACGGCGATGGCCGGCTGGGCGTCGGCGTCGGCGAGTTTCAGGATCTTGGAGAGCGGCAGCGCGCCTTCCAGCAGCGAGTAGGCGCTGTGGACGCGAAGGTGCACGAAGCCGATGTCGTCCGCCATGTCGCCCGCTCCCGCCGTCCCGCTATCGACGCCCTCCGCCGGCGCGAGCGGCGCCGAGTCGGAGGCCGTCGGACCATCCGCGCCGACCCTAGGCCGGCGATGCCGGAGGCCTCAACGGCCGCGGCACCGTCGTCCACGGCGGCGCGCCGCTTCTCCACCGCCGCCACCCGGGAGCCCGGTGTCAGACCCCGGGGTCGCCGAGACCGAGCAGCACCACCGCCACCATGGTCGCGAACAGCACCAGCGCCCCGAAGGCGGCGGCGTCGCGCACGACGGTCGCCTGCGCCACCTGCTGGGCGAGCCGGACCGAACGCGGCACCGTGAAGTCGCGGACGGTGGGCAGCTCGCGGGCCGTCGGCGCGGCGTCTCCGAACAGCCGGCGCGACAGCTCGCGCGATCCCGTTTCGTTCCAGGAACGGCACGCCCGCGACAGCGCGGCGAGCCAACGGCCCCGCCGGGGCGCGGCGAGAGGATCGGCACCGAGGCCCCAGCCGTCGGCGGTACGGACGAAGTGAATGGTGGTCATCGCTAGGCCTCCGTTCCTCTCAATGTTCCTATTTTGTTCATGGTCGCCGCAGTTGTCAACAGGCTGGCCGCGGATGATTCGAACCGCGATCCGGGCCGGGGTCGACGGCGTGGCGACCGGCGATCCGCGGCGGTTGCGAGGGGTTCCGCCGAGAACGAACCATGATCGGGAGGGGTGACAGGAGATGTCAGCAGGCGCGGACGCGGGCGCGGCGATGAGCGCCGGCGCGCCCGGGTCGACGCCGGACCTGTCCGCCTCAGACGAGGTCGATCACCACGTCCTGGACGGCGATCACCTCGTGGACGCGTCGCCAGTCCCGGTTCTCCTCGCCGAAGGGCACCACCGGCCAGGTCCAGCGGTCGTCGGCGTCGGGCGCGTCGACGCCGTGGAGGAGGTCGACGCCCTCGATCAGGGCGTCCTCGCGATCGCGGATCTCGTAGGCGACGTCGGTGACGAGGCAGGTGCGGCAGGAAAGGCCGGCGAGCGACTCGAGGTGGGCCGCGATCAGCCGCGCCACCGCGTCCTCCGGCAGCAGGCGGGCGTGGCCGCCGCGCCCCCGCAGGCGCCGTTCGGCGCCGACGCCGATCTGCGACAGCACGTTGGCCGACAGTACGAGGTCGACGCCGTCCATGCGCCGGACGAAGGCGAGCGGGTCGAGCCGGCCGCCGATGTCGTCTTGGCCGGTGGCGGCGGCGATGCGGCTGCGTTGGACCAGCTCGTCGTATCCGGAGATGTCGCGCGTCATGAACTCGACGTGGCGCCAGCGCCGGCCGAGCACGGCGAGACGGACGGGCGCGAGGTGGACGAGGTCGACCAGCACCACCTTGCGGAAGCGGGCGGCGAGGCTCGCCATCGGCACGTCGCGGAGGAGGCCGGAGCCGAGCACCACGGCGGTGTCGCCCCCGCCGACCGCCGCGATCGCGGTCTCGAAGGCGGCGCGGGTGCGCGCCTCGTGCTCGGCCCAGGCGCGGGCGCAGCGCCGGCCGCGCGCCCAGAGCGCCACGGCGTCGCGCACCGCGCCGCTGCGGTGGGCGGCGCGCGGGGCGGGCGAGGCGAGGTAGACGGCGAGTTCGGCGAGCACGCCGCGGGTCTCCGGACGGGACGGAACGGGTCGGGGCGCCCGGCCGCGCGCGACGGCGATTCGAGAGCCGGCGCCACGATAGGCCGATCGCCGGGCGGGGAAAACGTCCGGGCCCGCCCTTCCCTCGGCCGCCACGCTCCACCATCATGCGCGCCGACCGGAGGACCCCCGATGCGGATCGCGACCTGGAACATCAACGGCGTCAAGGCGCGGATCGAAACCGCCCTCGCCTGGCTCGCCGAGGCGTCGCCGGACGTGGTCTGCCTGCAGGAGATCAAGAGCGTCGACGAGGGCTTCCCGCGCGCCGAATTCGAGCGACTCGGCTACAACGTTGAAACCCACGGACAGAAGGGATTCAACGGCGTGGCGCTGCTTTCGAAGGCACCGCTCGAAGATGTCTCCCGCGGCCTGCCCGGCGATCCCGACGACGTCCAGGCGCGCTGGCTGGAGGCGCGGATCTCGGTGCGCGGCGGCACGGTCCGCGTCGCCTCGCTCTACCTGCCGAACGGCAATCCGGTCGGCACCGAGAAGTTCGCCTACAAGCTCGCCTGGATGGCCCGGCTGAAGGCGCACGCGGCGGCGCTGCTCGCCGACGAGGAGCCGGTCGTGCTCGCCGGCGACTACAACGTGATCCCGCAGCCCGAGGACTGCCACGACCCGCGCGTGTGGGCCGGCGACGCGCTGTTCCAGCCGGAGAGCCGCCGCGCCTTCCGCGAATTGCTGGCGCTCGGCTACACCGACGCGCTGCGCGCCGTCGACGACGCGCCCGGTCGCTACACCTTCTGGGACTATCAGGCCGGCGCCTTCCAGAAGAACTGGGGCATCCGGATCGACCATCTGCTGATGTCGCCGCAGGCGGCGGACCGGCTGGCGGCGGTCGAGATCGTCCGCCACGTCCGCGGCTGGGAGAAGCCGTCGGACCACGTGCCGGTGGTGGCGGAACTAGGTTTCGAGCCGCTGTGAGGGCCGGCGCCGCGCGGAGGACGCGACGGCGTCAGCGGTTGGCGGAGGTGCGGCGGGCGGCCGAGCGCGGCTGGCCGTCGTCGAGGTCGCCGGCGGTGGCATAGGCCGCGGCGTTCTCCGCGAGCCACTGGTCGGCCATGGCGGTGGCGCGGCGGCGGACCTCCTCGCCGGCGATCGAGAAGGCGGCCTCGTGGGCGGCGCGGATCTCGGCGTCGTCGCGGTGGACGAAGCGGGCCTGCTTCAGCGCCACGGTGAGCCACATCAGGCCCTGGACCGGGTTCGGCTCGATCTCGTCGCCGGCGGTGAGCAGCTGGCCGAGGCGCAGCTGCGCCTCGATCTCGCCCTTGCGGGCGGCGAGCAGGAACCAGCGCGCGGCCTGGCGCGGATCGCGGTCGCCGCCGACGCCGTCGAGATACATCCGGCCGAGGTTCACCTGCGCCTCGGCGTCGCCGAAGTAGGACGCGGCGTAGGTGAAGATCTGGCGGGCGCGGCCGACGTCGGGACCGACGGCGGAATTGTCGATGCCGTTGAGATAGTAGGAGCCGACCTCGACGAAGGCGTTGGCCACGAAGGGCGCCTGCGGCGAGGTGGGGGCGTCGTCGCCGTGGGCGGCGATCAGGCGGGAGAAATACTCGAAGGCCTTGAGGTCGTCCTCGTGGACGCCGTCACCGGCGGCGTACATCCGGCCGAGCTTCCACTGGGCGGCGGGATGACCGCTCTCGGCGGCCGATTCCAGGCCGTCCAAGGCCTGTTTGGTGTCGCCGGCGTAGTAGGCGCGGGCGCCCTGGCGCAGGGCCTCCAGCGCCGCCTCGTCGCAGCACATCCCGGAATCGGACGGCGTGGGCAGATCGAAGCCGAAGGCCGGTCCACCGAGGGCGATCGCGGCGGCGACCAGGGCCGCACGCATCATCGGAACGGGTACGCGATTGACTGTCCGCATTCTGACCTTCGGAGAGACACCCATCCGGACCGGCCTCGAGGCCGATCGTCGGAGAACTCCCCGTCCTCCCGTTCCTTGCCTTAGCCCGGCAACCGTAAATTCCACGTTCGCGGACCGCGACGGAACCCGAGGTTCCGGACGACGGAGACGAAACCTGCCGATACAATCCGGCGAAGTTGCGACCCCGGTGTCGGCGCCCGCGGCCCGCCCTCGGGGCTCCGACGAGGCCGACGGTCGTGCCGGTTTATGGCTGAATAGCGGCGTCCGCGGCCACCCGCGGGGGCCGGCGCGGGAGATGGTCCGGATGTTGCGGAATCGTCACAGATCGTGACGGCCGCCGAAGAGCGCCACCGCGCTCGCCGGGGCGCAGGCGGAGGCGCGTTCGGCGAGGTCGGCGGCGGCGCCCGCGGCGACCGGGAGCAGGCCGGCGAGGTCGCGCGCGGGCCGGCCGCAGCGGCGCGCGACCTCGGCGGCGACGGCTCGGCCGATGCCGCAGGTCACCACCGGCGCCGCCTCGTCGAGGCCGGCGCCGGAGAGCACCTGCAGGACGCCGTCGTGGACAGCGCGGATCTGCGCCTCGGCGAACCAGACGGCGACGGCGCGCCAGCCGGCGTCGTCGAGTTCGGGCACGTCGCGGCCGACCATGCGCGACAGCCGGAGCCGGCTCGCGGCCTCGGACTTGTCGCGGCCGTCGGCGGTGGCGTGGCGGTCGTCGTCGGGGCCGAGACGGCCGAGCAGGCGGTTGGCATCGGCGATGGTGGCGAAATACTCGGCCATCACGCCGGTCCAGGCACCGGCCACGGGCGCGCGCGGCGACAGCGCCATCAGCGCCGTGCGCACCGCGCCGGTGTAGATCAGTTCGCCCGCCGCCATGCGCTCGGCGTCGGTGACGCCGCGGGCGGCGACCGCCCCGCCGTGCACCGGCACGACGTCCGTCGTGGTGCTGCCGATGTCGAGGACGAGCGCGTCGGCGACGGCGCGGCCGACGAGGCGGGCGGTGGCGTGCCAGTTGGCCGAGGCGATGCGGTCGACGTGGTCGGCGACGGCCTCCGGCGCGACGAAGCCGGCCGCGCCGGCGTAGACCGTGACGCCGGCGAGCCGGCGGACCGCGGCATCGGCGAGCACGGCGACGCCCTCGGCGCGGCTGCCGAACAGGTCGACCAGCTCGCCGGTCATCGTGACCGGGTTGGCCGGGGCGGACCCGATCGCGGCGGTGGCGGCGGCGAAGGCGGCCTCGAGCCGGTCGAGGCCCTGCCAGAGCGCGCAGGGCTCCTGGACCACGGCGACGATCCGCCCGGCCTCGACCCGCGTCGCCTTGAGGTGGGCGCCGCCGATGTCCCAGCCGATGGTCGCCGCCGAGGTCGAAGTCATGGGTGCCGTCTCCGCGATCGGCGCGTCGCCCGCGCCCGTCCGCCCGCCTATAGCGCAATCGTGGCCGCGCCGTCGCCGGCCGCGCCCGCCTCGCCTATACCTGAGGGGTCCCCGAGTCGCGGGATGCCACGGGGTCGCGGCGGGCGCGCCGTGGCGAGGCTGACGGAGGCGGCGATGCGCATCGTTCCGGTGATCGACCTGATGGACGGCCACGTGGTCCGCGCCCGCCACGGCGACCGGGCGTCCTACCGGCCGATCGAGACGCCGCTCGCCCGCGGCTCGGCGCCCGAGGACGTCGCGGCCGGACTGCTCGCGCTCCATCCGTTCCGCACGCTCTACGTCGCCGATCTCGACGGCATCCTGCGCGGTGCGCGCGCCGACGCGGTGATCGACCGGCTGGTCGCCCGCTTCCCGGACGTCGTGTTCTGGGTCGACAACGGCCTCGCCGACGGCGCCGCCCTCGCCGCCTGGGCGGACGCCCACGGCGCGCGGCCGATCGTCGGCACCGAGAGCCAGACCTCGGCGGCGGCGCTCGTCGCGGCCGGGCCGGCGGCCGTGCTGTCGATCGACTTCAAGGGCGAGGCCTACGCCGGACCGGAGGAGATCCTCGCCGACGCCGGGTGCTGGCCCGACGACGTGGTGGTGATGACGCTCGGCCGGGTCGGCGGCCGGGCCGGGCCGGACTTCGCGCGCCTCGCCGCGATCGCCGGACGGGCCGGACCGGGCCGGCGCGTCCACGCCGCCGGCGGCGTGCGCGGCGCCGACGACCTCGCCGCCCTCGCCGAGGCCGGCATCGCCGGCGCGCTGGTCGCAACCGCGCTCCACGACGGCACGCTCGACACCGCGGCCCTGGCGCGCTTCGCGGACGGGCGCTGAGGAAGGGCGGTCCGCCGGACGACGGAACGAGCGGTCGGGGCCGCCTCCTTCCGAAAAGTAGAAGGGGCGGCCGAAGCCGCCCCTTCCGAATTCGCGATGTTCACCCGAAGAACTTGGCCAACAACCGCTGGATCAGTGACCGCGGCATTGCCGGGGCAGTGGTCTGCCCAGGGTTGTCTCGGATCTAAGCTCCGAACGGATGCTTCGCAGTGTCCTTCTGCGCGGTCACTTCGGCCGCGGTCGGCTTGCCGGCGACGGCGCGCTGGATCGACAGCTTGGTGGCCTCGTAGTTGTACTTCTGGATCTTGGCGTCGTCAGCCGCTTCCCAGTGGATGAACACGCCGACCAGGATGTACAGGTCGTCGGCCTCGTCGGCCGGGATCGTGCCGTCGGCCACGCAATCCTGCACGGCCTTGGCGACGCCGTACTGCGCCGGTCCGAACATCTGGACGGCCTGACGGGCGTCCTTGATGGTCACCTTGTTGAAGAGGATGGTGTTCGGCTTGCACGGCAGGTTGGGGGCGATCACCGCGAGCAGCGAGGTGAAGCCGTCCTTGTTGTTGGACAGGCTGTTCACGAACGCCGACTCGGCGGCCGAGCCACGCGGTCCGATGATCAGGTCGATGTGAGCGACCTCGTTGCCGTCACCGACCAGCGCCTCGCCGAGCAGTACCTTGTTGATCTTCGCCATCGGTCAAACCTCCCAGTAAAGTGATCTACACGGCGATCGTCTCCGTGACCGCCGTGCCCCGTTCATCCTTGTTGTCGGCGCTTGGAGCGATCCAAACCGGTTTGCCGGAGTACGAGGAGATACCAGACACTTGGGAACGTACTGCCCGTGCCCGGGCCCGGCAAGCCACGGCATATACGTAGTCTCACTTATTCCACAGGAGATGTCCGACGAACTCGGTCGCTACCGTGAGGTCGGCCGACGTACCGGGATTGATACCCCGCCTCTTCAACCCGCGATCGAATTCGAGCAGCGCCGGCAGGTCCTCGGCCGCGCAGAAAGCCCGGTGTTCCGCGAATTCCGCCCGCACCGCCGCCGCGGTGGCCGCACCGTGCTTGCGCTCGACATGCGTGTCGGGAAAGCCCGCGGCGAAGGCGAAGTACACGCTCGCGGTGACCCAGGACGGGCGCGCGTGCGACACCATGGCCCGCCGATGCGTGACAAGTCCGGTCTCGAAGACGTCGGCGAAGGTCGTGACGTATTGTCGCGCGATGCGGTCGCGTTCGGCGGCGAGCGCCATGGCCTCCGTCAAAGTGACGATGGCTGGGCCGCCGACGTCGCCTTCGGGCGCCGATCCGAGCCCGCCGGGATTCGCCGCGACGATGGCCTGGAACGCCGCCGCGGCGTCGTCGACCGAGGTGGCGGCGAGGACTTCGGCGAGCCGGGCGCGCAGCGCCGCCTCGTCCGTGGTGCCGCCGAGGGTCTCGAAGGCGAGCGCCAGCGGGGCGCACAAGAGCAGGATGCCGAGGTTGGTGTTCTGGCCGACCGCGGCGATCGTCGCCGTCACCGCCCCCTCGATCCGGGCGCCGACCCCGGCGCCGGGCCGGGCGAGATGCGGCGCCGAGACGTCGGCGCTGACCTCGAAGTCGGCCACCGTCATGCGGTGACCGGGGGCGTGGTCGTGGACGTTGCCGGGCTTGATCGCCCGGAGTTCCGCGGCGCAGGCGGCGCGGAACGCGGTCTCGATCCGCTCGCCGAGCGCGCTCACGCCGGCTCCTCCGCCGACTCTGGCACGGCGATGCCGGCCGCGGCGAGGAAGTCGTCGACGAGGGCGGCGGCAACGTCGCGGCCGGCGACCTTCTGGAGCCCGTGCCACGCCGGCATCGAGTTGACCTCGAGCACCGCGAGGCCGCGGTCGCCGTCCTCGATCAGGTCGACGCCGGCGAAGGCGGCTCCGACGGCCGCCGCCGCGGTCAGCGCCAGCCGCGCCGCCTCGGGACCGACCACGAAGGGCTCGGGCGTCGCGCCCTGGTGGACATTGGTGAGCCAGGTCTCGCCGGCGCGGATCATGCCGGCGACCACCCGGCCGCCGGAGACGAAGACGCGGAAGTCGCGGAAGCGGCCGCCCGGCCGCGCCACGAAGCGCTGCAGGTACCAGACGCCCGCGACCTCCTCGCGCCCGGGGAAGTCGGCGATGTCGGTCAGGCGGCGGATGCCCTTGCCCTGCGAGCCGAACAGCGGCTTCACCACGACCGCCCCGCCCGCCGCCAGCACCTCGGCCGCGAAGGCGCGCGCCTGCGGCTCGCTCTCGGTGACGAGGCCGTCCGGCGTCGGCAGGCCGGCGCGGACCAGGGCGACGCTGGTGGCGCCCTTGTCGCAGCAGCGCTCGACCGCCCGGGGCGGGTTCCACACGGTGACACCGACGGCCTCGAGCTCGTGCAGCACGCCGAGGCGCATGGTGATCGCCTCGAAGCTGCCGGCGGCGATGCCGCGCACCATGACGGCGCGCGGCCGGCGGCCGGCGAGGCCAGGGATCCGCACCGGCTCGCCCGCGCCGACCGCGAAGGCGCAGTCGGACAGGGAGGCCACCACCGGCGTCACCCCGCGCCGCCCGAGGGCGGCGGAGAGGCGACGCAGGTGCCAGTCGGCGGTGTCGGTGAAGATGACGACGGGGTCGGACGGATCAGGAGAACGAGGCATCGACGAGTTCGGGAGCGAGCGCACCGCCGCGGAAGCTACGCCCGCTCTCGACCGCCGTCACCACCACTTCGGCGGGCGAGAACAGCGCGCCGTCGATGGCGTAGAAGTCGCCGTTGAATTTCTGGAACACCTCGGCGAACGGCAGGCCGTAATCGCGCGAGGTGCGGCTCGGCAGGTCGTTCGCCAGCGTCTCGGCGTCGCCGTCGGGGCCGGTGACGAAGAGGTGGACCCGGCCGCCGTAGATGATGGCGTCGTTGGTGCGGCCCATCGCCTTGACGAAGTCCGGCGCCGGCGGCGCCAGCGGCGCGAGGCCGATGCCGTCGATCACCCGCTCCAGCGGGAAGTGCAGCGTGTGGACCTTGTGCAGCGCCACCTCGAGCACGCGGCCGACGACCTGGGTCGAGCCGGCGAGGCTCTGGGTCGGGGCGTAGAGGAAGGTGATGCGCTCGGGCGCGGCGCCGGTGGCCTCCATCACCTTGCGGACGATGCTCTCCGGCGGCGGCGCGCCGGTCTCGAGCACCAGCGCCACGTCGGGCGAGGCGTCGCGGTAGCCGAGTTCTTCGTAGAGCGTCTCGACCGCGGCGGTGGCGCGGCCGGGGCCGGAGCCGAGCGCGAACCAGTTCGGGTCGTCCTCGCCGCCGGCGAGCGCCCAGCCGGCGTACTGGCTGCCGAGGCAGCCGATCACCGGGTCGGCCGAGCCGACCTGGATCGAATGGGGCCACGCCGACAGCGCCGCCACCGACGGCACGATCGAGACCTGGCCGAGGCCGCCGAGGCAGATCTCGGTCAGCCGGCGGCCGACCTCGAGACCACCCGGCACCGCGGCGCCGGCATCGATCAGCCGGCAGCCGAGCGGGCCGGTGGACACCTTCAGGCGCAGGCGCCCGGCGTCCGCCGCCAGGGCGTCGACCAGGGGTGCCGCGAGCGCTCCCACGCTCGGCCGCTTCACCGCATCGTTCATCGCTCGCTTTCCCCCAAACTTCGTTTCAAGGCCACGGCCCGTTCTTCGGCGAGCCTCCGCGCGGACGTCTCGTCGGCCGCCTCCGCGACGACGGTGGCGATCGGCCAGCCCGCCGAGACGGTCGATCCGGCGGCCGGCCGGTCGAGAACGTGGGGCGGCCAAACCGGCGCCGACGGCACGCGAATATCCGCCGTCGCGTAGGTCACCAGCGTCGCGCGAATTGTCGCATCGATGGCTGGCGGCGGCACCGGCCCGCCACGGCAGGCGGCGATGTGCATTCCCAACAATGGTTTGTCGACTATATCTAAAGCGTCGAGCGAAGCACCCGGTCGCGGATTGACCTCGAGCGCCCACCAGTCGGCGCCGTCGACCAGCATGTCGAGTGAGACGAGGCCGACGAGACCGAAGCGGCGCGCCAGGGCGTCGGCGGCGGCGCGGATCGCCGCGTCGGCCGGCGGCGGCGCGACCGGGCCGACCACGCCGGCGAAACGGAACGGGGCGTCGGGGGAGGGATCGGCCCACTGGCGCGAATAGGCGAGCACGCGCCCGCCCCGGCCGTCCGCCAGCACCAGCGCCGACGTCGGCGTGCCCGGCACCCGCGCCTGCGCGTAATGGCCGGCCGGGACGGGGCCGGGCGCGGCGGGGCGGACGTGGACGCCGCCGGTGCCGGCGCGGCGCTTGACCAGGAAGGCGCCCTCCTTCGGCACGACGCGGGCGATCGGCGGATGGGGAATGCCGAGGTCGGCGCAGGCGGCGGCGAATCCCTCCGGTGCCTTCACCGCCGCGACCGCATCGGCGCCGCAGCCGGCGAGCGGCCAGCGTTCGGCGAGCCGGGCGATCAGCCGCGGCCGGTCCTCGAAGCCGGAGCCGAGCACCAGTGCCGTCGGTGCCGCCCCCGTGCGGGCGAGCAGACGATCGATCGCGGGCAGGAGATTCCGGCGGGTGAAGCCGCAGCGGAAACCGCCCGCGACCCGCTCGACGGGGCCGAGCGCGGCGGTGTCGTCGTCGGCGAAGAAATCGACGGCGAGCGGCCGCAGGCCGGCGCGCGTCGCGGCGGATGCCAGAGCGCGGGCGGACTGGGCGATCACCAGCACGGACGGACGGGCGTCGCTCACGGGTCCCTTCCCCGAGACGACGGCGGCCCCGTGCGGATCGCCGCGACGGGGCCGGCCGGATACGGGACGTCCGGGCCGCGGGTGCGATCCGCGGCCGCGGGCGGCCCTTGCCGAGTTCGCAGAGGTCCGACCTCAAGTCGGCCCTTTGCGTGCGAGGAGCGCCCGACCGGGCGCCGGCCGGATGGCCGAAGGCTCTCACGGTCCCGACACGTCGGGACCGCGAGAAACAAGCGTCACGCGCCGCGGATGAAGCGGCGGGCCTCCTCGAAGGCGTGGCGGAAGTCGAGCGCGACCGGGGTCTCGGTGGCGATCATGCGTTTGAACAGCAGGTGCTGCGCCTGGTACTTGACGTTGCCGATGGCGAGCGCACCGAGGGCCAGCGCCTTGTCGGTACCCGGGATCGGCTCGCCGTTGGCCATCACGTCGATGCCGGCGATGCCGGCGGGCGGCACGGCGTTGACGTCGGCCGCGACCAGCAGGCTCTTGACCTGACGGATCTGCTGCTCGTCGAGGATCTGCACGCCGGCCGGGCCGGCGGAGAAGATGATCTCGGCGCCGGCGGCGGCCTCGAGGTTCTTTTCGGAGGAGGAGCCGTCGGCGGCCTCGACGTCGACGCCGAAGCGCTCCTTCATGTCGGCGGCGATGCCGGCGACGCGCTTGATGCCGTCGTAACCGGTGATCACCACCGAGGCGCCCTCGAGCGCGGCGATCACGGCGGCGGAGAAGGCGACCACGCCGGTGCCGCCGTAGATCACGACGCGCTTGCCCTTGAGGTCGGTGCCGAAGCGGTCGGCGAGCAGCTTCTCGGCCGAGGCGACCATGCCGGCGGCGGTGGTGAAGGAGCCTGCCGGATCGGCGAAGACGTTGATCTCGAACGGCGGCACGAAGCTCTCGACCGTCGTCTTCATCATGTCGAGCGAGACGATGGCGTTCTTGCCGGCGATGAAGAAGCCGGTCTTCACCGCGTCGGACGGCGAGCGCGAGAAGATGGCGTCCTGCACGAGGCCGCGGACCTCGTCGGGCGTGACGCTCTGGTAGGTGGCGATGACGTCGTAGCCCGCGTCCGCGGCCATGTTCACGTCGAACGGGCTCATGTGCTTGAGCGGCGTGATCATGTGCAGGATCGTCTTCGACATCTGAATTCCCCGAACGCGGTGCATGGGACTGACGGGTGGCGCGAGGATGGCGCGCGGTTGTCCCCCGCCTCCGGTGCCGTCACGCGAGGACGTCCACCGAAGCTCCCCGGTTTCTGCCCCGCGCGACCAGGAATCTCAAGCCGGACGCCGTGTGACAGTTGCGCACAACGGTATCGATCAGGTTATCGGCGGCGGCCTCGGACCCCACCAGCGCGAAACCGGTCGGCCCCCACGAACTCTGGCCGACGCCGGCCGCGCCGGCCGCCGCGGCCGCCTCGAGCGCCGCCGCGACCTTCGGGCTGGCGAAGCGGCGCCCACCCTGGGCCGGCGCGAAATGGTCGCCGATCCGGGCCTGGATCTCGGTCAGCGCGTCGCCGACCGAGCCGAGGTCGGCCTCGGCGAGGCCCGGCAGCAGGCGGATCAGCACGAGCCGGCAGAGGTGGGCGACCGCGTCGTCGGCCATCGGCGCCAGGGTGCGGAAGGCCTCGACCTCCTCGGCGCCGTGGACGCCGACGTGGGCGTCGTCGAGCATCAGCACGACGCGCCAGTCCTCCGGGAAGGGCAGCCGCGCGATCACCGGCGGCACCCCGCCGCCGGGCCGCCGGCCGCCGTCGACCACGAAGCCGCCGGCGAGGAAGGCCGCGACGCCGATCCCCGAGCGCGCGCCGCGCTCGAGCGCGCCGCCGACCGTCGCCGGATCGACCGCGATGCCGGCGAGCCGGCCGAGCGCCACCGCCATGGCGAGCGCGATCTGGGTGCCGGAGCCGAAACCGGCGTGGGCGGGCATCACCTCGGTGACGGTGATGGCGCCGCGGGCGGGGATCCCGTGGAAGGCCGCGGCCTCCTCGGCGTAGCGCAGCGCCCGCGCGGCCTCCGGCCCTTCGGCGGTGAGGCTGTCGGCGCGGCGGATCGTCATCGCGAAGGACGGGCGGTCGACGGCGAGGCCGATCGAGCCGAATCGTCGGCCGAGGCTGCCGTTCATGTCGATCAGGCCGAGGTGGAGACGGGCCGGCGCCCGCACCGCGACTTCCATGGCGTCGCCCCCGGTCCGGCCCTCTTCGTCGCTGCCCTGCACGCCCCGCCTCTCGTCCGACCGCACCTGCGCCGCTTGGCCGCCCCGACCGAGCGGCCTACCTTCCGTTCACCGGACCGGCGCCGCGAGGCGGCGGCCGCGCCACTGTGGCGCCCCGGGGAGGAGGATGCAACGATGGCCGAGAAGACCTATTCCGAGGACGAGATCAAGGAACGTCTCGCGCGCGAACTGCCGCACTGGCGCTACGAGGACGGCTGGATCCGCCGCACCTACCGCACCTCGTCGTGGAAGGGCACGCTGATGGTGATCAACACCGTCGGCCACCTCGCGGAGGCCGCCTGGCACCACCCGGACCTCACCGCCTCCTACGCTTGGGTCGAGGTGCGGCTGATGAACCACCACGCCAAGGGCGTCACCGACAAGGACTTCGCCCTCGCCACCAAGATCGAGGACGTCGTGCAGTGGCAGCCGGGCACCGAGGGCAAGGGTCTCGAGGGCACCCCACGCGACGACCTGCGCTTCTCCTACGTGAAATACGATTGATCGGGCGCGATGGCGCATCGGGCCGTCCGGGGTGATGCACGGCGCGGCGGATTCGGCGTAGGCTGCGGCGGGACCGTCCTCCGCAGCCGGGGTGCCGCACCGATGACGCCGCTCGCCGACATCCTCGCCGCCGACGCGCTGTTCGCCGCGCTGACGCCGGACGATCGCGCCGCCGTCGCCGCCCTGGCGCGCCGGCGCGGTCATCCCGCCGGGACCGTGCTGTTCCAGCGCGGCGATCCCGGCCGCGACATGCTGGTGGTCGCCGCCGGCCGGATCCGGCTGTCGGTGCTGTCGCCGGAGGGCCGCGAGCTGTCGCTGCGCCACGCCGGCCCCGGCAGCCTGATCGGCGAGATCGCCGTGCTCGACGGCGGCCCGCGCAGCGCCGACGCCACCGCGGTCACCGACGTCGAGCTGTGGTCGGTCGCCCGCGCCGACCTCGACCGTCTGATCGCGGCGCGGCCGCACGTGGCGCGCGTCTTCGTCGACGTGCTGTGCGCCAAGCTGCGCGACACCACCGAACAGCTCGAGACCGTGGCGCTCTACCGGCTCGAGGCCCGGCTCGCCCGCTTCCTGCTCGGGCTCGCCAAGGGCCTGCCGGTCGAGGCCGGCAAGGCGCGGCTCGAGCTGCCGTTCAACCAGTCCGAGATCGCGGACGTGATCGGCGCCAGCCGGCCCAAGGTCAACCGCGCCTTCGCCGAACTCGAGGCGGCCGGCGCGATCGAGCGGGTGCCGGGCGGGCTGATCTGCCGGCCGGGCCGGCTCGCCGCCGTCGCGGAAGGGGAGGAGGGGTGAGGCTTCCGCGCCTCCCGGGGCCGCCCTGGCGCGGCCGCGCCGGCGGCTGGCGCGGCCCGGTCGCGGCCGGCCTCCTCGCCCTCGCCGTCGGGGCTGCGGTTGTCGCCGCCCTGCCCGGCCGCACCGTCGTCGCGTGGCGCGAGAGCGCCGCCGACGCCGTGCTGGCCGCGGCCGGTCCGACGGCGGACGACGGCGTCGTCGTGGTGGTGGCGATCGACGCCGCCAGCCTCGCCGCGGTCGGGCCGTGGCCGTGGCCGCGCGAGATCACGGCCGAGCTGGTCGAGGCGGTCGCGGCCGGGGGCCCGCGCGCCATCGGCGTCGACGTGGTGTTCGCCGGACCCGACCGCGCCTCCCCCGCCCGGCTCGCCGCCATCCTCGCCGCACGCGAGGGCCGCGACGACCTCGTCGGCGCCCTCGCCGCCCTGCCCGATCCGGACGAGCGCCTCGCCGGCGCCATGGCCGCGGCGCCGACGGTGGCCGCCTTCCTGCTCGGCGGCGGCGACGCCGGCCCGTCGACGCCGGTGCTGGTGAGCGGCGCGGCGCCCACCCTCGCCCCATGGGCGGCCGCCGGCGCCGTGACGCCGCTGGCGGTCGTCGCCGACAACGCCGCCGGCCTCGGCGCCGCCTCGCTGGAGGCAGACGGCGACGGCGTGGTCCGGCGGGTGCCGCTGCTGGTCGCGGTCGGCGACGCGGTCGCCGGCGGCCTCGCCGCGGAGACGCTGCGGATCGGCGAGGGCGCCGCGGCCTTCGTCGTCGAATCGGACACGCTGGCGATCGGTCCCCGCCGCGTGCCGCTCGGACGCGAGGCGACGCTGCGCTTCCGGCCGAGCCCGCCGGCCTTGCGCACTGCCCGCACCGTCGCGGCCTCCGACGTGCTCGCCGGCCGGATCGACGCCGCACGCTTCGCCGACCGGCTGGTGCTGATCGGCGGCGCCGCGCCCGAACTCGGCGCACTGCGCGCCACCGCCGCCGACCCGGTCGCGCCGTCGGTCCAGATCCAGGCCGACGCGCTCGGGACGCTCCTGTCCGGCCGCGTGCCGCACCGGCCGGAGACGGCGTGGATCGTCGAGATCGTCGCCGCCGGCGTGCTCGCCGCGCTCGGCCTCGCGCTCGGTGCGACGGTCGGCCCCCTGCCCGCGGCGGCCGCCACGATCGCGGCCGGCACCGCCTGGTCGGGCGGGGCCGTCGCGGCGCTGGCGTGGTGGGACCGGGTCGTCGATCCGATCGGGCCGCCGCTCGCCGGGCTGGTCGCCGTGGTCGCCGCCGGTACGGCGGCGGCGGTGTCGACGCGGCGTCAGGCGGCGGCGCTGCGCCGGCGCTTCGAGCAGCATCTGGCGCCGGCGGTGGTGGCGCGGATCGCCGCCCGGCCGGACCTCGTCAAGCTCGACGGCGAGCGGCGCGAGGTGACCGCGCTCTTCACCGACGTCGAGGGTTTCACCGCGGTGACCGACCGCGTCGGCCCGACCGAACTCGTCCGCCTGCTAGACGGCTATTTCGCCGGCGTCGTCGAGATCGTCACCGGTCACGGCGGCATGATCGACAAGATCGTCGGCGACGCCGTCCACGCGCTCTTCAACGCCCCGGTCGACCTTCCCGACCACCCGCGCCGTGCGGTCGAGGCCGCCCGCGCCGTCGTCGCCTTCGGCGAGGCGTTCCGCGCCCGGCCCGACGCCGCCGCGGCCGGCTTCGGCCGCACGCGCGTCGGCGTCGAGACCGGCGAGGTGGTGATCGGCGACGTCGGTGCCGGCGGCAAGCTCGACTACACCGCCCACGGCGCGGCGGTGAACACCGCCGCCCGACTGGAGGCGCTCAACAAGGAACTCGGCACGGCGATCTGCGTCGGCCCGACCTGCCGCGCCCGCCTGCCCGACCTCTCCTTCCGCGCGCTCGGTGCACGCGAGATCCGCGGCCGCGGCACGCTCGAACTGTTCACGCCGGCGGAGGGACCGTGAGTCCCGCCTCGCAAAGTCCCGACACGTCGGGGCTTTGCGCGGTTTCGGCCTATCTGCCGGCGCCCGGTCGGGCGCTGCTCGCGCGCAACGCTCCGACGGCAGGTCGGGCGTCGCGCGCTCGGCTTGATCGACCGGCTCAGCCGAGCACGCTCGCGAAGGCCTCGTCGACCCGCGCCGCGCCCCACTTCTTGACCGGCGACGGCCGGGCGAAGCGGGCGGGGATGTCGACGCCGTCGCCGGCCTCGAGGACGCGCTCGGCGCCGCCGGTGTAGACGCGCACCGAACCGCGCGCGACGAAGACGCCGAAGCTGCCGCGGCTCGGGCCGGCGAAGAAGCGGGTGCCGCGCACGCCGATCAGGCCGAAGGTGGTGCGGACCTGGAGGTCGAGCTTCGGCAGGTCGTCAGGGCGGTCGAACACCAGCGCGCCCTCGCCGAGTTCCAGCGTGCCGCCGGCGGCGGCGACGAAGCGGTCGATCCTGAGGCGCGCCTTCGGACCGAGGTTGATCCGCGTACCGCCGTCGAGGTCGAGGGCCGCGCGCGAGCGGGCGGCGGTCCAGACGAGGTCGCCGAGCAGGATGCTGGAGCGCACCTCGAGCCGGCGCGTGCTCTGCCGGCGCGCGAAGGCCGCGCCCTCGGCGTCGCCGACGACGCCGACCGGCTCGTCGTTCTCGTTGGCGCGCGCCGATCCGGCGACGCCCGCGGCGAGCAGCCCGCCCGCCAGCCCGACCACGCGCCGCCGCGTGACGTGTCCGATCCCGATCGTGTCCATCTCCGCCCCCCTTCCGTGCGCGGCCTCCCGTTCAAGTCGCCGCACGCGGCCGAGTATGCCGCGTCCGCGGCAAGCGGCAACGCCGCCCTGCCCCACGTGGGACCCGAGTTGGAGGATTCGCCCGAATCCGCGGGCGGCGCTGTTCCCGCGGTAACTGGAATCCCTTGGCGAAACGGCGTAGATCGGCACGGTCGGCGCGGCGGACACCGCGGGCGCCCGACGCCGCCCCCCGGCGGCGGGACCAAAACCCCGCCGCCACCGGCGGCAGGACCCAACCCCCGCCCCCGGCGGCAAGTCACGGACCGCCCTCGATGCTGCCAGCCGCCGTTCCGCCGACGATGACATGGCTGGCGGGCGTCATGGCGCTGTTCACCTTGAAGCACGTCGTCGCCGACTTCCTGCTCCAGACCGGCTGGATGGCGACCGGCAAGGAGCGCGCCGACGGCTGGGCCGCGCCGCTCGCCGTCCACGCCGGCATCCACGGCCTGTTCACGCTGGCGATCACCCTCGTGCTCGCGCCCACCCTCGCCTGGCTCGCCGCCGTCGACTTCGTCGTCCATTTCGCGATCGACCGCGCCAAGTCGGTCCTCGGCCGCACGCTCGCGGTGGCACCGAACAGCCAGGAATTCTGGTGGCTGATCGGCCTCGACCAGATGCTGCACCAGTTGACCCACCTCGCCTTCGCGCTCGCCGTCGCCGCCTCGGCCGCCGGCGCGGCGGTGGCGTGAAACGTCCCAACCTCGTCCGCGCCCGGCATTTCGCCCATCGGCCGCGGCGCTAGGATGACCCGCGTGGATCCCCCACCGGAGTACGCGAAATGTCCGCCACTGCCCTCGTCGTCGTCGACGCCCAGGAATCCTTCCGCCACCGCCCCTATTTCCGCGCGGACGACGTCCCGGCCTACGTCGAGCGCCAGCAGGCGCTGATCGAAGGCGCCGTCCGGCTCGGCGTACCGGTCGTGCAGGTCTTCCACGTCGAGGACACCGGCCCGTTCTCGGAAGCCTCGGGTTTCGTCCGGCCGCTCGAGCCGCTCGTGATCGTGCCCGACGTCGTGTTCGCCAAGCGCCGCCACAGCGCGCTGGTCGGCACCGGCCTCGACGTCTGGGCGACCCGGCGCGGCATCCGCCGCCTGATCGTCTCGGGCATCCGCACCGAGCAGTGCTGCGAGACCACCACCCGCCACGCCTCCGACCTCGGCTGGGAGGTCGACTACGTCGGCGAGGCCACCCTCACCTTCCCGATGACCGACGTCGCCGGGCGGACGTGGTCGCCGGCCGAGATCCGTGCCCGCACCGAACTCGTGCTGGCCGGCCGCTTCGCCCGGATCGCGACCGTCGAGGAGGCGCTCGCCGCCGCCGCGGCCGGACGGGCCGCGGCATGACCGCGGCCGCGACGGCGCGCGTCGTCCCCGTCGTGGTGGTCGTGCCGCCGCGGGTGCTGCTGCTCGACGTCGCGGGGCCCGTGGAGGTGCTGCGCAAGGCGAACCTGGAGCAGGACGCGGTCCGCTTCGAAGTCGGCTTCGTCGGCCCCTCCGCCACGGTGGTATCGTCGGTCGGGCTCGCCGTCGCCGGGCTCGCGCCGCTGCCGGCGGCGCTCTCCGACGGCACGATCCTGGTCGTGCCCGGGGCGACCGACCAGCCGCTCGGCGCAGGCCCCGACGCCAAGGCCGCCGACGCGCCCGCCGAGGCGGCGATCGTGTCGTGGCTGGCGCGCAGCGTGCGGCCGGGCGTGCGCCTCGTCACGATCTGCTCGGGCGCCCTGCTCGCCGCCCGCGCCGGCCTGCTCGAGGGCCGCGCCTGCACCACCCACCATGCCACGATCGACGACCTGCGCCGGCTCGCGCCGACCGCACGCGTCCTCGACGACCGTCTGTTCGTCGAGGACGGCGACCGCCTGACCAGCGCCGGCATCACCACCGGCGTCGACCTGATGCTGCACCTCGTCGCCGCCGAGGCGGGGCACGCGGTGGCGCTCGCGGTCGCGCGCTATCTGGTCGTCTACATGCGCCGGGCCGGGGGAGACCCGCAGCTGTCGCCCTTCCTCGAGGGTCGCAACCACGTCCATCCGGCGATCCACCGGGCGCAGGACGCGGTGGCCGCCGATCCCGCGCGCGACTGGTCGGTGACGGCGCTGGCCGACGTCGCCGCCACCAGCCCGCGCAACCTGTCGCGGCTCTTCAACGAGCACGCCGGCATGAGCGTGACCGACTACGTCAACCGCATGCGCGTCGCCCTCGCCCGCGAACTCGTGCGCGGCTCGCGCCTCGACATGGAGGCCGTCGCGGAGCGTGTCGGCTACGGCTCGGCCCGCCAGTTCCGCCGCGCCTGGGCCCGCTTCCACCCGGCACCGCCGAGCCGGACCAGGGCGGACGGCGGGTGATACCGCTGGAGGCCGCGACCGGCCGGGGGCCGGACGAGATCGGCGCGCGGCGGGTTCCGTGGCGACTTGACGCGGAGCGCGAGAGATCGCCCCGGTCGGCGTGGCGCGCCGCATTGGCGACCGGCATCCCGTATAGGTAATACCAAGTTCGCGAAGTTCCGACCTCTGGTCGGAGCTTTGCGAGCGAGGAGCGCCCGACCGGGCGCCGGCCGGATGGCCGAAACCCCGCAAAGTCCCGACGAGTCGGGAATTTGCGGGACTGGTATAATATGAACATCGGCGTCTCCGCCGCATCGGCGGGCCGTCTCCTGTTTCGATTGTCGAATGCGTTTCCAAGTGGGAGTTGCCGCCGTGACGAACCGCCCTTCGTTCGCCGTGACCGGTCTGGTCGCCATCCTCGCCGCCACCGCCCCGGCGCTCGCCAAGCCGATCCTGATGTCACCCTCCGCCGTCGCCGCTCCGGCCGCGGCGGCCGGCAGCAACGTGGTCCGCTACGGCAAGTACTACGAGGACCGTATCAGCAACGATTGCGGCTCCGGCTATATCAATTGCATCGTCAACTTCTCGAAGCTGCCCGACACTCGCCACGTTCATTTCACCCGCATCGCCTGTGCCGGCACCTCGTCCAACCCGCCGATCTCGCTGGCGCTCGCAAACAACGGCACCGCGACGTCGCCGCCCCGCCACATCCCGCTCCAGATCGCGCCGGCGACCTACGCGCAGCAGATCTTCTCCGACAAATACATCTACTACACCAACATCAACCAGGAAATCGACGTCATCATGCAGAAGGGCTCGGTCCCCTACGTCAACTTCTACGCCAACGGCCCGAATGCGTTCGAGAACCTCTCGATCACCTGCACCTTGACGGGCGAGATCGTCTGAGCGGCGCATGCGGCGAGCGAGGAAGATCCGAGCTCGCCATCTGCGCACGCCACGCACGACGCGGGCGGATCATTCCCACTCGATCGTCCCCGGCGGCTTGCTGGTCACGTCGTAGACGACCCGGTTGACGCCCTTGACCTCGTTGATGATGCGGGTCGCGGCGCGGCCGAGGAAGGCCATGTCGAAGGGGTAGAAGTCGGCGGTCATGCCGTCGACGGAAGTGACGGCGCGCAGCGCCAGGACGCGGTCGTAGGTGCGGCCGTCGCCCATGACGCCGACGGTCTGGACCGGCAGCAGGACCGAGAAGGCCTGCCAGATCGCGTCGTATAGGCCGGCCTTGCGGATCTCGTCGAGGTAGATCGCGTCGGCCTTGCGCAGGATGTCGAGCTTCTCGCGGGTGACGCCGCCCGGCAGGCGAATGGCGAGGCCGGGGCCGGGGAAGGGATGGCGGCCGATGAAGCTCTCGGGCAGGCCGAGTTCGCGGCCGAGGGCGCGGACCTCGTCCTTGAACAGCTCGCGCAGCGGCTCGACCAGCTTCATGTTCATGCGTTCGGGCAGGCCACCGACGTTGTGGTGGCTCTTGATCGTCACCGACGGCCCGCCCGAGAAGGAGACGCTCTCGATCACGTCCGGATAGAGCGTGCCCTGGGCGAGGAAGGTCGGCGCGCCCCTTCCGTCCGCGGCGATCTTCTTGGCCTCGGCCTCGAACACCTCGATGAACAGCCGGCCGATGATCTTGCGCTTGGTCTCCGGGTCGGCGACGCCCTCGAGCTGGCCGATGAAGAGCTCCGAGGCGTCGACGTGGACGAGCGGGATGTTGTAGTGGTCGCGGAACATGCCGACGACCTGCTCGCTCTCGCCGAGGCGCATCAGGCCGTGGTCGACGTAGACGCAGGTGAGCTGGTCGCCGATCGCCTCGTGGATCAGCACCGCCGCCACCGACGAATCGACGCCGCCGGAGAGCGCGCACAGCACGCGCTCGTCGCCGACCTGGGTGCGGATCTTGGCGATCATCTCCTGGCGGTAGGCCGACATCGTCCAGTCGGACTTCAGGCCGACGATGCGGTGGACGAAGTTGGCGATCAGCCGGGCGCCGTCGGGCGTGTGCACCACCTCGGGGTGGAACATGGTGGAATAGTAGCACCGGGCCTCGTCGACCGAGATCGCGAAGGGGGCGTTCTCCGAGACGCCGATCACCTCGAAGCCCTCGGGGGCTCGGGTGACGCGGTCGCCGTGGCTCATCCACACCGGATAGCGCCCCCCGACCTCCCAGAGGCCCTCGAACAGCGGGCTCGCCTTCAGGATCTCGACGTCGGCGCGGCCGAACTCGGCGGCGTGGCCGCCCTCGACGTCGCCGCCGAGTTGCACCGCCATGGTCTGCTGGCCGTAGCAGATCGCGAGGATCGGAACGCCCGCCGAGAACACCGTCTCGGGAGCACGCGGGCTGCCCTCGCGGGTCACCGAATCCGGGCCGCCGGAGAAGATCACGCCCTTCGGCTTCAGCCGGGCGAAGGCGGCGTCGGCGCTCTGGTAGGGGTGGATCTCGCAGTAGACGCCGGCCTCGCGGACGCGCCGGGCGATCAGCTGGGTGACCTGGCTGCCGAAGTCGATGATGAGGATGGTGTCGTGGCTCATGGCACCCCTGGCGCGTTCGGGCCCGGCCCGCTCGGCGCCCTCCCCGCGGGGCGCCGGCCGCGGGGCGGCCGGTAATGGTGGAGTGCGGCCACCCGTTAAGCCGTGACGCCGGTGGAGGCAAGCGGATTCGCGTGCACCTCGGCCCCGCGTCCGGCCGTCTTGCCGGCGCGCCGGCGCGGGGCTAGAAAGCCGACGTTTGGCCGGATGCGATCGGCCCCGCGCCGCCCGCGGCGCCCCCTCCCGGAGACGTTCGCCTTGCTGCGCCAGATGTACGGCTGGACCATGTCGCTGGCCGCCGGCCGGCACGCGCCGACCGCCCTCGCCGCCGTCTCCTTCGCCGAGAGCTCGTTCTTCCCGATCCCGCCGGACGTGCTGCTCGTGCCGATGGTGCTGGCGCGGCGCGAGCGCGCCTACGTGTACGCCGCGATCTGCACGGCGGCCTCGGTACTCGGCGGCGCGCTCGGCTACGCCATCGGCGTCTGGTTGTTCGGCTCGCTCGGCCAATGGTTGATCTCGGCCTACGGCCTCGGCGACGACATGGCGAAATTCCAGGCGAGCTACGCCGAGTGGGGCGCGGCCATCATCCTGCTCAAGGGCCTGACGCCGATCCCCTACAAGCTGGTCACGATCGCCTCCGGCTTCGCCGGCTACGACTTCCCGCTGTTCCTGCTGTTGTCGGCGATCACCCGCGGCGCCCGGTTCTTCCTGGAGGCGGCCCTGCTGCGGCGCTACGGCGAACCGGTGCGCGACTTCATCGAGAACCGCCTCGAATGGGTGATGCTGGCGGTCGCGGTCACCATCGTCGGCGGCTTCCTGCTGGTCCGCCTGATCTGAGCGCGCGCCAGCTGCGACCCGGCGGGCGCGTCAGCGCCGGATCGCGGCGGCGGCGTTGAGGAGGCGGTCGGCACCGACGGCCTCGGTCTCGCCGACGAGGCCGGTCAGCCGCGCGCCGTTGACGTCGAGACCGCCGAGCGTCGCCGCGGTCACGTCGGCGCCGGAAAGGTCTGCGCCCGCCGCCTGCATGCCGGAGAGGTCGGCGCCGGTGAAGCGCGCGCCGGCGAAGCGGGCGAACTCGGCGGTGACCCGCGACAGGTTCGCGCCCGAGAAGTCCGCGCCCTCGGCGCGGGCCGAGGTCAGCACGCCGCGCATCAGCCCCATCGACTGGTTGCGCATGTCGGCGGAGAGATCGGCGCCGCGCAACGAGGCGCCACGCAGGTCCGCGCGCGTCAGGTCGGCGACGACGCGGGCGCCGGAAAGGTCGGCCTTCGCGAGCACCGCGTCCATCATCTGGGTCTGGAACAGGTCCACCTTCGACAGGTCGGCGCCGGAGAGGTCGGCGCGGACCATCCAGGCCTGGGCGAGCTTGGCGCCGACGAACTTCGCTCCCACCAGCCGGGCGCCGTTCAGCCGCGCCGCGGTCAGGTCGGCGCCGGAGAGGTCGAGGCCGGAGAGGTCGAGGCCGTTGAGTCGGCGACCGCGCAGGTCGACCGGGCGCCCCGGACCGGCCGCCGCGATCAGCGCCTCGACGCCGGCGCGGTCGATCTCGGCCTCGGTCATGGCCGGCGAGGCCATGTCGAGATAGCGGGTCATGTCCTGCGCCGCGGCCGGGCCGGCGAGGCACAGGGCTACGAACGCAACGGCGAACGGATGGCGCGGCATGTTCCCCTCCCAAGGACGGGCGCCAGCAGAACACCGCGGCCGCCGCGACGCCAGGGGCACCGCGGGCCATCGCGAGAAGATGATGACGTCGTGAACCATCCGGCGGAACGGAACCCGCGCGCCGGAGGCGGGTCAGCCGCGCGCGAACACGGCGACGAAGAAGCCGTCGGTGCCGGCGGTGGCCGGCGACAGCCGGAGCGCCGTGCCGCCGGCGAGCGGCACGGTGGCGTGGGGCGGCGGGGCCGCGCCGGTGGCGGCGGTGAACAGCGCCGCGGTGTCCGCCATCCGGAACGACGGCTCGGCGGCGAGGAAGGCGCCGGCACGGTCCTCGTTCTCCTCCGGCAGCACCGAGCAGGTGACGTAGACGAGGTGGCCGCCGGGGCGGACGAGGCGGGCGCCGTCGGAGAGCACGGCGTCCTGTTCCTTGAGCCGGGTCTCGAGCGCGCCGGGCGCGAGACGCCACTTGGCGTCGGGGCGGCGGCGCCACGTGCCGGAGCCGGTACAGGGCGCGTCGATCAGCACCAGGTCGGCCTTGCCGACGAGGTCGGCGAGCACGTCGCCGCGGCGCGGCTCGCGGATCTGGATGTTGCGGGCGCCGGCGCGGGCGATGCGCTCCAGGATGTCGCCGAAGCGGCGCTTGTCGCTGTCGTAGGCGTAGATCTGGCCGCGGTTGCCCATGGCGGCGGCGAGCGCCAGCGTCTTGCCGCCGGCGCCGGCGCAGAGGTCGACGACCTGCCCACCGCCGATCGCGGCGGCGATCAGCGCCGCGATCTGGCTGCCCTCGTCCTGAACCTCGTACCAGCCGCGTTTGAACGAGAGTTCGGAGGCGACGTGGGGCGGCTTGTCGTCGGTCGCTCCGGCCGGCACGCGCACGCCGACCGGCGACCACCGGCAGGCGACGGCGCCGAGCGGGGCGAGCGCCTCCAGCACGGCGGCGCGGTCGCTCTTCAGCGGGTTGACGCGGAGGTCGATCTCGGCGCGCTCGGAGAGGGCCGCGCCCTCCTCCGGCAGCCGGTCGCCGAAGGCGCGCGTCAGCGACGCCTCGAGCCAGGCCGGCACGTCGGCGCGCGCCCAGGCGGGCGTGCCCTCCGGCAGGTCGGGCGCGAGCAGCGCGGCGCGTTCGGCCTCGCTCGGCGCGGCGGGGGCGTGGCGGTCGTCGGCGAGGGCGGCGAGGAGACCGTCGAGGCCCTTGCCCCACAAGAGGGCGTAGGCGGCCGAGGCGAGCAGGCGCGGGTCCTCCGAGCCCATCCGGGCGGCGAGCGAGGCGCGCCGGCGCAGGACGTCGAACACGAGGTTGCCGATGGCGCTGCGGTCGCGCGAACCGGCGAAGCGGTGGGTCAGGCCCCAGTCCTTGAGCGCATCCTGGACGGGCCGGCGCGTCCGGTCCACGTCCGCGAGCACCTCGATCGCCGCGGCGATCCGCCCCCCGTCCTTCATGTCGCTCTCCATCGGTTGACCCGTTCGCCCCGGTGCTTAGGCGAGGCGGGCGCCCCGGGCAACCGGAATCGGTCGGCCCCGGTGACCGATCGCGGCCCGAGAGGGGCGATTGACACCGGCGGAGGGCCGTCCCTAGGATCGCCGGCATCGTCGCAGACCCGGCTCAGCACCGGGCTCACCCTTGTTTTCCAATCGATTGAGCGAGCCCTCGGCATGAACGGACCGACGTCGACCACGGAGTCCGCTGCCGGGGACGGCACGCTCAGGACGATCGCGCACGCCGGCCTGCCGCCCTATCCGTTCCGGGTCCACCGTGCCGGCACCGACAGCGTCGTCTCGCGCGAGATCGCCGAGCGCGGCACCTGGGAGCCGCTGGAGACCGAGATCGCGATGCGGCTGCTGCCGCTGTTCGGGACCTTCCTCGACATCGGCGGCAACATCGGCTGGTACAGCGCGCTCGCCCGCGAGATCATGCTGTCGGGCTCGGCGATCCACGCCTTCGAGCCGGATCCGGGCAACTTCGCCCTGTTGCGCCAGAACGCCGGCCACAGCGCCCGCCTCGGCGTCCACCTCGTCAACGCCGCCCTGTCGGATCGGGTCGGGGTCGATCGGCTGTTCCTGTCGGGCACCAACATGGGCGACCACCGGCTCTACGAGTCCGAGGGCGGCCGTGCCGCGGTCGACGTCCAGATCACCACGCTCGACGCCTATTTCGCCGGGCGCTCGCCCGGGGCCTTCTTCGCCAAGCTCGACACCCAGGGCAGCGAACCGCGGATCTTCGCCGGCGCGCGCACCGTGTTCCGGCCCGACGACGCCGCCTCGGCCTACGTGATCGAGTTCTGGCCGCACGGCATGGTCGCCGCCGCGGCCGACGTCGCCGCCTTCGTGCACCGGCTCGGCTTCCTGCCGCAGCGCCCGATGATCATCGACCATGCCGGCGGCAAGGTCCGCGCCACCACCTGGAGCGACCTCGTCGCGCGCGTCGACGGCGACCTCGCGCCCGCCTCGCGCCGTTTCGTCGACCTGCTCCTGGTCACGCCCGGGTCGGCCGCGTACATGGCGGTCGCCGATCTGCTCGCGGCCTGACGGGCGGCACCACGGCCCGGGCGTTCAGCCGATCGCGGGCGCGAGCACGGCGACCGTGAGCACCACGGCCATCGCGCCGAGACAGGCGACGCCGGCCGCGAACGCGCGGAAGCGCGGCCGGATCCGGTTCGAGCCGGTGTGGATGGCTGCGTGGACGACGCGGGTGCCGACATAGGCCCAAGCGAGCAGCGCGAAGGCCGGCCCGGCCGCGTGGATCACCAGGGCGAGCAGCACCAGCGCGTAGAACAGCGTCGGCGTCTCGAACTGGTTGTTCATGTTGTTGGTGAACTTGCGCACCTCGGCCGGCCAGTGCTCGTGCTGGCCGAGGGCGACGTCGCCGGTGACCTTGCCGCCGAGGAAGGCGTGCACGCGCGCCCGGCCGGCCCGCAACATGACGGCGATGGTGAACAGCACCTGGGCCAGGAGGGCGAGGACGACGGCGGTCTCGGCGGCGGGCATCGGCGGCTCCCGGTCGGTGGGCCTCCGGGCCGAGGAAATCGGCCCGAAGGTGGTCGTGGTGCGTGCGTCGCGCGCCCGGTGTCAGACGGAACCGGGGTAGTTCGGGCTCTCGCGGGTGATCGTCACGTCGTGGGCGTGGCTCTCGCGCATGCCGGCCGAGGAGATCCGCACGAAGCGGGCCTTGTCCTGTAGTTCCTCGATGGTGTGGGCGCCGACGTAGCCCATGGCGGCGCGGATGCCGCCGACCAGCTGGTGCAGCACGCTCGACAGCGGGCCCTTGTAGGGCACCTGGCCCTCGATGCCCTCGGGCACCAGCTTGAGGGCGTCGCGCACCTCGGCCTGGAAGTAGCGGTCGGCCGAGCCGCGCGCCATCGCGCCGACCGAGCCCATGCCGCGGTAGGACTTGTAGCTGCGGCCCTGGTGCAGGTAGACCTCGCCCGGGCTCTCGTCGGTGCCGGCGAACAGCGAGCCGATCATCACCGCCGACGCGCCGGCGGCGAGCGCCTTGGCGAGGTCGCCGGAGAAGCGGATGCCGCCGTCGGCGATCACCGGCACGCCGGCGTCGCGGGCGGCCGCCACGCTCTCCATGATCGCGGTCAGCTGCGGCACGCCGACGCCCGCCACGATGCGGGTGGTGCAGATCGAGCCCGGGCCGATGCCGACCTTGACCGCGTCGGCGCCGGCGTCGATCAGCGCCTTGGTGCCATCGGCGGTGGCGACGTTGCCGGCGATCACCTGCACCCGGTTCGACAGCTTCTTGACCTTGCCGACGGCGTCGAGCACGCGCTGGGAGTGGCCGTGGGCGGTGTCGACGACGAGCAGGTCGACGCCGGCGTCGATCAGGCGCTCGGAGCGCTCGAAGCCCTGGTCGCCGACGGTGGTGGCGGCGGCGACGCGCAGGCGGCCCTGGTCGTCCTTGGCGGCGTTCGGGTGCAGCTGCGCCTTCTCGATGTCCTTGACGGTGATCAGGCCGGTGCAGCGGTACTGGTCGTCGACCACCAGCAGCTTCTCGATGCGGTGCTTGTGCAGCAGGCGCTTGGCCTCGTCCTGGCCGACGCCCTCGCGGACGGTGACGAGATTCTCGCGCGTCATCAGCTCGTAGACGCGCTGGCCGGGGTCGGAGGCGAAGCGGACGTCGCGGTTGGTCAGGATGCCGACCAGACGGCCGGTGACGCGGCCGCCCTCCCCGGCGTTCTCGACGACCGGGATGCCGGAGATGTTGTGGCGCTTCATCAGGTCGAGCGCGTCGCGCAGCGTCGCCTCCGGTCCGATCACGACCGGGTTCACCACCATGCCGCTCTCGAACTTCTTGACCTGGCGGACCTGCTCGGCCTGGATCTCCGGCGTCAGGTTGCGGTGGATCACGCCGATGCCGCCGGCCTGCGCCATCGCGATGGCGAGACGGCCCTCGGTGACGGTGTCCATCGCCGACGACAGCAGCGGGATGTTCAGTTCGATGTCGCGGGTCAGCCGGGTCCGGACGTCGGTCTCGGAGGGCATCACCTCGGAGTGGCCGGGCTTCAGCAGGACGTCGTCGAAGGTGAGCGCGAGCTCGCCGCCGTGGACGGGATCGAAGAATGCGGCCATTGCCAACTCCTGGACTTGTCGTGGGCGGTCCCGGGAAAAGAACAACGGGCGGGCCGCGTCAGCGACTCGCCCGGCGGACCGGAAACCGTTGGAAGTTGGCGGCGGTGTCTAACACGGGTATGATGGTTGGGAAAGCGGAAAGCTGAGGCGCTCGGGGCGATCGCCCGACGGCTCGAAGCGTCCCTCCCCTCAGGGGAGGGGCCGAGCGAAGCGAGGGGGAGGGGTCGCGACGGGCGACGGAGGAGTCCGTTCCGCCCGCGACGTCGGCCGAGTTGCCCACGGAACCCCGACCCATTCAGGCCCTTCGGGCCACCTTCCCCTGAGGGGAAGGATGAAGGTCGGCTCCACATGGTTGCCCTATCGAAGCCGGGACCGATCCAGGGTGGCCGGACTCGACACTTGTCCGCGCGACGACCTCCCACCCCCTCCCCGAGCTGACCTCCCACCCCGAGCCGAGATCATCCCGCGGGGGCGCCCTCAATCGTGGACGATGGTGGTGCTGTCGTCGATCCACACCGTCGCGCCGGCGGCGCCGACCGGATAGGCCTTGACGCGAACGCTGTGTGCGCCCGGTCCGACCGGCAGCGGCACGGTGACCGAGCGCATGCCGAGCCCGGAAACGGTGCCCGGCAGACGGCCGGTGCAGAAGGCGTCGTCGGTGCCGGCGGTGGCGCCGACCGGGATGCCGTCGACCAGGATGTCGATCGCGGCGTAGCCCTTGTCGGAACCGAAGCCGCATTCGGCGGTGAAGGTGATCATCACCACCTTCGGCACGGTCACCGAGAAGGCGAGCGACGTCGCGCCGTTGCCGAGGATCAGGTAGTCCGGCGCGTTGACCGGATCGGGAGCGGTGTTCGAGGCGTAGGCGAGGACTCCCGCGGACGCCGGGGCGGCGAGCGCGAGGGCGACGACGGTGGCCGCGGCGATCGTGGCGAAGGTCTTCATCGGTCCGGTCCCCCTCTCGCGGGCGCGGCCCGGCGGCCGGCCCCTCGCGGGGGGATTACGGGACGGTCGCGGCGGACCTCCGCGGCGGTCGGAGCCCCGCCTCAGCCGGTCTCGTCGCCGTCCGCCTCCGGCGCCGCGCGCCTGCCCTTGAAGCCCTTGGCCACCACGTACATCTCGACGCTCTCCTGGCGGCTCGACGGCGGCTTGATGTGGAAGACCTGGGCGAAATTCTGCTTCAGGAGCGCGAGCAGGTCGTTTTCCGTGCCGCCGCGGAAGACCTTGGCGACGAAGCTGCCGCCGGGATTCAGCACGTCGACCGCGAAGGCGGCGGCGACCTCGCAGAGGTAGGCGGTGCGCAGGTAGTCGGTCTTGTGGTGGCCGGTGGTCGGCGAGGCCATGTCGGAGAGGACGACGTCGGGGTTGTGCCCGCCGAGGGCGGCCATCAGGGCGGCCGGGGCGTCCTCGTCGAGGAAGTCCTTCTGGAGGAACGTGACGCCGGTGACGGCGTCCATCTCCAGGAAGTCGATGCCGACGACGAGCGGGTTGGTCGGCGTCGAGCCCGTGATCCTGGCCGCCACCTGGCACCAGCCGCCCGGCGCGGCGCCGAGGTCGACGACACGCTGGCCGCGCTTCAGCAGTTTGTGCTTCTCGTCGATCTCGATCAGCTTGAAGGCGGCGCGCGAGCGCCAGCCCTCCTTGCGCGCCTTGACGACGTAGGGATCGTTGAGCTGGCGCTGCAGCCAGCGCGTCGACGACGCGGTGCGGCCGCGCGCGGTCTTCACCCGCACCTTGAGGCCGGTGTCGGCGCGGCCCTTGCCCTTCGGCTTGTCGGGGGTCTTCTTGTCGGCCACGGTCGATCCTCAGTTCTGGGCGACGGGGGCGGGACGCGGCCGCCGGCGCCAGACGCCGTCGCGCGCCATCAGTTCGACGAGGATGCCCTCGCGCAAGCCGCGGTCGGCGACGCGCAGCCGCGGGCACGGCCAGCGCCGGCGGATACCCTCGAGGATGGCGCAGCCGGCCAGCACCAGGTCGGCGCGGTCGGCGCCGATACAGGGGTTGGCGACGCGCTCCTCGTAGCTCATCGCGACGAGCCGGCCGACCATCTGGTCGACGTCGGCGTCCTCGAGCCAGACGCCGTCGACACGGCGGCGGTCGTAGCGCTTGAGGCCGAGGTGGATGCCGGCGAGCGTCGTCACCGTGCCGGAGGTGCCGAGCATGTGCACGCCGCCGCGGGCGATCACCGGGGCGATGTCCTCGATGCCGGTGAAGGCGTCGACCATGGCGGCGACCTCGTCGACCATGGCGTCGAACACGTCCGGCGTCACGGTGACGCCGCCGTGGCGCTCCGACAGCGTGACGACGCCGACGGGCAGCGACGTCCACGCCTTGATGAAGCGGGTCAGCGCGACGCCGCGGGCCTCGCCGCGGTTGCGGAGGTCGAGCCAGACCAGTTCCGACGAGCCGCCGCCGATGTCGAACAGCAGCACGCCCTCGGCGCGGCGGTCGACCAGCGTAGCGCAGCCGGCGACGGCGAGGCGGGCCTCGGTCTCGCGGTTGACGATCTCGAGCGCCAGGCCGGTCTCGGCGCGCACGCGCTCCAGGAAGGCGGTGCCGTTGTCGGCGGCGCGGCAGGCCTCGGTGGCGACGAGGCGCATGCGGCGGACGTCGTGGTCGGCCATCTTCTGCCGGCAGATCGCCAATGCCTCGACGGCGCGGTCCATGGCGGCGTCGCCGAGGCGGCCGGACTTGCCGATGCCCTCGCCGAGCCGGACGATTCGCGAGAAGGCGTCGACGACGCGGAAGCCGCGCTCCTGCGGTTCGGCGATCAGGAGGCGGCAGTTGTTGGTGCCGAGGTCGAGCGCGGCGTAGAGCGGCGCGCCGCCGCGGCCGTGCGGGCGGTGCCCGTCGCCCTCGTGGGTGCGGGCGGGCAGACGGCGGACGTCGTTGCCGGTGCCGTCGATCTGGCGGACCGGCGGCTGGGGAGGCTGCGGCCGGCCGCGCCCCTCCCCGCCGCGGCGACCGCGGGCGTCGGTACGGGCCGGTGCGTCGCCGCGTCCGCCCTGGGTCGGTTGGGTCTGGCGGACGCCGCGCAGGCTGTCCTCGCGGCGACCCGGCGCCGGGGGATGGGGACGCTTGGCGCGGCGCGTGCGCTTACCGGCGCGCGCCGCCTCGTCGCCACCTTCGGGAGCGCGCCGGCGGTCCGGCCGCTTTTCCTTCACCGCGGCTGGCGCCGATACCGTCTCCACCCTCTCGCCACCGTCGCCCGATGCGGCGCGGCGCTTGCGGCGCCGGCGCGCCGCTCGCTTCGAGAGGCCACCTTCGGAGGTCGCCGGCTTCTGGGCCGCCGGCTGGTCCGGGTGGGGAACGGAATCAGCGCGGCCGTTGAACTCGCCCGCGTCGTTCACGTCTCGTCTCCGACGCCACGGCGAACCTTTAGGGCTCGAGCCGGCGTCTCCATGCTGTCGTCCCGTCGAAGGTAACAGGGGTGCGACGGGAAGGCAAAGGGCGCTTGCGAGCGGCACCGCGACCGGCACGGTCCGGGCTCGCGGCCCGCGGACGAACGAAACCCGCCGCGGGTCGCGCGGCGGGTTCGGGCAACGCGGCGGATCGAACCGATTTAGCGCAGCAGCATCTTCCGGCCGGCGTAGTGGACGCGCCAGCCCTCGCGCGAGCCGCCGAAGATGTCGGCCCCGGCGTCGCGGCGGCCCGCCGGCGCGGCGCGGCGGCGTTCGGTGGCGTCGAACTCGGCGGTCAGACAGTCGAAGGCCGAGAACAGCGACTTCAGCCCTTCCGGGGTGTAGCGGAAGAAGTCCTCGGGCTGCGGCTGGTAGCGCGTGGTGAAGACGGTGGTGTGGAAGGTCACGCCGCCCGGCTTCAGCACCCGCGCGACGTCGTCGGCGAGGCGCCAGGGCGCACGGACGTATTCGATGGTGTCGACCGAGAAGACCGCGTCGACGCTGCCGGCCGGCAGGTCGGCGAGGCAGGTCGTGCAGGGATCGGAGCGGCCGGCGTCGGAGACCGGGACGAGGCGGTGGGCGATGCCGTCGGCGAGCCAGTCGGCGTGACCGGCCCCGACGTGGCCGATCTCGATCACCACGGCACCCTCGCCGAGGCCCTTGAGATGGCGGCGCAGCAGGGTTTCGGTCCGCGAAGGCGCGAGATCCGCGGCAGCGACGCGATGAACCGCGGCCGGACGGAGGCGATCGAGCGAGAAGCCCGAGGCGATCCGACCGAGACGCTGCGCCAGACCGATCCGTCCTCCGATCGGAGCGTTGACAGCACTCATCGTGTTTCCTCCAACCCGGTCTTGCAGCCGGTGTCGACGTTCCTCGGTGCCGACCGTTGGTCCCGGCCGTGTCTTCGTCTTCTTGGGTCCGACGTTCCGCGAGGTTCACGCCCGTGGACGGGGGTTGGCCTCATCATCCCCTCAATTCGAGCGGAAAAGCAAGCCGTCATAGTCAAAATCACTAATAGAAACTCTCTGTGTGATGATAGATGCCGCCGATGATACGATGGTGCCCTCCCCGGCCCGGACGAAGGAGAACCGCCGTGTCCGGCAAGCTGGCTGACCTATTTCCGCGCGCCCTGATAGGCGCCGCCTTTCTCTTGGGCGTGCTCGATTCCGCGCCGGCGGTCGCCGTGGAACCGTTGCCGGGGCAGATCCGCCGGCTGCCGACGACGCCGCCGCCGATCCTGCAGTGGCCACGCAAGAGCCCGTCGCCGTTGAGAATTCCGGATCCGAACCCGGACGTCGCCGCGCCGCCGCCGCGCCCGGCCGCGCCGCCGCCGACGGTGTTCGAGCGCTGTCGGGACTGGCCGTCGCGCAAACTCGACCCGCGCCGACCGAAATACTGCCGCGACGACGGCGAATGATCCGGTGGAATGGACGATCCGCCGCGAGACCCTCGCCGCGACGCGCCGTTGCCGGGGGACACGACGGTCGGCGCCGGTGCCGGCGCGCGTCGCCCGCGGTACCCCCGGACACACGACCGGGGCCGCAGCGCCCGCGTCCCCGTCCGAGGCCGGGGCGCCGCGGGCGCGCCGGTCAGTCGACCTCGTCGGCGGCGACCACCCAGGTCTCGGCACGGGCGGCCGTGCTCCACTCGACCATCGCCGGATGGGACAGCACGCTCTCGACATAGGCGGCGCAGACGTCGTCGAGCGGGACCGAATAGGTGGCGAATCGGCTGGCGACGGGGGCGTAGGCGCAGTCGGCGAGGGTGAAGCGGCCGAAGAGATAGGGCCCGCCGGTGCCGAATCGGCCGCGCGCCTCGCGCCAGATCGCGGCGATGCGGGCGACGTCGGCGGCGACGGCGTCGTCCGGCGGGCGCGGCGCGGGCGGTCGGCGGATGTTCATCGGCATGTGGTTGCGCAGCGCTCCGAAGCCCGCGTGCATCTCGGCCACGATCGAGCGGGCGAAGGCGCGCGCACCGGCGTCGGCCGGCCACAGGCCGGCGGCGGGCGCCTTCTCGGCGAGATACTCGCCGATCGCCAGCGAATCCCAGACCACGACGTCGCCGTCGATCAGCGCCGGCACCCGGCCGGACGGTGAGTGGGCGCCGATCTCGGCCGCGGTGCCGGGGCCGTCGAGGTCGATCAGCACCTCCTCGAAGGGAAGGCCCGCGGCCTTGGCCGCCAGCCAGCCGCGCAGCGACCACGACGAATAGTTCTTGTTCCCGATCACGAGCTTCATCCGCCCGCCTCCGTCCGGTTCGAGGGTGCCCGCGCGGAACGGATGGTCGGTGCGCCGCCGCGCGTGGTCAAGCCGGAAGCCGGCCGTCCGGCGGCGCCGCCCGTGACGGCGGCGTGACCGCTTGCGCGGGCCGGGGATGACGGCGAGGCGGCGATGGTCTAACCGTTTCGCATCCACCCGCCTCGACCGGATCCGATCGTGCCCGACCCGACGTCCACCGCCCTCCTCGCCGTCGCGGCCCTCGCGGGCTATCTCTCGGGGTCGATCCCCTTCGGCCTGATCCTGACGCGCATGGCCGGTCTCGGCGACGTGCGCAGCATCGGTTCGGGCAACATCGGCGCCACCAACGTGCTGCGCACCGGCCGCAAGGGCCTCGCCGCGGCGACGCTGCTGTTCGACGCCCTCAAGGGCACCGTGCCGGTGCTGGTCGGCTGGCAGTTCGGCGAGACGGTCGCGGTCGCGGCCGGCGCGGGCGCCTTCCTCGGCCACCTCTTCCCGGTCTGGCTCGGCTTTCGCGGCGGCAAGGGCGTCGCCACCTACATCGGCGTCCTCCTGGGCCTGTTCTGGCCGGCGGTGCTGATCTTCGCCGGCGTCTGGATCGCGGTCGCCTACCTGACGCGCTACTCCTCGCTGTCGGCCCTGGTCGCGACCGTGGTGGTGCCGGCGGCGATCTGGTGGTTCGAGCGCCCGACCACGGCCGCGGTGATGGCGGCGCTGTCGGCGATCGTCTGGGTCAAGCACCACGCCAACATCCGCCGCCTGCTCTCGGGGACCGAGGGCCGCATCGGGCAGAAGTCGTGAGCGGCGCCGACGCGCCCGGCCGGGTCGGCCTCGGCCACGACCAGCGGGTCGCGTGGCTGCGGCTGATCCGCGCGGAGAACGTCGGCCCCGCCACCTTCCGCAGCCTGGTCAACCACTTCGGCTCGGCCCGCGACGCCATCGACGCCCTGCCCGACCTCGCCCGCCGCGGCGGCTCGCGCCGGGTGCCCTCGGTTCCCTCGGTGGCCGAGGTCGAGCGGGAGATCGAGCGCACCGAGAAGGCCGGCGCACGGATCGTGACGATCGGTGAACCGGACTATCCGGCGGCGCTGCGCCGGCTCGACTCGCCGCCGCCGGTGCTGACGGTCAAGGGTGGCGGCGCATCGCTCGCGGCCCGGCCCGCCGTGGCGGTGGTCGGCTCGCGCAACGCCTCGATCCCCGGGATCAAGATGGCCGACCGGATCGCCCGCGGCCTTTCCGAGGAGGGGCTCGTGGTCGTCTCGGGCCTCGCCCGCGGCATCGACGCGGCGGCGCACCGCGCCTCGCTCGCGGGCGGAACGATGGCGGTGGTCGCCGGCGGCATCGACCACGTCTATCCCGAGGAGCACGCCCCGCTCGTCGCGGAGATCGTTGCCGCCGGCGGCGCGATCGTCACCGAGATGCCGTTCGGCTGGGTGCCGCGGGCGCAGGACTTCCCGCGCCGCAACCGCATCGTCTCGGGCAGCGCGATCGCGGTGGTGGTCGTCGAGGCGGCGGCGCGCTCGGGCACGCTGCACACCGCCCGCTTCGCCGCCGACCAGGGCCGAGAGGTGCTGGCGGTGCCCGGCTCGCCGCTCGACCCGCGCGCCGAAGGCACCAACCGCCTGATCCGCGGCGGCGCGACGCTGGTGACCGGCATCGCCGACATCATGGAGAGCCTCGCCTCCGTGCTCGGTCGCGGCCTCGGCGGCGACGGCGCCGCGGAGCCCGGCGCGGGCGACGACACCCCGATCGGTGTCGACGACGCGGCACGCGGTCTCGTCCTTTCGGCGCTCGGACCGGTGCCGACCGCGATCGACGACCTCGTTCTCCACACGGGGCTGCACCCCCGGGTTGTGTCGCTGGTGATCCTGGAGCTCGACATCGCCGGTCGGCTGGAGCGCCACGGCGGCCAACTCGTCTCGCTGGTGGGCTGAGCGGCGCCCCCTCGACGCCGCGCTCCCGACCGACTGGCGCGTCAGGGCGCGCCGCCGCGCGGCGCGCGACCGAGAACCTCCTCCGGCGCGAGCCTGACCTTGGCCGATTCCCGAAGCGCGGCAGCTTCTTCGGCGGCCATCTCCAGAAGATACGCGAGCATGGGCAGGTTGGCGCCGGCCGCCAGACGGCTGAGCTCCTGCGTCATGCGCTCGATGTACTCGGCCCGCTCCAGGCGGGCGAATTCCAAGGTCTCTATCCGATCGTCCATGAAGACAGACCCTCGCCCCCGTCCGGATCGTGAAGGATCACGTTATGACGCCTCATGGCGCGCGACTACCAAGCGCATACTACCTGAAGACGCATATTGACGAAAGGTGGTAGCAACGTTCATCGGCACGTTTTGGATGCAGACGCACCCAACCGGACACCCTCGGGTCCGCCGCGACTTGACCCGCCGTGCCCTCATCCTCCATTGAGGGGGCGGCGGTGCGCTGCGGCGGCCGGCCACGGCGGCGGAGCCCCGCGCCGGCGCTCCCCAACCGACAGTCGTCAGTCGAGACCCGATGAACCTCGTGATCGTGGAATCGCCCGCCAAGGCGAAGACCATCAACAAGTACCTGGGCAAGGACTTTCAGGTCCTGGCCTCCTACGGTCACGTCCGCGACCTGCCGGCCAAGGACGGGTCGGTCGATCCCGACCAGGACTTCTCGATGACGTGGGAAGTGGACGGCAAGGCCGGCAAGCGCCTCGCCGACATCGCCGCGGCGGCGAAGACCTCCGACCGGGTCATCCTCGCCACCGACCCCGACCGCGAGGGCGAGGCGATCTCCTGGCACGTGCTCGAGGTGCTGAACGCCAAGCGCGTGCTGAAGGGCAAGCCGGTGCAGCGGGTGGTGTTCAACGCCATCACCAAGCAGGCCGTGCTCGACGCCATGGCCAAGCCGCGCGACATCGACGAGCCGCTGGTGGCCGCCTATCTCGCCCGCCGCGCGCTCGACTATCTCGTCGGCTTCACGCTGTCGCCGGTGCTGTGGCGCAAGCTGCCGGGCGCCCGTTCGGCCGGCCGGGTGCAGTCGGTGGCGCTGCGCCTCGTCTGCGCCCGCGAAAACGAGATCGAGACCTTCAAGTCGCAGGAATACTGGCAGATCCTCGCCCGGCTGGCGACGCCGGCCGGCGACGAGTTCGAGGCCCGCCTGACCGAGTGGGAGGGCCGCAAGGTCGGTCGCCTCGACGTCAAGGACGAGGCGAGCGCCAGCGCGATCCGCCGCTTCCTCGAGGGCGCGGCCTTCGCGGTCGAGCAGGTCGAATCGAAGCCGCAGCGGCGCAATCCGTCGGCGCCCTTCACCACCTCGACGCTGCAGATGGAGGCCTCGCGCAAGCACGGCTTCTCGGCCCAGCGCACCATGCAGATCGCCCAGCGCCTCTACGAGGGCGTCGACGTCGGTGGCGGCGAGACCGTCGGCCTGATCACCTACATGCGAACCGACGGCGTCCAGATCGCCCCCGAGGCGATCGCCGCCACCCGTGCGGTGATCACGCGCGAATACGGCGAACGCTACCTGCCGGAAAAGCCGCGCCACTATTCCACCAAGGCCAAGAACGCCCAGGAGGCCCACGAGGCGATCCGCCCGACCGACCTCGGCCGGCTGCCGCGCGCGGTCGCGCCCTTCCTCGAGGACGAGCAGGCCAAGCTCTACGAGCTGATCTGGAAGCGCACCGTCGCCAGCCAGATGGAGAGCGCCGAGTTCGAGCGCACCACCGCGGACATCGCCGCGACGAAGGACGGCGCCCGCGCCGGGCTGCGCGCCACCGGCTCGGTCGTGCGCTTCGACGGCTTCCTGACCCTCTACCAGGAGGGCCGCGACGACGAGGAGGACGAGGACGGCGGCCGGCTGCCGCGGATGGCGCGCGGCGACGCCCTCGCCCGCCGCTCGATCGCCGCCACCCAGCACTTCACCGAGCCGCCGCCGCGCTACACCGAGGCGACGCTGGTCAAGAAGATGGAGGAGCTCGGCATCGGCCGGCCCTCGACCTACGCCTCGACGCTCGCCACGCTGCGCGACCGCGACTACGTCGCCGTCGACAAGAAACGCCTGATCCCCTCCGACAAGGGCCGGATCGTCACGGCCTTCCTCGAGAGCTTCTTCGACCGCTACGTCGAATACGACTTCACGGCCGGCCTCGAGGAGGACCTCGACCGCATCTCGGCCGGCGAACTCGAGTGGCGCGAGGTGCTGCGCCGCTTCTGGGACGAGTTCAACAAGCGCATCGCCGACGTCAAGGAACTGCGCGTCGCCCAGGTGCTCGACGCCCTCAACGACGGCCTCGCCGCCCACGTCTTCCCCGCCCGCGCCGACGGGTCCGACCCGCGCAGCTGCCCGACCTGCGGCACCGGCCGGCTCTCGCTGAAGCTCGGTAAGTTCGGCGCCTTCATCGGCTGCTCGAACTATCCGGAGTGCCGCTACACCCGCCAGCTCGGCACCGGCTCGGGCGACGATCAGGCCGAGGGCATCGGCGGCGACGGCACCAAGGTGCTCGGCACCGACCCGAAGACCGGCCTCGAGGTGTCGCTGCGCTCCGGCCGCTTCGGGCCCTACGTCCAGCTCGGCGAGGGCGACAAGCCGAAGCGCTCGTCGCTGCCGAAGGGTTGGACCGTCGACCAGATCGACCTCGCCAAGGCACTGACGCTGCTCGAGCTGCCGCGACAGGTCGGCGCCCATCCGGAGACAGGCAAGCCGATCGAGGCCAACATCGGCCGCTACGGCCCCTACGTCGCCCACGACGGCGTCTACGCCAACCTCGACTCCGTCGACGAGGTGTTCACGGTCGGCCTCAACCGCGCCGTCGCCGTGCTCGCCGAGAAGAAGGAGAAGGGCGGCCGCGGCCGTTCGACTCCGGCGGCGCTGAAGACCCTCGGCGAGCATCCGGTCGCCGGCGGCGAGATCACGGTCCGCGACGGCCGCTACGGCCCCTACGTCGCCTGGGGCAAGGTCTACGCCACGCTGCCGAAGGGTTCGGACCCGCAGGCGGTGACGGTCGAGCAGGCGGTCGCTCTCCTCACCGAGAAGGCCGGCAAGGCCCCCGTCGCCAAGGCCAAGCCGACGGCGAAGAAGGCCGCCGCCAAGACCGCCGACGACGCCGAGAAGAAACCCGCCAAGGCCAAGGCCAAGACGGCGGCCAAGGCCGAGGCCGCCGACGGCGAGGCTCCGGCCGCCGCCGCGAAGAAGCCGGCCCGGGCGAAGGCGGCGGCGAAGACCGCCGCCGAGGACGCCGCGCCCGCCAAGCCGCGCGCCCGCAAGGCCTCGTGAGCGGCCGGCACGGCGGATCCGCTTCCGCGCGGATCCGCCCCGCGTCGCCGCCACGCGACATCCCCGGCCCGACGCGATAAGGTCGGCGTCCCGAGATCCGAGGACGCCGCCCGTTGGCCAGAAAGAATCGCGACACCGACAGCCCCGCCACGCCGTTCCCCAGCCGCGAGGCGGTGCTGCGCTTCATCGCCGAGCAGCCGGCGAAGGCGACCAAGCGCGACATCGCGCGCGCCTTCGAGGTCAAGGGCGAGGCGCGGGTGGCGCTGAAGCACCTTTTGCGCGAGCTCGAGCAGGAGGGCCTGATCGAGCGCCGCGCCAAGCGGCTCGCCAAACCCGGCGCCCTGCCGCCGGTGCTGGTCTGCGAGGTGGTCGAGGTCGACGACGACGGCGACCTGTTCGCCGAGCCGGCCGCCGCCGATCCGACCGCCGCGGACACCGAAGCGCCGGTGCCGCGGCTGCTGGTCGCCACCTCAGAGCGGCGCCGGCCGCCGGGCGTGCCCTCGCTCGGCCCCGGCGACCGCTTCCTCGGCCGCGTCGTCGACCTGCCCGCCGGCTACGAGGCCGTGGCGCGCGCGGCGGTGCGGGTGATCAAGCTGCTCGACCGCAAGCCCGAGGGCATCCTCGGCATCGTCCGCGAAGCGCCGGGCGGCGCCCGCCTGCTGCCGATCTCGAAGAAGCAGCAGGCCGAATTCCTGATCCCGTCCGAGCTGATGGGCGGCGCCGAGGACGGCGACCTCGTCTCGGTGGCGGTGGTGCACCAGAGCCGCGCCGGGCTCTCCCACGCCCGGGTGATCGAGCGAGTGGGGTCGCTGAAGTCGGAGAAGGCGGTCTCGATGATCGCCATCCACGCCAACGAGATCCCGCACATCTTCCCGGCCCCCGCGCTCGCGGAGGCCGAGGCCGCCCTGCCCGCGCCGCTCGCCGGGCGCGAGGACTGGCGCGACCTGCCGCTCGTCACCATCGATCCGCCGGACGCCAAGGACCACGACGACGCGGTCCACGCCGCACCGGATCCCGACGCGGCCAACCCCGGCGGCTGGATCGCCACCGTCGCGATCGCCGACGTCGCCCGCTACGTCCGGCCCGGCTCGGCGCTCGACAAGGAGGCGCTGAAGCGCGGCAACTCGGTCTACTTCCCCGACCGCGTCATCCCGATGCTGCCGGAGCGGATCTCCAACGACCTCTGCTCGCTGAAGGAGGCGGTCGACCGCCCCGCCCTCGCCGTCCGCATGGTGTTCGACGCCGAGGGGCGCAAGCTGCGCCACAGCTTCCACCGCGTGATGATGCGCTCGGCCGCCAAGCTCGCCTACCAGCAGGCCCAGGCCGCCATCGACGGCCGGCCCGACGAGCGCACCGGCCCGCTGCTCGACGCCGTCCTGCGCCCGCTCTGGGAGGCCTATGCCGTGCTGAAGCGCGGCCGCGACACCCGCGAGCCGCTGGAACTCGACCTGCCCGAGCGCAAGATCCTGCTGAAGCCGGACGGCACGGTCGACCGGGTCGTCATCCCCGAACGCCTCGACGCCCACAAGCTGATCGAGGAGTTCATGATCCAGGCCAACGTCGCCGCCGCGGAGACGCTGGAGGGCCGACGCTCGCCGTTGGTCTACCGGGTCCACGACCAGCCGTCGCTGTCCAAGCTCGAGAACCTGCGCGAGTTCCTCGGCAGCATGGACCTCAAGATCGCCAAGCAGGGCAACCTCAGGCCGGACGTGTTCAACACCATCCTCGCCAAGGTCCAGGACACGCCGAACCGCCATCTCGTCAACGAGGTGGTGCTGCGCTCGCAGAGCCAAGCCGAGTATTCGCCGATCAACATCGGCCATTTCGGCCTCAACCTGCGCCGCTACGCCCACTTCACCTCGCCGATCCGGCGCTATGCCGACCTGATCGTGCACCGCGCCCTGATCGGCGCGCTCGGGCTCGGCGACGACGGCCTGCCCGACGGCATCGAGGGACGGCTCGACCGCATCGCCGCCGACATCTCCGCCTGCGAGCGCCGCGCCATGGTCGCGGAGCGCGAGACCATCGATCGGCTGATCGCCGACTGGCTGTCGGATCAGGTCGGTGCGGTGTTCCGCGGCCGGATCGGCGGCGTCACCAAGTCCGGCCTGTTCGTCAAGCTGGAGGGCTCCGGCGCCGACGGCTTCGTGCCGATCTCGACGCTGGGGGCGGAGTACTTCGCCTACGACGAGGCACGCCACAGCCTCGTCGGCTCGCAGAGCGGCGAGACCTTCCAGCTCGGCGACGCCGTCGAGGTCAAGCTGGTCGAGGTCGCCCCGCTCGCCGGCGCGCTGCGCTTCGAGATCGTCAGCGAAGGCCGCCGCGGCCGGCCGATGCCGCGGTCGCGGCTGAACCGCCAGCGCCCGCGGCCCGACGACGACCGCAAGCGCCGCGTCGTCCGCAAGGCCGGCCGCGTACGCTGAGCGCGCGGCCGCCGGGCATTCGGAAAGGGCTTCAGCCCGCCGGCTTCGGCGTCGGCAGCACCGGGGCGTCCGGATTGCGCGGCGGCTGACCGTCGCGCAGGTCGAGCGGGTCGCCCTCCGTCGCGCCGGCGGCGTCGGGCGCGGCCTCGCCGACCGGTTCGCCGTCGTCCGCCCCGCCGTCGACGGCGTCGGGATCGCGCTGGTCGACGGTGCTGGCGCCGGCGGCGGCACGAGCCTTCTCGACCGCGCGCCACTTGGCGACGTTGCGGTTGTGGGCGGCGAGCGTCGAGGCGAAGACGTGACCGCCGGTGCCGTCGGCGACGAAGTAGAGGTCGTCGGTCTCGGAGGGCTGCGCAACCGCCTCGAGGGCGGCCCGGCCCGGGTTGGCGATCGGCCCCGGCGGCAGACCGGCGAAGCGGTAGGTGTTGTAGGGTGTCTCCGCCTCGATGTCGGCGCGGGTGATCGACCGGCCGAGCGTGCCCTGGCCACCGACGATGCCGTAGATGATTGTCGGGTCCGACTGCAGCCGCATGCCCTTCTTCAGCCGGTTGACGAAGACGGCGGCGACGCGCGGGCGCTCGTCGGCCTTGCCCGTCTCCTTCTCGACGATCGAGGCCAACGTCACGAACTGGCGCTCGTCGCGGATCGGCAGGGTGGTGTCGCGCGTCTTCCAGATCGCCGCCAGCGCCTTGTCGTGGGCGGCCTTCATCTGCTCGACGATCTGGGCCCGGGTGGTGCCGCGGGTGAAGCTGTAGGTCTCCGGTAGCAGCGAGCCCTCGGCGGGCAGCGCGTCGATCTCGCCGACCAGGGTCGTGTCGGCCTTGATGCGGTCGACGATCTGGCGCGAGGTCAGCCCTTCCGGGATGGTGATCTGGTGCAGGATCGACTTGCCGGAGACGAGCAGGTCCATCACCTCGCGCATCGACAGCCCGGGCGCGAAGGCGTATTCGCCGGCCTTGAGCTCGCCGGAGCGGCGGTAGAGCGCGACGCCGCCGACGAAGACGTAGCGGTCGTCGATGACGCCCTCGCGCTCCAGCGTGTCGGCGATCGCCTGCAGGCCGGACTTCGGCGGGATCATCAGCGTCTTCTCGGCCGCGAGCGGACCCGGACGGTCGAACTCGCCCTTGCCCCAGTAAAGCACGCCGGCGCCGGCGATGATAGCGATCATCACCAGCGAGATCAACGCGTTGAGAGCGACGACCAGCGGGTTGCGCACGCGCTGAGACCGCGGCGGCGCCGGGGCCGGCTCCGGCGTCAGCGCCTGCCGCGGGCTCTTGGGGTTGACGCGGGCCCGCGCGGCGCCGTCGCCGCGGTCCCTGCTCTCCCTGCTCTCCGCCTTGTCGTCCATGGATCCTTCGGTGTCGTGTCGGGACCGGCCGCGCCACGCGGCCCGTCGGAATCGCCCGGCCGGCGGCCGGGCGCGACCCCGCGGAGGCTAGGGAGCAATGTGGCGAAACCGGGATGCCCGCGCCTCGCCGCCCCGCGCCGTCAGCCCTCGAAGGCCCTGAGGACCAGCGAGGCGTTGGTTCCGCCGAAGCCGAAGGAGTTGGAGACGGCGACCTTCACCTTCTTCTCGCGCGCCGTGTGCGGCACGAGGTCGATCTGGGTGTCGACCGAGGGATTGTCGAGGTTGATCGTCGGCGGCACGACGCCGTCGCGGATCGCGAGCGTGGAGAAGATCGCCTCGATGGCGCCGGCGGCGCCGAGGAGGTGGCCGGTCATCGACTTGGTCGACGACATCGAGATCGTCCGCGCCGCATCGCCGACCAGACGCTCGACCGCGCCGAGTTCGATGCCGTCGGCCATGGTCGAGGTGCCGTGGGCGTTGACGTAGTCGACGTCGTGGGGCGACAGGCCGGCCCGCTTCAGCGCCGCCGCCATGCAGCGGTAGGCGCCGTCGCCGTCCTCGGACGGCGCCGTGATGTGGTGGGCGTCGCCGGTCAGGCCGTAGCCGACGACCTCGGCGTAGATCTTGGCGCCGCGCGCCAGCGCGTGGCCGAGTTCCTCGAGCACCACGATGCCCGACCCCTCGCCCATCACGAAGCCGTCGCGGTCGCGGTCGTAGGGACGCGAGGCGGCGGTCGGATTGTCGTTGTAGGCGGTCGACAGCGCCCGCATGGCGGCGAAGCCGGCGACCGAGATGCGGTTGACCGGGCTCTCGGTGCCGCCGGCGATCATGACGTCGGCGTCGTCGAGAGCGATCAGCCGGGCGGCGTCGCCGATGGCGTGGGCGCCGGTCGAGCAGGCGGTGACGACCGCGTGGTTCGGGCCCTTGAAGCCGTAGCGGATCGAGACGTGGCCGGAGGCGAGGTTGATCAACCGGCCGGGGATGAAGAACGGCGACAGACGGCGCGGCCCCTTGTCGCGCAGCGTGAAGCCTGCCTCGACGATGCCGTTGATGCCGCCGATGCCCGAGCCGATCAGCACGCCGGTGCGGGTCTGGCCCTCGTGGTCGGTCGGCAGCCAGCCGGAATCCTTCACGGCCTGATCGGCGGCGGCCATCGCGTAGACGATGAAGTCGTCGACCTTGCGCTGCTCCTTCGGCTCCATCCAGTCGTCCGGATTGAAGCTGCCGTCGGTGCCGTCGCCGCGCGGGATGATGCAGGCGATCTGGCAGGCGAGGTCGTCGACCTGGAATTCGGTGATCCGGCGAGCGCCGCTCCGACCGGCGAGCAGCGCCGACCAGGTGGTCTCGACGCCGCAGCCGAGCGGCGTGACCATGCCCAGTCCGGTGATGACGACGCGCCTCATGCGACGGAAACCTCCCTGCGGCGACCGCCACTTTCGGGGGCGGTCCGGGTCCTCTGACGACGACGGGGGCGGCCGATCCGCCGACCTTGACAGGTACGGCGCGACGACTCGCCCCCGACGTTTCGAACGTGCGGCCGTGGACGTCGACCCGCCGCCCCGGCGAAAGGGGGCCGCGGATCGGACCCGCCCCCGCGGAGGGGGCGGTCGAGGGTCAGGCGGTCGCCTTCTCCAGGAAGCGGACGGCGTCGCCGACCGTCAGGATGGTCTCGGCCGCATCGTCGGGAATCTCGACGCCGAAGGCTTCCTCGAAGGCCATCACGAGCTCGACGGTGTCGAGCGAATCGGCCCCGAGGTCCTCGATGAAGGACGCTTCGAGGGTAACCTTGTCGGCGTCGACGCCGAGGTGCTCGACCACGATGCCCTTCACGCGCTCAGCGATGTCGCTCATCTCTACGGATCCTCGTGTTACGTGTCTTGTGTCTTGCCGATTGGGGATGTCCGCGGGGCCCGACCGGTCGGCGAGAGCCTTGCCGGAGAGACCGCGGACATCGGTGCGACCCGGTTACGCGGCACGCGGATCCGCTGACGTTTCCCTTTCAGATCGCGCGCTTGGTAACATACTTCGCCCGTCATTGCCAGCGGCCCGGGCGGGCCGCCGGCACCCGCCGCGGGTGGGTGCCCGAAGCGGAAAAGCCTCGTCAGACCATGGCGATGCCGCCACTGACGTTGATGGTGTCGCCGGTGATGTAGGAGGCCTCGCGGCTGGCGAGGTAGACCGCCGCGGCGGCGATCTCGTCGGCGGTTCCGAGCCGGCCGAGCGGGATCTGGCCGAGGGCGGCCTCGCGCTGCTTGTCGTTCAGCGCGTCGGTCATCGCCGTCTCCACGAAGCCCGGCGCGATGCAGTTGGCGGTGATGCCGCGGCTCGCCACTTCCTGGGCGATCGCCTTGGTCATGCCGATCATGCCGGCCTTGGCGGCGGCGTAGTTGGCCTGCCCGGCGTTGCCGGTGAGCCCGACCACCGAGGTGATGCCGACGATGCGGCCGAAGCGGCGCTTCATCATGCCCTTCAGCGCGGCGCGGGTCAGGCGGAAGCCGGCGGTGAGGTTGACCTCGATCACCGCGTCCCAGTCCTCGTCCTTCATCCGCATGGCGAGGCCGTCGCGGGTGATGCCGGCGTTGTTGACCAGGATGTCGACCTGACCGAGCGCGGCCTCGGCGTCGGCGAACAGGCGGTCGCAATCGGCGCGGTCGGCGAGGTTGCCGGTGACGACGACGGCGCGCTCGCCGAGTTCGGCCGCGAGCGTCTCGAGCGCCGCGGCGCGGGTTCCGGCGAGCGCCACCTTGGCGCCGTGGGCGTGCAGGGCGCGGGCCACCGCACCGCCGATGCCGCCGCTCGCACCGGTGACCAGGGCCGACAGGCCGCCGAGATCGAACATCGTCACGCTCCGAGGTGGCAGCCGAGCGGGCCGCCGAATGTGGTTTCGCGGCGCCTGACACCACGCCGGCGCCCGTCTGTCAAGCGCGCGGGGCGGGGCGCCGCCATGCGGGGCGGCGGCGGATCAGGCGCCGCCGACCGCGCCGGGCGGGATCGAATAGGTCGCGGAGGCGTGGGCGTAGACCGACGCGCCGGCCTCGTCGCCGATCTCGACGGCGGCGACGGCGAGGCGCTTGCCGAGCTTCAGGAGCCGCGAACGGCCGACCAGCAGGCCCGGCTGCGGCTTCAGCAGGAAGTCGATCGAGAGGTGGGTCGTGACCGTGAGCCCGACCGGACCGACGTGGCCGAGGATCACCACCCAGGCGGCGATGTCGGCCAGCGTCATCAGGGTCGGCCCCGAGACGGTGCCGCCGGGCCGCAGCATCTCCGGGCCGGCGTCGAGCGTGACGGCGGCGCTGCGGTGCCCGATCTCGGTGACGACGTAGGCGCGCCGCGTCGCGTTCAGCTCGGGAAAGTCGCGCTCGAGGAAGGCGTTGAGGTCCGCGGCGGTCATCTTCGGATGGTGCATCGGCTCGTTCCTCCCCGGCGATGGACGCCGGACCCTACCAAAGGACACCCTCCCGGCGGCCCGGTCGGGACGGCTCCTGCTATCATGCCGCCGCGAATCCCGGCCACACCGTGCGCCGTCGAACTTTCGTCGATCGGAGTTGGTCAAGGTGTCCTCCCCCTTCAAGTCGCGCCTCAGCATCGTCACCCTCGGCGTCGCCGACATCCGGCGGGCGCGCGCCTTCTACGAGCGTCTCGGCCTCGTGCCGGCCAAGGCGTCGCAGGCCGACGTCGCGTTCTTCCAGCTCTCGGGGGTGGTCCTCGCGCTCTATCCGCGCCATCTCCTCGCCGAGGATGCCCGCGTCGAGCCCGACGCGCCGGGCTTCTCGGGCGTGACGCTGGCGCAGAACCTCGAATCGCCGGCCGAGGTCGACGCCTGCCTCGCCCACGCGGTCGCCTGCGGGGCCAAGCTGGTGAAGCCCGGCCAGAAGGCGTTCTGGGGCGGCTACTCCGGTTACTTCGCCGATCCGGACAACCATCTCTGGGAAGTCGCCCACAATCCGTTCTTCCCGATGGACGACGCCGGCAACCTGCAACTCGAGTAGGAGGACACCATGGCGATCGACGGCAAGAGCGACGACGACATCCGCGCCATCCTCGGCGCCACCCGCACCATCGCCCTCGTCGGCGCGAGCGCCAACGCCGACCGCCCGTCGAACCGGGTGCTGGCCTTCCTGTTGTCGCGCGGCTTCACGGTGCACCCGGTCAACCCGGGCCTCGCCGGCAAGACGATTCACGGCGCCACCGTCTACGGCAGCCTCGCCGACGTGCCCGGCCCGATCGACCTCGTCGACATCTTCCGGGCCTCCGACGCCGCCGGCGGCGTGGTCGACGAGGCGCTCGCCCTCCCCGCCCGGCCGAAGGCGGTGTGGATGCAGCTCGGCGTCGTCGACACCGCCGCGGCGGCCCGCGCCGAGGCCGAGGGCGTGAAGGTGGTGATGGACCGCTGCCCGGCGATCGAGATCCCCCGCCTCGGCCTCTGATCCGGGCGACACCGGACGGGCGGACGCAAATCCGTTCTCCCGTCCGTGGCCGTCATGGAACGAACGAGCTTTCCGCCGCCGCGCCGACCTGCTTCTAATCGGCACCCCCGCAAGAAGCACGACGAGGGGAGGAGAGATCCATGACCGACCACACGCCCGGATTCGCGACGCTCGCGGTACACGCCGGCGCCAAGCCCGACCCGACCACCGGGGCGCGCGCGACGCCGATCTACCAGACCACGTCCTTCGTGTTCGAGGACGTCGACCACGCTGCCTCGCTGTTCGGCCTGCAGGCCTTCGGCAACATCTACACCCGCATCACCAACCCGACCCAGGCCGTGCTCGAGGAGCGCGTCGCCGCGCTCGAGGGCGGCACCGCCGCGCTCGCGGTCGCCTCGGGCCACGCCGCGCAGATGCTGGTGTTCCACACCCTCCTGAAGCCGGGTGACGAGTTCATCGCCTCGCGCAAGCTCTACGGCGGCTCGATCAACCAGTTCAACAACTCGTTCAAGAGCTTCGGCTGGAACGTGGTCTGGGCCGACCCGGACGACGTCGGAAGCTTCGAGCGGGCGGTGACGCCGAAGACCAAGGCGATCTTCATCGAATCGATCGCCAACCCGGGCGGCGTCGTCACCGACATCGCGGCGATCGCCCAGGTCGCCAAGCGCGCCCAGGTGCCGCTGATCGTCGACAACACCCTCGCCTCGCCGTATCTGTGCCGGCCGATCGAGCACGGCGCCGACATCGTCGTGCACTCGGCCACCAAGTTCCTCGGCGGCCACGGCAATTCGATCGGCGGCATCATCGTCGACGGCGGCTCGTTCGACTGGTCGCGCGACGGGCGCTACCCGATGCTGTCGGAGCCGCGGCCCGAATACGCCGGCCTCGTCATCCACGAGACCTTCGGCAACTTCGCCTTCGCGATCGCCGCGCGCGTGCTCGGCCTGCGCGACCTCGGGCCGGCGATCTCGCCGTTCAACGCCTTCCTGATCCTGACCGGCATCGAGACGCTGCCGCTGCGCATGCAGCGCCACTCCGACAACGCCAAGGCGGCCGCCGAATTCCTCGCCGGCCATCCCCGGGTGAAGTGGGTGTCCTACGCCGGCCTGCCCGGCGACCGCTACCACGGCCTGCAGCAGCGCTACGCCCCGAAGGGCGCCGGCGCGGTGTTCACCTTCGGCGTCGACGGCGGCTACGACGCCGGCGTCTCGCTGGTGAAGAACGTCGAATTGTTCTCGCACCTCGCCAACGTCGGCGACACCCGCTCGCTGATCATCCACCCGGCCTCGACCACGCACCGCCAGCTGACCGACGCCCATAAGGTCGCCGCCGGCGCCGGTCCGGACGTGGTGCGCATCTCCGTCGGCATCGAGGACCCCGCCGACATCGTCGCCGACCTCGCCCAGGCCCTCGACAAGCTCGACTGACCGGATCGGATCCGAATCGAACGGCCGCCGCGGCAACCGCGGCGGCCGTTTCGCCCTCACCCCGTCCGCCCGCCGTCGGCGGTGCGGCGGGCGTGGACGGTGGCGGCGGTCAGCACCACGACCGCCATGAACTGGTGCGCGAGCCCGAGCGACAGCGGCACAACGGCGAGCAGCGTCGCGACGCCGACGGCGGCCTGCGCCGACACCAGCGCCGCCACCAGGAGCGCCCGGCGCTCGGTGGCCGGGTCGAGTGCCTCGCGGCGAGCGTCGAGGGCGTGGACGACGGCGAGAGCCAGCACGAGGTAGGCGCCGCAGCGGTGCACGAACTGCACCGTCAGGTGATTCTCGAAGAAATTGAGCCACCACGGCGACAGGAACCACAGGCCGTCCGGCACCAGCCGACCCTCCATCAGCGGCCACGTGTTGTAGACGTAGCCGGCGTCGAGGCCGGCGACGAGGCCGCCGAGGAAGATCTGCACCAGCACCGCGACCACCAGCAGCTTGCTCCAGCCGACGAGGCGCGGGATCTCGGCAAGGCGCGAGCGCTCGGCGCGCAGGCTCTCGGCGGTCCACACCGTCGCGACCAGGATGAAGCAGGCCAGCGTCAGGTGGGTAGCGAGGCGGTACTGGCTGACGTCGGTGCGCTCGACGAGGCCGCTCGCCACCATCCACCAGCCGACCGCGCCCTGCAGGCCACCGAGCAGGAACAGCGCGCCGATCCGGGGCAGCATGTCGCGGCGGATCCAGCCGGCGGCGGCAAAGGCGACGAAGGGCACCAGGAAGACGACGCCGATCACCCGGCCGAGCAGACGGTGGCTCCACTCCCACCAGAAGATGAACTTGAAGTCGTCCAGGCTCATGCCCCGGTTGATCTCTCGGTACTCGGGTATGCGCTGGTACTTGGCGAACTCCTCGGCCCATTCCGCGGCGCTCAGCGGCGGGATCACGCCGTGGATCGGCTTCCACTCGGTGATCGACAGGCCCGACTGCGTCAGCCGCGTCGCGCCGCCGACCACGACCATGCCGATGATCATCACGGCGACGACCCAGAGCCAGGCCCGGACGGCCGCCTCGCCGCGGCGGTGGTGGACGGCCGGCACCGGGGCCGGGGCGCGGAGGGCGGTGACGGAGGACATGGCGGCGATTGTACTCTCGCGGGAATGGGCCGCGCCTCGCGGCCTCCCGCCGAGGGAGGCGCTTCACGGCGGTCGACGGCTGACATACATAACCGATCGCCGGGGCGCGTCGAGGGTCGTCGTCGCCGCGACCCGCACGCCTTCCCCGGTCCGTCCGAACCGGTCCGCCCACGGAGCACCGCCCTTGCCCATCCGCCTGCGCAAGCTGATCGGGACGATCGTCCTCATGATCTTCATCCCGATCTACTGCCTGTTCGCGGCGGCGGTCGGCGACCGCCTGCTCTACGGCGCCTCCGGCCTCGCCCAGGGCGCCTACTACGTGATCGCCGGGCTGATCTGGGTGCTGCCCGCCGGCGTGATCGTCACCTGGATGGTGCGCCCGCGCCCGGGCGAGTTGCGCAACCGTTCGTAAAGTCCGATTTGTTAGCGTCCCCGCCACGACGGAACCGTGAGCCGGGGGACAGATGGACATCGCCATGAGCGCCATGCCGACGACCGCGGTCGGCGCGGCGGCCGACCCGGACCGGATCGCGGTGCGGGTGGTGCGCGACATCGCCGCCGTCGCGCCGCTGTGGGACCGTCTCGCCGCCGTCGGTGTCGGTTCGCCGTTCCAGGCCCGCGGCTTCGTCGAACCCTGGTTCCGCCATCTCGCCGCCTCCGAGCGCGCCCGGCCGCTGATCGTGGTCGGCGAGACCGCCCGCGGCGAGGCCTTCGTGCTGCCGCTGGCGCTCGGCCGGGCCGGCCCGGTCCGCGTCGCCGGCTTTCCGGGCGGCAGCCACGCCAACACCAACGTCGGCCTGTTCGACCCGGGCCTCTGGCAGCGCCTCACGGCCGACGACGTCGCCGCGGTCTGGACCGGGCTCGCGGCCGAGGCCGACGTCGACCTCGTCGCGCTGCGCGCCCAGCCGGCGCGCTTCGCCGGCCGCGACAATCCCTTCGCCGCCGGCTGGGTCCGACCCGCCCCGCACATGGCCTACGCCGTCGACCTCGCCGGCGGCTTCGAGGCGGTGCTGTCGCGCCACAAGGGCGGCAAGAAGCGCGGCAAGGTACGCTCGCGGCGCAAGGCGCTCGCCGACGTCGGCGGCTTCACCGTTCGCCGCGCCGAGGACTGCGCCGAGGCGTCGGCGATCCTCGAGACATTCTTCGCGCAGAAGGCCGCCCGCTTCGAACAGCAGGGCATCCCGGACGTCTTCAGCTGCCCGAAGACGCGCGACTTCTTCCGCGACGTGCTCGCCGCCACCGGTCCGGACGGCACGCCGTCGACCCAGCTCTGGACCCTCGAGATCGCCGGCGGGCGGCGCGCCACCGCGATCGCCGTCGCCTTCGCGGGCACGGTCTATCTGGTGATGAACTCCTTCGCCCTCGACGAATACGCCCGCACCTCGCCCGGCGAGGTGCTGCTCTACCACGTGATCGAGGATTGCTGCGCGCGCGGCGAACAGGTGTTCGACTTCGGCGTCGGCGACGCCCGCTACAAGCGCTCCTGGGCCGACCACGAGGTCGCGCTGGTCGACACCATGGTGCCGCTGACCGCGCCCGGCACCGCCGCCGCGCTCGCCTTCGACGCCCGGCGCCGGCTGCGCGACTACGTCGTCGCCCGCCCCGCCCTGCTCAAGCTCGCCCGCCGCGTCCTGCGCCGCCGCACGGAGGGCGAAGAGGCCGGCGGCGGCGAGGACTGAGATCCTCTCGCCCCGAACCTTCCACCATCCCGGAAGATGGCCCCGGCGTCACGCCACCGCGTCGACGTCGAACTCCGGCGCGGCCACCACCGACAGGCGCTCGACGCCGTGCCGGCGCAGCATGTCGTGGGCGCGGCGGGTGTGCGGGTCGGCGGGCTCGCCGACCAGGATGGCGTGGTCGGCCGCCGAGACGAGGCGGAAGCGGGCGCCGTCGGCGTCCATCGGGCCGAGGTCGATCACGACGAGGTCGTAGGTGTGCTCGAGCGCGTCGAGCATGGTCTCGATGTCGGCGCTCGCCCAGGTCTCGGTCGCCAGCACCTCGGAGCCGACGCCGATCTCGTGGGCGCGGGTCTGCGGGTTGCGGCGGATGATGTCGGAGAAGTCGGCCGACCCGGTCAGGAGGTCGTAGAGGCCGGCGCCGCCGATGCCGACGTGCGAGGCCACGGTGTCGACCACGACGACGCGGGTGCCCTCGACGGTGGCGAGCCGGGACATGCCGTCGATGACGCGTTCGACCGCGACGGCGGAACCGACGCCCATCACCGCGACGCGGCTGGCGCCGTCGCCGATCAGCAGCGCGTGGAGGCCGTCGAGCGGCACCAACGGCAGCGGGGTCTCGGCAACCGGCTCGGGAACGACTTCGGCCACCGGTGCGGCGACGTCCTCCTCGGCCTCGGCCGCGGCCGCGGCGGCGCTGACGCGGGCCCGGAAGCGGGCGAGGCGCGCGTCGACGGCGGGCTCGACCGAATCGGCCGCGGCGCCGGCGGGCGCTTCGGTCGCGGCGGGTTCGACCGGCTCCGGTGCGGCCTCGGCCGCGGCGGCGGCGGCGCGGGCGGCGGCGCGCAGGCGGCGCGGCGCCTTGGCGACCGGTTCGGCGTCGTGGAGCGCCGGCTCGACCGGCGTGCCGGCGACGACGCGCGGCCGCTCGACCGGCCCGGCGACGCGGACCAGCGCCCGACCGGACAGGAACTCGCCGGCGATCACCCAGGCGATCGAGAGCAGGAGGCCGGCGAGCGTCGCCACCAAGGTCAGCGAGCCGACCTTCGGGAAGGCCGCCTCGACCGGCGTCGCCGCGCGGGAGATCACCCGGGCGTCGGCCGGCAGGATGTCGGTGTTCTGGCGGGCGTTGGCCTCGCGGTAGCGGGCGAGCAGGCCGTCGAGGATGTTGCGCTGCGAGGCGGCGTCGCGCTCGAGCGCCTTGAGCTCGACCTCGCTGGCGCCGTCGGCGGCGCTGGTCACCTTGATCTCGCCGAGGCTGTCCTGCAGCGAGCGGATCCGCTCGGCGGCCACCTTGGCGTCGTTCTGGAGGGCCGCCAGGACGCGGCGGGCCTCGGCGGTCTCCTGGGCGCGCACGTCGGCGATCTGCGATTCGACCGCCTTGACCTGGGGGTGGGCGGGCAGCAGCGTCACGAGGAGTTCGGAGAGGCGGCCGCGCAGGGCGATCTGGCGGCTGCGCAGCGAGCGGAAGGTGTCGCTCTCGAGCACGTCGGCTGCGTCGTCGAGGGCGGCGCCGCTCCTGAGGAGCCCGGCGAGGATCTTCGCCTTCGATTCGGCCGCGGCCTGATCGGAGCGCGCAGCGGCGATGGCGTTGGTGACGTCGGTGATCTGCTGGCGCGACACAGAGGTGTTGTTGCTGCCGGTGAGGAGGTCGTGGGTCGAGCGGTATTTCTCGACCGCCTCGTCGGCGTCGCGGACTTTGACGCGGAGCTTCTCGATCTCCTCGCCGAGCCAGCGGGTCTGGTCCTCGCTGGTGCGCCGCTTGGCCTCGCTCTGGAGCGTCAGGTATTCCTCGGCGACCGAGTTGGCGAGCGTCGCCGCGAGGTCGCGGTCGGTCGAGCGGAACAGTACGGTGATCACGCGCGAGCCGTCGACCTGATAGACCTTGAGCCGCTCGACGAAGGCGTCGACGACGCGCTCCTCGGGCGAGACCCGCATCTTGTCGCGGCCGATGCCGACCAGCGCCAGCACGCCGTCGAGGGCGCCGCGCTCGGTGCCGTCGAACTCGGCGCGGTCGGAGAGGTGGTTCTTCTCCGCGACGCGGCGCGCGAGGTCGCGCGAGGTCAGGAGTTGCACCTGGCTCGCCACCGTCTCGGCGTCGACCACCGTGCGATCGTTCGGCGTGGAGGAGTTGTTCGAGAGCGGCGGTTCGCGATTCTCGATCAGGAGCTTGGTCTCGGCCTCGAACTTGGGCGAGACCATCTGCAGGCCCGCGAAGGTGCCGATCCCGACGGCGGCGGTCACCGCCACCACGAAGGGCAGGCGACGGCCGATCGCGGCGAGGATCCCCTTGAGATCCAGCGCCACGTCCTCGTCGGCCCGCCGCACGGCGTCGTCCCCACTCGTCATCACCGGAACACCTTCACCGATTCCGCCTCCGATCATCGGCCGTCATGGTAACCACGACGTTAAGTCGGCCCGTCCAAAGGTGAATCCACGGTTGCGGCCGCACCGGCGTTTCCGGTTCGTTAACCATGACGTCCCTACCCTTCCGACCGTTGGTCAAGTCTGTCGCTGGATGGTCCCGGGATGCACCGCCGTTCGTTCCTGCTGCTGATGGCCGCCTCCGGCCTGACGGCCTGCCAGTCATCGGCGGCCCGACGCCCGAAGGCGTTCGCCGACGCGCTCGCGGGCCCCTATCGCCTCGACAGCGGCGACCGGCTGCGCATCACCGTGTTCGAGCAGGCCTCGCTGACCAACACCTACTCGGTCGACCAGTCCGGCCACGTCACCATGCCGCTGATCGGCTCGGTGCCGGCGCGCGGCGCCACCACCCAGGAGCTCGCCGGCCGCATCGCCGGCGAACTGCGCCGCGGTTTCCTGCGCAATCCCGACGTCTCGGTCGAGGTCGACACCTACCGCCCGTTCTTCATCATGGGCGAGGTCCGCAACCCCGGCCAGTACACCTATGTCAACGGCCTGACCGCCCAGACCGCGATCGCGATCGCCGGCGGCTACGGCCCGCGCGCCTCTGAGGGCTGGGTCGAGATCACCCGCACCATCAACGGCGAAACCACGGTCGGCCTCGTGCCGGCGAGCGATCCGGTCCGGCCCGGCGACGTCATCCGCATCCGCGAGCGCTTCATCTGAGCCGACGGTTCGAATTGGAGCGATCGCGGTCAGGGTCCGTAAACCTTAGGCTCACTTCACCTTTTTGAATTAACCGCCCCGTGGGTGGCGCACTGGCAAGGTCTGTCCCGACCAAGAGGGACCCGACCAGCCGGGAACGTGCCATGTCCGTGAAGCCGCTGCGCATCGTCCACTGCCTCCGGGCGCCGATCGGCGGGATCTTCCGCCATGTCGTCGACCTCGCGACGACCCAGACCGAACTCGGGCACACCGTCGGCATCGTCTGCGACAGCCTGACCGGCGGCGCGTTCGAGGAGGAGCACATCGCCCGCGTCGCCCCGCGACTCGCGCTCGGCGTCACGCGGGTGCCGATGCGCCGGCAGCTCTCGATTGCCGACATCCGCTCCACCGTAGACGTCTACGGCACCGTCCGCGACATGCGGCCCGACGTGCTGCACGGCCACGGCGCCAAGGGCGGCGCCTTCGTGCGCACCATCGGCACCGCGCTCGGCCTGTTCGGCCGCCGGCCGATCCGGCTCTACTGCCCGCACGGCGGCAGCCTGCACTACGATCCGAACACCTTCGCCGGGCGGGTCTACTTCCTCCTGGAGCGGAACTTCGAGCGCTTCACCGACGGCCTCGTCTTCGTGTCGGACTACGAGGAGAACTGCTACCGCGCCAAGGTCGCCGCGCCGCGCCGGCCGGTGACGCGGGTCTACAACGGCCTGAGGCCGGAGGAGTTCGCCCCGGTCGAGACCGCCCCCGGCGCCGCCGACCTGATGTTCCTCGGCATGATGCGCGACCTCAAGGGGCCGCAGGTGCTGATCGAGGCACTCGGCATCCTCGCCGCCCGCGGCATCACGCCGACCGTCCGCCTGATCGGTGCCGGCGACGACCGGCCGGCCTACGAGGCCCGCGTCGCCACCCTCGGCCTTTCCGGTGTCAGCTTCCACGATCCGATGCAGACGCGCGACGCCCTCGCGCTCGGCCGGGCGCTGATCCTGCCGAGCCTGGCCGAATCGATGCCCTACGTGGTGCTCGAGGCCGCCGCGGCCGGCATCCCGGTGATCGCCTCCAACGTCGGCGGCCTGCCGGAGATCCTCGGCGACGATTCGCCCTCGCTGGTGCCGCCGGGCAATCCGGCGCTGCTCGCAGCCGCGATCGAGCGCCACCTCGCCGACCCGGAGGTCGCCCTCGACCGCGCCGCGGCGCTGCGCCGCGACGTCGCCTCGCGTTTCTCGATGCGCCGGATGGCCGACGAGATCACCGACTTCTACGGCGAGCTGATCGCCCGCCGCGCCGGCAGCCGCGAATATCCGACGGCGCGCACCGCGCCCGGCCGCCACGCCGCGGCCGGCGAGCGCCGCTGACCGCAGACGGCCAACCGACGGCCAACCGACGACCGAACCCGAGAGCAGCCCCGATGTCGCTCCAGGATACCGCCCGTCACTTCCCGCCCCTGGCTCCGGCCGAGCCGCCGCCGGCGCCGGTCCGGGCGGTGCCGACACGGCTCGGCGAACGCGCCCGCGCCGTCGCCAACGCCTTCCACGAGGCCGCGATCCCGCCGTCGCTGGCGAGCGGCCTCGTCATCGTGTTCGAGACGCTCTGCCTGATCCTCGCCGGCGTCGCCGCCCGGCTCTACTGGCTCGGCGATGCCGCCGACTTCGGCCTCGGCAGCCTCGGCCCGGTCGTCGGGGCGCCCTTCCTGGTCGCGCTCGCGGTCCAGACCGTCGGCGGCTACGACCTTTCGATGCTGCGCCGGCCGCAGGTCCGCGTCGGCCGGGTACTGGCGTCCTGGCTGGTGGTGTTCGGCGCCTTCGCGGTGACGATCGTCGTCGGCGACTTCGCGCCCGGCGTCGGCCGCAGCTGGTACCCGGTCTGGCTCGGCGCCGGCACGGTGACGCTGATGGCCGCCGCCACCGTCAGCTCGATGGTGATCGGCTCGATGACCCGCGCCGGCCGCCTGCAGCAGCGCGCGGTCATCGTCGGCGGCGGTGCGCTCGCCGAGGGCCTGATCACGGCACTCGACGACTCCGGCGGCAACGAGATCAAGATCCTCGGCATCTTCGACGACCGTGCGGACGACCGCAGCCCGGAGAACCAGAAGGGCTACCCCAAGCTCGGCACCATCGGCGACCTCGTCGAGTTCGCCCGCGTCGCAGCAGTGGACCTCGTGATCGTGTCGCTGCCGATGTCGGCGGAGACGCGGCTCCTGCAGGTGCTGAAGCAGCTCTGGGTGCTGCCGGTCGACATCCGCCTCGCCGCCCACGCCAACAAGCTGCGCCTGCGCCCGCGCTCCTATTCCTACGTCGGCACCGTCCCCTTCCTCGACGTGTTCGACAAGCCGATCTCCGGCTGGGACAGCGTGGTCAAGCGCGTGTTCGACCTCGTGTTCGGCACCCTCGCCATCGTGACGCTGTCGCCGGTGATGCTGGCGACCGCGGTCGCCATCAAGCTCGACAGCCCCGGCCCCGTGCTGTTCCGCCAGAAGCGCTACGGCTTCAACAACGAGGTGATCGAGGTCCTGAAGTTCCGCTCGATGTACGCGGACAAGGCCGACCCCTCGGCCAAGGTCGTCGTCACCAAGGGCGATCCGCGCGTCACCCGCGTCGGCCGCTTCATCCGGCGCACCTCGATCGACGAACTGCCGCAGTTCTTCAACGTGCTGCGCGGCCAGCTCTCGCTGGTCGGCCCGCGCCCGCACGCGGTCAACGCCCACACTTCGCAGCGGCTGTGGGAAGAGGTGGTCGACGGCTACTTCGCCCGCCACAAGGTCAAGCCCGGCGTCACCGGCTGGGCGCAGATCTCGGGTCTGCGCGGGGAGGTCGACTCGCCGTCCAAGATCCAGGCCCGCGTCGAGCACGACCTCGCCTACATCGAGAACTGGTCGGTGCTGTTCGACCTCTACATCCTGATGATGACGCCGATCCGCATCCTCAACCAGGAAAACGCCTACTGAGGATGGCGCAGCAGGTCCCGCCCCGGGCGGGACTTGCGACGTTCGGAGTGGCCGGGCCGACGCGATCCGATCCGGCCCATCCATGTGGCGCCTTGGTCCGCGCGAGGCGGACCAAGTCGACTTAGGAAAGCGCCCCGGCGGCCCTCCCCTGCGGGCGACGCGCGATCTTCTCTTTCGGCGTCGCTCTTCTCTCCCGCGGTCCTGCTCACGTCGCTCCCCTTCGCCACCCTCTCCGTCAAGGATTGGTTCACCCTGTTCGCCGACACTTCGGTCGTCCGTCGTCCGGAGTTTCGTCGTCCATGAGCGCAGAGAGAGCCGCAGCCGTCGCGCGCGGCGGGGTCGTCCGCGTCTCCGCCCTGGCGGACGGCGTGCTCTGGCTCGCGGTGTTCCTCGGCGGCTTCGTGATCTTCGAGCCGGCGCCCTACGAATTGTTCCTGGTCGCGGTGATCCCGGTCTACTTCATGGCCGGCCTGAAGATCCCGCGCAGCGTCGGGCCGCTGCTGGTCTGCCTGATCTGCTACGTCACCGGCGGCCTGCTCTCGACCTCGCAAACCGGCGCGCCGCGCTTCGTCGACGCGCTGGTCTACGTCGGCGTCAGCCTGTTCCTGGCGATCTCGGCGGTGTGGTACGCCGCCCTCGCCGCCGACGACTGGCGGCGGATCCGGCTGATCGAGCGGGCCTATGTCGGAACCGCGGTGCTGGTCTCGCTGCTCGGCGTCGCCGGCTATTTCCGTCTCGTGCCCGATCCGGACCTCTTCCTGCTCTACGGCCGCGCCAAGTCGACCTTCCAGGACCCGAACGTGTTCGGGCCGTTCCTGATCCTGCCGTCGCTGGTGCTCGCCCGCCGGCTGATGACCGGCCCGATCCTGACGCGGCCCGGCACCGTGCTCGGGCTGGTGATCCTGGTACTCGGGGTGTTCCTGTCGTTCTCGCGCGCCGCCTGGGGCATGCTCGCGGTCGGCCTGCCGTTGCTCGCCGCCGTGGTCTCGGCCAACTTCCCGACCAACCGCCAGCGCCTGCGCCTCGTCGGCATCGTCGTCGCCGGCGTCGCGCTGCTGGTGGTGCTGATCGCCGTCGCCGCCTCGATCCCGGCCGTCTACGACATCCTGGTCCAGCGCGCCAAGCTGGTGCAGGACTACGACGGCAAGGACGGCGCCGAACTCGGCCGCTTCGCCCGCCACTGGGCCGGCTTCATGCTGGCGACCGAAAAACCGTTCGGCATCGGCCCGTGGGAGTTCGACCGGCTCTACATCGAGGCGACCCACAACACCTATCTGAAGGCGCTGATGGAATACGGCTGGCTCGGCTTCGTGTCCTACGTGACGCTGGTCGGCTTCACCCTGCGGCGGGCGCTGCCGCTGCTCTGGCAGCCGCGGCCGTGGCAGGGCTTCGCGCAGTGCCTCGTGGTCAGCTTCCTCCTGCACATGGTGGTCGGCTGGATCATCGACACCGACCACTGGCGCCACTTCTACCTGACCTTCGGTCTGATCTGGGGCCTCGCCGCCGCCGAGGCCGCGCACCGCCGCGCCCGCCCGGACCGCGCCGCCGAACCCGCCTGACCGCCCTGCCCAAGCCGTGGGCACACTGCCCGCTCTTCGATCGGCCTGGACCGGTTGCCAGCCTATATTTCGGACAGCACCAAGATTGACGCCCGCCGCGGCGAGCGACTACCGTCTCTGCGTTCGGTCTCGGATCCTAAAATGGAGCGGGCCGGGCGAGCGGACCAGCGTTTCACCTTCGACACATCGTTCCGATTGCAGGGGGCGGAGAGCCTGGCGTCGGTATCCAGCTTGGAAAGCAGGATTCCGCCATGGTCAAGGACGGTCGACGTCACCTCGCGAGCCTTCGGGACGACCGCACCATCTACATCGACGGGCGCCGCGTCGCCGACGTCACCACCGATCCGGCCTTCGCCAATGCGGTGGCCACCTCCGGCCGCTTCTACGACTATCAGGCCGCGCCCGAGAACCTCGAGGCGATGACCTTCGTGTCGCCGAAGACCGGTGACCGGGTGTCGCGTTGCTGGCAGCTGCCGCGCAACCACCGCGAACTGGTCGAGCGCCGCGAGGCGCTGGTGCGCTGGGCGGCGCTGACCTGCGGCATGGTCGGCCGTTCGCCGGACCACGTGGCGTCGACGATGTGCGGCTTCCGCATGGGTCTGCCGGTGTTCCGCGACTACGACCCCGCCCGCGCCGCGGCGGTCGAGTCCTATTACGAGCACTGCCGCGACAACGACCTCTACCTCTCCTACGTCATCATCAACCCGCAGTCCGACAAGGCGAAGTCCGCCGGCGGCCAGCCGGACGCCCATCTCGTCGCCGCCGTGGTCGACGAGGACGCCGGCGGCATCACCATCCGCGGCGCCAAGATGCTGGCGACCTCCGGCATCATGGCCAACGAGATCCTGATCTCGGGCTTCCAGAACCTACAGGCCGGCGATCAGGCCTACGCCTTCACGGCGGCGGTGCCGATCGCCACCCGCGGTCTGACCCTGATGTCGCGGCGCAGCTACGAGCAGGCCGCGACCTCCGAATTCGACTATCCGCTGTCGTCGCGCTTCGACGAGAACGACGCCGTGGTCCATTTCGACGACGTCCGCATCCCCTGGGACCGGGTGTTCGTCCACAAGGACCTCCGGATGGCGCAGGCGCAGTGGCACGACACCCGCACCCACGTCTTCCAGAACTACCAGTGCATCGTCCGCCTGATGGTGAAGCTGCGCTTCCTGCTCGGGCTCGCGCGCAAGATCTGCGAAGTCAACAACATCATCAACTATCCCCAGGTCCGCGAGACCATGGGCCTCGTCGCCGCCAAGGTTGCCAACATCGAGGCGCTGGTGATCGCGATGGAGGCGACCGGCGAGCACCACGGCGGCTACTACGTGCCGAACCGCTCGATGCTCTGCACCGCCCAGGTGATCGCCCAGACCACCTATCCTGAGATCGTCGAGGCGATCCGCACCCTCTCCGGCGGCGGCATGATCATGGTGCCGTCGTCCTACGCCGACTTCGAGACGCCGGAGACGCGCCGCATCATCGAGAAGACGCAGCGCTCGGTGGTCACCGATTCCGAGGGCCGGGTGAAGCTGATGAAGCTCGCCTGGGACGCCGTCGGCTCCGAGTTCGGCTCGCGCCACCTGCAATACGAGATGTTCTACTCCGGGCCGACCTTCGTCACCCGCGGCAACGCCTTCCGCTTCTACGACTGGGACGGCGTCAAGGGCTTCGTCGAGGAGTTCATGGCGACCTACGGCCTGCCCGGCGCCGACCTTCCCGCCGCCGCCGAGTGAGAGCCATGGACGTCGCCACCACCGAGGCCATCCGCCGCTCCGCCTTCGTCGACCACGGCCCGGAGGTTCCGCTGGTCGTCGCCGACGACGGCCCGCTTGCCGACCTCACGTTCGCGGTCAAGGACCTGATCGACGTCGCCGGCTTCCGCTCGGCCTGGGGCAACCCGGACCGGCTCGAGGAGGCCGGTCCCGCCCTCGCCTCGGCCCCGGCGGTGGTGGTGCCGCTCGCCGCCGGCGCGGCGCTGATCGGCAAGACCCACACCGACGAACTCGCCTGCGGCATGTTCGGGATGAACCCGCACTTCGGCACGCCGATCAACCCGCGGGCGCCGCTCAGGGCGCCGGGCGGCTCGTCGAGCGGGTCGGCGGTGGCGGTCGCCGCCGGCTTCTGCGACTTCGCGATCGGCACCGACACCGGCGGCTCGGTGCGGGTACCGGCGAGCTTCTGCGGCGTCTTCGGCCTGCGCACCACCTACGGCCGCGTCTCGGCCTCGGGCGTGATGGCGATGGCGCCGAGCTTCGACACCGTCGGCTGGCTCGCCCGCGATCCCGGCACGCTGCGCCGGGTCGCCGAGGCGTATTTCGGGGCGCCGGCCGCGCCGCCGAAGCCGCAGCGGCTGCTGCTCGCCCGCGACGCCTTCGACATCCCCGAGCCCGCGATCGCCGCGGCGCTGCTGCCGATCGCCCGCGCCCTCGGGCCGGCCGCGGAGGTCGTGCTCTACGCCGAGGGCGTCGAGCACTGGCTCGACACCTTCCGCCCGCTGCAGCTCCACGACCTCTACACCACCCTCGGCGCCTTCGCCCGCACGCCCGGCCGCCGGCTGTCGCAGGCCGTGGCCGAGCGGATCGACCTCGCCGCCTCGGTCGACCCGGCCGCCGTCGCCCGCGCGACGCCGCGCCGCGAGGCGCTCACCGACCGCCTGCTCGACCTCCTCGGCGACGACGGCGTGCTGGTGATCCCGACCGCCCACGACCTGCCGCCGCTGCGCAGCGCCGGCGTCTCCGCCCAGGTCGCCTTCCGCGAGAAGACGCTGGCGCTGACCGCGGTCGCCAGCCTGACCCGGCTGCCGCAACTCGCCATCCCCGCCGCCACCGTCGACGGCTGCCCGGTCGGCCTGTCGCTGATCGGCCCGCCGCGCAGCGAACTCGCGCTCCTCGCCTTCGCCGAGGCGATCGCCGCCGGGCGGGCGGCGCCGTGACGCCGGTGCCCGACGGCCGGCGCGACTTCGTCGGCTACGGCCCGAACCCACCGGATCCGCGCTGGCCCGGCGGTGCCCGGCTCGCCCTCGTCGTCGTGCTCAACCTCGAGGAGGGCGCAGAGCCGTCGATCCCGGACGGCGATCCCGACAGCGAGACCGCGCTCACCGACGCCGTCCCCGGCGAGGTCGGCGGCGGCCGGCGCGACTTCGTCGCCGAGTCGCTGTTCGAATACGGCAGCCGCGTCGGCTTCTGGCGGCTCGCCGAGCTGTTCGCCGAGCGCGGCGTGCCGCTGACGGTCAACGCCTGCGCCGCCGCGCTCCGCCGCAACCCGGCGATCGCCGCCGCCGTCCGCGACGGTGCCGCCGGCGGTGCCATGGATCTCTGTTGCCACGGCGACCGCTTCGTGCGGCACTGGCGGATGACGCCGGAGGAGGAGCGGGCGGCGATCGCGTCCGCCGTCCGCGGCTTCGTCGACACCGTCGGCCGTCCGCCGCTCGGCTGGCAGAGCCGCTATTCGCCGAGCGCGGCGACGCGCGCGCTCGTCGTCGAACACGGCGGCTTCCTCTACGACGCCGATTCCTACGCCGACGACCTGCCGTGGTGGACGGACGTCGGCGGCCGGCCGCATCTCGTGGTGCCGCACAGCTTCACCCACAACGACAACCGGCTCGCCACCGCCAAACTCGGCACCGCCGACGACTTCCTCGACCACCTCGCCGCCGCCTTCCGCGTGCTCCACGCCGAGGGCGCGCGCCGGCCGCGGCTGATGACGGTGAGCCTGCACGCCCGCATCTCCGGTCAGCCGTCGCGCTTCGACGCGGTCCGCCGCTTCCTCGACCTCGTCGGCGCTGCGCCGGGGGTGTGGTGCGCCGGCCGCTCGGAGATCGCCCGCCACTGGATCGCCGAACACCCGCCCGAGGAGCTGCCGTGACCCGTCTCGCCGTCACCGGCGGCCTCGTCGCCGATCCCGCCTCGGGCCTTCTCGCCGCCCGCGACCTCCTGGTCGAGGGCCGGCGCATCGTCGCGGTCGAGTCGCCCGGCACGCTCGACGCCGACACCGTGCTCGACGCCCGCGACCGGCTGGTGCTGCCGGCCTTCGTCAACGCCCACACCCACGGCCACGCCAACCTCGCCAAGGGCGTCGCCGACCGTTGGACCCTCGAGGTCTCGCTGACCAACGCGCCCTGGCTCGGCGGCGCGCGCAGCCCGGAGGAGATCTACATCTCCACCCTCCTCGGCGCCGTCGACATGCTGTCGAAGGGCTGCACCGCCTGCTTCGACCTCGTCTACGAGTTCCCACGGCCGACCGTCGAAGGCTTCATGGCGGTCGCGCGCGCCTATGCCGACGCCGGGATGCGCGCCGTGCTGGCGCCGATGGTGGCGGACCGCAGCCTGTTCGCGGCGATCCCCGGCCTCGCCGACGCCCTGCCCCCGGACCTCCGCGCCGCCGTCGGCCGTTTCGACCTCGGCGGTGCCGATGCGACGCTGGCCGCGCTCGCCGACATCGTCGCGGTTCGCGGCGACCTGCCGGAGGGCATCTCGCTCGCCCTCGCCCCGACGATCCCGCACCACTGCTCCGACCCCTTCCTGGCCGCGACCGTCAAGATGGCCGCGGCCAACGGCCTGCTCGTCCACATGCACGTCGCCGAGTCCCGGCTGCAGGCGGTGGCGGCGCGGCGGCTGTGGGGCGTGTCGCCGGTGCGCCGGCTCGCCGACCGCGGCGTGCTGTCGCCGCGCTTCGTCGCCGCCCACGCCGTCTGGCTCGACGGCGACGACTTCGACCTCCTCGCCGCCCACGGCTGCAAAGTCGCCCACGTCCCGGCCTCGAACCTGCGCCTCGGCGCCGGCGTCGCGGCGCTCAGGCCGATGCTGGAGCGCGGCATCCCGGTCGGCCTCGCCACCGACGGCGCCAACTCCTCCGACGCGCTGTCGATGCCGCAGGCGATCCGCCTCGCCTCCGCCGTCTCGCGGATCTTCGACGGCCCGCGCGAGGACTGGCTCGGCGCCCGCGAGGTGCTGACGCTCGCCACCGCCGGCGGCGCCGACCTCCTGGGCCTTCCGGCCGCCGGCCGGATCGCGCCGGGCGCCGACGCCGACCTCGTGTTCTACGACCTCGGCCACGTCGACTTCGTGCCGGCGAACGACGTGCTCAACCAGGTCGTCACCGCCGCCGACGGCGCGGCGATCACCGACGTCATGGCCGGCGGCCGACTGGTGGTGCGCGACGGCCGGCCGACCACCGTGGACCTCGCCGCCCTGCGCCCGCGGATCGCCGAGACGGTCGCGCGCCTGACCCGCGACCTCGCCGACGCCCGGGCGCTGGCGGCCCGGCTCGAGCCGCACGTGGTCGCCTTCGCCGCCGGCGAGGCCGGCTTCCCGCTGCAGGTGCGCCGCCAGCTGCCGGCGACCCGCCGCCGCCCGCCGTGACGCCCGCGGCGCCCACCGCTCCCGCTTTCCCCTCCCCGCCCCGGACAAACCCATGACGACCGCCCGCATCGGCCACATCACGCCCTCGTCCAACACCGCGCTCGAACCGCTGACCTACGCGATGAACCGGCCGCTCGACGGCGTCGTCGCCCACCACTTCTCGCGGATCCGGGTGACGCATCTCGCCCTCGAGCAGAGCTCGGAGGCGCAGTTCCAACTGGAACCGATGCTGGCCGGCGCGCGCCTGCTCGCCGACGCCCCGCTCGACGGCATCGTCTGGAACGGCACCTCGGCGAGCTGGCGCGGCCTCGACAAGGACCTCGCGCTGGTCGAGGCGATCACCCGCGAGACCGGCCTGCCGGCCTCGACCTCGACGATCGCCTTCTTCCGCGCCTTCCGCACCTTCGGCTGGAAGACCGTGGCACTCGCCGTGCCCTACACCGCCGACATCACCGCCGGCATCGCGGCGGAATACACGCGCCAGGGCTTTCCGGTGGTCGGCACCGCCGAACTCGGCATCCGCGAGAACGTCACGATCGGCGCGGCGCCGGCCGACGACATCCGCCGCATCCTGCGCGCCGCGGCCGCGTCGAAGCCGGACTGCATCGCCGTGGTCTGCACCAACTTCAACGCCACCGAGCTGGTCGAGGAGATGGAAGCCGAACTCGGCGTGCCGATCGTCGATTCCATCGTCGTCACCTACTGGGAGGCGCTGCGCCTCGCCGGCAAGGTGGTGCCGATCCCCGGCTGGGGCCGCCTGCTCGCCGCCGGCGAGGCGGGCCTCTCCGACTGAACCACGGCGCCGGCGGCCGCGGCTTGGGCAGCTTCTGCCCAATTTCGGGGCACGTCGGCGCGACATGCCCGCGGGGCGCACGGCCGGCGGCGATGGCACGGGACTTGCTGACCAAGTCCTTGTTCGATCGACCGGAAAACCGGGTCGGACGCCCTTGGATCCAGTGGAACGACCGCACGACGGTGGCGGGTCGGCGACGGGTGCTCGCACCCCGGCCGGCCGCGCGACGGGAGCGAGCAGCATGGATATCCGGGAAGGCGGCCTCGACGAACTGGCCGCGCGCGTCCGCACCGACCTCGAGAGCGTCGACTATCCGGCGCGCCCCTGGGTCCGGCCGCGCCGGCACGACGGCGAGCCGATGCACGACGTGGTGATCGTCGGCGGCGGGCAGAACGCGATCGCGATCGCCTTCGGCCTGCGCCGCGAGCAGGTCCGCGACGTCGTGATCCTCGACCGCAACCCGCCGGACCGCGCCGGACCGTGGGTCACCTTCGCGCGGATGCACACGCTGCGCACGCCGAAGACGGTCTGCGGCCCCGAACTCGGCATCCCCTCGCTGTCGGTGCGGGCCTGGTACGAGGCGCGCTTCGGCGCGGGCGCCTGGGCGAGCCTCGGCAAGATCCCGCGCGAGGTCTGGCACGACTACGTGCTGTGGCTGCGCGACACCCTCGGCATCGCGGTCACCGCCGACACCGCGGTCGACGACATCGAGCCGCTCGACGGCGGCGGCTTCGCCGTCCACGCCGCGACCGCCGGCGGCGGGCGGATCCGCGTCCTCGCGCGCACCGTCGTGCTCGCCACCGGCATCGAGGGATCCGGGCGCTGGCTGGTGCCGGCGGCGGTCGAGGCGGCGCTGCCGCGGACGCTCTACGCCCACACCGCCGACCCGATCGACTTTTCCGCCCTTTCCGGCCGCCGCGTCGCCGTGATCGGCGCCGGCGCCTCGGCCTTCGACAACGCGGCAATGGCGCTCGAGGCCGACGCCGCCGCCGTCGAGGTGTTCGCCCGCCGCCGGGCGCTGCCGAAGGCGAACCCGAACCGCTTCATCGAGGATGCCGGGTTCCTGCGCCACTTCCACACCCTCGACGACGCCACCCGCTGGCGCTTCATGGCGATCTTCCTGCGCCTCAACCAGCCGCCGCCGCAGGACACCTTCGAGCGCTGCGCCCGCCACGACGCCTTCGACCTCCACCTCTCGAGCCCGATCGAGGCGGTCGCCCACGAGGACGGCCGGGTCGTCCTCACGACGCCCAGGGCGCGGCGGGCCTATGACTTCCTGATCGTCGGCACCGGCTTTTCCGCCGACCTCGCGGCCCGGCCGGAACTCCGGCGGATCGAGGCCGACATCGCCCGCTGGGGCGACCGCTATGCGCCGCCGGCCGGCGAGGAGAACGCCATGCTCGCCGGCTTCCCCTATCTCGGCCCGGAGTTCCAGTTCACCGAGCGCCGGCCCGGCGCCGCGCCCCATCTCGGCGCGATCTTCGCCAACACCTTCGGCGCCATCGCCAGCCATTCGGCCACCGCCGGCATCTCGCAACTGAAATACGCCACCGAGCGCATCGTGTCCGGCGTCACCCGCCGCCTGTTCCTCGAACAGGCCGACAGCTACCTGCCCGGCCTCCTCGCCTACGACGAGATCGAACTCGACACCTCCGCCTTCGAGGCCGCCCGCGCCGCGCGCGCGGCGGCCGTCGCCTGAACCTCGGGAACCGCACCGCCATGGTCACCGTCGCCGACCGCGCCCGCCGCGTCGAGGAATCGATGGAGAAGATCGAGAGCCCGTTCGCGCTCGATCCCTCGCTCTGCCTCTACAGCCCGCAGGACAACGTCGATTCTCTCGCCCACCCGCGCATCGCCGCCTGGCTCGACTTCGTGAAGACCCGCTACGAGCCGACGTTGCCAGCGGCCAAGCGGCGGGTCCTGCTCTTCATGCCCTGCACGAAGACCAAGCCCTATCCCTTTTCGTCCGAACACAAGGCGATCAACCAGCGCCTCGCCGACTCCGGCTTTCGGCCGATCGGTCGGAAGCCGCTGCCGCAGGAGCTGCAGGCCCGCCTCGAGCCCGGATTCAGCCAGGACGTGCTCGACCTCTCGCCGCTGATGGACGGCGAGGGCACCCTCGTCCACCGCATGGTGATCTCCGAGCCGATGGCGGTGGTGCCCTACGAGCACATCGCCGAATACGAGGGCCTGCCCTCGCCGGCCACCGCCTACGACGACCCCGGCCTGTTCGAGAAGCGCGGCAACGCGGTCTCGCCCTGGCGGGACGACTGCACCGCGGTCGCGGTGTCGGCGACGCGCTGGAAGTGGGGCGACGAGGAGCGGCGGCACTACGCGCTGATGCACAACGCCATGGCCGAGGCGCTCGCCGAGGTGGTCGCGCGGATCCGCCCGCACTACGACGACGTCGTCGCCTGGGTGGCGCCGGGCCTGACCCACCGCAGCTTCGTGATCGGCCGCGGCGAGCGCGCCGCCAACAACGTGCCGGCGACGCGCCGCGTCGGCACCGGCACGGTCGGCCTCGTCGGCGCCAACGACCGCCTGCCGCCGGAGGCGGCGATCGCCGCGCTGCCGACGCCCGACCAGTGCCGCGACGCCGTCCGCCGCCTCGCCGACCGGCTCGGCGTCGGCATCACCGAGGCCACCGGCGTCTACGCCCGCGGCGGCGCCAACGCCACGCCGCTCGCGCTCCCCGAACTCCTCGACGTGCTGGTCGACCGCGTCCGCGGCGGAAAGGCCTCCTGACCCATGCCCCGCATCTCGATCGGCCTCAGCGACAGCGACCGTACCCGCCCCCTCGCCAGCGGCGAGGTTCCGATCGCGGGCTTCGACGCCGACGTTACGCTGATGGGCGTGCAGGCGCTGTTCAACCGCCAGCTCGGCGAACACGTCTTCGACGTCTGCGAGTTCCCGCTCGCCACCTATCTGCGCACGCTGGAGCGGCCGGACCGGCCGTATCTGGCGATCCCGGTGTTCCCGTCGCGGCACTTCCGCTTCTCGAGCGTGTTCGTCAACAAAGCCGCGGGCATCGCCGCGCCCGCCGACCTCGCGGGCCGGCGGATCGGACTGATGGTGTTCGACATGGCCGCCGCGGTCTGGCTGCGCGGCATCTTCGAGGAGCACCACGGCCTCGACCGCACCGCGCCGATCTACGTGACCGGCGGCCTCGAGGCGCCGCGTGCCGGCGACGAGCACCCGCAGCATTATCCGGCGAAGTTCCGCATCGAACACCGCACCGACCGCAGCCTCGCCGAGCTGCTCGCCACCGGCGAGATCGATGCGCTCTACACCGCGCGGGCGCCCAGCACGTGGCCGTCCGCGACGGTCGGGCGCCTGTTCGAGGACCCGAAGCCGGTCGAACTCGCCTATTACGCCAGGACCGGCATCTTCCCGCCGATGCACGTGCTGGCGCTCAAGCGCAAGGTCGCCGAGGCCAATCCGGGTCTCGTCCGCGCGCTTTACGACGCCTTCGTCGCCGCGGCGGCCGTCGCCCGCGCCCGGCTGTTCGACCAGGCCGCGCTCTCGACCAGCCTGCCCTGGCAGCTCGAGGCGCTGCTCGAAACCGAACGCCTGCTCGGCCGCGACTACTGGCCGGCGGGCTTGGCGAAGAACCGGGCGATGCTGGAGGTGATCTGCCGCTACGTCCGCGAGGACGGGCTGGTCGACACCGCCTTCACGCCCGAGGAACTCTTCGAGGGCGGCGACGTCCTGGATACCTGACCGGAAGAAACGGAGACGCGCGATGACGATTTCGGGGTTCGGCTGGCGCGACCTCTCCACCGACGCGGTCGCCGCGGCGGACCGGCTCGACTATTGGCGCGAGGCCACCAACAGCCTGTTCCCGCCGACCCGGCTGCGCCGGGCCGGTTCGGAGGGCTTCTACGGCCGCGTCGCCTGGCTCGGGATCGGCGACGTCACGCTCGCCGACATCGTCTCGACCAGCGTCGAGGTCCACCGCACCGAGCGCGACATAGGCGCCGGCGACGACCGCTGGTACGAGCTCACCCTCCAGGTCGAGGGCGACTGCGCCTTCAGCCAGGACGGCCGCGACGTCGTCACCACGCCGCGCAGCATGGTGCTCTACGACAGCCGGCGCCCCTACGCGATGCGCTTCCGCGGGCCCTACCGGCAGATCTCGCTGAAGGTGCCGCGGGCGGCGCTGCGCGAGCGCGTGCCCGGCGTCGACGCCCTGGTGTCGCGGCTGATTCCGGCCGACACCCTGCCCGGCCGCTTCGTCTACGACCTCGCCGGAGCGCTGTGCGACCGGCCGGGCGACCTCGCCCCCGGCCTCGCGCCGCGGCTCGAGGCCCATGTGCTCGAGCTGACCGCCACCGCGCTCCTCGGCGCCGCCGGTGACGACGACCGTTCGGCCAGCGGCCACGCGCTCGTCGACCGGGTCCGCGCCTACGTGCTCGCCCGGCTCGACGATCCCGAGCTCACGCCGCTCCGGATCGCCGAGGCCAACGGCGTCTCGCTGCGCCGGCTCTACGAGCTGTTCGGCGACGAGGACGAATCGGTCGCCGGCTTCGTCCAGGCCCAGCGCCTCGAGCGGATCCGACGCGAGCTCGCCGACCCGCTGATGCGCGGCCTGCCGATCGCCACCATCGCGCTCCGCCGCGGCTTCAAGGACGTCTCGCACTTCAGCCGCGCCTTCCGTCGCCGTTTCGGCGTCTCCCCGCGCGACTGGCGCGCCGGGCGGGCGCACGCCGGGTCATGATTTTGCGCGGCGCGGGACCAGACGCGGCCGTGGCGCCGCCGCCGCCGTCGGCGTCTAATCCGGGACACTCCGGAGCCCCCGCGCGGCGCTCCGGCGGCACCTCGGCGAGGACCCAGATGACGGACCGCGACTTCGACACGCAGGATTGGCAGGTGCGCGACCGCGCCCACTACCTGCACCCCTTCACCGACCATGCCGGCCTGCGCCAGACCGGCTCGCGCATCGCCGCGCACGCCGAGGGCATCCACGTCTGGGACACCGACGGCAACCGCATGATCGACGGCCTGTCCGGGCTCGGCTGCGTCAATCTCGGCTACGGCCGCCGCGAACTGGTCGAGGCGGTGGCGCGCGAGATGGCGGAGCTGTCCTACTGCCCGTCCTTCTTCAGGACCTCGCACCGCGCCGCAATCACCCTCGCCGAGACGCTGACCGGGTTGCTGCCCGATCACCTCAACCACGTCTTCTTCCAGTCGTCCGGCTCGGAGGCCAACGAGACGGCGATGCGGCTGGTGCGCCGCTTCTGGGACCTCGAGGGTCGGCCGGAGAAGCGGGTGATCATCGCCCGCGAACTCGCCTACCACGGCAGCACCCACATGGCGGCGAGCCTGTCCGGGATCCCGCCGATGTACGGCGCCGGCGGCGACGTGCCGCTGCCCGGCGTCGTCCACATCCGCACCCCCTACCGATACCGTCACGGCCGCGACATGGACCCGGCCGAGTTCGGCGTCGTCGCCGCGCGCTGGCTGGAGGAGAAGATCCTCGAGATCGGCCCCGACCGCGTCGCCGCCTTCGTCGCCGAGCCGGCCCAGAGCGCCGGCGGCGCGATCTGCCCGCCCGAGACCTACTGGCCCGAGATCCAGCGGATCTGCCGGAAATACGACGTCCTGCTCGTCCTCGACGAGGTGGTGATGGGCTTCGGGCGCACCGGCAAGTGGTTCGGCCACCGCTACTACGGCATCGAGCCCGACCTGATGCAGCTCGGCAAGGGCATCACCTCCGGCTACCTGCCGCTGTCGGCGACGGTGATCTCCGACCGCGTCGCCGACGTCCTGATCGACAAGGGCGGCGAGTGGGCGCACGGCTACACCTATTCCGGCCATCCCGCCTGCTGCGCCGTCGCGCTCGAGAACATCCGCATCCTCACGGAAGAGCGCATCGTCGAGCGCGCCGAGGCCGAGCTGGTGCCGGCCTTCGCGGCGGGGATCCGGAGCTTCGTCGACCACCCGCTGATCGGCGACTGCCGGTCGGTCGGGTTGATGGGCGGCCTCGAGATCGTGCGCGACAAGGCGACCGGCGAGGCCTTCCCCTACGAGGCCCACGTCGGCGACCATTGCAGCGCCGAGGCGTTGAAGCGGGGTCTGGCGCTGCGCGCCAACGGCGACACCATGAGCCTGATGCCGCCGCTGGTGACGACGCCCGACCAGATCGCCGAGATCTTCGCCATCGCCCGCGAGGCGATCGACGCCACCGCGCGGCATTTCGGAGCGATGTGATGGCGGCGCCGACGGGCCTCGTCTGGCACGAACTGCTGATGTGGCACGATACCCGTGCCCTCGCCGGATTCCTGGAATCCGGGCGCGGCGTGATCGAGCCCGACGAGCCCTCGGAGAGCGCGGACGGCAAGCGCCGGATCAAGAACCTGCTCGACGTCGCCGGCCTGACCGACCGGCTCGCGATCGTCAAGCCGCGGCCGGCCACGGACGCGGAGCTGACCCGCGTCCACGCGCCCGCCTATCTCGATGCCCTCCGCGCGATGAGCGCGGGCCGCGGCGGCGACGCCTCGCTCGGCCGTCCCGCGGGCGTCACGCCCTTCGGCCCCGGCGGCTACGACATCGCCGCGCTCGCCGCCGGCGGCGTGATCGAGGCGGTGGACGCAGTCGTCTCCGGCCGGCTCGCCAACGCCTACGCCCTGGTCCGCCCGCCCGGCCACCACGCCGAGGCCGACCACGGCTTCGGCTTCTGCATCTTCAACCACGGCGCCCTCGCCGCCCGCCACGCCCGCGCCGTCCACGGCCTTGCCCGCGTCGCGATCCTCGACTGGGACGTCCACCACGGCAACGGCGCCGAGCACCTGTTCTGGGACGACCCGGACGTCCTGACGATCTCGATCCACCAGGACGGGCTCTATCCGCCGGTCTCCGGCGCCTTCGAGGCCGCCGGCGGCGGGGCGGGCACCGGCTTCAACTGGAACCTGCCGCTGCCGGCCGGCTCGGGCATCGGCGCCTACCGCGCCCTGTTCGACCGCGTGGTGATCCCGCTGCTCGACCACTTCGCGCCCGACCTGATCGTCGTCGCCTGCGGCTTCGACGCCGGCGCCTACGACCCGCAGGGCCGCATGATGCTGGACGGCGACACCTTCGCGTGGATGACGCGCCGTGTCATGGAGGTGGCCGACCGCCACTGCGGCGGCCGGGTGGTCGCCACCCACGAGGGCGGCTACCATCGCCCTTCCGTCCCCTTCTTCGGCCTCGCCGTGGTCGAGGCGCTGTCGGGGCTGAAGGGCACCGTCGAGGACCCTTACCGGGCCCTGATCCCCGCCATGCCGGGGCAGGCCCTGCAACCCCACCAGGAGGCGGTGATCCTGAAGGCCGAGCAACGACTTGCCGCGTGGGAGGCCGCGCCGTGACCGGCATCCCCACCACCCGCCACTATATCGACGGCGCCTTCGTCGAACCGCATTCCCCGGCCCGGATCGCCGTCGTCAACCCGGCGACCGAAGAGCCGGTCGCGGAAGTCGCCGCCGGCGACGACGTCGACGTCGACCGCGCGGTCGCAGCCGCCCGCCGCGCCTTCCCGGCCTTCGCCGCCACTCGGCCGGCCGAGCGCGTCGCGCTCCTGCGCCGGATCGCCGACGTGTTCGAGGCCCGCCGCGACGAACTCGCCAGCGCCGTCACCACCGAGATGGGCTCGCCGCCCTGGCTCGCCCGCGAGATGCAGACCGGGTCGAGCATCGTCTATTTCCGCAGCGCCGCCGACGTGCTCGAGCGCTTCGCCTTCGACGAGCCGCGCGGCGAGACGCTGGTCACCCACGAGCCGATCGGCGTCGCGGCGCTGATCACGCCGTGGAACTGGCCGCTCAACCAGATCGTCACCAAGCTCGGCCCGGCGCTCGCCGCCGGCTGCACCGTGGTGCTGAAGCCGTCCGAACTGTCGCCGCTGTCGGCGCTGCTGCTCGCCGAGGTGCTGGACGAGGCCGGCGTTCCCCCCGGCGTGTTCAACCTCGTCAACGGCACCGGCCCGACCGTCGGCGCGGCGCTGTCGGCGCATCCGGACGTCGACATGGTGTCCTTCACCGGATCGACCCGGGCCGGCATCGCCATCGCACGGGCGGCCGCCGACACGGTCAAGCGGGTGCACCAGGAACTCGGCGGCAAGTCCGCCAACGTCGTGCTCCCTGACGCCGACCTCGACCTCGCCGTCACCGACGGCGTGCGCCGCTGTTTCATCAATTCCGGCCAGTCCTGCATCGCGCCGACCCGGATGCTGGTGCACCGCGACCAGCTGGACGAGGTGCTGGCGCGCGCGACCGCGGTCGCCGCCGCGGTGGTCGTCGGCGATCCGACCCGGCCGGAGACGACCATGGGGCCGGTCGCCGGCGCGGCGCAGTTCGCCAAGATCCAAGGGATGATCGAGACCGGCATCGCCGAGGGCGCCCGCCTCGTCGTCGGCGGGCCCGGCCGCCCGGAGGGGCTGAACCGCGGCTTCTACGTCCGCCCGACCATCTTCGCCGACGTGACGCCGGCCATGACCATCGCCCGCGAGGAGATCTTCGGGCCGGTGCTCTCGGTCATGACCTACGCCGACGAGGACGAGGCGGTGGCGATCGCCAACGACAGCCTCTACGGCCTCGCCGGCTACGTCCATTCGCGCGACCTCGCGCACGCCCGGGCCGTCGCCCGCCGCATCCGCGCCGGCCGCATCTTCCTCAACGACCCGTTCTTCGACTTCGAGGCGCCGTTCGGCGGCTACAAGCGCTCCGGCAACGGCCGCGAACTCGGCGTCCACGGGCTGATGGAGTTCCTCGAGGTGAAGGCGATCCTCGGCTACGACCGCGGGGCCGGCGCATGACCGTCCCCGCCGCCGCCCGCCTCTGGATCCGCGATCCGATCGCCGTCCTCGCCGAGGGCGCCGAGCGCGGCGTGGTCGTCGAAGGCGGCCTGATCGTCGCCCTCGTGGGACGCGACGACCCCGACCCCGCCCACGACCGCGTGTTCGACGCCGGCCGCCACGTCGTGCTGCCCGGCCTCGTCAACACCCACCACCACTTCTTCCAGACGCTGACCCGCGCCCACCCGGAGGCGATCAACAAGGAGCTCTTCCCCTGGCTGAAGGCGCTCTATCCGCGCTGGGGCCGGTTCCTCGACCGCGACCGCTTCCGCCTCGCCGTCCGTGTCGCGCTCACCGAACTCCTGATGTCCGGCTGCACGACCGCGTCGGACCACCTGTTCGTCTTCCCCGCCGACATGCCCGACGCCGTCGACATCGAGGCGGAGGAGGCCGGCCGGCTCGGCATGCGGATCGCCCTCACCCGCGGCGTGATCAACATGGGCACGCGCAGCGGCGGCATCGCCGACGAGCGGCTGATGCAGGACGACGACACCGTGCTCGCCGACTGCGAGCGCGTCATCGGCCGCTGGCACGACCGCCGCCCCGGCGCGATGACCACCGTCGCGCTCGCCCCTTGCGCGCCCTTCAACGTGACGACGCGGATGATGTGCGAGGCGGCGAGCCTCGCCGAGACCCACGACTGCCGGCTCCACACCCACCTCGGCGAGACCCACGACGAGGACGCCTTCTGCCTCGCCCGCTTCGGCAAGCGCCCGCTCGACTACCTCGAGGACTGCGGCTGGCTGAACGAGCGCGTCTGGCTCGCCCACGGCATCCATTTCGACGACGGCGAGGTCGCCCGCCTCGGCCGCCACCGGGTCGGCGTCTGCCACTGCCCGACCTCCAACGCCGTGCTCGCCTCCGGCCTCTGCCGGACCAGGGAGCTCGAGGCGGCGGGCTCGCCGGTCGGCCTCGGCGTCGACGGCTCCGCCTCGAACGACAGCTCCAACATGATGGAGACCGTCCGCCACGCCCTGATGCTCGGCCGGCTGCGCTACGACGCCGCCTCGGTCACCCATTTCGACGCGCTGCGCTGGGCGAGCGAGGGCTCGGCCGCCTGCCTCGGCCGCACCGACATCGGCCGGATCGCGCCGGGCATGGCCGCCGACCTTTCGCTCTTCACCCTCGACGACCTGCGCTTCTCCGGCGCCGGCGACCCGATCGCCGCGCTGGTGCTGTGCGGCGCCCACCGTGCCGACCGCGTCATGGTCGCCGGCGACTGGCGCGTCGAGGACGGCGCGCCCGTCGGCGTCGACGTCGCGCGCCTGCGCCACGACCACGGGGAGGCCGCCAAGGCCTTCCTCGCAGCCCTCTGACCCCGGGGAGCGCTCGACAGTTCATGAACGCCCCCACCGCCCGGGACGCCCTCGCCATGACCGAGCCCGTCACCGCCGACGACGCCCCGGTCGATCTCGTGATCGACCGCGCCGCCAAGACCTTCCGCACCGCGCAGGGTCCGGTGACGGCGCTGGACGGCCTGTCGCTGAAGGTGCCGCGCGGCGCCTTCGTGGCGCTGATCGGGCCGTCGGGCTGCGGGAAGTCGACGCTGCTGCGCATGGTCGCCGGGCTCGAGCAGCCCGACGACGGCGGCGCGGTGCTGGTGCGCGGCAAGCATCCCGAGCAGTTCCGCAAGGAGGGCGAACTCGGCATCGCCTTCCAGGATCCGGCGCTGCTGCCCTGGCGCAGCGTGTTCGCCAACGTCGCCTTCCCGCTGCAGATCCTCGGCCGCCCGGTCGCCCGCCACGCCGACGCCATCCGCGGCCTGATCGAGCTGGTCGGCCTGAAGGGCCACGAGGACGCGCTGCCGGCCGAACTCTCGGGCGGCATGCGCCAGCGCGTCGCCATCGCCCGCGCCCTCGTCACCGATCCCTCGGTGCTGCTGCTCGACGAGCCGTTCGGCGCGCTCGACCAGATCCTGCGCCGCACCATGAACATGGAGCTGCAGCGGATCTGGGCGGCGCGGCGCACCACCACGCTGCTCGTCACCCACGGCATCGACGAGGCCGTCTTCCTCGCCGACACCGTGGTGGTGATGCACGCCCGGCCCGGCCGGATCGCCGAGGTCGTCACCGTGCCGTTCCCGCGGCCGCGCACGCCGGAACTGTTCGGCCGGCCCGAGTTCCACGCGCTCTGCGACCGGCTCGCCGGCATCCTGCACGGGGAGGGCGGGCGATGATCGACCGCCGGCCCGGCGCCGAGACCGTCCGCGCCGTCCTGCTCGCGGTGGCCGTGCTCGCCCTCTGGGAAGTGCTCGGCCGCGGCACCGAGTGGGGTCGGGCGGTGATGCCGGCGCCGACGCGCATCCTCGCCGGCTTCGTGACCGACCGCGAGCTCTACCTGCTGCACGGCCTCGCCACGGTCGAGACCTCGCTCGCCGGCTTCGCGCTCGGCGTCGCGGTCGCGCTCCTCGCCGCCCTCGCCTTCTGCCTCTGGCCGAGCGCCGAGCTGTTGATGCGCGGCGTCAACATCGCGCTGTTCGCGATGCCGGCGATCGTGGTCGGGCCGCTGCTGGTGCTGTTCCTGAAGGGCACCTGGCCGCAGATCGCGCTCGCCGCGATGATGGTCTACTTCCCGGCGATGTCGGCGGCGCTGATGGGTCTGAGGACCGTCGACCCCCGCCTCGCCGACCTCGTGGCGGCCTACGGCGGCGGCGAGCGTCAGCTGATGCGCCACGTGCGCCTGCGCGGCGCGCTCCCGGCCGTGCTCGCCGGCCTGCGCATCGCCGCGCCGCTCGCGGTGCTCGGCGCCGTGCTCGGCGAGTTCGGGTCGGGCACGCGCTGGGGCTTCGGCGCCTTCCTGCTCTCCGCCCTGCCCCAGGGCGACCCGGCCCGGCTCTGGGGCATCGGCCTCGCCTCCAGTGCCGTCGCGCTCGCCGGCTACCTCGCCTTCCTGCTGCCCGCCCGCCGGCTCGACGCCACCACCGGCGCGGTGACGCTCGCCACCGTCCGCCCCGCCGACGCGTCGGCCGCCGCATCCGCGCCGCGCTGGCTCCGGATCGCGCTCGCCCTCGGCGCCCTCGCCCTGCCCTTCGTGGTCTGGGAACTGGCGGTGACACTCTCCAAGGTCAGCCCGATCGTCGCGCCCGGGCCGGTCCGGACCGTGATGTACCTCGTCACCGGGCGCGAGGCCGAGGCCGCCCGCGCCGCCATGGGCCGGGCGCTCGCCGAGACGCTGCCGATCGCCGCCCTCGGCCTCGTCGCCGGCCTCGCCTTCGCCTTCGCCCTCGCCGCCCTCGCCCTGCTCGCCCCGACCTTCGCCCGCGCCACCATGCCGGTGGCCCTCGTCGCGCAGAACATGCCGCTGGTCGCCGTGGTGCCCTTCGTGGTGCTGCTGTTCGGCCGTGGCGTCGCCGCCTCGGTGTTCATGGCGGTGCTGGTGGTGTTCTTCCCGGCCTACGTGATGATCCACCAGGGCCTCGTCTCGGTGCCGCGGGCCGCCGGCGACCTCGTCGCGGTCTACGGTGGGGGCCGGCTGAAGCACCTCGTCCACGTCGCCGTGCCCTACGCGGTCGGCCACCTGTTCGCGGCGGCGCGACTCGTCGCGCCGCAGGCCCTCCTCGGCGTCATGGTGGCGGAATGGCTGCTGACCGGCGTCGGCCTCGGCAACCTCCTCAACATTTCCCGCGGCGGGTTGGAGTTCGACATGATCTGGGCCGGCGCGTTGATCGCCATCCTGATCTCGGTCGCCGCCTACGAGGCGGTCGGGGTCCTGGAGCGGAGATACCGGCGATGACCGCGATCCGCTGGCACCACGCCTCGCTCACCGTCGCCGACCTCGACCCGGCGATCGCCTTCTTCGGCACCGTGTTCGGCTTCTCGCCGCTGTTCGTCGAGCGCGGCATGACCGACGACATCGTCGCCATGACCGGCCGGCCCGGCCTCTCCTGCGACTTCACGCAGATGCGCGCCGACGCCCATCCGCTGATCCTGGAGCTGATCGCGTTCCACCCCGCCGACGAGCCGCGGCCGGAGGCGGACGCGCTGCTCTGGCGGCCGGGCGCCGGTCACGTCGCCTTCCACGTCGACGACTTCGAGGCGACGCTCGCCGCCGCCATCGACGCCGGCGCCCGCGTGCTCGGGCGCCCGATCGAGTTCCCCGGCGGACGCGCGGTCTACTGCGTGGCGCCGGGCGGAGCCTTCTTCGAGATCGAATGGCTCCACCCCGAACCGCTGCCGCAGGAGGCAGTCGGTCCTCGCGAAGGCACGGCGGAACCCCGGCACGAGACCGGGCCGCCGTGAAGATTGCGCTCGACACGTTCGAGCGACAGGTCAAAAAGATGCCGCAAGGCACCGTGATCCATGAGGAAGGATCCCTCGGAACCAATCTCGGACCGGCCGGCCGCCGGCCGGTCCGCCCCACCACCCGACCCCGCGACACCGCCGATCGAAGGAACCCTGCCCATGCCGATCATGCCGAGCCGCCGCGCCTTCACCACGGGGGCCCTCGCCGGCCTCGCCGCTGCCGCCCTATCGCCCGTCGGCCGCGCCCGCGCGGCGACGCCGCTGAGCTTCCAGTCGATCTGGATCAACGACCCGGAGTTTGCCGGCTATTTCATCGCGATCGACAAGGGCTACTACGCCGCCGAGGGCCTCGACCTCACCTACATCCCCGGCGGCCCGGACGTGATCCCGCAGGCCTCGCTGCTCACCGGCAAGGCCGACATCGCGCTGACCTCGCTGCTCGAGACCGCCTCGGCGGTGTCGGAGAAGGGCGCGCCGTTCAAGATCGTCGGCGCCCAGTTCCAGCGCAGCCCGGACAGCATCATCAGCCTCGAGGCGACCGGCATCACGTCGATCAAGGACCTCGTCGGCAAGACCGTCGCCTGCCCGCCGCTCAACGACGGCACCTTCAAGATCATCCTGGCGGCCAACGGCATCGCCGCCGACCAGGTCAAGATCGTGCCCTACGCCTTCGACCCGACGCCGCTCGCCACCGGTCAGGTCGACGCGGTCGTCGACTTCATGACCTCGCTGCCCTTCATCGTCGAGCAGACCACCGGCAAGAAGACCAGCTTCATCCTGTTCGCCGACGCCGGCATCCCCTACGGCCAGGATCTCGTCACCGTCACCGAGGAGACGCTGGCCACCCGCCGCGCCGACGTGGTCGCCTTCCTGCGGGCCAGCCGCAAGGGCTGGGACGAGAACTTCACCGACCCGGTCAAGTACGCCAAGGACTTCGAGAGCACCTGGTACAAGGGCAACGGCTACACCCCCGAGGCGGCCGACTTCCACGCCAAGATCCAGGTCGACCTGATCAAGCACCCGAAGGGCGTGTTCACGATGGACGACGAGTGGCTCGCCAAGAACCTAGCCACCCTCGAGAAGGTCGGCATCAAGGCCAGCCCCGACCTGTTCGACACCTCGCTGCTCGCCGAGATCTGAGCGCGGGACGCGACGACCCGGACGTCCCGCCCCGGCGGGGCGTCCGCACCATGAACGGAGACGCGACGAGGATGCCGGCGCTGTTCACTCCCTTCCGCGTCCGCGACGTCACGTTCCGCAACCGGATCGTGCTGTCGCCGATGTGCCAGTACGCCGCCGTCGACGGCCGGGCCACCGACTGGCACTTCGACCACCACGCCCGCTTCGCCCTCGGCGGCGTCGGCGGCGCCGTGGTCGAATCGACCGGCGTGCTGCCGGAGGGGCGGATCACGCCCGACTGCCTCGGCCTATGGGACGACAGCCAGATCCCCGGCCTCGCGCGCATCGCCGCCACCTACCGCCGCCAGGGCGCGGCCGTCGGCATCCAACTCGCCCACGCCGGACGCAAGGCGAGCAGCGCGCCGCCCTGGGACGGCGGCCGGGCGCTCCCCGCCGACGATCCGCGGGCGTGGCCGACCGTGGCGCCGAGCGCGATCGCCTACGACGACGACTGGCCGGTGCCGCACGCCCTCGCCGAGGACGAGATCGCCGCCGTGATCGCCGCCTTCGGCGCCGCGGCGCGGCGCGCGGTCGCCGCCGGCTTCGACTTCGTCGAGATCCACGGCGCCCACGGCTACCTGATCCACTCCTTCGTCTCGCCGGTGTCGAACCGGCGCACCGACCGCTGGGGCGGCTCGGCCGAGAACCGGATGCGGCTGCCGGTCGCCGTGGCAGAGGCGGTGCGCGCGGCGATCCCGCCGACCATGCCGCTGTTCTACCGCGCGTCCTGCATCGACCGCATCGACGGCGCGGGCCTCGTGCTCGACGACGCGGTCGCGCTCGCCCGCGCGCTGAAGCCCGCCGGCGTCGACGTGGTCGACTGCTCGGCCGGCGGCATCCTGGTGCGCACCAATCCCGGCCACATCCAGGAGGGCCCGGCCTTCCAGGTCGGCTTCGCCGCCACGATCCGTCGCGAGGCCGGCATCGCCACCATGGCGGTCGGCGCGATCACCGAGCCGCGCCAGGCCGAGGCCGCGGTCGCCGACGGCTCGGCCGATCTCGTCGCGATCGGCCGCGAACTGCTCGCCGATTCCAACTTCGCCCGCCGTGCGGCCGAGGAGCTCGGCCTCGACCGGCCGGATTTCGTGCTGCCGGACCGCTACGCCTTCTATCTCCAGTTCCGCCGGCCCCGGCCGTGACGGCTCTCGAAACCGCCCCGCTCGGCCGCACCGGCCTCGTGGTCGGCCGGGTCGGCTTCGGCGCCGCCCCGCTCGGCGACTTCTTCGCCCGGCTCGACGAGGCGACTGCGATCGCCACCGTCTCGGCCGCGGTCGAGGCCGGCATCACCCTGTTCGACGTCGCGCCGCACTACGGCAACGGCCTCGCCGAGCACCGCGTCGGCACGGCGCTCCGCGCCGTCCCGCGCGATCGCTTCGTGCTCTCCACCAAGATCGGCCGGGTGATGGAGCCGGCCGCCGCCGCGGGTGCGCCGGCGGCCCCTCCGCCGCGCGGCTTCGTCGGCGGCCTGCCGCACCGGCCGCGCTTCGACTATTCCTACGACGGCGTGATGCGCTCGTTCGAGCAGTCGCTGCTCCGGCTCGCCACCGACCGGATCGACATCCTGCTGATCCACGACGTCGACGACTGGACCCACGGCCCGGAGGGCGCCGAGGCGCGCTACCGCGAGGTCATGGACGGCGGCCTCCGTGCCCTCGACGAACTGCGCCGTGCCGGCGTCGTCCGCGCCGTCGGCCTCGGCCTCGACGACCACGTCTGGTGCGAGCGCTTCCTGCGCGACGGCGACTTCGACGTCTTCCTGCTCGCCGGTCGCTATTCGCTCCTGGAGCAGCCGGGCGGCGAGACGCTGCTGCCGCTCGCCGCGGCACGGGGCGTCGGCGTGATCCTCGGCGGGGTGTTCAACTCCGGCATCCTCGCCACCGGCCCGGTTCCGGGCGCGCGCTACAACTACGAGCCCGCGCCGCCGGACGTGCTCGCCCGCGTCGGCCGGATCGCCGCCGTCTGTGCCGACCACGGCGTCGCGCTGTCGCACGCCGCCCTGCGCTTCGCCCTCGCCCACCCGGCCGTCGCCGCCGTCGTGCTCGGCGCCGTCACCCCGGCGGAGATCGCCCGCAACCTCTCCGCCGCCGCCGCGCCGATCCCCGCCACGCTCTGGGCGGACCTGCGCGCGAGCGGACTGATCGCGGAGGACGCGCCGACGCCGTGAGCGGGCCGTGGAGGGGCTGACCGTGCGAGCAGCGGTCGGACGTGGCCGTCGGGGCGCAGCACGACTTGCGCATATACGGCAATGCCGTATATTTACCCCATGCACGGGGTAGTCCTCACGTCGACATTCGAGCGGCAGGCGAAAGCTCTCGGGCTCGATGACGAGGAATTGCTCGACATCGTGTCCCTCATAGCCGCCGACCCGGAGGGCGGCGACCTGATGCCGGGAACCGGCGGAGCGCGCAAGATGCGCCACGCCGGGCGAGGCCACGGGAAACGTGGGGGCTATCGGACGATCCACTACTTCGGCGGTGACGATGTTCCGTTATTTCTGTTGTCGGTGATCGACAAGGGCCGACGTTCCGATCTGTCGGCTGCCGAGAAGAACCAACTCGCCGCGATCCTGCCGCGGATCGCGGCCGCTTACAGGAGACGGCAATGAGCGACTTCGGTCGAGATCTCATCGAGAGCGCCAACGAGGCCCTGGCCATCGCCGAGGGCCGCGCGACGCCGGTCCGCGTCATCCCGGTGGCGGAAGTCGACGTCGCGGCGATCAGACGGCGTCTCGGGCTGTCGCAAGTGCGTTTTGCAAAGCGTTTCGGGCTCGTTCCCGCCACGGTGCGCGACTGGGAGCAGGGCCGCCGTACGCCGGATCACACGGCGACCGCACTCCTGCGTGTGATCGCCTACGCTCCGGAAACGGTGGAGCGCGCCCTGGCTGCCGAAGCGATCGCACGCCCCTCCGAGACGTAAACGTCGGGCGGGCCCGCCGGAAACGCTAAGGGCGCCCGCGAAGGCGCCCTTTCAACGTCCCGATATCTCAGGAAAATATGGTCGGAGCGGCGAGATTCGAACTCACGACCCCTAGTCCCCCAGACTAGTGCGCTAACCAGGCTGCGCTACGCTCCGTCGGCGAGGGATGTAGCCCGTTCACACCGGGTCGACAAGAGAAAAAAGCGTCAATCCGCAGGGGCGTGGCCTTCGTCAACGGAGCCCGCCGGCAGTGGCCCAGGATAGCCGGCTCCGCCGTGACGCGTATGCGCTCACCGTGTCTGGTCGAGCAGGCGCTTGCATTCGAGGAGTTCGAACAGGGTCGACTGGAGGCGGCGGATGTCCTCGCGCGAGAGCGCGCCCTGCGGGGCGTCTCCCGCCGCCGCCGCACCGCCGCGGAAGCGGCCCATGAAGCGGAAGGCGCCGCGCGCCGGCGTGCCCTCGGGCAGGATGCCGGCCGGCAGCGGTTCGTCGACGGTGCGGGCCGCCTCGCCGCGCGGCGGCGCGACGACTTCGGCGACGACCTCCTCGGCCTCGCCCTCCTCGGTCTCGTAGTCGGCGCCGTCGGCGTCGTCGACCTCGTCCCGCGGGTCGATCGCGGCGCCGCGTGCCGGGCCGGTCGGGATCGGCTTGCCGGGATTGCGGCCGATCTCGATCACGGCGCGCTGCCCCTGCTCCTTCAGGATCCGCTGCACGCCCTTGATCGTGTAGCCTTCGCCGTAGAGCAGGTGGCGGATGCCGCGCAGCAATTCGACGTCGTCGGGTCGGTAGTAGCGCCGCCCGCCGCCGCGCTTCAGCGGCCTGATCTGGTTGAATCGGGTTTCCCAGAACCGCAGCACGTGCTGCGGCAGGTCGAGGTCCTCGGCGACCTCGCTGATCGTGCGGAACGCGTCCGGTGACTTATCCACGCTCTACGACCCGCCTCTGCTGCCGGCCGCGCGACCCCGGCGCCCGCGCCGAGCGGGGGCGTCGGCGCCCGCTCAGTCCTCGCCCTCGTCCGCGACCGTGTCGCCGTTGATCCGCTGCTTCAGCACGTTGCTCGGCTTGAAGACGAGCACCCGCCGCGGCAGGATCGGAACCTCCTCGCCCGTCTTCGGATTGCGCCCGACCCGTTCGGACTTCGAGCGCACCATGAACGTGCCGAAGGACGACAGCTTGACGGATTCGCCGGTCACGAGGCAATCGGCGATCTCGCGCAGCACCACCTCGACCAGTTCGGCCGATTCGCTGCGCGACAAACCCACCTTCTGGTAGACGGATTCGCAGAGATCGGCACGAGTGACGGTCTTGCCCCCCATGATGCCTGGACTCCCCGTAATCGGTGCGACCCGGGGCGGACGTGCGCCTTCGTTTCCAGGGCACACTGGCCGCCGACCCCGCGAACGGTAGCGAGGCCGGTCGCCCCGGTCAACCGAGAACGCCGGCAAGCCGTTGAGACTTCGGGAAATAAGCGTGCCGCCGGGATCACCACCGCAGAATGATCGAGCCCCAGGTGAATCCGCCGCCCATCGCCTCCAGCAACACGACGTCCCCGCGCTTCACCCGGCCGTCGCGCACGGCCTCGTCGAGCGCGAGCGGGATCGAGGCCGCGGACGTGTTGCCGTGTCGCTCCACGGTCACCACCACCTTTTCGGGTGCGATGCCGAGCTTCTTGGCGGATCCGTCGATGATGCGCCGGTTGGCCTGGTGCGGCACGAACCAGTCGATCGTGTCGCCGGAGAAGCCGGTCGCCTCGAAGGCCGCCTCGATCACGTCGGTGACGGCGCCGACCGCGAACTTGAAGACCTCGCGGCCCTCCATGCGCAGGTGGCCGACCGTGCCGGTCGAGGACGGGCCGCCGTCGACGTAGAGCTTGTCCTTGTGGCGGCCGTCGGCGCGCAGGTGCGCGGTCAGGATGCCGCGGTCGGCGGTGTCGCCGGCGCCCTCGCCGCGCTCCAGCACCACGGCGCCGCCGCCGTCGCCGAACAGCACGCAGGTGGTGCGGTCGGTCCAGTCGAGGATGCGCGAGAAGGTCTCGGCGCCGATCACCAGAGCGCGGGTGGCGAGGCCGGTGCGCAGCATGCTGTCGGCGGTGGCGAGCGCGTAGACGAAGCCCGAGCAGACCGCCTGGACGTCGAAGGCGGCGCCGCGGCGGATGCCGAGGCGGGCCTGCACCTCGGTGGCGGTGGCCGGGAAGGTGTTGTCGGGGGTCGAGGTGGCGACGATCACGAGGTCGACGTCGTCGGGGCCGATGCCGGCGGCGGCCATGGCGCGCGTCGCCGCGGCGGCGGCGATGTCCGAGGTCTTCTCGCCCTCGGCCGCGACGTGGCGCTCGCGGATGCCGGTGCGCTGCACGATCCAGTCGTCCGACGTCTCGACGATCCGCGACAGCTCGTCGTTGGTGACGGTGCGCGCCGGCAGATAGCTGCCGGTGCCGGTGACGACGCTGCGGGTGACGCTCACTGCCTGTCTCCGAGAGGTGGCGGGCGTTCGCGCCCGCGCACCCGTGTGATGCCTGTCTTCTGCGGCGCGATTGCGCCGGTGATGTGGAGCCGTCGTCCGCGGCCGGCAAGAGGGCCGCGCCCTCAGCCGTCGCCGCCTTCGGCCCGGGCGCCGAAGCGGCCGCGATGGTACTGGGCGAGGTCGGCCTGGATCTTGGCGAGCAGGTCGTTGCGGACCATGTCGTAGCCGAGATCGAGGGCGCTGGCGAAGCCCTCCATGTCGGTGCCGCCGTGGCTCTTGATGACGATGCCGTTCATGCCGAGGAAGACGCCGCCGTTGAGCTTGCGCGGGTCCATCTTCTCGCGCAGGCGCTCGAAGGCGGAGCGCGCGAACAGATAGCCGATCTTCGCCATCAGCGTCCGGCTCATCGCCTGGCGCAGGTAGGAGCCGACCTGCCTGGCCGTGCCCTCTGCTGTCTTCAGCGCGATGTTGCCGGCGAATCCCTCGGTGACGATGACGTCGACCCGGCCCTGGCCGATGTCGTCGCCCTCGACGAAGCCGGCATAGGCGAGGTGCGGCATGTCCGCCTCGCGCAGCATCTGGCCGGCGGTGCGGACCTCTTCGTTGCCCTTGACGTCTTCGACGCCGATGTTGAGCAGGCCGACGCTCGGCCGCTCGACCTGGAACAGCGCGCGCGCCATCGCCCCGCCCATGACGGCGAAGTCGATCAGCTGCTGGGCGTCGGCGCCGACGGTGGCGCCGACGTCGAGCACGATCGATTCGGAGCGCAGCGTCGGCCAGATCGCCGCGATGGCGGGCCGCTCGATGTTGGCGAGCGTGCGCAGGCAGAATTTCGACATCGCCATCAGCGCGCCGGTGTTGCCGGCCGAGACGCAGACCGCGGCCTCGCCGCGCTTCACCGCCTCGATCGCCCGCCACATCGACGACTTCCAGCGACCCTGACGCAGCGCCACGGACGGCTTGTCGTGCATCGCCACGGTGACGTCGCAGTGGTGGAAGGTCGAGGCCGCGGCGACGCGCGGATAGCGCTCCAGCACGGGGCGGGCGACCGCCTCGTCGCCGTAGAGCACGAAACGCACGTCGGGTCGGCGGGAGAGTTCCAGATCCGCTCCGGCGATGGTGACGGCGGGACCGTGGTCGCCGCCCATCACGTCGATCGAGATGATCATCGGCTGAGGCATGTGGTTCCGTTCCGGGCGGTGTCCTGCGGGGTACCCCGGCGCGGGCGGAAGATACCCGCTCCGGCCCGCGACACAACAGAAAACGGGCCGGTCCGCGGCGACGACGCGTCGCCCCGGGCCCGGCCCCGATTCGGGAGGGTGCGGCGGTCGTCAGGCGTCGTCGTCGCCCTTGAGCTTGGCGAGCGCGGCGAACGGCGACGGCGGCACGTCGGCCTCCGGGTCGTCTTCGATATGCGGCTCGAACACCGCGCCGGGGGCGCGCGGATAGGGATCGAGCCCGACGGCGACGTGTTCGGCCACCAGCGCACCGACGTCGATCGAGCGGCCGTCGAACGGCTCCGGCGGATCGGCCTCGCCGACGCGGATCTCGATCTCCTCGTCCGGATCCGGCTCGACGATCTCCTCGGCCGGCAGGAAGGTGACCTCGATGGTCTCGCGGACGTGCTCGTCGACCGGCTCCAGCGTCAGGACGCAGGCCTGGGTGACGTCGGCGTCGACGACGCCGGTGACCTTGACGCCGGTGCGCCGCCACGGCTTCACCGTCACCGTCGCCCGGATCGAGCCGACCGCGAGGATGTCGAAGATCTCGGCGAGGCCGGCGCGCTCGGCCTCGTCGGCCTCGATGGTCAGCGTCGTGCCCTCGGCGGGCAGACGGTCGACGGCGACGCGGCGGGCGAACGGGAGGGGGGGCGGCGGGGCGCCGGTGTCGTGGCCGGTCATGTCGGTCCGTGTGCTCCGGAGGTGGTCGCCGCGCCGGCGGGGAACGCCGGCCGCGGCCAGGGAATGTCGGCGGCCGCGAGCGCGGCCGGGTCGGCGGCGCCGAGGGCGGCGATCGCCGCCTCCGCGTAGGCGGCGAGCGCCTCGGCGACCCCGGCCGGGGCGGCGCCGTCGTAGACGTTGCGCGCCAGCGCCTCGGCGAGGGCGGCGCGATCGCCGGCGGCCTCGTAGGCGGTCAGGCGGCCGTAGAAGGCCGACGCGATCTTCTTCATCTTCTTCGGCACGGTGACGTCGCCGACGCCGGTCTCGCGCAGGGTGCGGTCCATGTCGTCGAAGAAGGCCTCGGCGAGCCGGGTGCCGGTCTCGCGGGTGGCGTCGTCGCGGCCGAGCCGTGCCACGACGAGGCCGCAATGCAGCACCATCAACTCGAACCGGCCCTCGACGGTGTCGGGGACGGCGAGATCGACGTAGAAGACGGGGCGGCGCGCCTGCGCGACGATCGCCGCGTAGAGCGCCCCGATCCCGTCGTCGCGTCGCCGCCGGAGAAGGCCGAAAACCATGGTGTCCCGCGGGTCCTCGCGATGGTCCGGCCCCGGCCGGGAAGGCCGGATTTGCCGTTGCTTCGTGACCTAACGCAGGATAACCAAGTTGCCAAGCTCGGCCTCGGTGCGATGACGCCGTGCCGGCTCGACGGGACCGGGAGGTGGATGTGACGTTCAGTCGTGGGGCGCGTTCCGTATCGAAGCGCGGCGCCAAGCTGCTGGCCACGGCCGCGGTGACGGTGTCGCTCCTGGCGGCCTGCGGCGCGCCGCCGATCAACCACGGCTACGTCCTCGCCGAGAACGCGCTCGACCAGGTGCCCGTGGGGTCGTCGCGCGAGCAGGTGATGCTCGTGCTCGGCACGCCCTCCACCACCTCGAGCGTCGCCGGCAGCACCTTCTACTACATCTCCCAGACCATCGACGAGAGCCCGCTCTGGGGCCGCGAGATCACCGACCAGCGCGTTCTCGCCGTCTATTTCGACGACGAGGGCAAGGTCCGCCAGATCGCCAACTACGGCCTCAAGGACGGCAAGGTGTTCGACTTCATCGAGCGCAAGACCCGCACCAGCGGTGCCGAGGTCAGCCTGATCGGCCAGATGCTCGGCTCGGTCGGCCGCGTCTCGCCGTTCTGATCGGCGGCCGGGCCGGCCGAACGATTTCGACGAAGGGCCGGGCGGAAACGCCCGGCCCTTCGGCATTGCGGGGGGTCGGGCGGCTGCGCCCTCGCCCGGCGTCAGTTCTCCGCGACGTTCTCGACGACGGCGAGGTTCAGGATCGAGCCGCCGGGCGCCAGGGTGCACTTGAACATGACGTTCGATTCGGCCGGCGCCTGGATGTTGACGGCGCCGTCGGCGAACTGGACGCGAAAGTGCTCGGTGCCCGCGACGGGCCGGATCGCCGACGGCGAGGTGCCCGAGCCGTTGCCGAAGGCGTTCACCACCACGACGCTGCAGCTCGAGGTCACCGATCCCCCCAGCGTCAGCGCGGCGAACTCCAGGCTGGTGCTGGCCGTGACGTCGCGCACCACCGGGCAGACCACGATCACCGGCGCGGTGCCGGCGTTGCGGATGCGGCCGGCGACGTCGCGGACCAACGGATCGGCGCCGGAAAGGCCCTGGCAGGCGGCGCCGAGATACTGCGTGCGCACCTCGGCGGCGGCGGCCCGGTCCGGGGCGAGACCCGGCACGAGCGCGGCGGCGGTGGACGCGAGGACGGCGGCGAGGACGGCGGACTTCATGGTGGCAACTCCCTGGCAACGGCGCGGATCCTCCCGAACCCGACGAGACCACTCTCGCGGTTTCGACGGCGCGCCGCTGTTCCCCCGGGAACCGCCCTTCCGAACGCGCAAACCGCGAACGGAAGCGGCGGCCGGGTCGCCCCGGCCGCCGCATCTAGTGTTCCGTCGGCGGGACAGCCCTTCAGCCGCCGTGGGCGAGCACGGCGAGCAGCAGCAGCGCGACGATGTTGGTGATCTTGATCGCCGGGTTGACCGCCGGACCGGCGGTGTCCTTGTAGGGATCGCCGACGGTGTCGCCGGTCACCGAGGCCTTGTGGGCGTCGGAGCCCTTGAAGTGCTTCTGGCCGCTCGCGTCGACGAAGCCGTCCTCGAAGCTCTTCTTGGCGTTGTCCCAAGCGCCGCCGCCCGAGGTCATCGAGATGGCGACGAACAGGCCGGTGACGATCACGCCGAGCAGCATGGCGCCGACCGCCGAGAAGGCCTGGCTGCGGCCGGCGATCGCCTCGACGCCGAAGAAGATCACGATCGGCGCCAGCACCGGCAGCAGCGACGGCACGATCATCTCGCGGATCGCCGCCTTGGTGAGGATGTCGACCGCACGGCCGTAGTCGGGCTTCTCGGTGCCCTTCATGATGCCCGGCTTGGCGCGGAACTGCGCGCGCACCTCCTCGACGATCGAGCCCGCGGCCCGGCCGACGGCGGTCATCGCGATGCCGCCGAACAGGAACGGGATCAGGCCGCCGAGCAGCAGGCCGACCACCACGTAGGGGTTGGTCAGCGCGAAGTCCGGCGTCACGCCCTTGAAGTACTGGTATTCCGTCGCGCCCGCCTCGTTGGCGCGGGTGACGAAATACTGCAGGTCCGAGTTGTAGGCCGCGAACAGCACGAGGGCGCCGAGGCCGGCCGAGCCGATCGCGTAGCCCTTGGTCACCGCCTTGGTGGTGTTGCCGACGGCGTCGAGGGCGTCGGTGGTGTGGCGGACCTCCTTGGGCAGGCCGGCCATCTCGGCGATGCCGCCGGCGTTGTCGGTCACCGGGCCGAAGGCGTCGAGCGCCACGATCATGCCGGCGAGGCCGAGCATGGTGGTGACCGCGATCGCCGTGCCGAACAGGCCGGCCAGCTGGTAGGTGGCGACGATGCCGATCACGATCACGATCGTCGGCAGCGCCGTCGACTCGAGCGAGACGGCGAGGCCCTGGATCACGTTGGTGCCGTGGCCGGTGACGGAGGCCTGGCTGATCGAGCGCACCGGCCGGAAGCCGATGCCGGTGTAGTATTCTGTGATCCAGACGATCGCGCCGGTAACGGCGAGGCCGAGGATGCCGCAGAAGAACAGGTTCCAGCCGGTCACCTGCAGGCCGGCGGCGTTGACGGCGCCGATCGGGCCCCAGCCGACGGTCAGCGAGGTCGCCGCGCCGACGCCGAGGGCGGAGAACAGCGTGGTCGCCCACAGGCCCTTGTAGAGCGCGCCCATGATCGAGTTGTTGGCGCCGAGCCGGACGAAGAAGGTGCCGATGATCGAGGTGACGATGCAGATGCCGCAGATCGCCAACGGGTAGAGCATCGTCGAGGCGACGACGTCCTGGCCGGCGAAGAAGATCGCCGCCAGCACCATGGTCGCGACCACGGTGACCGCGTAGGTCTCGAACAGGTCGGCCGCCATGCCGGCGCAGTCGCCGACGTTGTCGCCGACGTTGTCGGCGATGGTGGCGGGGTTGCGCGGGTCGTCCTCGGGAATGCCGGCCTCGACCTTGCCGACGAGGTCGCCGCCGACGTCCGCACCCTTGGTGAAGATGCCGCCGCCGAGACGGGCGAAGATCGAGATCAGCGAGGCGCCGAAGCCGAGCGCCACCAGCGCGTCGACGACGACGCGGTCGGTCGGGGCGTGGCCCATCGGGCCGGTCAGGATGGCGTAGTAGACCGCGACGCCGAGGAGGGCGAGGCCCGCCACCAGCATGCCGGTCACCGCGCCCGCCTTGAAGGCGATGTCGAGGCCGCCGGCGAGCGACTGCATCGCGGCCGCGGCGGTGCGCACGTTGGCGCGCACGGAGACGTTCATGCCGATGAAGCCGGCCACCGCCGAGAGGATCGCGCCGATGGCGAAGCCCGCGGCCACCGGCCAGCCGAGGAGGAATCCGACCACCACGAAGATGACGACGCCGACGGCGCCGATGGTGGTGTACTGACGCCGCAGATAGGCCTGGGCGCCCTCGCGTACGTAGCCCGAGATCTCCTGCATCCGCGCGTTGCCCGCGTCGGACGCCATCACGGACCGGATCGCCCACACACCGTAGACGATGGACAGCAGTCCGCACACGATCACCAAGTAAAGTGCGTTCATGATCCCTCCCGAAGCCCCGGCCGCGCCGAGACGGGCAGCCGGGCGACTCACACCCTTTTCCGGGCCGCGAGGGATGTTGCCCTCCCCTTTCCGCCGCGGTCCGGCGTGGAGACTCCCCGGGGGCGCGAGGGCCGCCGGGCCGGCCTACCGTATCGGGTGACGGGGCCCCGTCAAGGTCGGGAAAGACCGTTCGGCTGCCGAATGTTACGGCAGCGTCCGACCGGCCCGGCGCGCCGCGACGGCGTCCGCCGAGATCGCCATCAGGCCGACCGCGACGATCGGGAAGACGATCAGGTTGACCGCGTCCCAGCCGCCGGAGGCGAGCAGCTTGCCCGAACCGAACGAGGCGAGCGCGACCAGCCCGAACAGCAGGAACTCGTTGGCCGCCTGGACCCGGAACGCCTCCTGCGGGCGATAGAGTTCGGCCACCATCGCGGTGGAGGCGATGAAACCGAAGTTCCAACCGAGGCCGAGCAGCACCAGCGCGACGTAGAAGTGGAGGAGCGCCGTCCCGGTCAGCGCCACCGTGGCGGCGAGCGCGATGATCAGCAGCCCGGCGGCCGCCACCATGGACTTGCCGAAACGGGCGATCAGCGAGCCGGTGAAGAAGCTCGGCGCGAACATCGCGATCACGTGCCACTGGATCGCGTGCTGGGTGTCGGCGTGGTCGTGGCCGTGCTCGATCATCGCCAGCGGCGAGGCCGTCATCACCAGCGTCATCAGCGCGTAGGAGGCGGTGGCCGAGAGCAGCGCAGTGAGGAAGCGCCGCTCGAGCAGGATCGCGCCGAGCGGACGTCCGCCCTCGCCGCCGGCCGTCACGGGCCGCGGCGGCGGCACCACGAGGCGCGACAGGATCAGGGCGGTCACGACGAAGATCGCCGCCAGCGCGGCGTAGGGTCCGGCGTAGGGCGCGTCGGGCATCAGGGCCCGGGCGTGGATCGAGACCTGCGGTCCGACAACGCCGGTGACGATGCCGCCCGCCAGCACCCAGGAGATCGCCTTCGGCTTGAAGGCGGCCGGCGCCGCGTCGGCGGCGGCGAAGCGGTACTGCTGCCCGAAGGACGAGGCGGCGCCGAGGCCGATCATCGCCAGGCAGAAGGTCCAGAACAGCCCGGCCGAGATGGCCGCGGCGGCGGCGAGGGCGGCCACCGCCCCGATTGCTGCGCCGCCGACGAAGCCGGCCCGGCGCCCGACGCGGCGCATCGCCAGCGCCGACGGCACCGCCGCCAGCGTCGAGCCGACCACGAAGGCGGTCACCGGCAGCGTCGCCAGCGAGCGCTGCTCGGGCGGCAGCAGCGTGGCGCCGACGAGGCCGCCGGTGCCGATCGCGATCGACCCGACGGACCCGCCGATCGCGGACGCCACCGCCAGCAGCCGGGCGGCGGCGCGGGCCGCCGGCAAGGGAAGATGAGAATGGGATTCCATCCACACCGGATACGACGCAATGCGTTGCCGCACCAGAGCCCCTGCGGGGAACGCGACGACTTGCCGTGTCGGGATCGGGCTGGCACTGTCGCGCCATGAAATCGGGCGACTGCGACATCCTCATCGTGCCCGGGCTCGGCGACTCCGGCCCGAACCACTGGCAGACCCGCTGGGAATCCCGGCTGTCGACGGCGCGGCGCGTCGTCCAGGACGACTGGGACGCCCCCGACCGGGAGCGCTGGGCCTCGCGAATCGCCGACGCCGTCGCGGCGGCGCACCGGCCGGTGGTGCTGGTCGCCCATTCGCTCGGCTGCGTCGCGGTCGCCCACGCCGCCGCAGCGTTCCCGCCGCTCCGCGTCAAGGGCGCCTTCCTGGTCGCGCCGGCCGACACCGAGCGCGACGACATGCCGGCCACGGTTTCGCGCAGCTTCGCCGCGGTGCCGCGCGAGCCCCTGCCGTTTCCCTCGATGCTGGTGGCGAGCCGCAACGACCCCTTTTGCGACTTCGCCCGGGCCGACGACATCGCCGCCGCCTGGGGCTCGCTGCTGGTCGACGCCGGCGAGGCCGGCCACATCAACGCCGCGTCCGGCCACGGCCCTTGGCCCGAGGGACTGACCCGATTCGTGACGCTGCTGGCGCGGCTCTGATCCTGGTGACGCAGAACGTCAGCCGCGCGATTCGGCGAGCGCGGCCGCCGCGCCGGCGGCGAGCAGCCCGGTGTCGCTCATCAGGGTGACGAAGTCGAAGCCGATGGCGCGGTAGCGGCGCACGTGGGCGGGGCTGGCGCCGTAGATCCCGGCGATCTTGCCGGCCGCCCGGGTGGCGGCGACGATGCGGTCGAAGGCGGCGAGGTTTGCGGGCGAATCGATGTCCATCGCAGCGCCGTCGCTGAGCGCGATCGAGAGGTCCGACGGGCCGACGAAGACGCCGTCGATGCCGGGGAGGGCCAGGATGTCGCCGATCGCTTCGAGGGCGCGCGCCGTCTCGATCATCGCGATCGCCAGCGTGGTCCCGTTGGCCCCGGTGCGGTAGCTCTCCGCGCCTTCGCCGGACAGCTGCAGCGCGCGCGACGGCCCCCAGGACCGGTTGCCGAGCGGCGGATACTTGACGAAGGACGCGAAGGCGGCGGCGTCCTCGACGCTCTCGATCATCGGCGCCACGATGGCCGCGGCGCCCGCGTCGAGCAGGCGCGAGGCGGTGGCGTTGTCGCCGACGGGAATGCGGACGATCGCGTGGCCGCCGCTGCGCTGGATCGCCGCGATCAGGGAGAAGGCGGCGGCGAGGTCGGCCATGCCGTGCTGCATGTCGACCAGGACGGCCGGAAACCCGGCCCTGACCAGTGCTTCGCCGACCATCGGTTCCGGCAGGCTGCACCAGCCGCAGGCGACACCGCCGGTCAGCACGTCCCTCGGACCGACGGTCATGGCCCCCTCCCCGTGGCGCGGCGCCGGCCTGTCAGGCCTCGGTCTCGATCTGCTGGATCGCGGTGGCGAGCAGTTCGTCCATGGTGCGCCGGATCTGGTGGTCCGACTGCGCGACGGACTTGTCGGCGAGGTCGGCCTTGACCTTGCGGAACACGTCGTCGTCGCCGGCCTCCTCGAAGTCCGCCTGGACGACGGTAAGGGCGTAGGCCGCGGCGGCCTCGCCCGAGAGGCCCATCAACTCGGCCGCCCACAGCCCGAGCAGCTTGTTGCGGCGCGCGACGGCGCGGAACCGCTTGGTTTCTTCGTGGGCGAACTTGTTCTCGAAGCCCTGTTCGCGCTTGTCGAACGTCGTCATGGCATTCTCCCCCGCGTAAACGGACCGCTCATCGATCATATGGGTTCCGGTTGCGGCCTTGCATATAGACGGCATCGAACCAAATCAACCGAGACGCCCGACGTAGTCGGTCGCAGGCCGGGCACGGTGCGGGCCGTCGGGCACGACCCGAGATCCGCTTTTCGGGCAGGGCCGCCCCGCCCGGAACGCTGCGACTTCGGGATTGCCGCGGGGTGAACGATCGGGTAGTGTCCGCGCCAGCTGTCGGGGAGCGGGCGGACGTGTGTTCGACCCGCTTTCTTCGCTTGGCACAGCGCCGAGGCACGCGGCCGTCGTTCACGAACCCGATCCGGAGCCCCCGGCCTGATGGATTTCATCAACACACCACGGTACATTCCCATGAACCGCCGCCGGCGCATCTACGAGGGCAAGGCCAAGATCCTCTACGAAGGTCCCGAGCCCGGGACGCTGATTCAGCACTTCAAGGACGATGCGACGGCTTTCAACGCCAAGAAGCACGAGATCATCGACGGCAAGGGGGTGCTGAACAACCGCATCTCCGAGTACGTCTTCACGCACCTCAACAACATGGGCATCCCGACCCATTTCATCAAACGGCTCAACATGCGCGAGCAGTTGATCCGCGAGGTCGAGATCATCCCGCTCGAGGTCGTGGTCCGCAACGTCGCGGCCGGCTCGCTGTCGTCGCGCCTCGGCATCGAGGAAGGCACGCAGCTGCCGCGCTCGATCATCGAGTTCTACTTCAAGAACGACGCGCTGAACGACCCGATGGTGTCGGAAGAGCACGTCACGGCCTTCGGCTGGGCGACGCCGCAGGAGATCGACGACATCATGGCGCTCGCCATCCGTGTCAACGACTTCCTGGCCGGCCTCTTCCTCGGCGTCGGCATCAAGCTGGTCGACTTCAAGATGGAGTGCGGCCGGCTCTGGGAAGGCGACATGATGCGCATCGTCGTCGCCGACGAGATCAGCCCGGACAACTGCCGCCTCTGGGACATCGCCACCAACGACCGCCTCGACAAGGACCGCTTCCGCAAGGACATGGGCGGCCTGCTCGAGAGCTACCAGGAAGTGGCGCGCCGCCTCGGCATCCTCAACGAGCCGGAGCAGCCGCGCGGCCCGGGGCCGACCCTCGTCAAGTGATCCGCGCCGGCGGCACCGCCGCCGTGTCGCGCACCGATCGGGCCCGCCGGAGACGCTCCGGCGGGCCTTTTTCGTCCCGCGCGGCCGGTGGCTCCAACCGCGCCGCGCGATCCGCCCTTGCCAGTCTCGACGGGGCCATGCTACGCGCCGCTCGCAGCGAAGGGATCGCCGTCGGCGGCGACCGGGACCCGATAGCGGAGCGGCCATGAAAGCGCGCGTCACCATCACCCTCAAGAACGGCGTGCTCGATCCCCAGGGCAAGGCGATCGAAGGCGCCCTGAAGGGCCTCGGCTTCGCCGGCGTCGAGGGCGCCCGTCAGGGCAAGATCGTCGACCTCGTGCTCGCCGAGACCGACCCGGACAAGGCGCGCGCCGAAGTCGCGGCCATGTGCGAGAAGCTGCTCGCCAACACCGTGGTCGAGAACTACGCCGTCGAGATCCTGGGCTGAGCCCGTGGCCGCGCCCGGCGACGACACCGGCCGCATCGTCCGCTTCATGCTGGTGAAGGCGGCGATCTTCGTCGGCGTGCCGCTGGTCGCCAGCCTGCTCGCCGTCGTCTTCCTGATGCCGTGAGCATGGCCGTCACGGCATCGGCAGGCCGAGACGCCGCGTCGCCAGCCGGTCGACCGCACGGCGCCAGTCCTCGTCGGTGTCGGCGTTGATCACGACCGTGCCGGCGGCCACCGCCGCCCCGTCGGAAACGGCGTAGATCGCCGCCGACACGTTGATCAGCATGCTCGACAGCTTCTGAACCGACGTGACGACCACGAGATCGGCGCCGGCCTTGCGGCCGAGCATCAGCTCGCAGCGCCCGCAGGAGCCGATGTTGTAGTTGGCGATCTCCCTGGCGACGTCCGGCGCATCGACCGGTCGGTAGTCGGCCGAGGCGCGCAGCATCGCTTCGAGCCGCGCCCCGACGGCCGCGATCCGCACGCGGTCGGCCGCTTCCATTTCGGCGGTCTGGCCGTCGGCGGCCGAACTGTCGAACTGCGGCTCCAAGAGCAACACGCTCCGCGTTTCCGCAGCCGTTGCGGCTCCACCCGCGAGCAGTACGGCCACGGCCGCGACCACGATCCCGCGCATCTCTCCCCTCGCCTCTTCCTCGTCCGGCGCCTGCCGCGCCGTCCCTCGCCCGAACATCGGGCGGCGGCGCCGATCCGTCCAGGGGTGCCGCCGCCGCGGGGCCGGTCTTCCTGGACTTCGCCGCGATTCCATGACAGAGGAAGCCGCGAAATCCCAAGGCTCGGAGACCCGCGATGCGCTCGGCCGTCGTCCTCTTCCCCGGTTCCAACCGTGACCGCGACATGGTCGCCGCCCTCGCCAAGATCACCGGGCGGGCGCCGACGGTGGTGTGGCACCAGGACCCGGTGGTGCCGGACGTCGACCTGATCGTGCTGCCCGGCGGCTTCTCCTACGGCGACTACCTGCGCTGCGGCGCCATCGCGGCGCGCTCGCCGGCCATGCGCGACGTCGCGGCGAAGGCGGCGGCGGGCGTGCGCGTCCTCGGCGTCTGCAACGGCTTCCAGATCCTCACCGAAGCCGGGCTACTGCCGGGCGTGCTGATGCGCAATGCCAGCCTGCGCTTCGTCTGCCGCGAGGTGAAGCTGTCGGTCGCCAACGCCGACACCGACTTCACCCGCGCCTATGCCAGCGGTCAGGTGATCCGCTGCCCGGTCGCCCACCACGACGGAAATTACTTCGCCGACGCCGAGACGCTCGCCCGCGTCGAGGGCGAGGGCCGCGTCGCCTTCCGCTATGCCGAGGGCACCAACCCGAACGGCTCGGTCAACGACATCGCCGGCGTGCTCAACGAGCGAGGCAACGTGCTCGGCATGATGCCGCACCCGGAGAACCTCGTCGAGGCGATCCACGGCGGCCTCGACGGCCGCGGCCTGTTCGAGAGCGTGGTCGAGACGCTGGCGGCGTGACGTCCGAAGGTCTCGCCGGCCGAAACGGGAGGAGGACGGCCTTGATCGAGGACACCCGCGAGGCGATCCGGCAGAGGATCGAACGGTTCTCCGCACTCCTGACGGCGCGCGATCCCGCCATCGTCGACGAGATCTGGTCGCCGGGCTTCCGGCTGGTCGGCTCGGAACCCGGCGAGATCGCCGACAGCCGGGAGGCCCTCGTCCACCTGTTCGGCAAGCTGTTCGCGCGGCCGGTGCGCTACGGCTTCGACTTCGCCACCTTCGCGGTGGAGGCGAACGGCGAGACGGCGTGGCTTTTCGCCGAGGGCGACCTGATGGCGACCGGCGCCGATGCGACCGACCGTTTCCCCTACCGTCTCACGGCCGTGTTCGTACGGTCCGGGGACGGATGGCGTTGGCGGCTGTTCTCCGGTTCGGAGCCGGCCAAGCCCTTCGCGGGCTGACCGGATCGGCAACGTGCCCGGCATGATGTCGCGCCCGGAGAATCTCGTCGAGGCGATCCACGGCGGCCTAGACGGCGGCGCGCTGTTCGAGAGCGTGGTCGAGACGCTGGCGGCGTGATGGTGGGGGCGTTCGCGCGAGCCGCGATCGCTCTCTACGCGAAGAGATCCTGGTAGATCTCCCGCATCGACAGCGTCATACCGAGCGCCTCCAGGTGGACGATCTCCTCGAGGCCTTGGAGGCGTCTGACCTGGAAGCCGTCGCCGGCCACGCCGTAAATCTCGATTTCGGGGGTTGCCTGCGCGACGAACAGGATGTGCTTCACCGACGGAATGCGTCGGTAGAGCGGTCCCTTCTCACCGATGTCCTTGGCACGGGTGGCGGGAGACAGGACCTCGACCAGCACGCTCGGCTCCGAGAGCGCCGTCGCGGCGGGGTCGAACGGCCCGCAGTCGACGACGACGTCGGGATAGGCCGCGAGTCCGAGTTCGGGGCGGACGATCTTCAGGTTCTCCGTGAACGGCCGGCACGGCGAGCCGACGGCGCGCAAGCGGGACCGGAGGGCGCCAGCGATGTTCTGGATGATGACGTTGTGCGCCATGGTGCCGCCGGCCATCATCTTCCAAAGGACGCCACCCAACAGCTCCCACTTCTCGCCGTCCGGAACTCCGGCTTCCACGGCGAGGAACTCGTCCACGGACATGGTGTCGTCCTGGCGTGCAAACGAGGACATTGCGCTCCACCTCGCGTCGGTGCGGGCGACAGCCTACCACACGGCCACCCCGCCCTCGCCCTCCTTCCTTGCGCAACCGCCGCATCCGGTCTATCCCCTCGCCCAACGCAGCCGCCCGCGACGAGGCCCGTTCCCCGTGATCTCCAACGACCGTCCCATCACGCCCGAGCTGATCGCCGCCCACGGCCTGAAGCCCGACGAATACGCCAAGATCCTGGAGCTGATCGGCCGCGAGCCGAGCTTCACCGAACTCGGCATCTTCTCGGCGATGTGGAACGAGCACTGCTCCTACAAGTCCTCGAAGAAGTGGCTTAAGACGCTGCCGACCACCGGCGAGAAGGTCGTCATCGGCCCGGGCGAGAACGCCGGCGTGATCGACATCGGCGACGGTCAGGTTGCCGTCTTCAAGATGGAGAGCCACAACCACCCGTCCTACATCGAGCCCTACCAGGGCGCGGCGACGGGCGTCGGCGGCATCCTGCGCGACGTCTTCACCATGGGCGCGCGGCCGATCGCGGCGATGAACGCGCTGCGCTTCGGCGAGCCGTCGCATCCGAAGACGCGCCACGTGGTGGCGGGCGTCGTCGCCGGCGTCGGCGGCTACGGCAACTCCTTCGGCGTGCCCACCGTCGGCGGCGAGGTCAACTTCCACCGCCGCTACAACGGCAACTGCCTCGTCAACGCCTTCGCGCTCGGGCTCGCCAACCGCGACGGCATCTTCCTCAGCCAAGCCAAGGGCGTCGGCCTGCCGGTGGTCTATCTCGGCGCCAAGACCGGCCGCGACGGCGTCGGCGGCGCCACCATGGCCTCGGCCGAGTTCGACGAGCAGATCGAGGAGAAGCGCCCGACCGTGCAGGTCGGCGACCCCTTCACCGAGAAGCGCCTGCTCGAGGCCTGCCTCGAGCTGATGGCGTCGGGCGCCGTGATCGCGATCCAGGACATGGGCGCGGCCGGCCTGACCTGCTCGGCCGTCGAGATGGGCGCCAAGGGCGACCTCGGCATCGAGCTCGACCTCGATGCCGTCCCGGTCCGCGAGGAGCGGATGACGGCCTACGAGATGATGCTGTCCGAGAGCCAGGAGCGCATGCTGATGGTGCTCGAGCCGTCGCTCGAGCACGTCGCCAAGGCGATCTTCACCAAGTGGGAACTCGACTTCGCGGTCGTCGGCCGGACCACCGACGACCTGCGCTTCCGCGTGAAGCACCAGGGCGTCGAGGTCGCGAACCTGCCGATCAAGGAGCTCGGCGACGAGGCGCCCGAATACGACCGTCCGTGGGTCGCGCCGACGCCGAAGCCGTTCCTGCCGGCCGCCGACGTGCCGGCGCCGAACGACCTTCCCGCCGCGCTCGCCGCCGTCGTCGGCTCGCCGGACGGCTCGTCCCGCCGCTGGGTCTACGAGCAGTACGACACGCTGGTGCAGGGCAACTCGGCGACCATCCCCGGCGGCGACGCCGGCGTCGTCCGCGTCGAGGGCACCGACAAGGCGCTCGCCATGTCCGCCGACGTGACGCCGCGCTACTGCGACGCCGATCCCTTCGAGGGCGGCAAGCAGGCGGTGGCCGAGGCTTGGCGCAACATCACCGCCGTCGGCGCCGACCCGATCGCGGTGACCGACAACCTCAACTTCGGCAACCCCGAGAAGCCCGAGGTGATGGGCGTGTTCGTCCGCGCCATCGAGGGCCTGGGTGCGGCCTGCCGCGCGCTCGACTTCCCGATCGTCTCCGGCAACGTCTCGCTCTACAACGAGACCAACGGTCAGCCGATCCTGCCGACCCCGGCGATCGTCGGCGTCGGCCTGCTGCCCGACTGGCGGCAGATGGCGACCTACGGCTTCAAGGCGGCCGGCGACGAGATCCTGCTGGTCGGCGGCCATGGCGACCACCTCGGCCAGTCGCTCTACCTGCGCGAATGCCTCGGCCGCGAGGACGGCGCGCCGCCGCCGGTCGACCTCGCGGTCGAGAAGCGCAACGGCGACTTCATCCGCGGCCTGATCCGGGCCGGCCGCGTCACCGCCTGCCACGACGTCTCCGACGGCGGCCTCGGCACCGCGCTCGCCGAAATGGCGATGAAGGGCGGGCTCGGCGCCGACGTCGTCCTCGACGGCGTGACGCCGCACGTCGCCCTGTTCGCCGAGGATCAGGCGCGCTACGTCGTCACGGTGCCGGCCGGCACAGCCGCGGCGATCGTCGCGGACGCCGCGGCGGCCGGTGTGCCGGTGGTCGCGATCGGCACGGTCGGCGGCGACTCGTTGCGCCTCGGCGCGGCCGGGTCCATATCTATCGCAGCGCTCCGGACCGCCCACGAGGGCTGGTTCCCGGGTTTCATGGGCGGCGAGTTCGTCTGAACCTCGCCCGGCGACGACGACGGATGGTACGACGATGGCGATGCAGGCGCGCGAGATCGAGGCGATGATCCGGGAGGCCCTCCCCGACGCGAGGATCGAGATCCGCGATCTCGCCGGCGACGGCGACCACTACTCCGCCATCGTCGTGTCAGAGAGCTTCCGCGGCCTCACCCGCGTCAAGCAGCACCAGATCGTCTACGACGCGCTGAAGGGCAAGATGGGCGGCCAGCTCCACGCGCTCGCCCTGCAGACCAGCGCGCCGTGACGGTGATACGATCGCTCACGCAGATACCGGCCTCCGGGCCTTGACCCCGGCAGACGAGGAAAACCAGATGTCCGAAGCCATCCACGCCTTCATCGACAACGAAGTGAAGTCCAACGACGTCGTGCTCTTCATGAAGGGCACGCCCGACTTCCCGATGTGCGGCTTCTCCGGTCAGGTCGTGCAGATCCTCAACTACCTCGGCGTGCCCTACAAGGGCGTCAACGTGCTCGAGAGCGACGATCTGCGCAACGGCATCAAGAGCTACACCAACTGGCCGACCATCCCGCAGCTCTACGTCAAGGGCGAGTTCGTCGGCGGCTGCGACATCGTCCGCGAAATGTTCCAGCAGGGCGAGCTCCTCGGCCACCTCAAGGGCGCCGGCGTCCCGGTGAAGACCCCGGCCTGAGCCGGTCCCCGGTCTTTCTTCCCCTCCAATCGCGACGGCGGTCCGGTTTCCCGGGCCGCCGTTTCGCATTTCCGGCCGCGCGACGGAGCGGGCGCCAACTTTTTTCTGCGGCGGGACGGAACCACGCGGCCACTCGCTGGTTATCCCCCCGACGGGAGGAGGGACGCGCCCGCGCGCCCCGACTTCACCCACCATATGCCGCCGCCGGCCGGTTCGATCCGATGCCGGCGGCGCGAATCGCCCGGACCGGCCGCGGGGCTCCGCACCGGTGACGGCGATCCGAAATCCCGGAAACCGGCTGCCGCCCTGCGGCGCCGGTCGCCGTCCGGGCTGCGATGGAGTGATACGCCCCCCACCCCTTCATCGCCGTCGGACGGCCGGAGGAAGCCGCTCGGGAAACCGGGCGGCTTTCTCTCGTTTCGCGGCGGACGTTCAGGGCGCCAGCGTCACCGCGAGGCCGGTGACGAAGTGGCCTTCCACGGCGTCCCAGCGCTGGCCGCGGGCGGGCCGGTCGGCATTGGCGAAGCGCACCGCGTAGCGTGGGTCGCCGGCGAGCAGGACCGCCGGATCCGGCGCGGCGACGACGACGTCGTAGGCGCCGGCCGGGGCGTCCGCCGGCAGCTTGGTGCGGCCGTTGAAGATCCGCGCCGGCGACTTCGGCAGAACCGACTGCGCGTCACCGTCGACTACCGTATGGGTGAAGCCTGTCTGCCGGTGTACCAGCGTCACCACCAGCCGCCGCGGATTGGGCACGCGCGACCAGCCGTCGTTGCGCAGGCCGATCGAGACGGCGAAGGCGGCGCCGCGCTTCAACTTGGCCGGGGCCGAGGCGGTCGTCAGCACCAGCCGGTAGCCGAGCGAGCGCTCCACCTTGTCGAAGCAGCCGCCGGCCCTCCATGCGTCGTGGAAGGGAGGGTAGTAGTCGCGGCCGAGGGTGACGACGTGGAACGTCGCGCCTTCGCGCAGGATGTCGTTGCAGGTCATCCGCGGCGTCGCGTCTTTGTCCGGCTCACAGGTCTCGCCGCCGAAGATGGTGGTGGCCGACTGCTTCGCCACGAAGCGGCGCTGGCGGGCGCGCACCACCGGGTCGTCCGAATAGGTACCGACGTCGATGTCGGACGCGAGGAAGCAGTCGTTGTGGACGCCTATGCGGGCGATCTTCGCCGCCCCGCCCTTCTCGCCGGCCCAGGCGATCAGGTCCTCCGGGCGGCGCCACTGCAGCAGGCGCCCCTTTGGCAATGCGGCGAGCAGGGCGTCGCGGATGCGGCGCTTGGCGGCGGGATCGTCGAGACCGTTGGTGGAGCCGTGACCCTCGCCCCAAAGGCCGATGAAGCCGGCCTGCCAGACCGCGATCACGTCGGAGTGGATCGCGATCACCGGCTTCAACTGGGCGATGTGGCGCAGCACCCGCGCCAGCGGCGCGTCGCGTACGTCGGGCTCGTCTTCCCCTGGGTTGTTGTAGACGACCCGCAATACGACCTTCAGCCCGCGCGACTGCACCAGGTTGAAGGCCCGGTCGATGTCGGTGAGCACGGCGTTGGGGATGTCGGCGTCGCGGTAGTCGTCGAGGCGGATCAGCGCGTAACCCAGTGTCAGGCCTCGGGAGGCGAAGGCGTCGGCGCCCTCCGCGGTCAGCGACGCGAAGTCGTCCGACAGGAAGGCCCACCAGCCGCGTTCGGGGTTGGCGAGGTCGCCGGGATATGCGGCGAACCCCACCGTGGCCGCCGGCGCGGCGGCGGGCGCTGCGACGGCGACGACGGCCGCGAGAAGCGCGGCGGCACGACGAATGGTCATATGAATTTCCCCCTGCAATCCATTCAGGATGCGGGCGGATCCGACCCGGGGTCAAGGCGTCGTGGAAGCGCCTCGTTTCCACAAGCGAAAAGGCCGCCCTTGCGGGCGGCCTTCCGGAACTGCGGGGCGGGCGGAGCAAGGCGCCGCCTTCGCCGGATCAGCGCGAGTAGAACTCGACGACCAGATTCGGCTCCATGCGGACCGCGTAGGGCACGTCGCCGAGGCCGGGGACGCGCACGTACTTGGCGACCAGCTTGGAGTGATCCGCCTCGATGTACTCCGGCACGTCGCGCTCGGCGAGGCCGACCGACTCGAGCACCAGGGTCATCTCCTTGGACTTCTGACGGACCTCGATCACGTCGCCCGGCTTGCAGCGGAAGCTCGGAACCGTGACGCGACGTCCGTTGACGTTGACGTGGCCGTGGTTGACGAACTGGCGGGCGGCGAAGGGGGTCGGCACGAACTTGGCGCGGTAGACGACCGCGTCCAGGCGGCTCTCGAGCAGGCCGATCAGGGCCTCCGAGGTGTCGCCGCGCATGCGGACCGCTTCCTCGTAGATCTTGTAGAACTGCTTCTCGCTGAGGTCGCCGTAGTAGCCCTTCAGCTTCTGCTTGGCGCGCAGCTGCAGACCGAAGTCGCTGAGCTTGCCCTTGCGGCGCTGGCCGTGCTGGCCGGGGCCGTACTCGCGCTTGTTGACCGGGCTCTTCGGGCGACCCCAGAGGTTCTCGCCGAGGCGACGGTCGATCTTGTACTTGGCGCTATGGCGCTTGGACATCGCGTATCCCGTTCTTGGTCTAGGATATTGTCAGGACACACGCCCTCCTCTGTCCCATCCCCGGACGAGCCGGGGCCGGACCGACAGGTTCGGATGCAAGCGTGGCATCCTCACCGCGGGTGCGTGAACAACCGCGCGGGCCCCCGTTGCCGGCGACCCGCGCGATGGCGGGTGCATAGAGGAGCGAGGGGCCGCTGTCAAACGGAAACACCCGCGCGGCGCGCGGAAATCCGCCATTTCCGCCGTCCGGCCCGGCCGATGCGGCCGAGCGAGCGGCCGAGCCGCGCCGCCCCGAAGGCGAGGCCGAGCACCGCGCCGACCGCGGTGGCGAGCACGTCCCACACCAGCCCGGCGAGTCGGAGGACGCCGCCGACCACGAGGTCGCCGAGCCGCCACGTCACCGCCAGCCCCTTGTCGCCGAGTCGCGTCAGCCGGGCAGTGCCGCGGGCGAGGTCGGCGGGGGTCTCGACCCGGCCGCCGAGCCAGACCGCCGTGCGCAGGCCCGAGGCCGCCCGCACCGCGGCGAAGTCGGCGGCGACGGCGCCGATGCGGCCGGCCTTGCGCAGGTCGACCGCCTCGCGGGCGACGCGGACGGCCGCCCCGGGATCGGCGATGTCGAAGGCCGAGGCGGCGCGCGCGAGCGCGGACGGGTCGACGGCGTCGTCCACCAGCGGCACCAGGATGCGGCGGAGGCCCCGTCCGCCGGCCTCCCCGGCCTTCACCGGCGCCTTCAGCACCGCCTTGACGACGCTGAGCCCGCCGCGTGCCGTCGCGGCGCCACCGGCCATCGGCGCGGTCGCCCCCGCGCTCGCGACCGTCGAGACCGCCGTCGCGACCGTGCCGGCCGTGAGCGCGATCCCCACCGCCGACAGTCCGGCGACGAGGAGGTCCGGCTCGCCGCCGCCGGCCCAGACCGCGGCCTCGCGACCGAGATCGCGGACGTCGCCGATCACCAGGAGGTCGGCGGTGGCGACGCCGGCGAAGCCGGCGAGGCTCTCGGCCGATCCGGTGAGTGCGCCGCCGCCGAAGTCGCGCAGGCCGCGCAGGACCGTTGCGGTCGGCGCGGCGAGGTCGGCGACGGCGGCGCGGAGATCCGCCGGTACGGCGATGTCGCGGGCGTCGGCGAGGGCGAGCAGGCTGTCGGCGAGTTCGCGGTCGTCGGCCGCCACCGCGGCGCGGAGATCCGCGATCACCGAGCCGGCGGCGCTGGCGCGCACCACCGCGAGCGTCGTCAGCGGGTCGAGACCGGCGGCGGCGGAGGCGAAGCGGGCGGCGGCGGTCACCGTCGGCAGCGCGTGCACGAGGCTCGCCGTGCCCACGGCCAGCGACGTCACGCCCGCGATCAGACCCAGGAACCGCATCGACCACCCTTACCGAGCGGACGATCGAACCACGGCGGTGTGGCGGAAATCCGGTTCGCCGGATCGGTCTCGTAGCGAGCCCGCAAGGTTCAGACCTTTGGTCGGAGCCTTGTGGGCGAGAAGCGCCCGACCGGGCGCCGGCCGAAAGGCCGAGACCTCGCAACGCCCCGACGAGTCTGTACCTTGCGAGACGGATATCAGAAGTGCGCGTAGCTGCCGGCGCCGAGATCCATCACCGCACCGTCGGTGCCGACCACGGTGACGCCGCGGCCGGCCTCGGCGCGGCCGATCGGCGTCGCGGCGACGCCGGCGTCGCGGCAGGCGTCGACGAAGGCGTCGCAGTCGTCCTCGTCGAGCGCGACGGCGATCTCGTAGTCGTCGCCCCCGCCGAGCGCGGTGCGCAGCAGCGCCGGGTCGGCGGCGATCGCCGCCCGCGCCGCGTCCGACAGCGGCACCCGGGAGGCGTCGAGGCGGATGGCGACGCCGGAGGCGGCCGCCATCTTGGCGAGGTCGCCGACGAGACCGTCGGAGACGTCCATGGCGCCGCCGGCGTGGGCGAGCACGGCGCCGGCCACCGCCGAGCGCGGTCGCGGCAGCAGGTAGCGGTCGAGCAGGTGGTCGCGGTCGGCGTCGGCGAGGCCGAGCCGGCCGGAAAGACCCGCATCGAGCCGGAGCTTCAGGCCGAGCGCGGCGTCGCCGATCGTGCCGGTGACGACGATCACGTCGCGCGGGGTGGCGCCGCCGCGGCGGGCCATCCGCCCGGCCGGCACCGCGCCGAACACGGTGACCGACAGCATCAGCCGCTCCGGCGAGCGCACGGTGTCGCCGCCGAGGAGGCGCAGGCCGTAGGCGTCCTGGTCGAGGGCGAGGCCGCGGCCGAGCGCCTCGGCGTCCTCGGTGCGCCAGCCGTCGGGCAGGCCGAGGCCGAGCAGGTAGCCGAGCGGGCGGGCGCCCTTGGCGGCGAGGTCGGAGAGATTGACGCGCAGCGCCTTCTGCGCCACCGCGTCCCAGGGATCGTCGGGGAAGAAATGGACGCCGGCGACGACGGCGTCCTTGGTCAGCACCAAGTCCTCGCCCGGCGGCGGGGTCAGCACGGCGGCGTCGTCGACGAGGCCGAAGGCACCCTCCCCGGCCAGCGGCGCGAACACGCGCGCGATCAGCTCGAACTCCCCGGGCCGGTCGGCCCCGGTCACGGCTTGGCGCCGACGGCCGGGAACTCGTCGGGCCGCAGATCGTGGGCGAGACGGTCGAGCACGCCGTTGACGAGCTTGGGCTCGTCGTCGCCGAAGAAGGCGCGGGCGATGTCGATGTACTCGGTGATGATGACGCGGCCGGGCACGTCCGGACGCTTGGAGAGCTCGTAGGCGCCGCAGCGCAGGATGGCGCGCAGCGTGGCGTCGACCCGCTTCAGCGGCCAGTCCTCGACCAGCGCGGTGTGGATCATCGGATCGAGCCGGCGCTGCTCGCCGACCACGCCCGCGACGATGTCACGGAACCACGCCGCGTCGGCCTGACGGTACTCGACGCCGTCGATCTCCTTGCCGAGGCGGTGCGCCTCGAACTCGGTGACGACGGCGACGATGTCCTCGCCGCCGATCTCCAGCTGGTAGAGCGCCTGCACCGCCGCGAGGCGGGCCGCGCCGCGCTGGTTGGCGGGGCGCGGCTCGGGGCGCTGGTTCGATCGGCCGATGTCGCTCATGGCAGGCGCTCTCGTCGGGTCAGGCGCCGAAGCGCTCGCGGAGCGCGATCATGGCGAGCGCGGCCTCGGAGGCGGCACCGCCCTTGTTCTTGTCGTTGCGGCGGGCGCGGGCCCAGGCCTGATCGTCGTTCTCGACGGTCAGAATGCCGTTGCCGACGGCGAGGCTCTCCGACACCACCAGCTCCATGATCACGCGCGCGGACTCGTTGGCGACGATGTCGTAGTGCGTGGTCTCGCCGCGGATGACGCAGCCGAGCAGGACGTAGCCGTCGTAGGAAACGACGCCGTCCTCGGCGGCGTCGAGCGCCATCGCGAGGGCGGCCGGGATCTCCAGCACGCCCGGCACCTGGACGCGGTCGAAGGTGGCACCGCGCGCGGTCAGCGCCTCGGCCGCACCGGCGAACAGCTCGTCCGCGATGTCGTCGTAGAAGCGCGCCTCGATGACGAGCAGATGCGGCGTTTCGGCCATTTGCGTTTCCTTCGTGTGGGCGGTGCGGCGCGAGAGACCACGCTGTGCGGATCGGGTCAAGGGGGACCGGCTGAGTTCGACGACCTCTCCCACGCTCACCCCCTCAGCCGTGCGACGTAGCGGGCCATCAGGTCCACCTCGAAGTTGATGCGGTCGCCGGCCCGGCGCTCGCCCCAGGTGGTGACGGTCAGCGTGTGCGGGATCAGCATGACCGAGAAGGTGTCGCCGTCGACGTCGTTCACGGTCAGCGAGGTGCCGTCGAGCGTCACCGAGCCCTTCTCGGCCACGAAGCGCGCGAGTTCGTGCGGCACGCGGAAGGTCAGGCGCGCCATGTCGGCGACGTCGTCGCGGGCGACCAGGGTCGCCACCGCGTCGACGTGACCGGTGACGATGTGACCGCCGAGTTCGTCGCCGATCTTCAGCGCGCGCTCGAGGTTGACGCGCTTGCCGGGCTTCCACTCGTCGAGCGTGGTCTTGGCGAGCGTCTCGACCGAGGCCTCGACGTCGAACCAGCCGCGGCCGCCCTCGCTGCCGCGCTCGATCACGGTCAGGCAGGCGCCCGAGCAGGCGATCGAGGCGCCGATCGCGATCGTCTCGGGGTCGTAGGCGGTGGCCATGCGGGCCCGCACGCCGGTGGCGCGTTCGTCGACGCGCACGACCTCCCCGACGTCGGTGACGATACCGGTGAACATCAGTCGGTCTCCTCGCGGCCGACGCGGACGAGGCGATCGTCCGCCAGTCGGCGTCGTTCCAGGGTTTCGTAGCGCGGGTCCGCCAGCAGGCGGGAGAGCGGCAGGCCGGCGAGCGCGGGCACGCCGCCCTCGCCCACCGTGACCGGAGCGGCGACGATCGCCGCCTCGTCGACGAGATCGGCCTCGACCAGCGCCCGGGCGACGCGCGCGCCGCCTTCGGCGAGCAGCGTGGTGATGCCGGCGCGGCCGAGCTGGCCGAGCACGTCGGCAAGATCGAGACCAGCCGAGAGATGGGGTTCGCCGGCGCGCGGCGCCACCAGCACCGAGGCGCCCGCCGCGCCGAGGGCGGCGATGCGCTCGTCGGGGGCGTCGGGCGCGACGAAGATCCAGGTGGGGACGCGGGAGGCGCCGCGCACCACCTTGGCGGCCGGCGGCGTCCGCGCCGCCGGGTCGAGCACCACGCGCACCGGCGAACGGTGCTCGCAGCCGGGCAGCCGGCAGGTCAGTTCGGGATCGTCGGCGAGGACCGTGCCGACGCCGACCATGATGGCGTCGTTGGAGAGGCGGAGGCCGTGGGCGTAGGCGCGGGCGAGCGGGCCGGAGATCGCCACCTGCCCGGCGCCGACCCGGCCGATCGCGCCGTCGGCGGAGACGGCGAGCTTCAGCGTCAGGTGCGGCCGGCCGCGGCGGACGCGGCTGACGTGGCCGGCGTGCAGCGCGGCACCCTCGGCGGCGAGCACGCCGCGGGTGACCGCGATGCCGTGGGCCTCGAGATGGGCGAAGCCGCGGCCGGCGACGCGCGGATCGGGATCGGTCACCGACGCGACCACCCGGGCGACACCGGCGGCGACCAGCGCCTCCGAGCAGGGCGGCGTCCGGCCGTGGTGCGCGCAGGGCTCGAGCGTGACGTAGACGGTGGCGCCGCGGGCGGCCTCGCCGGCAGCAGTGAGCGCCACCGCCTCGGCGTGCGGCCGGCCGCCGGGCGCGGTGGTGCCGCGGGCGACCACCTCGGGGCCGCCGGGGCCATGCCGGACCACGATGGCGCCGACCGAAGGATTGGGCCAGGCGCGGCCGAGGTTGCGACGCCCGAGCGCGATCGCCGCCGCCATGAAGCGGCGGTCGGTCTCGGGATCGGGGCGCCCGGCTGCCTCGCGCGGCGGCGAGGCGGCGGCGGCGATATGGCGGATCGGCGAGGTCACGGGCGTTCTCTGCCACGCCGGCGCGCGTCGATAAAGCCCGTCGTGGCGCGGATCAGGCAATCGCCGGCCGCGAACCGCGCCGTCCCGTAGCCCTGCACCTCAGTCGCACTTGTCCTCGGGCAGTGCCTCGTAGCCCATCAGGCGGCCGGCGAGGGCGAAGTCGCCGTAGTCCATGGTCATGTCGGTGGAAACGCCGTTCTCCCAGAGCTGGAAGGCAATGGTGTACTCGGGCGTCTGGTCACCGGTGGCGGTCGGGTCGAAATAGGACACCGTGACCGGCCAGTGCCTGACGGGACCGATCTTCGCGGCCGGACCGGGGGCCGCGTCGCGGCTCTCGCGGCCGATCAGCGTGGTGGTGCGGTAGGCCCGGCCGCCGCCGTCGGAGCCGTCGTAGACGTCCTGCTCGACCACGCTCGCGCCACCCTTGGCGGCCTCGATCACCTTCAGGAGATGGGCGGTCGGGAAAAGCGTGGTGCCGGCGAAGGTGACGGGCTTCGCCCCGCCGCCGAGCTCGACCGTGACCTTGCCGTCGGCACTCGCGGCGGTGCCCTTCACGTCCTCGGTCAGGACCTGGTTGGTGTAGGTCTGCGACAGGAACTGGAAGCCGGCGCCGTCGGCGTCCTCGTGGTTGGAGGTGCGCAGGTCGGTGACGGACCGGCTGCCGTCGTCGCCGGTGCTCGCGACCACGAAGCGGAAGTTGGTGGTGTAGCCCTCGCAGGCGTTGCCGGTGAACTCGTAGACCATCCGGCCCGTCATGTCCGGCGCGTCCTCCGACAGGCCGGCGCCGCCGGCGAGCGAGAGGTCGTAGACCGCCCGGTGCGGCGTCAGCGGGCCGGCGCCGGCGAGGGCCGGTCCGGCCGCGAGGAGCGCCGACACGAGCGCGGGCACGGCGGTGAATTTCATGACGGTCCTTTCCGGCGGGAGAGCCCGCGTCGTCGGGCGATGCGAGTCGCCGCGCTGCACCATACGGGACAATCGGGCTTTTTTCTAAAGCCGGCGCCACGGTCCACCGTTCCGTGTCGGCGATGGTCCCCGGGCGGTCGGGGGCCGGCCCGTCGGCGCGCTGGCGAGGTCGTTGCCAATCCCCCCGCGATCGGTCAGAACCGGCGCAGCCACATCTGAGGAAGGGATCCGATCCATGGCCGGTGTCGTCGAATCGCTGCTCGCCGAGCTCGGGCTCGCCCTGCCCGCCGCCCCCGCGCCGGCGGCCAACTACGTGCCCGTCGTGCAGACCGGCAACCTCCTGTTCGTGTCGGGCCAGATCTCGCGCAGCCCGTCGGGCGAGGAGGTCGCCGGCAAGCTCGGTGCGGGCCTCACGATCGAACAGGGCCAGCGCGCCGCCGAACTCTGCGCGCTCAACATCCTGGCGCAGGTCAAGGCCGCCGTCGGCGACCTCGACCGGATCGTCCGCGTCGTCCGCCTCAACGGCTTCGTCAACTCCGCGCCCGACTTCGTCGACCACCCGCAGGTGATCAACGGCGCCTCCAACCTGATGGGCAAGGTGCTCGGCGAGCGCGGCAAGCATTCGCGCTGCGCCCTCGGCGTCGCCGCCCTGCCCTTCGGCGTCGCGGTCGAGATCGACGCGGTCGTCGAGGTCGCGTGATGTCCGATCTCGGCTGGCTGACCGCCCGTCCGGTCGCCCATCGCGGGTTCCACGACGCGGCCGCCGGCCGGATCGAGAACACTCTGTCTGCGGTGGCCGCCGCCGCCGACCGCGGCTTCTCGATCGAGATCGACGTCCACCTCTCCGCCGACGGCGAGGTCTTCGTCTTCCACGACGATACGCTCGACCGCCTGACGGAAGGCCACGGGCCGACCGCCGGCCTCGCCATGGCCGACCTTCGCAAGGTGCCGTTCAAGGCGACGGCCGATCGCATCCCCGCGCTCGACGACGTGCTCGACCTCGTCGCCGGCCGGTCGACGCTGGTGATCGAGGTCAAGAGCCGCTTCGGCGCCCGCCAGCGCGACCTCGTCGAGGCGGTGGCGGCGAAGCTCGCCCGCTACGACGGTCCGGTCGCGGTGATGTCCTTCGATCCGCGCATGGTCGAGGATTTCGGCGTCGTCGCGCCTGCGCTCGTGCGCGGCATCGTCGCCGACGACGCCCGCGACCCGCACGACTACGGCGACCTCGACGACGCCGCGCGCGCCGATCTCGCCGCCCTCGCCCACCGGCCGTGGTCGGGCTTCCAGTTCGTCGGCTACTGGGTCGACCTGCTGCCGAACGCGATCGCCCGCCGCGTCCGCGAGGAGTGGCGCCTGCCGCTGCTGACCTGGACCGTCCGCAACCCCGCCGCCCGCGCCACCGCCGCGGCCCACGCCGACCAGATGATCTTCGAGGGCTTCGACCCCGAGGCCTGATACGATCCACGCGGAAACGAGAAGGGCGCCCACCGATCCCCCGGCGGGCGCCCTTCTCGTATTCCGGAGCCGGGAGTCGCCGCGTCAGCCTTCCAAGGCGGCGCGGATCTTGGCGGCGTGGGCGGCGAGCGCGCCGTGGTCGGTGGCGCCGCCGGCGTGCGGGCGGAGTTCCGTGCCCTCGAAGCGCGGCACGACGTGGAAGTGCAGGTGGAACACGGTCTGGCCGGAGGCCGCCTCGTTGAACTGCATCACCAGAACGCCCGGTGCGGCGAAGGCCTTCTTGACCGCGCGCGCCACCTTCTGTGTGGTCGCGACCACCGCGGCGAGCTGCTCGGGCGTGGCGTCGAGCAGGTTGCGCGCCGGCGTCTTCGGGATCACCAGCGCATGGCCGTCGGCCTGGGGCATGATGTCCATGAAGGCGAGCGTGTGCTCGTCCTCGTAGATGGTGTGGTTCGGGATCTCGCCGCGCAGGATCTTGGCGAAGACGTTGGCGGGATCGTAGGGCACCGGCATCGCGGTCTCCTTCGGCACAGGGTGGATCGGACGGGAAGGCGCTCAGCCGCGACCGCGGCCGCGGCAGGCCCAGCGCCACTGCCGGCGGCGGCCGGTGTCGATGTGGATCGACCGGGTGTGGCAGTAGAGCCCGATGCCGCCGCGGTCCGGCTGGGCGAAGAAGAAGCGCGCGAGGTCGTCGCGGGCGACGCCGGGCATGAAGAGGTCGAGGGCGTTGCAGAACATGTGCTGCGAATGCCGGGCGCCGTGGACGCGCCGGTTGTGCGCCGGCGAGCGGTAGCCCGACGTCACGACCACCTTGTGGCCGAAATGGCCCTCGGCGCGGCGCACGAGGCCGAGGAGGTCCGGCTTGATGCAGGAGACGTTGATCGCCGAATGGGCGAGCAGCAGGCCGTTGGCCGCCTGGACGATCTGGCGCGGGATGCCGGGCACGGTGCGGGCGAAGGGATGGTCCTCGCCGCCGAACAGGCCGCGCGGGTCGCCGTCGTCGCCGCGCGAGGCCAGCACGAGGTTGCCCTCCCAGGACACGCCCGGCAGGCCGGGAATCGCTTCGACCGGAGCGTCGGGCTTGGAGGAGTAGACGTTGACGAAGTCGTGCTCGAGGCCGTCGTCGATCGGCTCCTCGGGCACCGCGATCTTGGTCGGGTCGGCCTCGACCTCGCCGGCGAGGTCGGCCTCGGAAACCTCGTCGCCGCCGTCGTCCTCGACGACCGGAGCGGGGGTCGCGGCCGCGGCCGGCGCGGTCGTCGCAGCGGCGGGCGCCGCGGCCGTCGCGGCCGCCCCCGTCTTGCCGGATTGCGCCGCGGCGGCCTCGTCGTTCACCGCCGCCTCGGCGGCGACGACGGCCGGCGCGGCGGTGGCCGCGCGGAACATCGCCAGCAGGCTGCGCGGCTGCGCGGCGGCGGGCGCCTCCGCGGCGGACGCGGCGACCGGGGACGGCGCGCCGTCTCCGGTGGAGGCCGGAGCGGAATCGGACTTCGCGGCCGGAGCGGCGGCGTCGGGCTTCGCGGCGGGTGCCGCGGCGGCGGATTCCGTGGTCGGCGCCTTCGCCGGATCGGTGGCGGCGACGGTCGTCGCGGTGGCGCCCGGCTTGGCGGGATCGCGGCGGACGAAGTCGGCGGTGTCGTAGACGCTGGAGCAGGAGGAGACGACGATGGCGGCGCAGGCCGCGGCGATCAGTCGGACATGCATGCTCCCGTCTTCCCCGTCTTGGCCATCGGAACCGGCAAGGCCGGGCCGGTGCGCCGTCCGAACCGCGCAAAACCGCGGTGCCTCCCGGGTGGACGGCCGTCCGGACGCGCCGTCAAGGAATACCGGCGCGTCCGGGGACGCAAGCATTTTTTAGCAATCGTCGGGTCCACGGACCGCCCGTGGGCGGTCGTTTGCGCGATTCTACGGAGGTGGGGAACTCCCTTGGCGGGCGCTCACCACTTGCCCGTGTTGGGCATCGACGACCACGGCTCGGCCGGCTCCTTGGCCGCGCCCTTCTGCAGCAGCTCGATCGAGATGTTGTCCGGCGAGCGCACGAAGGCCATCCGGCCGTCGCGCGGCGGGCGGTTGATGGTCACGCCGGCCTCCATCAGGCGGGTGCAGGTGGCGTAGATGTCGTCGACCTCGTAGGCGAGGTGACCGAAGTTGCGGCCCTCGCCATAGACCTCGGGGTCCCAGTTGTAGGTCAGTTCCACCAGCGGCGCGGCGCCGGCGCGGGCGCGCTCGAGATCGTCGGGAGCGGAGAGGAAGACCAGCGTGAAGCGGCCCTTCTCGTATTCGGAGCGGCGCACCTCGACGAGGCCGAGCTTGCGGCTCCAGAAGTCCAGCGCCTCGTCGAGATCGCGGACGCGGACCATGGTGTGCAGGTAGCGCATCGGTGGGTTCCCCGGGGGATGGTGGCGGTCGATCGCTCCGATATAGGGCCGCACGGCGACGCGGCAAAGCGGTGCGTGCCGGCGTCGCGGCGGAAAGGAGGCGAAAAAACGGCGGCCGACGCCCCGGTTACCACGATCCGCCCTTGAAGTCGGGCCGGCCTTCGGTGGTAATCTTCGATTAGGGAATCACGACGGTGCGGGACGGACATCCGTTTCGGTGAGTGCGATCGTGGGGGCTGGTCCATGGCGAAGGGTCAAGTCGAAGTCGAGGCCTATGCCGCCGAAGAGGACGCTTCGCTCGACGTCATCGTCGTCGCCGGCCGGATCAAGTGGTTCGACGTCTCCAAGGGCTTCGGCTTCGTGGTGCCCGACGAGGGCGGCCTGCCGGACGTGCTGCTCCACGTCACGTGCCTGCGCCGCGACGGTTTCCAGACCGCCTACGAGGGCTCGCGCGTCGTCTGCGAGGTGCTGAACCGCAGCAAGGGCCTGCAGGCGCTCCGCATCCTGTCGATGGACGAGACCACCGCGGTGCATCCCTCGCAGCTGCCGCCCTCGCGCACCCACGTCCAGGTGACGCCGTCGAGCGGACTCGAGCAGGTCACCGTGAAGTGGTTCAACCGCATCCGCGGCTTCGGTTTCCTGACCCGCGGCGACGGCACCGAGGACATCTTCATCCACATGGAGACGCTGCGCCGCTTCGGCATCACCGAGCTGCGCCCCGGCCAGGTTGTGCTGGTCCGCTTCGGCGACGGCCCGAAGGGCCTGATGTGCGCCGAGATCCGCCCGCTCCAGCCCGGCGGCATCCCCTCCTCGCACTGACACGGGCGTCGTACCGACGCCGGCATCGTCCGCGATCGGCACCGTTCGCCGTGCCGTCGCGACGATGCATGCGCGTTCCGCCATGATCCGGCGGCAATCTTCGGGGAGGAATCGGTCGAACCGTTCCCTCCCCGGATTCGCAAGCCACCCGATGACCCCGAAGCCGTTCGCCCGCGCCCTCGCCGTCGCGCTCTTCTCGTTCCTCGTTCTCGCCGGACCGGCGCCCGCGCTGCACGCGCAGGCGATCGACGGCGATCCCCAGGTGGTCGAGGGGCCGACCTCGCCGCTGTCGATCACCACGAAGACCGGCGTCTATCCCTTCGAGGTCGAGGTGGCGGCGACGCCCGACGCCCGCGCGCTCGGCCTGATGTACCGCCGCTCGCTCGACCCGGACCGCGGCATGCTGTTCGACATGGGCGGCGTCGGCGAAGCCAACTTCTGGATGGAGAACACCTACGTCAGCCTCGACATCGCCTTCGTCGGCGCCGACGGCCGCGTCGTCTCGGTGGCGACCGACACCATCCCGCGCTCGCGCGCGCTGATTCCCTCCGGCGGCCCGGTGCGCTGGGTGCTGGAACTCAAGGCCGGCACCGCCCGCCGCATCGCCCTCGCCCCCGGCGACCGCATCGCCCACGACCTGCTGCCGCGGTGAACGAAGGGCGGCCGGTGGCCGGCCTCGGCGCCGTCAGGGCGGGAGCAGCGCGTCGACGAGGCGCTCGATCATCTGGGCCACGCCGTCCTCGCTCAGGGCGTCGCGGATGGCACGGCGTCTCATCGTGAAATGCGCGTCCTCGGGCAGGTCGACACGCGCGGCGACCGTGGCGGCGTGCAGCGCCGCCGCGGCGAGGTCCGCGTGCAGCGCCTCGGCCGGATCGAACTCGGGGATCGGCAGCGTCCAAATCAGATTGTCGAAATGGCGCGGATCGCGCTGGCCGACCGGCTGGAGGTCCCTGACACGGTCAAGAACGACGCCCGTGTTCAGGACCGCTGTCACGTAGGCGGCTTCGTCGATCGAATGGGCTGCCGCCCAGTAGGCCATGTGGTCGACGATGACGTCGTCGTCCAGGAGCCAGCAGGCGCTGAGCCGCGTTCCTGCCTTGGTGTACAGCACGCGTATCGGCGACCTTTGAGACTGGGCGGTCAGCTTTTGCAGATGATTGAGCGATTGGGTCAAGGTTGCACGAGGAACCCCTCCGGCACCCTTGTTGCTGTGCTCGTTCCACTTCGCCTCGGCGTCGCGCAGCCAAGCGGCGAGGCCACGATGCCCGCGCGCGTCCGCACCGGCGGCCGTCAGAATCGCACCGTCCTCCATCGGGACCACACCCGTCACGAGGTCGAGGACGCGATACGGCGCAACGGACTCGCCGAGCGCGATTTGGCGGAGGAACCGGCGCTCGACGGGGCCCTCGGGCGGCTCGACGCCCGTCCATGGCGCCTTGTCGAGATTGCCCACGCGGCCGCGTACACGGGGCGCCTCGCGGCGGCTTCCCAAGCGGCTGGTAGCGGCCATTTCGACGAGGAAGAACCGACGCGGAGTCAGTGTCGCACCCTGTCTGAAGCGCTTTCGATAGGGAGACGCGGCAACGAGCGTGCGCGGCCGGGGCCATGGTGCCCGAATGTGCGTGAGTGCTTCGGTCGCTTCGGCCTCGGTGGCATCTCGCCGCTTGAGCACGCCGACCCAGCGCTCGACCTCCCCGGGCAGCGCGCCGTCCCGGTCGCGCGCCCCGAAGAGGACACAGGTGCTGGTCGTGCTGCTGCCCGACTGTGCGCCGAAGATGGGCCAGACCCGTTCCAGCCCCCAGCCGCCGGTGATCGCCACCTTGACGCGCTGCATGCTGCCGTCGCGCATGCCGGCGAAGACCGGGGCGTTGAGCGCCGCATAGGGCAGCACGAGCGCCAGCGTGCCGCCCGGACGCAGATAGCGCTCGGCGCCGCGCGCCCAGAACAGCGCGAACATGTCCTGATGCGTGGCCAGAGGGCCTCCGACCCAGAGCCCGTAGCTCTGCAGCGCCTCGCGCAACCGGTCCTTCATGTCCGGACTCAGGTGGCGATAGACGATCCAGGGCGGATTGCCGATCAGCACGTCGGCGCGATGGCGGGGGTGGGACAGCCAGACCGGGCGCAGGAGATTGCGCAGGACGAAGGTCCAGATGTGGTCGCGGCCCTCGAGAAAGAGCCGCTTCAGCTGCGCGAAGGTGCGGCCGAGCATGGCGGCATCCTCGGGCGCGGCACCGGCGCGCGCGATCGCATCCCGGACCGCCTCCGGCTCGGCGAGCGTGTCGAGACCGCGGTTGAGTTCGTCGAGCGCGTGTTCGAACAGGCCGAGGTCGCTCGCGAGCCCTGCCGGGATCCGCAGCGGCGGATCGTTGGGCGGCACGTCGACCAGCACTTCGGCCGACGCACCGAGCGGGCGCAGGTTCCACTGCATGGAGTCGCCCATGTAGACGGGCACGTTGAGGACGGGCGGCCGGTCCTGCACCAGATCGCCGAGCGCGAGCAGCCACGTCACGCGCGCGAGCGCGACCGCGACGGGATGCACGTCGATGCCGAACACGCGATCGGCGCAGGCCGCGACGATCTCGGCGGACGGAACCCCCGCCGTCCGGCCCGCCGCGATCAGGTGGCGCAGCGCGTGGAACAGGAACGTCCCGGATCCACAGGACGGATCGAGTACGCGCTGCTCGAGCGGACGCGGAACGGCGGCCGCCACCACCCGCGCCGCCAGCCAGTCGGGCGTGTAGTACTCGCCGAGGTCGTGCCGTTCGTCGGGATCGATCAGGCTCTCGTAGAGGCTCTTGAGCACGTCGACCTCGACGTCGCGCAGACGGAAACGAACCGTCTCCGCGGCCAGCGCGTGCACCAGTGCCGCGCCGTCCGCCGCGAGCAGCGGCCAGTCGAAGAAGTCGGCCTCGACGGCACCGACGATGCCCTCGTTCGTCAGCAACCGGCCGGACAGCATGTCCGCGGGGTCCTCGATCTCGAGATCGAGGACGCGCGCCGCGATCGCCTTGACCAGGATGGTCAGATAGGTGTGCTGGAGGAACAGGGCGTCGCTGCCGACGTCGTCGCCGTAGACCTGACGCAGGAGGCCGTCCCAAAGGTTGCGCTTCAGCCGCACCTCGGGATGGCTTCCCACCTCGTCCCAGAGCCGCTGCAGTTCCGCGTGGGCGCGCCCGAACGCCAGACTGTAGCGGCCGAAGGCGAGCGCGACCGCGATCGGCGTCGGCATCATCTCGGGCTGGGGCGACAACAGCGGTTCGAGCCAGCCGAGGAGCCGTTCGGGGTGTTCGACCTGGACCTCGTAGCGGCCGATCTGCCTCAGCGTTCCGCGATCGAGCGTGTAGGCGACGAGCGATGCGCCGTCGGTGGCGAGGCCGACGTGGGTCCGGCCGGGAGCGCGGCCCCTCGCCGCGTCGGCGAGGTAGGCGGGCATGCGGGCGACCACGTCGCGCTCCTCGCGGCGGAGGTCGGTCTTCAGTTCGATGACGGTGGCGCCCCACGCGACGTCGATGCGCCCGCTGTTGTCGACCAGATAGCGCTCGTGCTCGAGTTCGCTGAATCGGGCACCGAACCCCTCGCGCAGCAGTTCCGTGACGAGACCGCGCAGTGCCTCGTGCCTCGGCCTCGACGCCATCGCGCGGACGATCTCCGGCAGGCGGTCCCGACGCCAGATCTCTGCCACTTATCCCCTCCCACCTTGCGCGACACCGTTGCCCGCGCACGGGGTGGAAGCATAGGCTGCCACGATGAGATTCACGCAGACAGATCTTTTCGCCCAGGACGACGCCGCGCGCAATTCCCTGTCGCAGGCGCAGCGGACGGCAATCCGGGCGCGCCTCGAGGCGACCCTGGCGCGTCTCGAAGCGGCGGAGACCTTTCCCTGGCGCGATCCGCTCGACGCCGTGCACGAGGAGAACCGCTTCCAGCGCGACTCCGAACTGCTCGGCGAGGAGGGCGGCCCGCTCTGGGACCGGTTCGACCGTGAAATGGACCGGCTGCACGCGACGCGATTCTGAATTCGCGGCGCGGCGGCCGCTTCAGGGTCGGGCCGTGACGACCCGGACCGGACCACGCGACCCGCGCCGGGCGCGGACCTGTCGCGTGCGGGTCGCGGACGGATGGTTGCGCTGGGCGACTTGTCGGGGAAGCCGGCATTCCGGAAGGTTCGTGTCGGTCTCTTCCCTGTGCCGCCGCCCGCCCCAGGGCTTGCCTTCGGACCTGGCCGCGGCTAGGTATTCCGCGGGTTCCGCGCGCCGTCGGGGCATAGCTCAGCCTGGTAGAGCACCTGCTTTGGGAGCAGGGGGCCGCAAGTTCGAATCTTGCTGCCCCGACCAGCGGATCCCGCGGCCTTCTGGCCGCAGAGATGTCACGGAGCCGAGGGGACGAGGTCGCGATGATCGCCCGGATCTACAGACCGACGCGCAACGCCATGCAGTCCGGCCAGGCGCGGACGAAGGACTGGGTGCTCGAATACGAGGCCGAGAAGCCGCGCAGCGTCGAGCCGCTGATGGGCTACACGTCGACGACCGACATGCTCCAGCAGATCCGCCTGTCCTTCGACACCAAGGAGGAGGCGGTCGCCTACGCCGCCCGCAACGGCATCCCCGCCCGCGTCGTCGAGCCCAAGGAAAAGACGACCAAGCGGATGTCCTACTCGGACAACTTCAAGTTCGGCCGCGCCGAGACCTGGACCCACTGACGGCGGGCCCGGATCGTCCCGGCCCGTCGGGACGTCCGATGCCGCGGCCGGCACGTGCATCTCGCCCTCGGGCGACGATCCGGAGCCGGCGCGCCACCCGCCTCGCACCACACCGCCACGACCGGGCCGCGCCGACCACCCGTGCGGCCCTCCCCTGACCGGCCCCATAGCTCAGCTGGATAGAGCAGCCGCCTTCTAAGCGGCAGGTCGGAGGTTCGAGCCCTCCTGGGGTCGCCAGCGCGCGACGCGCTTCGAAATTCCCCGCTCCCGTCGAAACCTTCCGGTCCGGCGGCCGTTCAGGGTTCGGCCCGGCGGCATCGTCACGACGCACCGCAGAGACGTCGCATCGCAGCGACGACACATCGGGCCGCCGATCCGGAGGGGGTATGAAGGTCTTCGAGTGCCAGAGCTGCCGCAACGCGGTTCATTTCGACAACACGGTCTGCATCGACTGCGGCCACCGCCTCGGCTACCTGCCGGAGCTGTTCGTGGTCACCGCGGTCGAGCCCGAGGGCGACGGTTGGCGCGCGCTGGCCGACCCGGGGCGGACCTATTTCTTCTGCGACAACGCCCGCGAGGACGCCTGCAACTGGCTGGTCGCCGCGGACACCGGCCGGACGCTCTGCGAGGCCTGCCGGCACAACCGCGTGATCCCCGACCTGTCGATCCCGGATCACGTGGCGGCCTGGCGCCGGATCGAACTCGCCAAGCGCCATCTGTTCTATTCGCTGACGCGCTGGGCGTTGCCGATGCCGGACCGCGACGAGGACCCCGAGGAGGGCCTCGCCTTCGATTTCCTGGCCGACGGCATCGCGCTCGACGGCACGTTTGAGAAGCCGCTCACGGGCCACGACACCGGCGTGATCACCATCAACCTCGCCGAGGCCGACGACGCCGAGCGCGAGCGTCGGCGCACGTCCATGGGCGAGCCCTACCGCACCCTGCTCGGCCACATGCGCCACGAGGTCGGCCACTACTACTGGGACCGGCTGGTGCGCGACCGCGGCAACCTCGACCGCTTCCGCGCGCTGTTCGGCGACGAACGCGAAGACTACGCCGCCGCCCTCGCCCGCCACTACGACCAGGGACCGCCGGCGAACTGGCGCGACGCCTACATCTCGTCCTATGCCACTGCCCACCCCTGGGAGGACTTCGCCGAGACCTTCGCGCACTACGTCCACATCGTCGACGCGCTCGAGACCGCGCGCTCCTTCGGCATCCGCATCCGTCCGCGCCTGCGCAACGCCGACCCGCTCGCCGCCGAGGTGGATTTCCAGCCCTATGCGCCCGGCTCGCCGAACGACCTGATCGAGGCGTGGGTGCCGCTCACGGTAGCCATCAACGGCGTGAACCGCAGCATGGGCCAGCCCGACCTCTATCCCTTCGTGCTGTCCGAACCGGTGATGGCGAAACTCGCCTTCGTGCACGACCTGATCCACGCACAGGCCCGACCGGTATAGCCCGACGGGCGTCAGTGCGGCGCCGCGCAGCGCGGCTCCGCGCCCCTGCCGGCGGCCGCCAGCAGCGCCTCGAGGCGGGCGACGGCGTCCTCGATCTGGTCGAAGGGTGCGGCGAAGGGCTCGGGATCTTCGCCGCGGCGCAGCAGTCGCGCCAGCAGGTGGCGATTGCGATCGCGCAGAAGCCGGGCCTCGCCCAGCAGCCGCTCCAGGCCCTCCACCACCTCGTCCTGCATCGCCGTCCCTCCGGATCCGCCACTCCCTCAAGGGTCCCCCGGAGCGGCGCCACGGGCAACTCGGCGCGATTGCGCATGGCAATTGTGCGCGTCGTGCATATTGGCGACCGCGGGAGGCCCGCCCCTGCCCGTAACGTCCGCGCTCGGTGGTTCGGTGCCGCCACGCGACGTGCGACTCGCGGCACACCGGCCGCCGAAAACGCGAAGGGCCGCCCGGTGGGGCGGCCCTGTCGTCGGCGGCGATCCCGTGGCGCTCAGGCGCTCACTTGATCTTGGCTTCCTTGAAGTCGACGTGCTTCTTGGCGACCGGGTCGTACTTCCGCATCGACATCTTCTCGGTCATGGTGCGGGAGTTCTTCTTGGTCACGTAGAAGTAGCCGGTGTCGGCGGTGGACACGAGCTTGATCTTGATGGTCGTCGCCTTGGCCATGGCCCGGCTCCTTTCGAGGGTCTCGAGATTCGACAACGGCCCTTCGGGCCGGGCACCGCGGGCGGCGCCAGATCGGCGCGCACCCTAGTCGAAACGCCGGAGTTGTCAAGAAACTCCGGCATCCGGCGCTCCACCGGGCGGGCGCTCGACGCCCTCCCCGCGGCGCGCCTCAGCCGGACTTGGGCCGGTAGCGGATGCGCAGCGCCGTCAAGAGCGTGTAGCCGCCGAGATAGCAGGCCGCGACGACGATGAAGCCGTGCGGATTCCAGGCGTCCAGGCCCCATCCCATCGACGCCGGGCCGATCAGCATGCCGACCGCGTAGAGGAAGATGAAGGCGGCGTTGGCGGCGGCGAGGTCGGCACCGGACAGCCGTGCGCCGAGATGGGCGAGACCGACGGTGTAGAGCCCGGCGGTGACGCTGCCGAAGGCCGCCACCAGAATCAGCAGCGCCGGCGTCCAGTGCGCGACGAAGGGAATCGCCGCGGTGAAGACGACGCCGAGGGCCGCGATCACGAGCAGCAGCTTGCGGCGATCGACCCGGTCCGACAGCACGCCGAGCGGGATCTGCGAGACGACGTTGCCGAGGGCGACCGCCGTCACCATCATTGCCGCCATGCCCTCCTCGAAGCCGAGGCGCAGGCCGTAGATGGCGATGAAGCTCATCATGCCGGATTCGGTGGCGCCCATGGCGAGGGCGGCGAAGGTGGCGATCGGCACCAGCGTGAAGAAGCGCCAGAACGGCCGGCCGCCGCCGCCCTCCATCGAGGGGTTGGAGCCGAGGGCGCCGAGCACAGGCAGCACCGACGTCGCCATCACCGCGGTGCCGATCACGAAGGGCAGCGATCCCTCCGAGCCGACAGCGGCGAGGATCACCGGTCCGACCGCGAAGCCGAGCGACAGCACGGTGGCGTAGACGCCGAGCACGAGGCCGCGCCGCGTCGACGGCGCCAGCGCGTTGATCCAGAATTCCGAGAGCACGAAGGCGGCGTTGATGGCGCCGTGGAACACCAGCCGCAGCAGCATCCACGCCGCGTAGCTCTCGAACACGTAGAACAGCGGGAACACGGCGGTCGCGAGGATCACCGAGGCGGCGAGCATCCGCGCCGCGCCGACCCGCGCCGCGATCGTCGGCACGAACGGCGTCGTCACCAGCGAAGCGATGCCGGCCATGGCCGAGTTGAGGCCGATCGCCGAACCGGACAGGCCGCGTTGCTCCATCACCAGGGCGAGCAGCGGCAGGCCGAGGCTCAGCGAGGTGCCGACGGCGGAGATGGCGCCGATCGCGGCGGCGATGCCGAGGAGGCGCTGGCGGTCGAAGCCGGCGGAATCGAGGGCGGACGAGACGGTCATGGGAACACTCGGGACGAATCGGAACGGAACGGGGGACGCGCGAACAGGCGGCGCCGGCGGATCAGGCCGGCGCGGCGGATCGTGATTTTCCCATCCGTTCTCGTAGGATCGTCATGAGCGCCGGGACCGCGGGAGGATTTCCACCGTTGCAATACGACCGCATCATAGCAGGCCGATGACGGGAAGGAAATCGGACGGGCGTGAACGCGCGGGGCGGGCGACGTGTCCGACGTTCGCCCCCTGCCCTCACGCGGCGTCGCGCCAGCCGTAGATCCACTCCATGCCGCCGAGCAGGCGCTTCGGGCCCATCAGGCGCATGGCGGCGTTGCGGGCGAGGGCCGGCAGGCCGGCGAGGTGGTAGACGGTGGCGTTGCGGCGGGCGGTGGCGACCACGTCGGCGACGCGGCGGCGGCGGTCGTCGGCGTAGGCGGCGAGCCGGTCCGCGACGGGCGCGCCGGTGTCGGCGAGGCGGCGAGCGAGCACGGCGGCGTCCTCGATCGCCATCGCGCCGCCCTGGGCGACGAAGGGCAGCATGCCGTGCTGGGCGTCGCCGATCAGGGCGATCCGGCCGCGCACCCACGGCGCGGTCGGCGGCGCGGCGCAGAGCGCCCACTTGCGCCAGGTCTCCGGCAGTTCGAGCAGCCGCCGCACGTCGGCCGGCCAGTCGGCGAAGTGGCGGATGAGGTCGTCGCGGTCGCCGACGACGTTCCAGCGCTCGTCGGCCCAGGTGTCGTCGACGGCGGCGACGATGTTGAAGGCGCGTCCCGCGCGGATCGGATAGTGGACCAGATGGGCCTTGGCGCCGAGCCAGAGCCCGGTCACCGAGCCGAAGTCGCCGCCGGCGGGCAGCGCCTCGACCGGCAGGGTCGCCCGCCACGCGGTGCGGCCGGAGTAGACCGCACCGCCGGCGCGCAGAACGTCGCCGCGCACCCGCGACCACACCCCGTCGGCCCCGACCAGCACGTCGGCGACGAGGCGCCGGCGCGCGCCGGCGATCGTGGCTTCCACGGCGACCGCGTCGGCGCCGTCCTCGACCCGATCGACGACGGCGCCGAGCGACAGCGTGATCTCGGGGCGGCGGGCGACGGCGTCGAGCAGCAGGGCCTGGAGGTCGCCGCGGTGGACGACGACGTAGGGCGCGCCGTGGGCGGCCTCGAAGGCGGGGCCGAGCGGCAGGCGCACGATCTCGCGGCCGGCGGCGGCGTCGCGGATCGCGATCGCCGCGGGCCGGACGCCGACGGCGTCGAGACCCGGGCCGAGGCCGAGACCGGCGAGCACGCGGGTGGCGTTGGGGGAGAGCTGCAGGCCCGCCCCGACCTCCTCGAGGCGGGTGGCGCGCTCGAGCAGATGACTGGCGATCCCGCGTTCGGCGAGCGCGAGCGCCAGCGCGAGGCCGGCGATGCCGGCCCCGACGATCACGACCGTGGGGCCTTCGGACATGACGGCCTCAGGCGGCCTTCGGCGTGTAGGAGCACTCCGCCGGCACGGCCTCGGCCGGCTTCAGCGCGGGGTCGTAGCGGTAGAGCGTCGAGCAGTAGGGGCAGATCTTCTCGGCGTCGTCGCCCATGTCGAGGAAGACGTGCGGATGGTCGAAGGGCGGCTTCGCGCCCACGCACATGAACTCCCGCGCGCCGATGCGGATGACGTCGACACCGGCGTCGTTGGCGAAATGGGGAACGAGCGCACCAGCCATGAAGTCCTCGCTGCCAAGCATGGCGGGGCCGCCCGGGCGCCCGCCGCCGTCGGTTCCGTCATAGCGGCGCGCGCCGCGGGCGTCGAGCCCCGGGATGCTTCGGATGCGCGCGGAAACCGCGGAGCCACCGCCGCCGCGGCGCGTTCCCCTTCCCTTGCGGGGCCGAAGCGCCTTATGGTCCGCCGCCCGAGCGTGGCGGCGATGGAGCGAGCCGAATGCCGAGTTTTTCGTCCGATGGCCTGGACCTCTCCTATCTCGACGAGGGTTCCGGCGATCCCGTCCTGCTGATCCACGGCTTCGCCTCGAACAAGCAGGTGAACTGGGTCTATCCCGGCTGGGTCGACACGCTGACCAAGGCCGGCCGCCGCGTCGTCGCGCTCGACAACCGCGGCCACGGCGACAGCGCCAAGGTCTACGATCCCGAGGCCTATCGGCTGCCGGCGCTGGCCGCCGACGCCGTCCGCCTGCTCGACCACCTCGAGATCGAGCGCGCCGACGTCATGGGTTACTCGATGGGCGCGCGAATCTCCGCCTTCGTGGCGCTGACGGCGCCGTCGCGGGTGCGCTCGCTGATCCTCGGCGGCATGGGCCTCGGCCTCGTCGAGGGCGTCACGCTCGGCGAGCCGGTGGCGCAGGCGCTCGAGGCCGCCAGCCTCGCCGAGGTATCGGACCCGACCGGCCGCGCCTTCCGCCAGTTCGCCGACCAGACCAAGAGCGACCGCCTCGCGCTCGCCGCCTGCATCCGCTCGGTCCGCCAGCCGATCGAACGCGAGGACATCGGCCGCATCGCGGTGCCGACGCTGATCGCCGTCGGCACCCGCGACCTGATCGCCGGCTCGCCGCACGACCTCGCCGCCCTGATGCAGCACGCCGAGATCCTCGAGATCCCCGGCCGCGACCACATGGTCGCCGTCGGCGACCGCGTCTTCAAGCAGGGCGTCACCGAGTTCCTCGCCCGGAGGGCGTGAGGGCCTACCCCTCCTCGCCCTCGCCCCCCGCCTTCAGGCGCACGACGGTGACGGTGCAGCCGGCCTCTGCGACGACGGCGGAGGAGACGCTGCCGAGGTGGCGGCGGAGCGCGCCGGAAGCGCGGGCGCCCATGACGATGTGGTCGACCGCGTTGAGGCGGACGTAGTCGAGGATGGCGTTGCCGGGGTCGACGGCCTCGAGCACGTGGAAGCTGACGCGGTCCTCCGGCAGGTCGAGCGCCCGGGCCCAGTCCTTGAGCGCGACCAGCCGGGAGACGTAGACGGTGCGCCCGGTGGCGTCGTGCTTCGGATCGTCGCCGACCAGCTTGGTGCGGATCACCGTCAGGCAGGCGAGCCGCGCCCCCGGCTCGGCGGCGAGCACGCGGGCGACGTGGAGGCGGACCTCCTGGGCGAGCGGGTCGGAGCCGGCGGAAAGATCGACCGCCGCCACGATCACCGGCGCCGCCGAGATGCGCCGGGCCACCGAGATTTTCGGCAGCGGCCGGCGCTCCATCCGGCGGGCGCCGAAGAAGCCGCGGATGCGCTCCATCAGGCTCGTCTCGTGGCCGCTGCGCGCCGCACGCTCGGTCAGCGCCACCTGATCGGGATGGCGGAGGTCGAACAGGAGCTGGCCGGCGCTGGCGTAGCGGTCGGCCGGGTCGATCTCGAGGCAGCGGAGAATCACCTCCTGCAGCCAGCGCGGCACCTTGCCGTCGCGGCTGCGCGGCGGCACCGGCGGGGCGTAGAGCCGCCGCTTCTGGCCGGAGGTCGACACCGGCTCGCCATAGGGTTTCTCGCCGGTGGCGAGCTCGTAGAGGATGCAGCCGAGCGCGAAGATGTCGCTGGCCGGCTGGCTGCGGTCGCCGAGCAGCTGTTCCGGCGCGATGGTCGCCGGCGAGCCCATCGGCACGTCGCTCTCCTCGCCGAGGAGGTCCGGCAGTTCGTCGTGGCGGGCGAGGCCGAAGTCGATCAGCACGGCGCCGCGCTCGGCCAGCACCACGTTGCCGGTCTTGAGGTCGAGGTGGACGACGTGCTGGCGGTGGAGGTCGACCAGCGCGGCGGCGATCCGGGCGCCGATGCGGGCGGTCTCCTCGGGCGAGAACGACTCGCGGCCGAGCCGCGATTCCAGCACCGGGCCGTCGACGTATTCCATCACGATGTAGGGCAGCCGGCGGAGGTCGCCGGCGGCGACGAAGCGCGGCACGTGCCGGCCGGTCAGGCGACGGAGGATCATCTCCTCCGTCTCGTAGGCGACGATGGTGGAGACGTCCGCGCCGGCGCCGAGGAAGGGCGCCTTCAGGACGAGCGGCATCGACCAGTCGGGATGGTTGACGCGCCAGATCGCCCCCATGCCGCCGACCGCGATGCGCTCCTGCAGCACGAACCCGTCGATCACCGCCCCTGGCGCCAGTGCCGCCGCCTTCATCGAGCCCCCGTCACCGTCCTTCGCGTAGACGGAGAGCCAACCACTCGGGCAGGCCGGCGTCCTTGATCTTGCGCAGGGCGCTGTCGACCTCGTAGGGCACGCGGTGCCACGTCACCTCGTCGCCGGCGCCGTCGTGCAGGCCCCAGCAGGCGCGCGGATCGCCGTCGCGCGGCTGGCCGACCGCGCCGATCACCGCGAGATGGCGGCGGATGCGCGACAGCGGCACCGGCTTGTCGGCGTGCGGGCGGAAGGTGATCGTCTTGCCGGTGGTGCCGGCGATGCCGTGCAGGATGCTGAAAAGGGCGGGCACGTGGGTGTGGCCGCAGAAGGTCAGGCGCGCGTCGGTGGCGTCGAGGCTCTCCGCCGCCTCATCGGCGGACGTGACGTAGGGCCAGGCCTCCGGCCGTGCCGCGCTGGCGTGGACGTAGAGCACGTCGCCCTCCTCGTGGGCGAGCGGCAGGTCGCGCAGGAACGCGCGGTGCGCCGGCGAGAGGCGGCCGATCGTCCAAGCCATCGCCGTGGCGGCGTTCTCGCTCATGCGGCGGCCACCGGTCTCGACGGCGGCGTCGTGGTTGCCGCGAATGCAGACGGCACCGTCCTCGACGAGGCGGGCGACGCGCTCGACCACGGCCTCCGGGTCGGCACCGTAGCCGACGACGTCGCCGAGGCAGACGATGCGGTCGACACCGACCTCCTCGATGTCGTCGAGCACGGCCTCGAGCGCCTCGCGGTTGCCGTGGATGTCCGTGATCAGCGCCGTGCGCATCGGGCCCGTGTCCTCCCCGCCCGTTCTCGTTGTTGCGGGGAGTATCGACCGCCGCGCGACGGGCGTCCATTCGACAACGTGCGCAGACGGCCGCGCCGCCGCTCACGCCGGCCGGTGGCAGACCGCCTCGATGTTGTGGCCGTCCGGGTCGAGCACGAAGGCGCCGTAGTAGTTCGGGTGATAGTGCGGGCGCAGGCCCGGGGCGCCGTTGTCGGTGCCGCCGGCGGCGAGCGCTGCGGCGTGGAAGGCGTCGACCGCCGCGCGGTCGGCGGCGACGAAGGCGACGTGGACGCGCAGGGCGTCCGCGCGGCCGCCGCTGCCGATCCAGAAGTCCGGCTTGGGGCCGGCGCCGAAGCCGGCGTGCGCCGCCGCCCCGGTCTCCTCGGCCGTCACCGCCATCACGAGGCCGTAGCCGAGCGGAGCGAGCGCGGCGGTGTAGAACGCCTTCGATCGCTCGAAGTCGGAGACTGGGAAGCCGATATGGTCGATCATGGCGTCGCTCTCCCGCGCCGGATGCCTCTCGTACCAGTCTCGGAACGTCCCGACTCGTCGGGACTTTCCGAGGTTGCGGCCATTCGGCCGGCGCCCTTCGGGCGCTCCTCGCCCGCATGCGTCCCGCTCCTTCGGGCCGGGACTTCACGAGCTCGGTAGCACCGGGCGGGACCGTCGCAGCCTCGCAGCGCCGGGCGGAACCGGCAAGTCCGGGGCGACCCCGACGCGAAAACGCCCCGGAGCGAGCCCCGGGGCGCATGCATCGGCGAGATGGCGACCGTTCGCGTCAGCCCGTCTTCAGCGGCACCTTCGGCACCAGACTGCCGCGCGGGCGCGGCGGCGGCGGCGTCTTGTCGTCGCCGGGCTTCGCCTTGGCGGCGCGGCGCGGCGGACGGGTCGCCGCGGCGGCCTTCTTCTCGTCGGCCTCCTCGACCTTGCGCTTCAGGGCCGGGTCGGGGATCGCGTCGAGCTTGAGGCCGGTCTCGCCGTCCTCCTTGGTCTCGACGGTGACCTTGACCGTGCCGCCCTTCTTCAGCACGCCGAACAGCACCGCGTCGGCGAGCGGGCGCTTGATGTGCTCCTGGATCACGCGGCCGAGCGGGCGGGCGCCCATGCGCTCGTCGTAGCCCTTCTCGGCCAGCCAACCGATCGCGGCGTCGTCGAGCTCGAAGGTGACGTTGCGGTCGGCGAGCTGGGCCTCGAGCTGCATGACGAACTTCTGCACCACCGACCGCACCACCTCGGCCGGCAGAGCGCCGAACGGGATGATGGCGTCGAGACGGTTGCGGAACTCCGGCGTGAACAGGCGGTTGATCGCCTCCTGGTCGTCGCCCTCGCGCTTGGCGCGGGTGAAGCCGACGGCCGCCTTGGCGAGGTCCTGCGCGCCGGCGTTGGTCGTCATGATCAGGATGACGTTGCGGAAGTCGACCTGCTTGCCGTTGTGGTCGGTCAGCTTGCCGTGGTCCATCACCTGCAGGAGGATGTTGAAGAGGTCCGGATGGGCCTTCTCGATCTCGTCCAAGAGCAGGACGCAGTGCGGATGCTGGTCGACGCCGTCGGTCAGGAGACCGCCCTGGTCGAAGCCGACGTAGCCCGGCGGGGCGCCGATCAGCCGCGAGACGGTGTGGCGCTCCATGTACTCCGACATGTCGAAGCGCAGCATCTGCACGCCGAGCACGGAGGCGAGCTGACGGGCGACCTCGGTCTTGCCGACGCCGGTCGGGCCGGAGAACAGGTAGTTGCCGATCGGCTTCTCCGGTTCGCGCAGGCCGGCACGAGCGAGCTTGATCGCCGAGGCGAGCGCCTCGATCGCCTTGTCCTGGCCGTAGACCACCCGCTTCAGGTTCTCCTCGAGATGCTCCAGCACCTCGGCGTCGTCCTTGGAGACCGACTTCGGCGGGATCCGGGCCATCGTGGCGATGGTCGCCTCGATCTCCTTGATGCCGATGGTCTTCTTGCGGCGCGCCTCGGGCAGCAGCATCTGCGACGCCCCGGTCTCGTCGATCACGTCGATCGCCTTGTCCGGCAGCTTGCGGTCGTTGATGTAGCGGGCCGACAGCTCCACCGCCGCCTTGATGGCGTCGTTGGTGTAGCGGACGCGGTGGTAGTCCTCGAAATAGGGCTTCAGGCCCTTCAGGATCTCGATCGCGTCCGGGATGGTCGGCTCGTTGACGTCGATCTTCTGGAAGCGGCGGACCAGCGCCCGGTCCTTCTCGAAGAACTGGCGGTATTCCTTGTAGGTGGTCGAGCCGATGCAGCGGATCGTGCCGCCGGCGAGCGCCGGCTTCAGGAGGTTGGAGGCGTCCATCGCGCCGCCCGAGGTGGCGCCCGCACCGATGACGGTGTGGATCTCGTCGATGAACATCACCGCGCCGGGATAGTTCTCGATGTCCTTGACGACCTGCTTCAGGCGCTCCTCGAAGTCGCCGCGGTAGCGGGTGCCGGCGAGCAGCGCGCCCATGTCGAGGGCGAAGATGGTCGAGCCGATCAGCACCTCGGGCACGTCGCCGTCGACGATGCGCTTGGCGAGTCCCTCGGCGATCGCGGTCTTGCCGACGCCGGGATCGCCGACGTAGAGCGGGTTGTTCTTGGAGCGGCGGCACAGCACCTGGATGGTGCGGTTGATCTCGTCGGCCCGGCCGATCAGCGGATCGATCTTGCCCTTCTTCGCCTTCTCGTTGAGGTTCACGCAGTAAGCGTCGAGGGCGTCGGACTTCTTCTTCTCGGCCGTCGGTCCGGTCTCGGCCGTGGTCGACTCCTCGTCGGCGCCGCGGGCGGCACGCTGCTCGGACATGCCGGCGCGCTTGGCGATGCCGTGGCTGATGTAGTTGACGGCGTCGTAGCGCGTCATGTCCTGCTCCTGCAGGAAATAAGCGGCGTGGCTCTCGCGCTCGGCGAAGATGGCGACGAGCACGTTGGCGCCGGTCACCTCGTCGCGGCCGGACGACTGGACGTGGATCACGGCGCGCTGGATCACGCGCTGGAAGCCGGCGGTGGGCTTGGACTCCTCGCCGAGTTCGGTGACGAGGTTGTCGAGCTCGGTGTCGATGTACTCGACCAGATTGCGCCGGAGCAGGTCGAGGTCGACGTTGCACGCCCGCATGACGGCGGCCGCGTCCTGATCCTCGACGAGGGCCAGCAGCAGGTGTTCGAGCGTCGCGTATTCCTGGCGTCGCTCGTTGGCGTAGGCCAGTGCCTGGTGCAGGGCCTTTTCGAGGCTACGGGAGAATGACGGCACGGGCGTACCTCACTTCTTTTCCATGACGCACTGCAGGGGGTGCTGATGGCGGCGGGCGAAGTCCATGACCTGGGTCACCTTCGTCTCGGCCACCTCGTAGGTGTAGATGCCGCATTCGCCGACGCCGTGATGGTGCACGTGCAGCATTATCTGGGTCGCCTCGTCGCGGGTCTTGTTGAAGAACCGCTCCAGGACGTGGACCACGAACTCCATCGGCGTGTAGTCGTCGTTGAGAAGCAACACGCGGTACATGCTCGGCCGCTTGGTCTTCGGCCGGGTCTTGGTGACGACACCGGTGCCGCTGTCGTTGTCGTCCTTGTCGTTGCGCCGGGTGTCTTTGGTCATCGTATGCGGCAGGCTCTTTCGTTGTCCGCCGGTGGCACGGGCGACCCGGAGGGGCGCGGCCGGCCGGGCCGGCGGACACCCGCCCGCCGCCTCCGTCCCGGTCGTGCCGGGTGCCGCATCGTCCCGCACCCTGTCCGGCATCGTCCCAACGCCGCTGGCTCACCGGATATAGGGCCGCCCTCCACGCGTTTACAGGCCGCCCCTTCCGTCTCGCCATCGAGTCGACCACGTCTCGCACGATTTGTGAAGCGACTTCCTGTGGGCAGACCGTCGCGCGGACCCCGAACGCACGAAGGCCCGGTGCGAGGACGCACCGGGCCTTCGATGATCGGCGACTGGAACGGCGGGCGGATCAGTACAAGGCGCCCGCGCCGTTCACGTCACTTCGGGAACTTGGCGGCGAAGCCTTCGTAGGGCTTCGCGATTTCCTTGGCGAGATCGGCGTAGAGCTCGCCGATCTTCGTGAACTGGCCGACCGCGTCCTCGTAGGACTTCTTGAAGTACTCGGTCTGGACCTCGATCACGACGTCGAGCGACTTGGCGCCGAGCAGCTTCTCGACGAACTTCGAGCCGTCCTCGAGCGAGCGCTTGGAGTAGTCGGTGGCCTCGGCGGCGATCGCCTGGAAGCCCTTGGACACGACGCCGGCGGACTTCACCGCGCTGTCGACGTTGTCCTTGAACACCTTCTGGATGTCTTCGTAGCCGTTCGCCATCTCGAGGCCTCCTTGTTTTCCGCCCGACGAGCCGCACCGGGCCGGAGCGCCCAACACGTGGGCACCCGCCTCCGGAACATGCCGCCATTATATGCGGTGCCGTCGGGGGGTCAACGATTTTTTGTGCGGTGCACAACGAACCTTTCGGCCTACGTGGAAACCTGGAGCGCGGGCGTTGCCGCAGTGCGGCAGACGGCGAGCCGCCACCCCGTCCGCGACACCACGGATCCATCCGATTTTACCGAATTGTAACCCCGACGGTCGCATCCTCTTCACCATGACGCGTGCGGTCCCGACGACCTCCGGGACCACACGATTCCGCCCGCCCGCAAGGGCCGGCGGCCGGGCCGTGCGAGCGCGAGGGCGATCAGTGCAGAGTTGGCGTGCGAGACTGGGAACCGCGATCAAGGCCGCCGTCGCGGTCGTCCTGGCCGGTGGCATCGCCGCCGGCGCGACCGGGGAGGCCCGGGCGGCCGCGCCCGCGGGCGTCTACCCCGACAAGTACGCGGCCATCGTGGTCGACACGGCGACGGGCAAGGTCCTCTACGAGGCCAACGCCGACGGGCGCCGCTATCCGGCCTCTTTGACCAAGATGATGACGCTCTACGTCCTGTTCGAGGACCTCGAGCGCGGCCGCTTCCGCCTCGACAGCCGGCTCGAGGTGTCGCGCAACGCCTCGGCGCAGCCGCCGTCGAAGCTCGGCCTCCGGCCCGGCGACACCATCACGGTCGAGGAGGCGATCAAGGGCCTCGTCACCAAGTCGGCCAACGACGCTGCCGCGACCATCGGCGAGAACCTCGCCGGTTCGGTGCCGGCCTTCGCCGACCGGATGACGCGGACCGCCCGCGCCCTCGGCATGAGCAACACCCGCTTCCGCAACGCCAACGGCCTGCCCGATCCCGGTCAGTACACCTCGGCGCGCGACATGATGAAGCTCGGCGTCGCTCTCCAGGTGCGCTTCCCGACCTATTACGAGTTCTTCAAGACCCGCTCCTTCACCTTCCGCGGCAAGGTGCACGGCAACCACAACCGTCTGCTCGGTGCGGTCGACGGCGTCGACGGCATCAAGACCGGCTACATCAACGCCTCCGGCTTCAACCTGGTCAGCTCGGTGAAGCGCGACGGCCGCAAGATCGTGGCGGTGGTGATGGGCGGCCGCACCGCCCGCTCGCGCGACGCCCACATGGTCCGGCTGATCGAGGCCTATCTGCCGCTCGCCTCCCGCGGCCGCGGCTACGACGACGAGCTCGTCGCCGCCGTCCGCTCGGCGCCCAAGGTGGCCGCGTCGGCGCCGCATCCGGTGCCCGAGGCGCTCCAGGCCGCCGCGCCGGAGGCGGTCGAGCATCCGCAGCCCTCGCCGCGCCCGGTCCAGGTCGCCGCGGACGGCATGCCGGAGATCGTCACCGCGTCGGTGGTCCCGACCGCCGTGCCCGAGAGCGCGCCGCAGCCGGTCGCCGCCGCCCGTCAGGTCCGTGTCGAGGCGATCCCGGTGCCGGTGTCCGAGCCGGTGTCGCTCGCCACCGCCAAGCTGCCGTCCTCGGCGGCCGAGGCCTTCGGCGACGTCGCCCCGCTGTCGTCGGCCGAGCGCGACGCCCTCGGCAGCATGATCGAGCAGACCATCGGCGAAGGCGACGCCGAGCCGATCGAGGTCGCCTCGGTCGACAGCGACATCGCCGCCCCGACGCCGCGCCGTACCGCCACCGCCCGGTCCGTGGCGCCGCCGGCCCCGGCCGCGGTGCGCGAGGAGGCCCGTGCCGCCGCCCGCGGCTGGATGATCCAGATCGGCGCCGTGCCCTCCAAGGCCGCCGCCGCCGACCTGATCCGCCGCGCCCAGGCCAAGGGCGGCAAGGCGCTCGCCGCCGCCGATCCGGTCACCGAGACCGTGTCGAAGGGTGGCCAGACCCTGGTGCGCGCCCGCTTCGCAGGTTTCGAGTCCGAGAAGGCCGCGTCCCGCGCCTGCGCCGCGCTGAAGCGCAGCGACATGAACTGCTACAGCTTCCGGCTCTGACCCGTCGTCGGTGCCGGACGTCCACCCGTATGCCCCCAGTCCCCCGTATCCGCGTCCCGGGAGCTACCGATGTTTGGAGAGAAGTCTGTCCTTGGCTTCGTTGATGCGCGCGGCCAGGAAGTTCGACCCGCCGGTGTCGGGGTGGACCTTCTTCATCAGTCTGCGGTGGGCGGCACGGATCTCCGGTTCGCCGGCCCCCTGAGGAAGTCCAAGGATCTGGTACGCCTCCTCCTCGCTCATGGCGCCCGCGTTCGGCGGTCGACGGCGCCCCGCTGCGCCGTCCGACTTCACGTGCTCACGCCATCCGGGCATGCGGCGGTCGAGGTAAACCTCTAACAGGCCGCGGCTCTCGGGATCGGCGGAGATCTCGAAGGCGAGCCGCTGCAGCGCCGCCGCGTCGAGGCTGTCGAGGTCGCGGCCCTCGAAGGTGCCGGCGAGGACGCGGCCGGTCATCTTGCCGGTGCGGTGGTCGAGTTCCATCTCGAGGGCGGCCGAGCGCACCATCGACTTGCGCGGCGCCCCGGACGCCGCCTTGCGGCGCGGCACCATCGAGCCGAACACGCCCTTGCCGTAGAGGTAGAACAGCACCACCGCGAGCGGGATGCCGAGGCCGACGCGGCCGGTCATCGCCAGAACCGCGGCGAGGCCGAGGCCGGCCAGGAACAGGCTCTGCCGTCCGCCCGCGAGCATGCTGGCCGGGTTCGCGTTGACGAACCAGCGTAGCGCGCCGTAGGCGCCGATCAGCGCGGATATGACGGTCAGGATCTGCAGCATGGCGTTGGCCGCCGGACGGGTGCCGGCGCGTCGTCCTCCCTGGCTCCATTTCTAGCACGGGCCGCCCCGTCGTCGAGGGGAGCCGTCGCACGCCGGGCGCGGTTCCGCGAACGCGGGCTCCGCCCCGACCGATCCTATCGCCGCATCGCGCCGATCAGCGCCCGCGCGCCGGCGTCGCGGCCGGCGAGCGCCTGCAGCGCCCCGAGGCCGCCGGCCGCATAGGCCGCGACGGCGCGCAGCAATGCACCGAGTTCGGCTGCCGAGCCCTCGGAGAAGGCGAGGTGGGCACCGCGGCTCAGCCGCGCGATCTCCTCGAAGGCGCGGGCGGCGGCGCGATCCGAGCCCTCCCGGAACAGGAACACCGGCGTGCCGAGGACGCCGAGGTCGCCCGCGGCTGCGGCGAGGTCGTCGACGCTCTCCTCCATGGCGTCGCCGACGTAGACCAGCGCGGCCACCCTGCCCTCGCGGGCGGTGCGCGCGGCGTGGCGCAGCACCTTGCCGATCTGGGTGCGGCCGCCGCGGCAGTCGATGCCCTCCATCAGCCGGGCGAGGCGGGCGGCGTCGGGGACGAAGCGGCTCGCCCTGCATTCGTCGTGGCCGCGGAAATAGACCAGTTGGACGTCGAGCCCGGCGATCCGGCCGGCCTCCGCGAACATCTCCGCCTGGAGCGAGGCCGCGCGGTCCCAGGTCGGCTGCCGGCTCATGGTGGCGTCGAGGGCGAAGATCAGGCGGGCGCGGTTCGGATCGGGCGCGGTATCCCGCGCGGCGGCGACGAACGCGTCGATCTCGGCCGCGGACGAGCGCACGGCGGCGGGACCGGCGCCGACGGAGGTCGGCGCCGAGGCACCGCGGCGGGCCGGTGTGTCGTCGCTCATGGCCACCTCGCTCGGGGACGAATCCAACCCCGAGCATATCGGAACCCGTCCGCCACGGCACAAGCGGGCGACGAACGGGCGCCACCCGCCCTGGCCGGAGGCGATGCGGCCCGGCGGGGAGACCCCGCCCCGCCGACGCCGTCCTCCGCGTCAGAGCGGGATGTTGTCGTGCTTCTTCCAGGGCTGCTCCATGTGCTTGTTGCGGAGCAGGCGGAGCGCGCGGGCGATGCGGCGGCGGGTCGAGTGCGGGAAGATCACCTCGTCGATGTAGCCGCGCTCGGCGGCGACGAACGGGTTGGCGAAGCGCTTCTCGTATTCCTTGATGCGCGCCTGGATCTTCTGGGGATCGGCGAGGTCGGCGCGGTAGAGGATCTCCGCGGCGCCCTTGGCGCCCATCACGGCGATCTCGGCGCTCGGCCAGGCGTAATTGATGTCGCCGCCGATGTGCTTGGAGCTCATGACGTCGTAGGCGCCGCCGTAGGCCTTGCGGGTGATCACGGTGATCTTCGGCACGGTCGCCTCGGCATAGGCGAACAGCAGCTTGGCGCCGTGCTTGATCAGCCCGCCGTATTCCTGCGCCGTGCCCGGCAGGAATCCGGGGACGTCGACGTAGGTGACGATCGGGATGCCGAAGCAGTCGCAGAAGCGGACGAAGCGGGCGGCCTTGCGGCTGGCGTCGCTGTCGAGCACGCCGGCGAGCACCATCGGCTGGTTGGCGACGAAGCCGACGGTACGGCCCTCGACGCGGCCGAAGCCGGTGATGATGTTCTTGGCGTGGGTGGCCTGGATCTCGAAGAAGTCGCCCTCGTCGACCGTCTTCAGGATCAGCTCCTTCATGTCGTAGGGCTTGTTCGGATTGTCCGGGATCAGGCTGTCCAGCGACTTGTCGATCCGCTCGGGATCGTCGTGGCACTCGATCTCCGGCAGCTCCGCCTGATTGTTCTGCGGCAGGAGGTCGATCAGCCGGCGCATCTCGATCAGCGCCTCGACGTCGTTCTCGAACGCGCCGTCGGCGATCGACGACTTCACCGTGTGCACCGAGGCGCCGCCGAGCTGCTCGTGGGTCACGGTCTCGTTGGTGACGGTCTTCACCACGTCCGGACCGGTCACGTACATGTAGGAGGTGTCGCGCACCATGAAGATGAAGTCGGTCATGGCCGGCGAGTAGACGTCGCCGCCGGCGCACGGGCCCATGATCAGCGAGATCTGCGGGATCACGCCCGACGCCCTGACGTTGCGCGTGAAGACCTCGCCGTAACCCGCGAGCGCCGCGACGCCTTCCTGGATGCGCGCGCCGCCGGCGTCGAACAGGCCGATGATCGGGGCGCGGTTCTTCAGCGCCATGTCCTGGATCTTGACCATCTTCTGGGCGTGGGTCTCGCTGAGCGAGCCGCCGAAGACGGTGAAGTCCTTGGAGAACACGAACACGACGCGGCCATTGACGGTGCCCCAGCCGGTGACGACGCCGTCGCCCGGCATCTTGGTCTCGTCCATGCCGAAGTCGGTGCAGCGGTGTTCGACGAACATGTCGAACTCCTCGAACGAGCCCTCGTCGAGCAGGATCTCGATGCGCTCGCGGGCCGTGAGCTTGCCCTTGGCGTGCTGCGCCCCGATGCGGCGCTCGCCGCCGCCGAGCCGCGCTTCGCCACGCCGCCGATCGAGTTCGTCGAGCACGTCCTTCATCTGACCAAGACTCCGTGGAAGGGCCCGGATTGCGGGCGAAACCGAACCCTTAGCTACACGAGCGCCTCCGGCCCGGCACCGTAGACCTTAGCCGCACCCCCCGCGTCAGGTCGGCGCGGCCGGGACAATTCCCCTCCCCTCGTTCACCGCCCCTTCGCCATGTCAGCTCGAAATCATGGACTATCCGTAATGTGTGCGCCGTTGTCCGGATGTCGCCGCCCGCGAACGGGGGCGCGCGGACACCGACCACCGCCGGGTGGCCGGTCGGAATCGGACGGACCGTCGGCACGGGGGTGCCGGGCGCGCCGCTGCGGCGTGGGCAGCCCACGCAGGCGCGGGCGGGGTCCGGGACATGACGGGAGGGCATCGTGGTCGACACCAGAACGAACATGCGGGCGGTCGCGGTAGCGGCGGCGGTCGTCGCCGGCACGGTCTTCGCCGGTCCCGACGCAAAGGCGGCCGCCGGCGTCAACTGGCCGACCGCTTCGGGCGACCTCGAGGGCACGCGCTTCTCGACGCTGAAGCAGATCGACACCACCAACGTCGGCACGCTGGTCGAGGACTTCGCGATCCCGACCAACACCCGCGGCAGCCACCAGGGCCAGCCGCTGGTGATCGGCGGCGTGATGTACGTGGTGACGCCGTTCCCGCACAAGCTGATCGCGATCGATCCGGCCGCCAAGGGCAAGGTGCTGTGGACCTTCGCCCCGTCCTTCAACGAATACGCCCACGGCGTCGCCTGCTGCGACGTCGTCAACCGCGGCGCCGCCTTCGGCGACGGCAAGATCGTCTTCAACACCCTCGACGACACCACCGTCGCCGTCGACGCCAAGACGGGCAAGCAGGTCTGGCGCACCAAGCACGGCCAGCCGGAGACCGGCGAGACGCTGACCGGCGCGCCGATCGTGGTCGGCGACCGCGTCCTCGTCGGCAACGCCGGCGCCGAACTCGGCCTGCGCGGCTGGGTCGCCGGGCTCGACCTCGCCACCGGGCGTCAGGTCTGGCGCGCCTACGCCACCGGCCCGGACGCCGACGTCCGCCTCGGCGGCGGCTTCGCGCCGTTCTACGCCAAGGACCGCGGCACCGACCTCGGCCGTACCACGTGGCCGGGCACGCTGTGGAAGCAGGGCGGCTCGACCTCGTGGGCCTGGTTCACCTATGCGGCCGACACCGGCCTCGTCTACTACGGCACCGCCAATCCGGGCGTCTGGAACCCGGACATGCGCATCGGCAACCCGAAGAACCCGGACCCGCGCCGCAGCGACAACAAATGGTCGTCGGCGATCTTCGCCCGCGACCCGAAGACCGGCGACGCCAAGTGGGTCTACCAGCTGACCCCGCACGACGCCTGGGACTACGACGCCGTCAACGAGAACATCGCAGTGACGCTGCCGATCGGCGGCAAGCCGCGCAAGGTGATCGTCCACTTCGACAAGAACGGCTTCGCCTACACGATCGATCGCGCCACCGGCGAGGTGCTGGTCGCCGAGCCCTTCGGCGCGGTGAACTGGGCCAAGGGCGTCGACCTTGCCACCGGCCTGCCCGACGTCGACCCGGCGATGGTGCCGCACCAGGGCAAGCTCTCCACCAACATCTGTCCGTCGGCCTTCGGCGTGAAGGACTGGGAGCCGGCCGCCTATTCGCCGCGCACCAAGCTGTTCTACGTGCCGACGCTGAACTTCTGCGAAAATTTCGAGCCGCTGAAGGCGCTCTACGTCGCCGGCGCGCCGTTCATGGGCGCCGATCTCGCGGTGCTGCCCGGCCCGAACGGGGCCGCCGGCACCTTCCATCTCGGCGAGCTCGTCGCCTGGGACGCGGCGACCGGCAAGCGCAAGTGGGGTGTCACCGAGCCGCTGCCGATCTATGCCGGCGTGCTCGCCACCCAAGGCGGCCTGATCTTCTACGGAACGCTCGACCGCCACTTCAAGGCGCTCGACGCGGCCACCGGCAAGACGCTGTTCGACACGAAACTCGAGTGCCCGGTGGTCGGCAACCCGATCAGCTTCGCAGGCACCGACGGCAAGCAGCGGATCGCGATCTACAGCGGCGTCGGCTGGCTGGCGGGCGGCTTCGCCGGCGGCACCTGCGCGACCAAGCCGGCCGGCGCGACCGCCCCCGGCGGCATGCTCCACGTCTTCCGCCTGCCGTGACGGAGGTTCGCGCCATGCCGCTCCGACCTCTCGCCGCCGCCGCCCTCGCCGCCACGGCGATCGTCGCGGCCGCCCCGTCCGCCGTCGCGGACGCGACCGCGACGGGCGAACTCCGGGTCTGCTCCGACCCCGACAACATGCCGTTCAGCAACCTCGCCGGGGCGGGCTTCGAGAACCGCATCGCCGACCTTCTCGCCGCCGACCTCGGGTTGACGGTGCGCTACAGCTGGGACGCGCAGTACCGCGGCTTCCTGCGTCGCACCCTGCGCGAGAACGACTGCGACGTCGTGATCGGCCTGCCCTACGGCTTCCCGGGTGTGAAGACGACGCGGCCCTACTACCGATCGTCCTACGTCTTCGTCACAGCCCCGGCCCACGGCGCCCCACCGGCCTCCTTCGACGATCCGGCGCTCGCCACCGCCCGGATCGGCCTGCCGGCACTCGGCATGGAGGGGGCGGCGACGCCGCCGGCCGCGGCGATCGCGGCGCGCGGGCTCTCGGCCAACGTCGAAGGCTTTCGCGTCTGGGGCGGCGCCGACGATCCGGACCCGCAGCGCCGCCTCGTCGAGGCGGTCGCGTCAGGCACGGTCGACGTCGCGGTGGTCTGGGGCCCGGTGGCCGGCTGGTATGCCGAGCCGTTCGGCAGCCGGATCGCGCTGACGCCGATCCTCGCCGATCCGCCGGCGCCGGAGTTGCGCTTCAGCTACGAGATCGCCGTCGCCACCCGCAAGAGCGACGGCGCCCTGCGCGACCGCCTCCAGGGCGCCCTCGACCGCCATCGCGCCGAGATCCGCGCGGTGCTGGATGCCTACGGCGTGCCCGACGTCGACACCCGCGCCCACCGCGACGCCAGTTGAGCGCCGCGCCGTCCCCATCGGCCGCGCCCGCCGCGGCCTTCGTCATTCCCCGCTCCGAAGGGGTTCACGAGATGAAGACCACCATCGCCCGTGCCGCCCGCCTCGCGGCCGCCACCGTCGTCCTCGGCACCGCGCTCGCCCCGTCCGCCGCCTCGGCGCTCGACAGCATCGGCGAGGGCCGGCGGCTCTACCTCAAGTACAACTGCTACGGCTGTCACGGCATGCGCGGCGGCGGCGCCATGGGTCCGCGCCTGATCGGCGAAGCCGAGTTCTCGGACGTGCGCGAGAAGGTGCTGTTCGGCGCCGACGAGGGGATGCCCTCCTACGGCCGCTTCATGACGTCGACCGACATCGCCAATCTCGCCGCCTATCTCGGCACCCTCGGCCGCAAGAACGAGCCGGTCTTCACCCATTGGTGGGAGAAGGTGCCTTCGCGCTGAGCGAGGTCGGCGTCGCGCCGCTGCGTTCGCCCGAGGCGGCGGCCGGCCGGGTGGCCGGCGGGCCGGCCTTGCGCTTCGGCTTGCCGGCGGGAACGGGCGCCGACCCGGCCGAGGCCTTCGGCCGCGGTGCCGTCGCCGGCGCCTTCGACGCGGGCCCGGCGGTCGGCGCCGCCACGGCTTCTCGGCCCGGAGCCGGCGACGCCTCGACGCCCGGCGCGACCGCCGGCGGTCGCTTCCCCTTCGCGGCGGCTCGCGATGTCTTCGCCTGCTCGGCGGCTCGGCGGGCCGTCGCCTGCGCCTACGCCCGTTCGACCTTCGCGGCGACCTCGTCGAGCGTCGCCAGCACCCGGTTGGGCGGTTCCATTCCCGCCGACCGCGCCGGGTCGTAGCGCGTGACGACATAGGCGCGCGTCTCGCCGAGCGAGACGAGATGCGCCAGCGTCTTCGCCCGAAACTGCAGACCGCAGGACGCGGCCAACGCGGAGTATTTCGCCATGTCGTGGTGGAGCCCGCGAATCTCCGCCGGCGAGCGTCCGTGCAGACGGAGATAGGCGTTGAGGTAGAGTTCGACGGCATGGATCGCGGCCAGCCGCCAGGGGGCGCGTCCGGTCGCGGCGGTGGCGTCGCCGTGAGCGGCGAGCAGATGCGCGGCCGCCCGATAGGAGCCGGCGAGGCCGGCGACGGCTTCGGGCGGGGCCGTCGCACCCGGATAGGGATCGTCGGCGATGCTCATCCGGCGATGAGATGTCGGCGGCCTGTAACTTTCGGTAAATTCAGCCGTGCAAACTCAACCTGCGGCATCCGGTTGCGCACATCGACCGCTCCGGACCGGGCGGCCGCCTTCCTTTCGGCCCGCCGGACGGCGGTCGCGGAAAGGTGATGGCGGCGCGCGTAACCGCGGGCTGGTTTCCATCGTCACTTCGGGAGATGGAAGCTCTCGACCGCAGAAGGTGCCGATGCCCGCCGCCCGCTCTCCCGTCCTCCTCGCCCCGTTCCACGATCGCGCCGGACGCTTCTCGGCGCTGAAGACCGCGACCTTCGTGCTCTGCCTCCTGCCCGCGGCCTGGATCGCCTGGCAGGCGGCGACCGGCGGGCTCGGGCCGCGTCCCTGGAACGCCGCCGTGCACCAGAGCGGCACCTGGGCGGTGCGCCTGCTGGTGGCGTCGCTGGCGATCAGCCCGGCCCGGCGGATCCTGGACGCGCCCCGTCTGATCCTGGTGCGCCGCATGGTCGGCCTGTTCGCCCTCGCCTACGCGCTCGGCCATCTCGTGCTCTATGCCGGCGACGAGAATTTCGTGCTCGCCAAGGTCGCGACCGAGATCGTGCTCCGGGTCTATCTCGCCATCGGCTTCGTCGCCCTCCTCGGCCTCCTCGCGCTCGGCGTCACCTCCACCGACGCCGCGATCCGGCGGATGGGATCGGCGTGGCAGCGGCTGCACCGGCTCGCCTACCCGATCGCCGTGCTCGCCCTCGTCCACCATTTCCTGCAGGCCAAGGTCGACGTCGGCCCGGCCGTGCTGCTGACCGGCCTGTTCCTGCTGCTGATGGCCTACCGGGTGGCGCAGGCGCGCGGCCCCGGGCTCGGACCGGCGGTGCTCGCGGGCGTCGCCATCGCGGTCGGCGTCCTCACGGCGGCGATCGAGGTCGGCTGGTACGGGCTCTTCACCGGCGTGCCCGCCGGCCGCGTGCTCGCCGCCAACCTCGATCCGGCCCTGATGCGGCCGGCGTGGTGGGTGGCGGCGGTCGGCCTCGCGGTCGCGGCCGCAGGCCTCGTCCGCCGTCGCCCGGCCGGTGACCGCCGCGGCTGTCCCGCGCCGGCGCGCTGACCGGTCGCGCTACACTCCCTTCACCGAATGCCCATATGGTGAAGTCCCGATCCCCGAGGACGATACCCTTGAGCGCGCTTCCGTTCCGTCTCCGCGAGGGCAGCCACGCCCATCTCAACGACCTGCGCATCTTCAAGGGGGTCGAGGCCTGGGTGTTCGACCTCGACAACACGCTCTATCCCGCCCACACCAACCTGTTCGCCCAGGTCGACGTGCGCATCCGCGACTTCGTCGCACGCCTGCTCGACCTCTCGCCCGAGACGGCGATGGACGTGCAGAAGGACTACTATCGCCGTTACGGCACCACCTTGCGGGGGCTGATGGAGGAGCACGGCATCACGCCCGACGGCTTCCTCGAATACGTCCACGACATCGACCATTCGGTGGTCGCCCCCGATCCGGCCCTCGGCGACGCGCTCGCGGCGCTGCCGGGCAAGAAGTTCATCTTCACCAACGGCTCGCGCCGTCACGCCGAGAAGACCGCCGCCCGTCTCGGCGTCGACGGCCACTTCGACGACATCTTCGACATCGTCTCGGCCGGCCTGCTGCCGAAGCCCAACCGCGAGGCCTACGACCTCTTCCTCGGCGCCACCGGCGTCACCCCGGGCCGCGCCGCCATGTTCGAGGATCTCGCGCGCAACCTCGCGGTGCCGCACCGCCTCGGCATGCGCACGGTGCTCGTGGTGCCGCAGGGCACCCGCGAGGTGTTCCGCGAGGCCTGGGAGCTCGAGGGCGAGGAGAGCCCGGACGTCGAGTTCGTCACCGACGACCTCGCCGGCTTCGTCGCCGCGGTCGCCGGTGCCATGAAGGCCTGATTCCAGTCTCGCAAAGTCCCGACGTGTCGGGACCTTGCGAGGTTTCGGCCGTTCGGCCGGCGCCCGGTCGGGCGCTTCTCGCCCGCAACGCTCCGACCAAAGGTCCGAACTTTGCGAGCTCGGTACGAGCCCGGCCGCCGACGCTCCGGGGTCGCACCCCGTCCCCGCATGGCTCCCGCCCGCGGGATATTGTGGCCTTCCCGTGCGATTTCGGGTATCTCCCGGATCCGAGCCCTTTTCATTCCTCGAGCACGCCGCCGCCGCGACCGCCCCGACGTCGCCGCCGCGCGCTCAGCCGTTCCCGGAACCGTCCATGCCCTTCACCGTCGACAACGCCCTGGTGGCGCAAGCCCTCGCCGACCGCGGCTACACCGAACCGACCCCGGTGCAGGCCGCGGTGGCCGATCCCGCCCTCGGCGGCGCCGACCTCCTCGTGTCCGCCCGCACCGGCTCCGGCAAGACCGTCGCCTACGGCCTCGCCATGGTGCCGACGCTGCTGGACGGCGCCGAGCGCTTCCCCGGCCCGACCACGCCGAAGGCGCTGGTCGTGGCGCCGACGCGCGAACTGGCGCTCCAGGTCCACCGCGAGCTCGCCTGGCTCTACGGCAAGGCCGGCGGGCGGGTGCTGACCTGCGTCGGCGGCATGGATCCGCAGCGCGAGAAGAAGGCGCTCGCTATGGGCGCCGACGTGGTGGTCGGCACGCCCGGCCGCCTGCGCGACCACATGGAGCGCGGCCGCCTGATCACCGACGATCTCAGCGCCGTCGTGCTCGACGAGGCCGACGAGATGCTGAACCTCGGCTTCCGCGAGGATCTCGAGTTCATCCTCGGCGCCACGCCGACCGATCGCCGCACGCTGTTGTTCTCCGCCACGCTGCCGGCCGAGATCGTCCGCCTCGCCACCCGCTTCCAGCGCGAGGCCGTGCGCATCGACGTCACCGAGGACGACACCGGCCACGCCGACATCGACTACCGCGCCCTGCGCATCGCCGGCCACGAGATCGAGAAGGCCGTCGTCAACGTGCTGCGCTGGTACGAGGCGCGCGCCGCCATCGTGTTCTGCGCCACCCGCGAGGCGGTGCGCCGCCTGCACGGCGCGCTGCAGGAGCGCGGCTTCCAGGTCGTCGCCCTCTCCGGCGAGATGACCCAGGCCGACCGCAACCAGGCGCTGACCTCGATGCGCGACGGCCGCGCCCGCGTCTGCGTCGCCACCGACGTCGCCGCCCGCGGCATCGACCTGCCCGACCTCGGCCTCGTCGTCCACGCCGAGCTGCCGAACGACCCGGAGGTGCTGACGCACCGCTCCGGCCGCACCGGCCGCGCCGGTCGCAAGGGCACCGCGGTGCTGCTGGTGCCGCATTCGCGCCGCCGCAAGGCCGAGAGCCTGCTCGCCGGCGCCGGCGTCGTCGCCGAATGGGCCGGCGCGCCGACCGCCGAGGAGATCCGCCGCCTCGACGGCGAGCGTCTCGCCGCCGACCCGATGCTGACCGAGGAACCGACCGAGGAGGATCTCGAGCTCGCCCGCCGCCTCGCCGAGGGCCGCAGCTCCGAGGAACTCGCCGCCGCGCTGATCCGCTACGCCCGCGTCGGCCTGCCCTCGCCCGAGGAGCTGATCGTGCCCGCCGCAGAGCGGCCGGAGCGCCGCGCCGCCGCCGAGGGCCCGCGCGTGGACGAGGGCGCCGTCTGGTTCCGCCTCGCCGTCGGCCGCCGCGACGGCGCCGAGGTCCGCCACATCCTGCCGCTGATCTGCCGGCGCGCCGCGATCCCGAAGCGCGAGATCGGCACCATCCGCATCGGCGACCGCGAGACGCTGTTCGCCGTCACCGCCGCCGCCGCCGGCCAGGTCGCCTTCGCCGCCGCCAACGGCGGCCCCGGCGACGTGCCGATCGCCCCCGCCGACGGCGAGCCGGTCGCCCCGCAGCGCCGTCGCTTCAAGGACGACGGCCGCCCAGCCCCCGCCGGCCGCCCCACCAAGCCGCCGCGCCGCAAGGAACGCCACGGCTGAGGGGACGGCAAGATCTCGAGGGGCCGGCGGCGCGAGGCCGTCGGCTCGACCTCACTCCGCCCGGCGCTTCTCGCCGCGGATGAGCGCGAGGTTGCGCAGGTAGATCACGAGGCCGAGGCCCTGGCCGGCGATGAAGACCGGGTCCTCGCGCTGGATCGCGTAGACCAGCAGCAGCACGCCGCCGCCGAGCGAGAAGAACCAGAAGGCGACCGGGACCACCGAGCGCTTGGCCTTCTCGCTGGCGAGCCACTGCACCACGAAGCGCATCATGAACAGGAACTGGGCCACGAAGCCCAGGATGACCCAGAAGTCGATCTGCTTGACGAAGACGTCGTGCAGCCACTGGGCGAAGCTGTTGAGGATCTCAGGCACGCTCGCCTCCGATCTCGGATACCACGGGGATGCGCTTGCGGCGCTTCAGGAGCCACCAGACGCCGAACAGATCGAGCGCACCGCGCAGGCCGCGGTCGAAGATGCCGTAGTTGGAGCGGCCGAACCGGCGCGAGCGGTCGACGACGTCGACGTGGGTGACGCCGAAGCCCTCGCGGATCACCAGCGCCGGCAGGAAGCGGTGCCAGCCGTCGAAATAGGGCAGCAGCACGAAGACGTCGCGGCGCAGCGCCTTGAGGCCGCAACCGGAATCGCGGGTGCCGTCCTTCAGGATCGACCCGCGCAGGCCGTTGGCGAAGCGCGAGGCGTGCTTCTTCCAGAAGCCGTCGGTGCGCTTCAGGCGCTGGCCGGCGGCGAGCGCCACCGACGGGCCGGCGGCGTCGAGGGCGGCGAGCAGCGCCGGGATGTAGGCCGGGTCGTTCTGGCCGTCGCCGTCTATGGTGACGACCACGGCGCCGCGGGCGGCCAGCACGCCGGAGCGCACCGCCGCGCTCTGGCCGCAGGGTCGCTCGTGGCGGACGTGGCGGACCGGTTCGCCGGCGGCGCGCAGGCTGGCGAGCAGCGCGCCGGTGCCGTCGGTCGAGCCGTCGTCGACCACGACGACCTCGTGCGGCCGGCCGGCGAGCGCCCTCAGGATCTCGTCGATCAGGATGGCGAGATTCTCCGCCTCGTCCTTGGCGGGGATCACGACGGAGACGAGCCCCGGGTCGGAGGCGTGCTCGGCAGGGACGGTCATGGGCGGGAGGTTCCGGACGGACGGGCGGCGCGGGGCGGTATCCGCCAGCGCCATGACGGATGCAAGACAAAATCGGGCGAGCGCGCCGAGATCGGCGCGAAGCTCCGCGCGCGGATAGGGCTTCGGCCGCGCGATCGGGCCGGTGCCCGGGACGAAGCCGTGGCCGTGGCGGGCGAAGACCGCGGCGACCAGCAACGTGCCGAAGCCGCCGAGCGCGAGGCCGGCGACGACGTCGCTGAGGTGGTGCGCGCCGACCACCATGCGCGAGGCCCCGACCGCCAGCGCCAGCGGCCAGACGACGAGGCCGAGCCGCGGCTTCAGCACCGTCAGCGCCATGGCGAGGGCCGCGGCGGTGGTGGCGTGGCCGGACGGGAAGCTCGCGTAGTCGGGATCGAACGCGAAGCGCACGGCGGTGGCGTCGGCTCCGAGGCTCGGGCGCGGCATCCCGATCGCGTATTTCAGCATCACCGCGGCAAGGCCGCAGCCGGCGACGGCGGCGAACAGGAACTCGATCCGAGCGGCGAGCCGGCCGAGCGGGCGCTCGGGCACGGCGCGCGACAGCCGCGGCAGCAGCCGGCAGGCGAGGATGGCGAGGCCGAGCGGGATCAGGATCCAGTCGGACTTGCCGAGCCGCGTCGCGGCGCGGAACAGCGACCGCGTCGTGCCCTCGGCCGAATGGGCGAAGGCGCCGACCTCGGCGTCGAAGGCGAAGGCCGTCACGGTCAGGGCGGCGGCGAGCACGACGCCGAGGCCGAGCACGGCCCGGAGCGTGTCCGGATGGCGCCAGCCGGGATCGGGGCGGAGCCGCGGGAGGCGGATCATCGCGGTCACGGCCGGACGTAGAGCGCGAGGCTGCGCGGCTTCAGGCCGTTGAGGTTGCGGCCCTCGACGGTGGCGATCGCCGCCGGCTGGGCGGCGCCCGCCGCGGCGAAGGCGGCGGAGACCTCGCCGCCCTTGCGCGCGTCCACCGCCAGCACGGCGCAGTCGGCCGCCTGGAAGGCCGCGACGCCGCCGGCGGCGTCGGCGAGCACGGTGCCGGTGCCGGCGCGGAACACGAGGCTCGGCTCGCCGTAGCCGACCGAGATCACCGTCGGCGCCGGGCAGGCCTTCACGCGCTCGACTTCGGCCATCAGCCGCTCGGTCAGCCAGATGTGCTCGGCGCGCGGGAACAGGAGGGCGAAGCCGGTCGTCGCCACGGCGGCGGCCGCCACGGCGGTCACCACCACGCCGAGGCGGGTGCGGCCGCGCACCAGCAGCCACGACGCCGCGATCGCCAGCGCCCCGGCGGCGACGCCGCCGGCGAGGCCGAAGGGCTCCGCCCGGCCCTCGTAGACCACGAAGACCGCGTTGAGGCCGATCGAGAGCGCGAGCCCGCCGAGCGCGACCAGGAGGTAGCTGCCGCGCCGCCACCACGACGTCGCGGCGAGCGCGCCGGCCGAGAGTGCCAGCCCGGCGCCGACCGCGAAAGCCGGCATGAACGGCAGCACGTAGTTCGGCAGCTTGGTCGCGATCGCCTCGAACGCGATCCAGCCCGGCAGCACCCAGGCGATCAGGAAGGTGGCGGCCTTGTCGCGCCGGGCCGCGATCGCCCAGGCGATCGTCGCCGGGATCAGCGCCGACAGCGGCCAGAAGGTGGCGAGCGCGACGAGGGCGTGGGTGCCGGGCGGCGCGCCGTGGCTCTCCTGGCCGCTCGCGACCTTGGCCAGCATGTCGTCGCCGATCGACTTGGTGAAGAAGGCGCCCTCGGAGATCCAACCGATCGCCACCAGCCAGGGCGCTACCAGCAGCAGCATCCAGGCGAGGCCGCGCAGTGGCGACAGCGCGCGCCAGAGCCCGGTGGAACGCTCGACGACGGACAGCACCGCCAGCGAGCCGCCGACCACCAGCAGGATCACCGGCCCCTTGACCAGGATGCCGACCGCGAGCGCGGTCCAGAACACCGCGTTGCGCCCGAAGGCGCGTCGGCGCTCCGGATCCATCCACAGTGCGGCCAGCGCCCATTCCGCGGCGAGCACGGTGGCGAGCAGGACGCCGTCGGTCTTGGCGATGCGCGCCTCGACGCCGAGTTCGATGGTGCCGACGGCGAGCAGGCCGGCGACGAGGCCGACGCCGGCGCCGCCGAGGGTGCGGCCGATCGCGTAGGTGAGGAGCACGGCGAGCACCGCGCCGGCCAGCGAGGGGATCCGGTAGACCCAGATCGGCGCCGCGGCGCCCTGCCCCGACGCCTCGACGGCAGCGCCCTGCAGCCAGTAGATCCCGACCGGCTTCTTGTAGCGCGGCTCGTCCTGGAAGCGGATGTCGATCCAGTTTCCGGTCTCGACCATCTGCCGCGTCGCCTGGACGAAGCGGGCCTCGTCGCGGTCGGTGACAGGCAGCGTCGCGATGCCGGGCGCCAGCGTCGCGAGCGCCACGACGAGGAGCACCGCGAGGTCGAACGCCAGCCGGCCGCCGCGGCCGAGCCGGCGCCAGAACGACGGACCGGCCGCCGGCGCGGCGGGCGTGGTCGCCGGCGCCTCGCGCCCGGTCGGCCCGGCGGTCACGGTGGGATCGGCTGCGGTCATCTCGGCGTAAGGCCTCGGTGTCGGCGGGAGGGCCCCGATGCCGCGGCAATGCAGCATTTCCGAGGCGGGTTCAATGGCGATCCGCACCGCCGGCGTCGATTGGGCGCGATCGCCCGTCCGGCCGCGCGGGCGACTACGCCCTATGGCGCGGGCGCGGACGCGGCCGTTCGTGCCATGATGTCCGCCCATTTGGGTCGATAGGGTGCGCCGACGCGGCCGGAGAGTGAATCGGAGGACGGATGGAGGCGATCGCCGGTGCCAATTTCGGTCTCGCCCTCGGCGCGATCCTGATCCTCCTCGGCATCCTCTCGAGCCTCGTCGCCTCGCGCTTCGGCACGCCGTTGCTGCTGGTGTTCCTGGTGCTCGGCATGTTCGCCGGCGAGGACGGCCCGGGCGGCATCGCCTTCGACAACTACCAAGCCACCTATCTGATCGGCTCCTGTGCGCTCGCGATCATCCTGTTCGACGGCGGCCTCAGGACCCGGCTGTCCTCGATCCGCGACGCCATCGGGCCGTCGGTGACGCTCGCCAGCCTCGGCGTCGCGATCACCAGCGCCGTGGTCGGCGCCTTCGCCGTCTTCGTCTTCCACTCCAGCTGGATCCAGGGCCTCCTCATGGGCGCGATCGTCGCGTCCACCGACGCGGCGGCGGTGTTCTTCCTCTTGAAGACCGGCGGCCTGCAGCTCCGGCCGCGAGTCGGCGCCGTGCTGGAAATGGAGTCCGGCTCCAACGACCCGGTGGCCGTGTTCCTGACGCTCGTGCTCACCGAACTCGCCCTCGCCGGCGGCGGGGCCGGCTGGCAGACGGCGGTGGAGCTGTTCCGGCAGGCCGTGCTCGGCGGCGCCTTCGGCCTCGCGGCCGGCTTCGTGTCGGTGTTCCTGCTCAACCGGCTGCGGCTGCTCTCGGGCCTGCACCCGCTGTTCGTGATCGCGATGGCGATCGCGACCTTCGGCGTCACCGCCCTCCTCGACGGCTCCGGCTTCCTCGCCGTCTACGTCTGCGGCCTCGTGGTCGGCAACCGCTCGGTCCGGGCCTACCATTCGATCGTCAACTTCCACGACACCGCGACCTGGCTCTGCCAGATCGTGATGTTCCTCATGCTCGGCCTCCTGGTCACGCCGACCGAACTCCTCGACTACGCCGTCCCGGGCCTGATGCTCGCCGCCTTCCTGATGCTGGTTGGCCGGCCGGCGGCGGTGTGGCTCTGCCTGAAGCCGTTCGGCTTCGCGCGCGAGGAGATGCTGTTCGTTTCCTGGGTCGGCCTGCGCGGGGCGGTCTCGATCTTCCTGGCGGCGATCCCGACGCTCGCGGGCGTCGAGGGTGCCGACGCCTATTTCAACGTCGCGTTCTTCGTGGTGATGGTGTCTCTGATCGTCCAGGGCTGGACGATCGGCCCGGCAGCCCGCCTCCTCGGCATGGCGCTGCGCCGGCCCGCGCCGTCCGCCAACCGCGTCGACATCGACCTGCCCGGCCAGATCGAGAAGGAACTGGTCGGCTATCCGATCGTCGCCGACAGCTTCGTGGCGCTCCGGCCGTCGTCGCTGCCGGGCTGGCTGAAGCCGGTGCTGGTGGCGCGCGACGGCGAGGTCCGCAACGCCGCCGAGGTCGGCGACCTGCGCGTCGGCGACTACGCCTACTTCCTGGTCGGAGCCGAGCGCGCCAAGAAGCTCGACCGCATGTTCGCGCCGCTGCCGCCCGACGCCGTGCAGGCGGCGCGTCGGCCGCTGTTCGGCGAGTTCGCCATCGCCGGCGACGCCCCGCTCGGGGAAATCGCGGCCTTCTACGACATCGAGGCCCCGAAGGGCCTCGCGCCGCTCACCGTCGCCGAGGCCTTCGCGGCCCGCCACGGCGATAAGGTCCGCGTCGGCAGCCGCATCGACCTCGGCTCCTTCGCCGCGATCGTCGTGCGCGCCGTCGAGGACCACAGGGTCACCCGCGCCGGCCTCAGGATCGAGGACGTCGTCGACCTCGCGGTCCCGCCCACGCCGGAACGACGCCGGGCCGGCGGCCCGCTCGGAACCGCGATCCGCCGGATCGTGCCCGGCGGGCGGGCCTGAGCCGGACGGCCGGTGTCAGGGCGAATCGGTGGCGGGGCGACCGACGTCGCCGGCGTCGCGCGGGATGGCGCCGGTCTCGTCGGTGCGGCCGGGGTTGGCCGGGTCGAGCGTTCCCGGCACGTCGGCGCCGGAGGCCTGCGGCGACGGGCCGACGCCCGCCGTCGGTGCCATCGCCCAGACGATCACCACGACGACGGCGACCACGAAGGCGGCGATCGCGGCCACCAGGATCGGGTTGTTGCGGGCGGCGGGGTCTCTGTTCATGGCATTTGCTCCGGCGTTGCGTCAGCGCGCCTCGGGCGTGGTGGCTGGCTCGACACGGCGGGTCGAGCCGGTCGTCGTCGGCCCCTCGCCCGCCGTCGGAGCGGCGGCGTCGGGCACCACGGTCGGCTCGGGCGGCATCTGCGCCTGGGTCGAGGCGTCGTCGACGTCGTCGGAGGCGCCGTACCAGGTGGCCGCACCGACGCCGAGCACCAGGACGGCGAGGATGACGAGCACGGCCGTCATGGTGCCGCGGTTGGCACTCCGCGCGGGCGGCTCGGGAGGGATCAGGGGATCGGGGGTCATCGGATCGGATCTCCACGGGCGACTGTCCACACCGATCCAAATCGGCGGGACGGCCCGTGGTTCCCTTCGGCGATCGCTTGGTGCCGGGCCGCCGTCAGGACGGCGAACCGCGCCGCTGGCGCCGATCCAGGCCGACCACCACCGGCCGGGTGGTCACGCAGAGCGGCAGCGGGCCGTCGTCGGTGGCGATGTCGGCCTCGACGGCGCGCAGCGCGCTGTGCAGCGGCGCGAGCAGGTCCTGCCGTTCCGGGTGACACTCGCGCAGGATCAGCAGCGCGACCTGGAGATGGTCGCGGACCATGAGGCGTGCGTCGGTCATCGTCCTGGCGCTCTCTTCGCCGCTCATCGGTCGCGAGATCCGTAATAATGCGCATTCATTGCCGATCATGGTGATACCCGAATCCGGGCACCCCCTGTCGATAACGAGCGAACTGTATGACAATTCCCCGTCCGGATCATCCCTCGTTCGCGGCTTGGGCGCGACTGCCCACAACAGCCCGTAAGGGTGGGATGTTCCACACGGTTCCGGGCCACGCCGCGATGTCCACCCGCCTCATCATGGCCGTCAACGGCCTCGCCGTCCTCGCCGGCGTCTTCTTCTGGTCCTCGGCCCTCGCCGGCCGGACCGCCGAGATCACCATGCAGGACCGCGCCGTCGGCTATCTGCTGCTGACGGTGGTCCGGGGCTACTGAAGCGCCCTGCCCGGTCAGCGCAGCTCCGGCGTGTGCGCGAACCGGCGGCGGTGCTCCTGGATCGCGAAGCGGTCGGTCATGCCGGCGATGTAGTCGCCGACCCGGCGGGCGAGCATCCACGAGTCGCAGTCGGCGAGGCCGGCGCACCATTCCTCGGGCATGGTGTCCGGCGCGGCGACGTAGTGGCCGAACAGGTCGCGGACGACGCGTTCGGCGTCGCGGCGCACCCGCATCACCTCGGGGTGGCGGTAGAGCCGCGGGAACAGCACCTCCTTGATCGCGCGGTCGACCCCGGCCATGGCCGGAGAGAACACCACCACGGCCCGGTCGGCGGCGCGGACGTCGGCGGCGGAGCGCGCGCCGATCGTCTCGAGCCCGGCGATGCCGGTGGCGATCACGTCCTCGACCATGGCGGTGATCAGCCGGCGGGTCAGTTCGTGGATGGTGCGGGCGCGGTCGAGGCCGGGATAGCGGCGGCGGATGTCGCGCAGGAAATCACCGACCAGCGGCACCTCCTCGAAGTCCTCGAGGGCGAGCAGGCCGGCGCGCAGGCCGTCGTCGATGTCGTGGGCGTCGTAGGCGATGTCGTCGGCGATCGCCGCCGCCTGCGCCTCGGCGCTGGCGAAGGTGTGGAGGTCGAGCCCGCGCCATTCCGGATAGGTCACCAGCGCGTGCGGCAGGCCGCGCTCGGCGTAGCGGCCGACCGGATTGCCGTGCGGATCGGTCAGCGGGCCGTTGTGCTTGACGAGGCCCTCGAGCGTCTCCCAGGCGAGGTTCAGGCCGTCGAACTCGGCGTAGCGGCGCTCCAGGCTGGTGACGATGCGCAGCGAGTGGGCGTTGTGGTCGAAGCCGCCGAAGCCGTCGAGGCAGGCGTCGAGGGCGTCCTCGCCGGTGTGCCCGAACGGGGTGTGGCCGAGGTCGTGGGCGAGCGCCAGGGCCTCCGCGAGGTCCTCGTCGAGGCGCAGGGCGCGGGCGAGCGCGCGGGCGATCTGCGCCACCTCGATGGTGTGGGTCAGCCGGGTGCGGAAATGGTCGCCCTCGTGGTAGACGAACACCTGCGTCTTGTGCTTCAGCCGGCGGAAGGCGGTGGAGTGGATGATGCGGTCGCGGTCGCGCTGGTAGGGCGTGCGCGTCGGGCTCGACGTCTCCGGATAGAGCCGCCCCCGCGTCGTGGCGGGATCGACCGCCCAGGGAGCCCGCGGCTCCGTCCCGAATCCAAGCGCGGCGACCACGGCCTTCTCCCTCGCGTGCGGTCCCGCTCAGGCAGGTGTGATCACCCGCCGATTGACCGCCGCTGCGAGCGTACTTAGCTATTGGGGACCGTTCGTGACAAGGCGAACGGGTGGGCAGAGACGGAACCAGCACCGATGACCACCGACGTGATCGACGACGGCGTGACGCTGACCGACCGGGCCGCGCGGCGCATCGCGCGCATCCTCGCCAAGGACGGCAAGGCGACGGCGCTCCGGATCGCCGTCGAGGGCGGCGGCTGCTCGGGCTTCTCCTACCGCTTCGACCTGACCGACGCCCGCGCCGACGACGACGTCGTGATCGCCCGCGACGGCGCGATGGTGCTGATCGACCCGACCTCGCTGCCGTTCATGGCCGGGTCCGAGATCGACTTCGTCGACGACCTGATCGGCCAGAGCTTCCAGGTCCGCAACCCCAACGCCACCGCCAGCTGCGGCTGCGGCACCAGCTTCTCGATCTGAGAGGGGCTGTAGGGGCGGGTCGCCCGCGCTTTCCGATCAAACGGTATGGCAGTGGCGGCTCGACCGCCCTCTCCGATCGGATCGCGGAAGCCCGTCTCCCTTCTCCCCTCGCGGGAGAAGGTGGCCCGTGAGGGCCGGATGAGGGGGAACCCCGCCCTCGACATTTCGCCGTTCGACCCTGGCGCACAGCGCAAGCACCGATCACTTACATTCATCAGACGTCGGCGGCTCCCCCTCATCCGCCGCCGACCCGGCACCTTCTCCCTCAAGGGGAGAAGGACACCCACGTTGTATTCATCGCACGGGGAGGTGTCCTCCCCCCGCCCTCACTGCAGCGGGCCGACGATTTCGATCGCGCCGCTCTCGGTGCGGGCGCGCTTTTCCGGGCGGTACATGTCGAGCACCACGGCGGCCGGGCGCTGGAACGTGCCGGGCGCGATGGCGCGGACCATGTAGGCGAAGGCGAATTCGCTCTCGCCGCCGGAGCGGTCGTAGGCCGCGACGAAGCGGTCGGACCGGTATTCGGTGGCGGCCGCCGTGGTCGCCAGCGGCAGCGAGGACAGCATCGAGACGTCGCCGGCGGAGACGAGGCTCGGGTTGTCGATGGCGAAACCGGCCGGCAGCGGGTCGTCGACCATCAGCCGCGCCTGCGCCGTCTCGGTGGTGGTGACGCGCAGGGTCACCACCAGCCGGTCGCCGAGCTTGACGGCGGCCGGATCCACCACGTTGCCCTCGAGGTCGTAGTAGGTGCGCTCGATGGCGTAGCCGTCGCCGCCGGCGGGCTCCGGCGTCGTCGGCACGCCGGTGACGGTGACGCGGGCGTCGAGCGCGTGGTCGCCGAGGTTGGCGACCGACACGCCCTTCGCCAGCGCCTCCGGCGCATAGCGGCCGGTGAACACGCCCTCGCGACGCACGCCGTCGACCTCCATGGTCGGCTTGGCGCCGCCGTTGATCAGCGCGTTGGCGGCGAGCAACATCCAGGCCTGTTCCTGGGTCGACAGCCAGCGACTGCCGTCGGCGAGCTTCTGGATCTCGCGGCCGAGTTGGTCCTGATCGACCGACTTGACCCGGTTCTCCGAGGCGAGCGCCAGGATGGCGGCGCCGTCGCGCAGGTCCGAGCCGTAGTCGATGCGCCAGAGCTTGTCCCTGTCGGGCCGGTCCGTGAGCAGGCCGAGGGCGGCGCGGAACACCGCGTCGGCCTTGGCATTGTCGCCGTAGAGCGCGAGCGCGGCGCCGAGCTGGGCCTTGGCGAGCGGCGTCACGAAGGCGTCGAGCTTGGTCTCGGCGAAGTAGCGCAGGTCGCCGATCGAGGCGCGGCCGTTGCGGGCGAGCACGTAGAGCGCGTAGGCGACGTCCTCGCCGCCGGTGGTGAAGTCGGTGGAATAGGCGATGCGGTTCTTGAGGTTGGTCACCGCGAGGTCGAAGCCGACCTCCGGCACCGCGTAGCCCTTCTCCTTCGCCCGCGTCAGGAAGTCGGTGACGTAGGCGTCGAGCCAGAGGTCCTCCGAGCCGGGCGACCACAGGCCGAACGAGCCGTTGGACGCCTGGTTGACCAGCACGTCGGCGACCGCCTGCTGCACCCGCTCGCGCACCGGCGTCTCGCCGGTGAGGCCGGCGGCGAGCACGACGTCGTCGAGATAGACCAGCGGCAGCGCGCGGCTGGTGATCTGCTCGGTGCAGCCGTAGGGATACTTGTCGAGCGAGGCGACGAGGCCCGGCAGGTCGATGCCGGCGACGTGGCCGACCGTGACCGTGGCCGAAGCCGTGCCCGGCAGATAGTCGGCGACGAGGTCGGCGCCGACGCTGAGCTTGCCGTCCTTGGCGGCCAAGCGGAAGTCGGAGACGCGCACCACCGGCGGCTCGTTGGCGCGGACCGGCATGGTCAGCGTCTTGGTCGCCGTGGTGCCGTCGGGGCCCTCGAGGCCGACGGTGATCGTCTCGTCGCCGACCGCGATCGCCTTCAGCGGTACCAGCACCTCGGCCGTGCCCTTCTCGGCGATCTCGACCAGCCGGTTGCCGAGCTTCTCGTCGACGTCGACCAGCGACCCGGCCGCCGACACCGTCAGCTTGAAGGCGCCGGCCGGACCCTGCACGTGGGTGAGGTCGAGGCGCAGGCGCGAGCGGTCACCGGGGGCGAGGAAGGCCGGCAGCGAGGCCGTGACCACGACCGGATCGCGCACAACCACGTCCTTCGTCCCGTGACCGACCGCGGACTTCGTCCAGGCCACCGCCATCACCTTAACGGTGCCGTTGAAGTCTGGCATGTCGAAGGAGACGCGCAGCTTGCCGTCGGCGTCCACCTTGGTGGCGCCCTGGAAGAAGGCGACGAGGCGCTCGGTCGGCGGCGGTCCGAGCAGCTTGGAGATGCCGCCGCCGTCGCCGCCGGAGCGGACCTCGCCGCGGGCGCCGAGGGTGGTGTCGATCAGCTGGCCGTAGACGTCGCGGAACTGGATGCCGAGCTGGCGCTGGGCGAAGTACCAGTCCTCCGGCGCCGGCGCCTTGTAACCGGTCAGGTTGAGGATCCCGACGTCGATCGCGGCGACGGTGACGTAGGCGTCCTCGCCCGCCGCCGCACCGGCGACGGCGACCTCGATCGGCAGCGGCCCGCGCGGGCGCATCTCGTCGGGAGCGCCGACGGTGACGCCGAGCAGCCGCGAACCGGGATCGACGGCCGCCCAGGCGAGGCCGAGCGCGCGCGCCGGCATCCGCTTGGCCGCGACGTCCATCGGACGAAGCAGCGTGGCGGTGACGTAGGCGCCGGGGCCCCAGTCGGCGGTGACCGGCAGCGCGACGTCGGCGCCGCCCTCGGCGACCTCCACCGTCTTCATGGTGATCAGCCGGTCGTCGACGACCTGGATCAGCGCGATGCCGGGGAAGCGCGGCTCGAGATGGGCGGTCAGCGTGTCGCCGACGGCGTATTTCTGCTTGTCGAGCGAGATCTTGAGGAAGTCCGGCGTCTCGTCCGCGCCGGCGGCGACGTACCAGCCGGCCTCGAAGGAATAGGTCACCGGCACGGTCGCGCCGGCGGGGTCCTCCACCGACAGCCGGTAGCTGCCCCAGGTCACCCGGGCCTCGAGCTTGGCCGGCTCGTCGGCGCCGACGTCGAGCGTGCCGTTGGCGACGCGGGTGGTCGCGGTGATCGGCTCGTAGTTCCAGCTGCCGTCGGAATTGTACCACTGGTAGCGGGTCTCGATCCGGTCGAGCGTCCACTTCAGCCCCTTCGCGGCCGAGCGGATGCCCTCGCCGTCGACGACGGCGACGTTGAAGCGGGCATTGCCGCCCTCCTCGACGTGGCCGTCGAACTGCGGGTCGACGCCGATGCGGGCGCGGCCGTCGCTGACCGGAAGCGTCATCCGACGCTCGACCGGGCGGCCGTTGGTGTCGAGCACGCGCACGTGCACAGCCGCCTTCAGCGGCAGCGTGGTGTCGCCGACGTTGGGGGTGACGAGGTCGATGTCGGCGTGGCCGTCCTCGCCGGTCGGACCGCCGGCGACCGGCTCGGCCACCGGCGTGAACTCGTCGTCGACGAGGCCGAAGCTGTAGCCCGGCGCCGTCGGGATGCCGTCGGCCTTGGTGACGTAGACCTCGCCCTCGACCGCGAGATTGCCGGCCGGCGCGCCGTAGAGCCAGTTCGCGTCGAGGGAGGCGGAAACCGTCTCGCCCGGCTTCAGCACCTTGGCGTCGGTCTTCACCGCGAAGTCGATGCGCTCCGGCTGAAAGTCCTCGACCTGGAAGGTCTTCGTCGAGACCGCGTCGCCCTTCGGGTCGACGTAGGCGGCGACGGTCCAGGCGCCGCGCATGGCGGTGCCGGGCAGGTCGATGGCGAAGTCGCGGCCGCCGGCGCCCTCGTCGGCGACGACCCGGCGCAGGTGCTCGACGCCGTCCGGCCGGGTCACCACCATGGTCAGGGGCACGTCGGGGCTGGCGTCGACCTTGCCGTCGCGGGCGAGCGCGGTGAGGTTGACGGTCTCGCCGGGGCGGTAGACGCCGCGGTCGGTCGCCATCCAGACGTCGACCGGCAGCGGCGAGGCGCGGCCGTCGACGCCGCGGTCGGAGAGGTCGAAGGCGGTCTTGGCGAGGTCGAGGAAGGTGAAGTCGCCGGCCGGGCCGACCGCGGCCACCATCGCCGGGGCCGCGCCGCCGGTGCCGCGCGCGAGGCCGGCGTCGAACCGGGCGTAGCCCTGGTCGTCGGTGGTGGCGGTGGCGAGCACGTCGTTGTTGAGGGCGAGCAGCGTCAACTTGGCGCCCGCCACCGGTCCGGCCGAGGTCAGCGAGCGCACCACCACGTGGAGGCCGTCGTTGCCGGTGAGCGAGGTCAGGCCCATCTCGGTGACGACGAACCACTGGGTCGCCTGCGAACCCCACTCGTCCTTGGTGTTCTCGGCCTGGGCCGTCATGGCGTAGACGCCCGGCTTCAGCGCGCCGACCACCTCGCCGACGGGGATCGCCGTGGTGACGTCGCGGTTGGTGTCTCGCGCCACCTTCACGGTGCCCTGCCAGACCTTCTCGCCCTTGCTGGCGATCATCTCGTCGACCTGCCAGCTCGACAACTGGCTGAGGAAGTCGCCGTTGCCGACCGCGGGGACCAGACTGCGGTCGCTGATCCGGACGACCGTCGCCTCGATGGTGTCGACGTTGACCGAGACGACCGGGATGGTGGCGCCGTCGATCTTGGGCAGCACGTAGGCGCGGCCGACGAAGCGGACCAGCGGGTCGCGGTCGCGGACGTAGACGTCGAGGTCGACGGTGCGGCGCAGCGTCTCCTCGATGTCGGCGGCCGGCAGGCCCTGGCGCACGGAGAGATGGTAGCGCTGGCCGTAGGCGACCCCGGAAACGCAGATCTGCGAGTCCTCGGCCTCGACCGCCAGCGTGTCGCCGCCCTCGACCTTGACGTAGTCGGCGATGTTCGCATCGTCCTTGGCGATCGGGTCGGAGAAGACGACGCAGATGCGCGGATCGGCCGAGGAGGTGTCGACGGTGTTGTCGGCGACTCGGAAGCCGTGCTCCTCGATCCAACCCTCGAGAATGCCGGCGAAGTCCTTGTCGGCGTTGGCGTCGAGGGCGCGGCGCCCGGTCTTGATCGCCAGCCGCCAGTTCTCGCGCGCGGCGAGCGACTTCGCGAGCAGCTGCAGCGAGAAGCCGCGCTGCTCCGGTTCGGCGGCGTGCAGGTAGGCGTTGACGGCGCCGGCGGTCGCCTCGGTCTGGACGCGGTCCTTGACCTCCCAGTCGTCGGACTGCACCGCCAGCGTCGCCGCGGTGAAGGCCTCCCAGAGGTCGTAGCGGTCGCGGTCCATGGCGAGCGCGGTCTTGTAGCGGTCGTTGGCGGTGAGCGGATCGCCCGCCATCGAGGCGTCCATCGCCTGCTGGATCACCGCGGCGATGTCGTCGGGCACCTCGATCTTGTCGAGCTGGCCGAGGAAGGCGCGGGCCTCGTCGATGTAGCTGCCGGTCAGGTAGTTGAGTTCGGCGCGGCGGGTATCGGCGAGGTTGGGGTCGACGGCGGCCGTCTCGACGATGCGTCCGGAGATCGCACCGGCGAAGCTGCGCATGTCGCCGACCTCGGCCTTCTTGAAGCACCAGCGCGCCTTGGTGTTGTAGGTGAAGGCCTTGCAGGCCTCGTCGGCGACGCAGGCCTTCTCGCAGGCGTCGACGTCGACGTTCTTCAGGGTCTCGAGGTCGCGGCCGAAATAATCCGAGTCGGGCGTTACGATGGCGCGCCGTTCGGCGGCGAGCGCCGGCGCGAAGGACGCGCCGAGGAACACGGACGCGGCGAAGACGGCCCGCGCAACGCGGGAAAACGACCCTGAAACGGACATCGACGACCTCCCGTCGTCGTCGGCGCGCCTCTCTCGAAAAGTCCCCGGGGCGTCCGACGGCACATGGGGCCGGAGCTTAAGCGCCCGACCCTTCCCTTCACAAGTCCGCGATCATCGTCCGCCGACGATGGCGAAACGAAGACACCGACGGTGTGATTCACCCCCCGTTCGGGAGGCGTCGCGGCGCGTCGGGACCCGCGGGCGCCGCGTCGACGACGCGCAGTTGCACCCGCGGCTCGCCCTGCCAGTGGTCGAGCCCGAGCACGCCGGCGACGTGGACCGGCCGGTCGCGGGCGCCGAGCAGGAAGTCGCCGAGCGGCCGGCCGGCGGCGCGGAAGGCCATCGCCTTCAGCTTGGTGCCGTCGGTGCCGGCGAGCGACAGGCGGACGTGGGCCGCGCCGACGGTCTCGGCATAGGCGATCCGGTGCGCCGGCAGCACGAAGACCGGATCCGGACTGCCCGAACCGAACGGTCCGGCGCGCTCGATCCGCTCGACGAGTTCGACGGTCGCTCCTCCGGCGGTGACGGCGCCGTCGACCAAGAGGGCGTCGTCCGCGCGCGAGACCGCGACGGCGTTCCGCACGGCGTCGTCGAGGAAGGCGGCGAGGTCGCCGACGCGGGAGGCGTCGATCGTCAGGCCGGCCGCCATGGCGTGGCCGCCGCCCTTGACCAGGAGGCCGGCGTCGATCGCCGCCCGGACCGCGGCGCCGATGTCGACGCCGGGGATCGAGCGGCACGAGCCGGTGCCCTGGCCGCCCTCGCCGAGCGCGATCGCCACTGCCGGCCGGCCGTGACGCTCCTTGAGGCGCGCGGCGACGAGGCCGACGATGCCCGGGTGCCAGTCGGCCGAGGCCACCACCAGCACCGCCGGGTCGCGCTCCAGGAGCTGCGGCGTCGCCATGGCGTCGGCCTCCTCGAGCGCCGCGGCCTCGAGCAGCTGGCGTTCGCGGTTGAGCCGGTCGAGCTCGGCGGCGATCCGCGCGGCGGCGAGCGCGTCGTCGCCGGCGAGCAGGCGGGCGCCGAGGGCGGCGTCGCCGATCCGGCCGCCGGCGTTGATGCGCGGGCCGATCAGGAAGCCGAGGTGGTAGCAGGTCGGCGGGCCGGACAGCCGCACCACGTCGGCGAGCGCGGCGAGGCCGGGGTTGCGCCGCGCCCGCATCACCGCGAGGCCGCGGACCACGAAGGCGCGGTTGAGCCCGACGAGCGGCACCACGTCGCAGACGGTGCCGAGCGCGACGAGGTCGAGCAGAGCCAGGAGGTCGGGCTCCTTCTCGCCGCGGCGGCGATACCAGCCGCGGCGGCGGAGCTCGCGGTTGAGCGCGACGACGCCGAGATAGGTCACGCCGACGGCGGCGAGGTGGCCCTGGCCGGAGAGGTCGTCGTGACGGTTCGGATTGACCAGCGCCGCCACCTTCGGCAGCGCGACGCCGGCCTGGTGATGGTCGAGCGCGACGACGTCGAGCCCGGCGCGGCGGGCGGCGTCGAAGGCCTCGAAGCTGTGGGTGCCGCAGTCGAGCGTCACCAGCAGCGTCGCGCCGGCGGCGGCGAGGTCGGCGACGGCGCGCGGATTGGGGCCGTAGCCGTCGATCAGCCGGTCGGGGATGTAGACCGCCGGCTCGAGGCCGCAGCCGCGCAGGAAGCGCGCGAGCAGCGCCGACGAGGTGGCGCCGTCGACGTCGTAGTCGCCGAAGATCGCGACCTTTTCGCCGCGCTCGACCGCGTCGGCGAGCCGCGCGGCGGCGGCGTCCATGTCGGTGAGGCCGGACGGATCCGGCATCAGGGTCCTCAGACTCGGGTCGAGATAGGCCGGCGCGTCGTCGACCGCGACGTCGCGGCCGGCGAGCACACGCGCCACCACGTCCGGCAGCCCGTGGCGCTGGGCGATGGCGCGGGCGACCACCGCCCGCCCCTCGCCGAGCCGGTCCGCCCACGCCCGGCCGCTCGCCGATCGGGTGACGCCGAGCACGGCACGGGTCTCTGGGGCGGCGGCGCTCTGGGCGGACATCGAACTCTGGGGAACGCGGGACGACGGGGAAGGACCGGAACGAATCCGGATCGGAACCATGGAGTCTATTCCCCCCGACCGCCCGCGGCCAACGTCCGCACGGACCGACCGGACGCGGCGTTCGGCGGGCCGCACGCCTCTTCGCGGGAAGGACGGAGGCGGATGCGGGGAGCGCAGCTGCGGCACGATGGCGGCTGCTCGCAACCCGCCGTCCACCGTTCCGCGAATCGCGCCGGCTTCTCAGCGGACCGTCGGGGCGCTATTGCATCGCAATACGCCGAGGCCCGGAGCACGCCATGCTGAACCTGTTCGCCGCCAAGAGCGAGATCCGCGAGGAGCGCGGACCCGACTGGTTCCTGCCGGCCTACCGCAAGGCGCACCGCAAACGGCCGAACGTCGTCACGCTGATCGCGACCGCGCGCGAGGACCTGCTCGGGATCTTCTCGCAGGCGGACTACCAGAGCCGCGTCGACTCGATGAACGTGCTGACGCGCCAGATCGTGCTGGTGAACTCGCCGGCCGGCGTGAAGCACGTGATGGCGACGCGCAACGACAACTACGAGCGCAAGAGCCCGCAGATGCGGCGCGCGCTCGAACTGCTGATCGGCGACGGCCTGTTCATTTCCGACGGCGACACCTGGAAGCAGCGCCGCCCGCTTGTCTCCGACATCATGCACAAGAACCGGCTGCCGGTGTTCGGCCCGGTGATGGAGCGCGCCGCCGGCGAGTTCGTCGAGCGCTGGGCCGGCATCCCGCAGGGCAAGGCCTTCGACGCCCTGACCGAGATGGCCGAGCTGACCGCCGTGATCATCTCGCGCTCGGTGTTCGGCAGCGACCTCGACCACGCCTCGGCCGCCGAGGTGATCGGCGGCTTCACCGACTTCCAGGCCGACGTCGATTCGGTGAACTACCCCTATTTCCTCGGCCAGGACGACGGCGCGCCGATCAAGCGCACCAAGCGGCTGCAGAAGTCGATCGAGCGGGTGCACGGGGTGATCGACCGCGTCGTCACCGCCCATCTCGAGGGCCAGGGCGACCACCGCTCGATGGTCGACGCGCTGGTCGAGCGCCAGCGCCGCAACCCCGAACTCGGCCTCACCCGCGACGCGCTGCGCAACGAGGCCGCCACCATCTTCATGGCGGGCCACGAGACCACGGCGGCGACGCTGACCTGGGCGCTCTACCTCGTCGCGAACGCGCCCTGGGCCGAGCGCGCCGCGCTCGCGGAGATCCGCCGCGTCTGCGGCGACCGCGCGCCGACCATCGCCGAAGTGCCGCACCTCGACTATTGCCGGGCGATCATCGAGGAGACGCTGCGGCTCTATCCGCCGGTGCCGATCCTGTCGCGCCAGACCCGCGCGGCCGACCGGGTCGAGGGCGTCGACGTCCGCCCGGCCAGCCTCGTCATCGTGTCGCCGTGGCTGCTTCAGCGGTCGCCGGCGCACTTCCCGCGCCCGCACCACTTCCGCCCCGAGCGCTTCGTCTCCGACCGGCCGACGCCCTACACCTACGCGCCCTTCGCGGCCGGCCCGCGCATCTGTGCCGGCCTCGCCTTCGGGTTGTCGGAATCGATCCTGTGCCTCGCCACGCTCCTCCAGCGCTTCAAGGTTCGCGTCCCCGAAGGCACCGTCGTCGAACCGGTCTGCCGCCTGACGCTGCGCCCCAAGAACGGCCTGCCGATCACGGTGACGCCGCGCTGAAACGAGAGAAGGGACGGACCCGCGGGGGGCCCGTCCCTTCTCGAGGTGGTTCGGATTCGCTCCGACCCGTCCGCAAGCGCGTCGAAGTCGAACGTTTCCGACTTCGATCGCGCCCCGTGTCCCGTCACAGACGGTACAGGATCTGGTCCGTCCAGAAGCGCTCCAGCCGCTGCAGCGACTTGTTGAGCGTCTTGAAGTCGTCGCGGTTGATGCCGCCGACCGTCTCGATCGACATGATGTGGCGGTTGTAGAGCTTCTCCACGATCTGCGCGACCGCCTGGCCCTTCTCGGTCAGGCGCACGCGGACCGAGCGGCGGTCCATGCGCGAGCGCTGGTGGTGGATGTAGCCCATCTCCACGAGCTTCTTGAGATTGTAGGAGACGTTGGAGCCGAGGTAATAGCCGCGGGTCCGGAGTTCGCCGGCGGTCAGCTCGCTGTCGCCAATGTTGAACAGCAGCAGCGCCTGCACGGCGTTGACGTCGGTGCGGCCGGCCCGGTCGAACTCGTCCTTGATGACGTCCAGCAGGCGGCGGTGGAGCCGCTCGACCAGCCGAAGCGCCTCGAGATAGAGCGGCTGAAGCCCTTGTTCGGCTTCGACCGTGGGGTAGAGGTCGTACGCGCGCTTGGCGTTGGCCATGGTGGAATGCCTCTCTGTCGCCTGCTCTTAGGCGTGGATCTTTGTCCACATTGCCGAGAACTCTAGCCGACAGCCTTGAAAATCAGCTTAAACCACAGCCTGAAAATTCGCTTAAAGAGTCGACGTTTCCCGGCTCGACTCGGAAGGTGGTCGGTTAACCGTACGACCCCGGTAAGTATTCCCGCTGGAAAGCGTCCTCAGATGTCGCGCTGACGCTCGTAGAGCATGGTCAGCACCGCATAAATGACGACGGTGACCACGTGGAACACCACGACACCGGGCTCGAACGGGAACAGGTCGCGGAAGGCGGTGTGGAGCGCGAGCTCGGTCAGGGCCGAGATCAGCCAGACGACGGTGCCCCAGGACGCCAGCAGCCAGAGCCCGACCGCGGCCACGAGGTCGAAGGCGGCGAAGAAGACTGTGGCGACGATCACCGGCACCGGCAGCGCCAGGAGGTCGCCGCCGGGCGCGAGCGGGCCGAGCACCACGGCCCAGCGCCGGAGGCCAGAGGCGATGAACACCATCGCCAGGATGCGCACGTAGACGACGAGCGCCAGCCGCGCGTCGAAGCGCGGCGGTGCCACCGGGTTCCCGTTCGATTCGCCGTCCATGCCGTCGTCGTCCTCGCTGGTCCCTCCCCTTAGCGCAAACGCGGCCGGCCCGCACCCGGACGGCGGCGGCCGACAGAAAATCCTCGGTTCGGCTGCACGATGGGTGTAGTGAAGCGGTCGGAACGAACGCCCCCCGCCGTCGCGGCCCCGCCGCCGGCCCGGCGGCCCCCGTCGACGAGGACGACAGCGATGACCTTCCACCGCCCCGACCAGACCCGCCCCGCCGTCCCCGACATGGACGACGTGCTGAACGGCCGGCGGATGCGGCGGCTCAGGCGGTCCGACTGGTCGCGCCGGCTGGTGCGCGAGAACACGCTGACGGTGGACGACCTGATCTGGCCGCTCTTCCTGGTCGACGGCGAGAAGCGCCGCCATGCGGTCGCCTCGATGCCCGGCGTCGAGCGGCTGACCGTCGACGAGGCGGTGCGCGACGCCGAGCGTGCCGCCCGGCTCGGCATCCCCGCGCTGGCGCTGTTCCCCTACACCGACCCGGACCTGCGCGACGACGCCGGCACCGAGGCCCTAAACGCCGACAATCTCGTCTGCCGCGCCGCGCGCGCCATCAAGGCCGCGGTGCCGAACATCGGCGTGATCACCGACGTCGCGCTCGACCCCTACACCAGCCACGGCCATGACGGCCTGCTCTCGGGCGACGAGATCCTCAACGACGAGACGGTGGCGCAGCTCTGCCGGCAGGCGCTGGTGCAGGCCGAGGCCGGCGCCGACGTGATCGCCCCCTCCGACATGATGGACGGCCGCGTCGGCGCGATCCGCCGCACCCTCGACGGCGCCGGCTTCACCGGCGTGCAGATCATGTCCTACGCCGCCAAGTACGCCTCGGCCTTCTACGGTCCGTTCCGCGACGCCGTCGGCACCAGCAAGACGCTGGTCGGAGACAAGCGCACCTACCAGATGGATCCGGCCAACACCGACGAGGCCGTCCGCGAGGCCGAACTCGACCTCCAGGAGGGCGCCGACATGATCATGGTCAAGCCGGGCATGCCCTATCTCGACATCGTCCGCCGGCTGAAGGACACCTTCGCGGTGCCGACCTTCGCCTACCAGGTCTCCGGCGAATACGCGATGATCAAGGCCGCCGCCGCCAACGGCTGGATCGACGGCGACCGGGCGATGATCGAAAGCCTCGTCGCCTTCAAGCGCGCCGGCGCCGACGGCATCCTCACCTATTTCGCGCCGATGGTGGCCGAGCGCCTCGCCGCCGGCCGCTGACGTGCGGCGGGCGCCGTCCGCGGTCGGCCGGGCGCTCGCCGGCCTCGCCGCTCTCCTGGCGGTCGTCGCCGCGCTCGCGGCCTGCTCAGCGCTCGACCGCGAACAGGCCGAGCTCTGCCGCGCCACGGTGCCGGCCTTCGAGCCCGACGGCCGCCTCGTGATCGACGCGCTCTCGGCCGATCCCCTCCTAGCCCACGGCATCCGCGTCGACTACACGGTCGAGGACGGCGGCGAGCCGCGGGAGGGCGTGGTGCGCTGCGCCTTCGGCGGCGGACGTCTCGCCGGCGATCGCATGCAACTGCGCGGCATCGAGGTGAACGGCGAGCCGGTGCCACCGGCGCGGCTCCTGTTCCTCAGTCGCTTCTGGCTCGCGGTGCCCGACGCCGTCGCCGCCGGCGAGCGCCGTCTCGCCGGTGTCACCGAGGAACCGCTGCTCGGCTTCGACCTGCCGGCGCGGCCGGCCTACTACGTCCAGCAGGGCGTCAACGCCCTGCCGACGGCGGCCTTCTACGCCTTCCTGGCGGTCGCCTACGCGCTGGTCTACGGCCTCGTCAACCGCATCAACCTCGCCTTCGGCGAGATCGCCGTCGTCGGCTCCTACGCCGCAGTCGCCGCCGTCTCCACCTTCGGCGCCACGGTGGCGGCGGGCGGTGCGGTCGGCGCGGCGGTCGTGGTCGCGGTGACGCTGGTGGCCGCCTTCGCCCATGCCGCCCTCGTCGGTGCGGTGATCGGCGAGGCGGTGTTCCGCCCGCTCGCGCGCGCCGGCCACCGCTCGTTCCTGATTGCCACCATCGGCCTCTCGATCGTGCTCACCGAGGCGATGCGGCTGTGGGCCGGCTCGCGCGACCGCTGGATCCAGCAGGTGCTGAACGAGCCGACCGTGCTGATCGGCGGCCCGTTCGAGGTGACCATGACGGCGATGCAGGCGGTCGAGACCGCCGGCGCCGTCGTCGTGCTCGGCGTGGTGCTGTGGGCGGCGACGCGCACCGCCTTCGGGCGGGCGTGGCGGGCGATCGCCGACGACCCCCCGATGGCCCGCCTCCTCGGCGTCGACACGGCTCGGGTGGCCGGGCTGACCTTCGCGCTGTCGGCGGCGCTCGCCGGCCTCGCCGGCGGCATGGTGGCGCTGCACTACGGCCACGCCAGCTACGGCGCCGGCACCATCGTCGGGCTGAAGGCGCTGGCGGCCGCCCTCCTCGGCGGCATCGGATCGCTGCCCGGTGCCGCGGTGGGCGGGGTGCTGATCGGCTTCGCCGAGGTGTTCTGGTCGGCGACCTTGCCGGTGGAGTGGCGCGACGTGGTGATCCTCGCCGCGCTGGTGGTGTTCCTGGTGCTCAGGCCCGAGGGCCTGTTCGGTGTCGGCCGGCCCGCGGCCGACACCGCCGACGTGCGCTGGGCGGCCCGGGAGGAGGAGTGATCCCTGCCCTCGCCGCCGCCGCGGTCAGCGCTGCAGGATGACGCCCTCGCCGTCGCGGCCGCGGCCCTGCCAATAGCCGCCGGACGGCTGCAGGTTGACGGTGCCGCCGAAGGCGTCGACCAGCACGAGGTCGCGCCCGCGCATCTCGTAGCTCTTCAGGTGCGTGTAGCTGTAGCAGTTGGCCGGCGCCGAGACGCTGCCGGTGCCGCCCTCGCCCGGGGACAGCCGGATCGAGCAGTTGACGCCGCTGCCGGTGGTCATCAGCCGCCAGGCGCCGCCGAGGCGCGGGGCCGCCGGTTCCCGGCCGGCACCCGGACCGTCGTTGCGTCCGCCGTCGTTTCGACCGCCGTTGACGAAGCCGCCGTCGTTGCGGGGCGGGTCGTTGCGGCCACCGTTGCCGTAGAGCGAGCCGGGCGAACCGGGCTCGCCACCGCGGACGTAGCCGTCGCCGCCGCCGGCGTAGAGCGAGCCGGGCTGGTTCGGCGTACCGCCGCGGACGTAGCCGTCACCCTGGTAACCGCCGCCCTGGTAGCCGTCGTTCGGGCCGGGCCGATAGGGATTGTTGGGCTGCACCGGCGGCCGGTACTGGTCGCGCGGCGGCTGCACGTAAACCGGCGGCGGATCGTTGCGGCGCACCGGCGGGCGATAGGGATCGTAGGGCGCGGGCTCGGTCTGGCAGCCCGCGAGCGCCAGGGTTGCGACCAGGATGGAAAGGCGGACGGCTGACGTCATGACGGCTCCCGACGGATGCGAGGGGCCGCCGCGGCGACGGCCGGCGCGCGATCCCCCGAGTCGGCCCCCGCCGACCGATTCCACCTGCCGCGCTTCGGGGCCCGCCGTCAACGGGTCCCGACGCTGCGGCCACCTCATTCGCGTGCGGCCACCCTCGGCCTTTCCGCCGAGGGCGCCGCGCGGGGCGTGGCCGGCCGGTCAGCCGGCCGGGGCGTCCACCGAGGCGCGGCCGCCGTGGGCGGCGGACCAGCCGGCTGGATCGTGCAGGAAGGCTTCGACGGCGTCGATGGTGGCGGCCGGGAAGGCGCCGGAGCGCTTGGCCTCGGCGAGCACGTCCCACCAGGTGGCGAGCGCGTGCAGGCGGATGCCCTGCTCGGCGAGCACCTCGGTGCTCTCCTTGAAGATGCCGTAGTGGAACACGACGAAGGTGTGCTCGACGACGAGGCCGGCGGCGCGCATGGCGTCGGTGAACACCAGCTTGGAGCGGCCGTCGGTGGCGAGGTCCTCGACCAGGATCACCCGGGCGCCCTCGCGCACGTCGCCCTCGATCTGGGCGTTGCGGCCGAAGCCCTTGGGCTTCTTGCGGACGTAGAGCATCGGCAGCTCGAGCCGGTCCGCCAGCCACGCGGCGAAGGGGATGCCCGCGGTCTCCCCGCCGGCGACGCCGTCGAGCGATTCGGCGCCGATCTCGGAGAGGATGACCTCCTCGCCGAAACCCATCAGCCGCTTGCGCAGGCGCGGGAACGAAATCAGCTTGCGACAGTCGGTGTAGACCGGGCTCGCCCAGCCCGACGTGAAGATGAACGGCTTCTCCGCGTTGAACTGGATCGCCTTCACCTCGAGAAGCATCCGCGCCGTCTGCGCGGCCATGAAAGCCCTGTCCATCCGATCGTCCCCTTGCCGGCGTCGTCCGTCGGGCGGGAATAGCACCGGGCGCGCGCGAGGGCTACCGGCCGCGAAAACGAAGACGGCGGCCCCGGGGTGTCGGGCCGCCGTCTCGCGGAGGTTCTCTGGAGGTCCCTGGAGCTGCGCTGCGCAGCGGCGTCGCGGTCAATGACGCGCCAGCCACTCGCGGGCTTCGCGCTGGGCGGCGGCGACGTCGCTCGGCGACATCTCGCAGGCGAGTTCGCGGCGGTGCTGCGCGGCCTCGGACGACCCGCGCATGGCGGCGAGGTTGAACCACTTGTGGGCGGCGACGTAGTCGAGCGGCACGGTGCGGCCGGTCGAGTACATCACGCCGAGCTGGAAGAGGATGTCGCCGGTGGCGGCCTGACCTTCCACGATTCCTTCCGCCGAAGCGGTATCGAGACGAGCCATGATTTTGCTTCCCTGCTCTTGATCACCGAGATCTTTCGCCTCGGCTCTTCGTGTTCCGAAGATGTCTCGATGTTGGCGCCGGGAATTGAACGCGGACCTAAAGGTCTCGCTTAATTTTGGACGAATCAATCTTGAATGCGACGTTATCTTCACACCCCGGAAACCACGAATTCCGGAGAATTCCGCGCAATTTCCATCGGACAGGACCAGGAATCGGGGGGCGCGTCGAAACCGTCTCTTCACCACGCCGCAGGGTCGGAGGATTTTTCCGTGGCCGACGGTCGAAGGACTCCGGCGGGCGGCATCGCCGTCCGCCGGACACTCGTGCGGGCGTCAGCGCGCGCGCTGGCCGAACAGGACCTTCTGGGCTTCCTTGTCGTCGGCGAGGTTGGTCGGCGGCGTCGGGGTCTGGATGGCGTAGGCGCGCTGCACGGCGGGCCGCGCGACCACCCGGTTGACCCAGTCGATCACCGACGGGAACTCCTCGGCGGTGACCGGGTGGCGCTCCCAGACCTTGGCCCAGCCGATGATCGCCATGTCGGCGATCGAATAGTCGCCGGCGACGTATTCGTTGTCCCGCAACTGCTTCTCCAGCACGCCGTAGAGCCGATGCGCCTCGTTGGTGTAGCGGTCGATCGCGTAAGGCAGCTTCTCCGGCGCGTAGATCGCGAAGTGGTGGAACTGGCCGAGCATCGGACCGAAGCCGCCCATCTGCCAGAACAGCCACTGGTCCACCGCGACGCGCGCGCGCTCCTCGGCGGGATAGAACTTGCCGAACTTGCGGCCGAGATACTGCAGGATGGCGCCCGACTCGAACACCGCGATCGGCTGGCCGTCCGGGCCCTCGGGATCGACGATCGCGGGCATCTTGTTGTTCGGCGAGATCGCCAGGAACTCGGGCTTGAACTGGTCGCCCTTGGAGATGTTGACGAACTTCAGCTCGTAGGGAACGCCGAGCTCCTCGAGCAGGATGGTGATCTTGTGGCCGTTCGGCGTCGGCCAGTAGTGGACCTCGATCGGGGCAGTCTGGGTGACGGTCATGGTGCGGCCTCGTTCCTCGGGACATCGGCGCGGCGGCCCGGCTTCGATGTCCGGACACCACCTCGCGGCAGGGTAGGACGAACCGCCCCGCACGCAAGGTCTAGCGCCCATTCCCGTTGTTCGGAAGCAGCGAACTGGTCAAACCGTCGTGACGGCCGCGGTCAGGCCGGCCGGTCGGCCTTGGGCAGCACGTCGGCGGGCCGGCCGAAGTTCGGCAGCGCCTCGACGCGGGCGACGAAGGCGGCCACGGCCGGCCAGGCGGAGAGATCGATCTTCGCCTCGCCGGCGAAGGCGAGCACGCCGTAGACGTCGAGGTCGGCGATGGTCGGATGGTCGCCGACCAGCCAGTCGCGTCCGGCGAGGTGGCGTTCCAGCGTGGCGATGCCGGCCTCCGCGACGCGGCGCACGTCGGCGGCGACCTCCTCGTGCACCTTGGCGAAGCCGATCGCGATCATCCGGGTGCGGTAGAACGGGGCGGCGAGGCGGTCGAAGTCCCAGAACATCCACTCGCGCGCCTCGAGGCGTTCGTCGTAGGAGGCGCCGCCGAAGCGGCCGAGCCGGTCCGCGAGATAGTCGAGGATCGCGGCCGACTGCACCAGCCGGCGGCCGTTCTGGAGGTCCTCGAGGCAGGGGATCTGACCGAAGCGCGCCTTGGCGAGATAGTCCGGGCCGCGGTGCTCGCCGGCCATCAGATTCACCATCTTGAAGGCGAAGGGCTCGCCCGACAGCGTCAGCATCAGGCCGACCTTGTAGGTCGGACCCGACAGGAAGTGTCCGTTGAGGCGAAATCGTACGGCCATGTCCCCAGTCCCTCCCCGGCGCGCCCGTGGCGGGGGCGCAGCGCCCCCGTCATAGCCCGCGGTCCGGGCGCTGGCGAGGGGATGCGCGGTCGCGGCTCAGAACAGGTCGTCGCCCGGCAGCGGCGGCTTCTCGTGCTGGAGTACCAGTTCGACGCGGCGGTTCGACGACAGGAAGGGGTCGTCGGGGAACAGGGGGTCGGTGTCGGCGACGCCGGTGACGCCGGCGAGGTCGTCGGGCGACAGGCCGTATTCGCCGAGGATCTGGGCGACGGAGACCGCGCGGTCGGACGAGAGCTGCCACGCCGGGCCGCCCGGGCTCGCCGGCACGCCGGTGGCCTCGGTGTGGCCCACCACCTTCAGGCGGCCGGGCATCTGCTGGATCACCGGCGCGATGCGGCCGAGGATGACGCGCATGCGCTCGTTGGGATAGCGCGACTGCGGGGCGAACATGGCGCGGCCGTCCTGGTCGACGATCGACAGGTGCATGCCGTCCTCGTCCTCGAACACCATGATCTGCTTGGAGATCTCGGCGAAGTCCGGCAGGTCCTGCAGCGCCTGCCGCAGCGAGGCGGCGGCCGTCAGGTATTCGCGCGGCCGGTTCTCGGCCGACTTCTCGAAGCGATTGGTGTTGACCTCCGGTCCCTGCACCTCGAACTGGTCGTTCGAGGTGGTGGCGAACTCGACCGCGTCGGCGATCGTCACCGGCTGGGTGTCGCGGGCGAACTTGCGGATGGGCAGGCCGTTGCGCTCGATGATGCCGGCCGGCTTGGCGATCGCCTGATAGCCGAAGGCGTCGCGGATCGAGCCGGCGGCGTCGTGCAGCTTCTGCTCGTCCTGGTTCGAGAAGGACACGATCATCACGAACAGCGCCATCAGGAGCGCCATCAGGTCGGCGAAGGTGATGACCCAGCCGCCGCCGTGACCGCCGCCGCCCCCGCCGCCCTTCTTCTTGCCACCGCCCGACATCGTCCCTCCCGGATGGTCCGCGCGCCGATCAGGCGGCTTCCTTCTCCGCCTCGGCGGACTTGCGGTGCTTCAGCGGCAGATAGGCGAGCAGTTCCTCGCGCACCTGCTTGGGGCTCTTGTTCTCCCGGATCAGGATCACCGCGTCGATGATCATCGACTGGATCTCCGCGTCGTGGGCGGCGCGGTTGCCGAGCTTGTCGCCGATCGGGCCGGCGATGACGTTGCCGACGACGGCGCCGTAGAGCGTGGTCAGGAGCGCGATCGACATGGCCGGGCCGATCTGCTTGGGGTCCGACATGTGGGCGAACAGCGACACGAGACCGATGATGGTGCCGATCATGCCCATGCCCGGACCGGCCTCGGCGTATTTGGCCCAGCAGGTGTGGGCCATGTGCAGGCGCTCGTACTGCAGGTCGCGCTCGCGCTCGAGCACGTGCTGGATCGTCTCGGCCGAGTAACCGTCGGCGATCATCTGCACCGCGCGCTTCAGGAAGGGCTCGTGGATCTCGACCTTCTCGAGCCCGAGCGGGCCCTGCTTGCGGGCGACCTCGGCGATCTCGGTGAGTTCGTCGAGGAGATCGATGGCGTTGTGGCTCTTGTAGAGGATGGCGTCCTTGATGCCGCCGAAGAAGGCCTGCGGGAAGGTCTTCAGCGTGTAGCGCCCGAGCACGACCGTGGTCGCACCGCCGAACACGACGACGGTGGCCAGCAGGTTCATGAACATGCCGATGCTCGAGCCCTCGAGCAGCACGGCTCCGTAGAGGACGCCGAAGCCGCCGACGACGCCGAGGACAGTACCGAGATCCATGAGAGCTCCGCGGGCGAAGGGCGAAGGCGGCGCGCGTCCCGGCGGGGCCGGGCCTACGCGCTTTCCCCGTTGCTCGCACGCTATGCAATCGCGGCTAAGGCACGCTTAAGGAAGGTGGTTAATGCTTTCCGGCACGGCGGATCGGTCAGCCGGCGCGCCGCATCCAGGCCGGCGGCGGGGTCCGGGCGAGCAGCCACGACACCCCGATCGCCATCGCCGTCAGCGCGGCGACGAAGCCGGCGACTCCGGTCCAGCCCCCGGCGGTCCAGAGCAGGCCGCCTGCCGTGCCGGCGAGGCTCGAGCCCGCGTAATAGGCGAGCAGGTAGAGCGAGGACGCCTGCGCCTTGGCGGTCTCGGCCCGGAGGCCGACCCAGCCGGAGGCGACCGAATGGGCGCCGAAGAAGCCGAAGGTGAACAGCGCGACGCCGGCGACGATCGCCGCGAGATCGGCCAGCATCGTCAGGCCGAGGCCGGCGGCCATCACGGCGATCGAGGCCGGCAGCACCCGCCGGCGCGAGAAGCGGTCCGACAGCGTGCCCATCCACGCCGAGGCGACCGTGCCGAAGAGGTAGGTGGTGAAGATCGCCCCGACCGCGCCGTGGCCGAGCCCGTAGGGCGGCGCGAGCAGGCGGAAGCCGAGGTAGTTGTAGAGCGTCACGAAGGCGCCCATCAGCAGGAAGCCTTCGGCGAACAGCAGCACGAGGCCGCGGTCGCCGAGATGGGCGAGCAGCGAGCGGGCGAGCGCCGGCACGTCCGGCCGGCGCGCGACGAAGTGGCGGGCCGGCGGCAGGAACCGCCAGAGCAGCACGGCGGCGACGAGCCCGACCGCGCCGGTCACCCCGAGGGCGACGCGCCAGCCGAAGTGATCGGCGAGGAGGGCGACCAGCAGCCGCCCGCTCATGCCGCCGATGGCGCTGCCGCCGATGTAGAGCCCCATGGCGCGGCCGACCGCGGGCCGGTCGACCTCGTCGACCAGGAAGGCCATGGCGACGGCCGGCAGGCCCGAGAGCGCCAGCCCGGTCGCGGCGCGCAGCGCCAGGAGCACGGACCAGTCGTCCGCGAGGGCGACGGCGAGGGTGAGGATCGCCGACGAGAACAGCGCCGCCAGCATCACCGGCTTGCGGCCGGTGACCTCCGACAGCGAACTCGCCACCAGGAGCGCGACGGCGAGCGTGCCGGTGGAGAGCGACAGTGCGAGGCTGGCGCCGGCGGCGCCGGTGCCGAACTCGTCCGCGAACAGCGGCAGCAACGGCTGCACCGAATAGAGCAGCGCGAAGGTGGCGAAGCCGGCGGCGAACAGGCCGGCGTTGAGGCGCCGGAACGCCGGCGTGCCCGCGGCGATGCGGGCGGCCGGGGGCGCCGGCTCGGCCTCGACCGAGCCCGCGAGCAGCGCGTGCGGCTCCGCGCCCGCGCCCGACTCGCTCCGCTCGCCCTCCCCCGGCATCGGCGCGCCGGTGCTCACTCGATGCCGAGCTTGGCCTTGACGATGTCGTTCACCGTCTGCGGCGCGGCCTTGCCGCCGGTCGCCTTCATCACCTGCCCGACGAACCAGCCGGCCAGCGTCGGCTTGGCCTTGGCCTGGGCGACCTTGTCCGGGTTGGCGGCGATGACGTCGTCGACCGCCTTTTCGATCGCGCCGGTGTCGGTGACCTGCTTCATGCCGCGGGCCTCGACCACCGCGCGCGGGTCGCCGCCCTCGGTGAAGACGATCTCGAACAGGTCCTTGGCGAGCTTGGACGAGATGGTGCCGTCGCGCACGAGGTCGACGATGGCGCCGAGCTGGTCGGCCGAGACCGGGCTCTCCTCGATGCCGAGGCCCTCCTTGTTGAGGCGGCCGAACAGCTCGTTGATCATGAAGTTGGCGGCGGCCTTGCCGTCGCGGCCCTTGGCGACCGCCTCGAAATAGTCGGCCGAGGCGCGCTCCAGCGTCAGCACCATGGCGTCGTAGGGCGTGACGCCGTAGTCGGCGACGAAACGGGCCTTCTTCTCGTCCGGCAGCTCCGGCAGATGGGCGCCGAGTTCGGCGACCCAGGCCGGGTCGAGCTCGAGCGGCAACAGGTCCGGATCGGGGAAGTAGCGGTAGTCGTGCGCCTCCTCCTTGGAGCGCATCGAGCGCGTCTCGCCCTTGCCGGCGTCGTAGAGCCGGGTCTCCTGGTCGACCGTGCCGCCGTCCTCGATCAGCGCGATCTGGCGGCGCGCCTCGTATTCGATCGCCTGACCGGCGAAGCGGATCGAGTTGACGTTCTTGATCTCGCAGCGGGTGCCGAGCGGGCCGCCGGGCTTGCGCACGGAGACGTTGATGTCGGCGCGCAGCGAGCCCTCCTCCATGTTGCCGTCGCAGGTGCCGAGGTAGCGCAGGATGGTCCGGAGCTTGGAGAGATAGGCCTTGGCCTCCTCCGAGGAGCGCAGGTCCGGCTTCGACACGATCTCCATCAGCGCGACGCCCGACCGGTTGAGGTCGACGTGCGACATGGTCGGGTGCTGGTCGTGGATCGACTTGCCGGCGTCCTGCTCGAGGTGCAGCCGCTCGATGCCGACCTCGATCGACGTGCCGCCCTCGAGGTCGACCGTGACGACGCCCTCGCCGACGATCGGCTGCTTGTACTGGCTGATCTGGTAGCCCTGCGGCAGGTCCGGGTAGAAGTAGTTCTTCCGGTCGAACACCGAGTACGTGTTGATCTGCGCCTTGAGGCCGAGGCCGGTGCGGACCGCCTGCGCCACGCATTCGCGGTTGATCACCGGCAGCATGCCCGGCATCGCGGCGTCGACGAGGCTGACGTGGGCGTTGGGCGCGCCGCCGTAGGACGCCGAGGCGCCCGAGAACAGCTTGGAGGCGGAGGTCACCTGCGCGTGCACCTCCATGCCGATCACGATCTCCCAGTCGCCGGTGGCGCCCTTCAGGAACTGCTTCGGATCGGCGATGCGCTGCCCGATGGTCATGGTCTCTCGGCCCCTTGGGGGATGGCCGTCGCGCGCGGGCACCGGCCCCCGGCCGCCCCCGCGCGCGACGCGCGATATGGAACGTGCGTCGATCCCGGGCGATAGCGCGTTTGCCCCCGCGCGGCAAGCCGGCGACCGCACGGCGGACGGGGTGGGTCACCCGGGACGTTCCGGGCGTCGCGGTGATCGCCGGCGATGGTGCGCGGGGCGGACGCGTCCCACCCGAAAGCCGCGCCCCCCGCGGAACCGCCGCGCCCCGGCCGCGTTGACCGCGCGGAACACGACGCCCTCGAAAGTGGGCGGCCGACGCGACCCCGGCAGACCCGCCGCGCCACACCCGCCCGGCGTTGCGGGCGGGAGCGCGGAGCGGACCGACGCCGCCCCCGACCGCGGGCCGCGCCCTCCCCGGCCGCCGGATCGGAGACCGCCGCCGCCGTCCCGCACACGGCGCGGCGGTCTCCCCTTTCCGCCGAACGCGCCCTTCGCCGCCGAAGGGGTTGACCGCCCCTCGACCTTCCTCTAGGCATTCCCGCCAACGGAGTCGTGGCCGAGAGGCTGAAGGCGGCGGTTTGCTAAACCGTTATACGGGCGTAAACCCGTATCGAGGGTTCGAATCCCTCCGACTCCGCCAGCACATATACATTTTATTGACGAATTTCAGATTTCAGATAAACTACTAACGAATTACCGTCGGAGTTCGGGCGGCGCCGATGGGATGATGTGCCACACTTGGCGGATCGCGCGTCAACAATGGCGCAATGATGCGGCCGGTTTGACGGGTATTTCGTCCGCTTTGCGAGTCATCTTTGTTGCAAGAATGCGTGATTTCATTCTTCAAGAGATTCGTCGGTTAGCTACGGCAAATGGCGGGCAAGCACCGGGCCAGAGGTTGTTCGCCAAGGAGACGGCCATTGATGAACATCAATGGCGGGGTCGGCATTGGGCACGATGGGGCGACGCGCTCAAGGAAGCTGGGTTTGAACCGAACGATTGGAACGGCAAGTCAGACGCGAATGCGGTCCTTTCCGGGATAATTGTGGCATGTCGCCACTACGGGCATTTGCCAACCCAATCCGAACTTGAGATTTTACGACGAACCAATCCTTTGGTTCCGCATCCGAATGTCATAAAAAGCAACTTTGGCCGTCGATCCGACATGATCGCGGAACTTGCCAAACACGTAGCGGCCGATCCGGCTCTATCCGACATTTCCGCGATGTTGCCTGAACAGAGCAGCGATGTATTGCGACGGCAAAGTATATCGAAGCCCATTGATGGTTTTGTGTACCTCATCAAATCTGGTGAATTCTACAAGATTGGCCGCAGCGATGATGCGGAACGACGGTTCAAGTCGATCACCATTGCTCTACCCGACAAGGCCGAATTGTTCCACACGATCCGTACCGATGATCCGCCCGGCATTGAAGCCTATTGGCACCGCCGTTTCGCGGATCGCCGGGCGAACGGGGAATGGTTCAAGCTGACTTCGCAGGACATAGCGGCTTTCAAGAAGCGCAAGTTTCAGTGACCTTGAAAGCCTGCTTTCCGCGCGTCGATGCGAAAGAGCCCGACAGCGTGGCGGTTGGCGGGCTAAGAGCGGCGGATCGGGGCGCATACGATCCACCCCCACGGCCAAGACAGGGGTAGTACCAGTACCCGCCCAGGCCGAATTCAGACCAACGGAAGCTTTTCCCAAACCCGTTCAATCTGTACGTCGGAAAATGCGTACAGCGGCAACGCCAGCACGCCGCGCGCGGTCACGTCCAAGCTTCCAAGCCTGGCCGGGTTCAACACCGCTTGAATGCTTATGCCCGTCTTTTGCAGGCCTACGACGGCAACCTTCGGAATTTTTCCTTGTTCTATCTTTCAAACGACATTATAGGCGCGCTCGAAAACCTTGCATTGTACTTGTGGTGGCGTCAGATCAACAGCAACCGACACGGCTTGCGACGTCAAGATCGGCAAGACGCCTTGCGCGAACAAAGCCGAATAGTCGAAGTGTCCAACGTCGTTGTTGTCCACATTGACGACAGTCGCATAGGGGCCCGGAATGATCGGGTCGCCAAACGGCGACACGCTGTCTTTGGAGCTTGCCTTAAGCCAAGCGATAATTGCTGGGTGACCCCTCAATGGCTGTCCCGCAACTTCGGCGTCCCACCGCCCCCCACCAGGAAGTCCAAATCCGCGCCCTTGTCCGCCCCCAGCACGTGATCGACGTACAGCTTCGCCCACCCTCTCGCCGGCGCGGGCGGCGGGGTCCAGTCGGCGCGGCGGCGGGCGAGTTCCTCGTCGGAGACCTCGAGGGTGAGCGCGCGGTTGGGGACGTCGAGGGCGATGACGTCGCCGTCGCGGACGAGGGCGAGCGGGCCGCCGGAGGCGGCTTCGGGGGCGACATGGAGGACGACGGTGCCGTAGGCGGTGCCGCTCATGCGCGCGTCGGAGATGCGCACCATGTCGGTGACGCCCTTGCGCAGCACCTTCGGCGGCAGCGGCATGTTGCCGACCTCGGCCATCCCGGGATAGCCCTTCGGGCCGCAGTTCTGCAGCACCATCACAGAGGTTTCGTCGATGTCGAGCGTCTCGTCGGCGATGCGGGCGCGGAAGTCCTCGATCGAGGCGAACACCACGGCGCGGCCGCGGTGGACGAGCAGATGCGGGCTCGCCGCCGACGGCTTGATCACCGCGCCGTCGGGCGCGAGGTTGCCCTTCAGCACCGCGATGCCCGAATGCGCCTTGAAGGGCTCGTCGTAGGCGTGGATGACGTCGCGGTTCCAGTTGTCGGCGTCGGCGACGTTGTCGCCCATGGTGGTGCCGGCGACGGTGACCGCGGCCTCGGCGAGCAGGCCCTTCTCCTTCAGTTCGCGCAGCACGGCCGGCAGGCCGCCGGCGTAGTAGAAGTCCTCCATCAGGTGGCGGCCCGAGGGCTGGAGGTCGACGAGGCACGACACCTCGCTGCCGAGGCGGTCGAAGTCGGCGAGCTCGAGCGGCACGCCGATCCGGCCGGCGAGCGCGAGCAGGTGGATCACGGCGTTGGTCGAGCCGCCGATGGCGGCATTGGCGCGGATGGCGTTCTCGAAGGCGGCGCGGGTCAGCACCTTCGACATCCGGAGGTCCTCGCGCACCATGTCGACGATGCGCCGGCCGGTGAGTTGGGCGATGGTGTTGCGGCGGGCGTCGACCGCCGGGATCGCGGCGCAGCCCGGCAGGCTCATGCCGAGCGCCTCGACCATGCAGGCCATGGTGGAGGCGGTGCCCATGGTCATGCAGTGGCCCTTGGAGCGGTGCATGCAGGACTCGGTGGCGGTGAATTCCTCGTAGGTCATGCGGCCGGCGCGCACGTCCTCCGACATCGCCCAGATGCCGGTGCCCGAACCGAGCGTGCCGCCCTGGTAGCGGCCGGACAGCATCGGCCCGCCGGAGAGCCCGATCGCCGGGATGTCGCAGGAGGCGGCGCCCATCAGCAGCGACGGCGTGGTCTTGTCGCAGCCCATCAGCAGCACGACGCCGTCGAGCGGGTTGGCGCGGATCGCCTCCTCGACGTCCATGGCGGCGAGGTTGCGGAACAGCATCGCCGTCGGCCGCATCTGGCTCTCGCCGAGCGAGGAGACCGGGAATTCCAGCGGGAAGCCGCCGGCTTCCAGGATGCCGCGGCGCACCCACTCCGCCAATTCGCGGAAGTGGGCGTTGCAGGGCGTCAGTTCCGACCAGGTGTTGCAGATGCCGATGACGGGCTTTCCCTCGAACATGTCGTGAGGATGACCCTGGTTCTTCATCCAGCTGCGGTACATGAAGCCGTTCTTGTCGCGGCGACCGAACCAATCGGCGCTCCGCAGCTTCGGCTTTTCGTCGCTCATCTTGCCGCCTCCCGGCCGGCGCTCCCGTCACCGGCGTTTGACGACGACGCTATCAATGCTAACCTATAACCGTCCAATTCGCTTCCGCGTGTTTGTGATACCTTTTCGGATATACCTGGAGCTTCCATGACCCGGCCTGCCATCTATCCCGACCTCGCCGATCGCACGGTCTTCGTCACCGGGGGCGGCAGCGGCATCGGCGCGGCCCTGACCGAGGCCTTCGTGGCGCAGGGCGCCCGGGTCGGCTTCGTCGACATCGCGGAGGCGGAGAGCCGCGCCCTGGTCGAGCGGCTGGAGGCGGCGCACGGCCGCGCGCCGCTGTTCGTGCCCTGCGACATCCGCGACGTGCCCGCGCTGCAGGCGGCGGTGGCGGCGACCGCCGACGCGTTCGGCGACGTCACCGTCCTCCTCAACAACGCCGCCAACGACCAGCGCCACGCGCCGGAGACGGTGACGCCGGAATACTGGGACGACCGCATGGCGATCAACCAGCGGCCGATGTTCTTCACCGCCCAGGCGGTGCGGCCGATGATGGCGCGCGCCGGCGGCGGCTCGATCGTCAACTTCGGCTCGATCTCGTGGAAGCTCGGCCAGGGCGGCATGCCGGCCTACACCATGGCCAAGGCGTCCGTGCACGGCCTCACCCGCGGCCTCGCCCGCGACTTCGGCCGCGACCGCATCCGCGTCAACACGCTGCTGCCGGGCTGGGTGATGACCGAGCGGCAGCTGAAGCTCTGGGTCACGCCCGAGGCCGAGAAGGAGATCGAGGCGGGACAGTGCATCCCCGACCGGCTGATGCCGCACGACATCGCCGAGATGGCGCTGTTCCTCGCCTCCGACGCCGCGAAGATGTGCACCGCCCAGGAGTTCACCGTCGACGGCGGCTGGAGCTGATACCGAGCTCGCAAAGTTCCGACCTCTGGTCGGAGCTTTGCGAGCGAGGAGCGCCCGACCGGGCGCCGGCCGGATGGCCGAAAGCCCGCAAATTCCCGACGAGTCGGGAATTCGCGGGACTGGTATGAGGGCCCCGAGGGGACCGTCACCCCACCAAGGGCTGTCCCCTGCCCCGCGACGGCGCCACCACTTTACCCTCCCCCTCGTGGGGAGGGTCGACGGCCGAAGGCCGGCGGGGTGGGGTCCGCCTCCACCGCCGCGACGTCTTCCCGACATCGCGCCACACGCCCCACGCCCCTCCCCGGCGCTCCGCGCCGACCCTCTCGCGAGGGGAGGGTCGAAGATGCGGTGACCGCCCTCGCAGCCCGTCCCCGCTCAGAACAGCTGGAAGTCGCCCGCGTCGATGGCGGGGACGCCGACCAGGGTCATGAGTTCGACCTTCGGCTGCGAGCCGGTGCCGTCGACGTCGAAGAAGATCTGGCCGGTGTCGGTGTCGTAGAGGAACACCGACGCGGTCGACGGCGGCACCGGATTGGAACCCTTCACCAGCGCCGAGACCGGCAGCGCGCCGGCCGCGAGCGTGCCGCCGAAGCCCGCGGCGTCGATCGAGACCTTGTCGCCCTCGGCGAGCGAGAAGTCGACCACCGTGTCCGGCCCCTCTCCCGGTGAGAACTGGCGGAAGTAGTCGCCGCCGACGCCGCCCGTCAGCACGTCCTTGCCGGGGCCGCCGACCAGGAAGTCGGAGCCGCCGCGGCCGTCGAGCTTGTCGGCGCCGCCGTAGCCGACCAGGCGGTTGCGGACGGTGCTGCCGTAGAGCACGTCGGCGTAGCCGGTGCCGCCGACGTCCTCGATCGAGACGTAGCTGTCGCCGAGCGCCTCGCCCTTGTTGGCCGACGGCGTCTGCAGATCCACGGTCACGCCGCGGCCGACACCGAGATAGGACACGAGGTCCGTCCCAGTCCCGCCGTCGGCGAGGTCCGTGCCGATGCCGACGTAGAGCTGATCGTCGCCGTCGAGACCGTAGAGCTTGTCGTTGCCGGCACCGCCCTTGAGAATGTTCGAGTATGGATTTCCCGTAAGGACATCGCTAAATTTCGAGCCAGTCAAATGCACGATCTCTCTGTATTCGTCGCCGGCTGCGTCTCCAAGAGTTCCGGTCCGCGTATAGAGGTTCGCGTCAACGCCGGATTTTGCATCCGCAAAGCTGGCCGTATTTGATCCGAGACCTCCGTCGAGTATGTCCGCACCCGGCCCGCCGATCAGGAGATCGTCGCCGCCCTGGCCGACGAGCCAATCGTTGCCGGCGTAACCGTACATCCGGTCGGCATAGTCGGTTCCCATCAGATTGTTGTCGCCACCCGTGCCCTTGATGGTCTTGCCGGTGGTGCGGGTGTCGTAGACGGTGGTCATGATGTTCGTTCCTTCCGCCCAGCTAACGGCGAAGCGCCAATCCGACAGGACGTCGATCGAGGCCGGCGAGGTCGTCGTCCTCGCCGACTCGGTCGCGCTGCTCAGAACACCTGGAAATCGCCCACGTCGATGGCGGGGACGCCGACCAGGGTCATGAGTTCGACCTTCGGCTGCGAGCCGGTGCCGTCGACGTCGAAGAAGATCTGGCCGGTGTCGGTGTCGTAGAGGAACACCGACGCGGTCGACGGCGGCACCGGATTGGAACCCTTCACCAGCGCCGAGACCGGCAGCGCGCCGGCCGCGAGCGTGCCGCCGAAGCCCGCGGCGTCGATCGAGACCTTGTCGCCCTCGGCGAGCGAGAAGTCGACCACCGTGTCCGGCCCCTCTCCCGGTGAGAACTGGCGGAAGTAGTCGCCGCCGACGCCGCCCGTCAGCACGTCCTTGCCGGGGCCGCCGACCAGGAAGTCGGAGCCGCCGCGGCCGTCGAGCTTGTCGGCGCCGCCGTAGCCGACCAGGCGGTTGCGGACGGTGCTGCCGTAGAGCACGTCGGCGTAGCCGGTGCCGCCGACGTCCTCGATCGAGACGTAGCTGTCGCCGAGCGCCTCGCCCTTGTTGGCGGAGGGCGTCTGCAGATCCACCGTGACGCCGCGGCCGACGCCGAGATAGGAGACGAGGTCCGTGCCCGGTCCGCCGTCGGCGAGGTCCGTGCCGATGCCGACGTAGAGCTGGTCATCGCCGTCGAGACCGTAGAGCTTGTCGTTACCGGCTCCGCCCTTGAGAATGTTCGGATCGTAGTATCCGGTCAGCGTGTCGGCGAATTTCGATCCCGTCAGATTCTCTATCGCGATGAGTACATCCCCGGCAGCATCACCTTCGGATCCGACACCGGTGTAGAGACTGGCTACGACGCCCGCCTTCGCATCCGCGTAACTGGCGGTGTCGTTTCCAAGATCACCTTGGACTTGATCGGCTCCGGGACCGCCGATCAGAAGGTCGTTGCCGCCCTTGCCAACGAGCCAATCATTGCCGGCGTAGCCGTACATGCGATCCGGTTCGTCGGTGCCCATCAGATTGTTGTCGCCACCCGTGCCCTTGATGGTCTTGCCGGTGGTCCGGGTGTCGTAGACGGTGGTCATGATGTCCTTTCCTTCCGCCCAGCTCACGACGAAGCGCCAGTCCGACAGGACGTCGATCGAGGCCGGCGAGGTCATTGCGCCTATGCTGCTGATGGGCAATTGATGACCCGTCAATGGTGCGCCGGTGGCATCGAACAGTTCGACGTTCAGTTCCACGTCTACCGGCTTGCCCGTACCGTCATAGGTCACGTTCGACCATGCAGCGGCAAAGGTGGACCCGTCCAGCGCGACGACCGACACGTCCGTGTTGTCGAGCGCATCCGTGGTGATGTTGAACTCCGCCGTCAGAGCAGTGCCCGCATTGTTGAAGATGCGACCGGCGATGTCGTTCCCAGAGTTGACAGCGACGAAGCTTTCCGCACTGGCGTCCGCAACTTGGGTCGCGTTCCCCGTGTTCCACAGGACGATGAAGCGATCCGGTCCAAAACTGGCGATCTTCGGCATCGTCTGGTCGCCGGTCAGTTTCGTATTGACCAGGATCTCAGGGTTCGCATTCAGATCGGCGGGCTTCACGATTCGAAGGTAGATGTCGCGATCGGTCCGGGTCTCGTCGATCGAAGAAAACCCGCTCCAGGCCGCAGCAAACTGTCCATTCTCGAGAGCGGCCACGGCCGGTTCGCCCTGATAGCCCGGGCTTGTGCGGGCCACGGCGAAGGTCGCCCCGAAGAGCGTGGCGTCCGAATCGATGAACTGTCCGAGGACATTCGACGAGTTGCTCTCGAGGGGATCGAACTTGCTCCAGACCGCGAGATTGAGTGTCTTGGCGCTGATAGCCGTGAGATTGGGTCCCGACAATGCAACGCCATGCGGCGCTCCGACGGCATAGTTCGGAACCGCTTCACTGGGAAATCGAATGGTCTTCTCGTTCGGATCGGACGCGATGAACTGAACCTGGACCCAGCTACCCGATGCGCCCTCGGTGGACCACGCGACCAGTGCGCTCAGGCTGGTCTGATCCTTGAACTTCGCAGCGGCCCAATCGATATTCGCCTGTTCATACTTGCTGCCGAATAGATTGGTGTCGGTTCCGACCACGCTCGACGACCAGAAGACCGTGTCCCACGTACAGCCTTTGATTCCGATAAAGTACTGCGGCGTGCGTTCGAGCACGGACAACTCGCCCGACGTCAGGCCAATGGTCTGCACATGCGAAAATGGTCCGGATCCCCTGCCGTCTTTACAGCCGGATAGTTGCTTGTTGTATTCTGTCATTCACCGCCCCCATTCTACCCGTGGTAGTCATCGCCTTCAGCCTCAGATGTGTCAAGGGCAGCCGACGCTCGTTTCACGCGCATGTCACGGCCGCCCGGCGCCGTCGGTGCCCCGCCCACGGGCCCTTCCCGTCCCCCCACCCGACCGGCTATCCATGGGCGCCGGCGGAACGGGCCGCCGGTCGCGAGGGAGGCGACGCGGCGCGTGGCGAGCTTCGACCCCACCGACATCCTCGGCGCCGAGTTCGCCGCCCCGCCGCCGGACGTCGGCGTCGACGAGGCGGCGGCGGTGGCGGCGCGGCTCTACGGCGTTTCGGGCCGCTTGACGCCGCTGACCAGCGAGCGCGACCGCAACTTCCTCCTCGCCGCCGACGACGGCCGCCGACTGGTGCTGAAATTCGCCAATCCGGCCGAGCCGGCCGCCGCTGGCGAACTCCAGACCGCCGTGCTCGCCCACGTCGCCGCCCGCGATCCCGGCCTGCCGGTGCCACGGATCGTGCCGACGCGCGACGGCGCGCCCGACGCGGTGCTGCGCCTCGCCGAGGGCCGCGACAGCCGGGTGCGGCTGCTGACCTATCTCGACGGCACGCCGCTGCACCTGGTGCCGGCCGGCCCGGGCCGGATCGGCGCCGTCGCCGGCTGCCTCGCCCGGCTCGCCGCCGCGCTCGACGGCCTCGTCCACCCCGGCGCCGAGCGCCGGCTGGTCTGGGACGTCGCCGGGGCCGACCGCCTCGTCGGCCTCCTGCCGGCGATCGACGACCCCGAGTTGCGCTCCCTCGCCGCGGCGGTGCTCGACCGCTTCGCCGCGGAGGTGGCGCCGGTGCTGCCGCGGCTGCGCCGGCAGGTCGTCCACAACGACTTCAACCCGCACAACCTCCTGGTCGATCCCGCCGCGCCCGATCGCGTCGCCGGGGTGATCGACTTCGGCGACGCGGTCGCGACCGCCCTCGTCGCCGACGTCGCGGTGGCCGCGTCCTACCACGTCGGCGACGCCGACCCGGTCGAGCGCATCGCCGCCTTCGCGGCGGCCTACCACCGGGTCCGGCCGCTCGCGGCTGACGAACTCGCCGTGCTCGCCGACCTCGTCGCCGCCCGCCTCGTCACCACCGTCGCGGTGACCGCCGTGCGCGCCGCGCGCGAGCCCGGCAACGCCACCTACATCCTGCGCAACGTGCCGGCCGCCCGTGCCGGCCTGACACGCCTCGCCGCCGCCGACCGCGCGGCGGCGCGCGCCCGCATCGCCCGCGCCTGCACCCGGGAGTGACCGCCGTGACCGACGACCTGCCCGCCCGGATGGTCAACGCCTTCGTCCCCGGCCGCGCCGCGCTGACGCCGGCCGAGGAGGCGATGGTGGAGCGGCGCCGCCGCGCACTCGGCCCGGCCTACCGGCTGTTCTACGAGCATCCCGTCCACGTCGTCCGCGGCGAGGGCGTGTTCCTCTACGACGCCGACGGCCGCGCCTATCTCGACGCCTACAACAACGTCGCCTCGCTCGGGCACTGCCACCCGCGCGTGGTCGAGGCGATGGCGCGGCAGGCCGCCGCGGTCTCGACCAACACGCGCTACCTGAACGACCTCGTGCTCGACTACGCCGAGCGCCTGCTCGCGACCTTCCCGGCCGAGATCGGCCACGTCATGTTCACCTGCACCGGCAGCGAGGCCAACGACCTCGCGATCCGGCTCGCGCGCGTCGTCACCGGCGGCACCGGGCTGATCGTGACGGAGAACGCCTATCACGGCGTCACCGCCGCGGCGGCCGAGATCTCGCCCTCGCTCGGGCCCGGCGTCGATCTCGGGCCGCACGTGCGCACCGTCCCGGCGCCCGACGGCTTCCGTGGGGCCGGCGACGTCGGCGCCGCCTTCGCCGCCGCGGTGGAAGCCGCCGCCGCGGACCTCTCGCGCCACGGCATCCGCCCGGCGGCGCTGATCGTCGACACGGTGTTCTCGAGCGACGGCGTCTTCCCCGATCCGCCCGGCTTCCTCGCCGGTGCCGTCGCGGCGATCCGTGCTGCCGGCGGCCTGTTCGTCGCCGACGAGGTGCAGCCGGGCTTCGGCCGGCTCGGCGCGGGCATGTGGGGCTTCGCCCGCCACGGCGTGGTGCCGGACCTCGTCAGCCTCGGCAAGCCGATGGGCAACGGCTACCCGGTCGCCGGGCTCGCGATGCGGCCGGAGCTGGTCGCCGAATTCGGCCGCAAGGCGCGCTATTTCAACACCTTCGGCGGCAACACCGTCGCCGCCGCCACCGCCGCCGCGGTGCTCGACGTCATCGAGGACGAGGGGCTGATCGCCAACGCCCGCGACGTCGGCACCTACTTCACGGACGGCCTCCGCGCCCTCGCCGCCCGCCACGCCGCCCTCGCCGACGTCCGCGGCGCCGGCCTCTTCGTCGGCGTCGAGGTCGTCTCGGACCGCGACGGCCGCACTTCCGACGCCGCCGCGGCCGGCCGGATCGTCAACCGGATGCGCGAGGCCGGCGTGCTGATCAGCGCCACCGGACCGCGCGCCAACGTCCTCAAGATCCGCCCGCCGCTGGTGTTCCGGCGCGCGCACGCCGACCTCTTCCTCGACCGCCTCGACGCGGTCATGGCCGGTCTCGGGACAGGCTGACGCCCCGGCGGGGAACGTTCGCGGGGAGCCCCGGTTTGGTCGGCGACCGGCCAAACCCCGAGAACGGAGATCCGCCATGCACGCCGAAATCATGATCGCCAGCCATCCGCAGGTCCGCGGCGGCGTCGACGTCGCGCTGATCCGGGCCGTCGAGGCCTGCTACGACTGCGCCCAGACCTGCACCGCCTGCGCCGACGCCTGCCTCGGCGAGGACGCCGTCGCCGACCTCGTCCAATGCATCCGCACCGACCTCGACTGCGCCGACGTCTGCGCCGCCACCGGCCGCATCGCCAGCCGGCGCACCGGCTCCGACACGCCGGTCGTCCGCGCCATGCTCGCCGCCTGCGCCGAGGCCTGCGACCTCTGCGCCGACGAATGCGACGCCCACGCCGGCATGCACGAGCACTGCCGCATCTGCCGCGACGCCTGCCGCACCTGCGCGGAGGCCTGCCGCGCGGCGGCGGAGGGCATGGCGCCGCGCGTGGTGATCTGAGGGAGAGAGCGCCGGCGCCGAGAAGGCACGTGAGGACGGTCTGGCAAGATGTTCGTCTGAAGGGTGAATTCGCCCGCGAACTGCCGAATCGATTCAACGATCCGACAGATCGATTCAACGACCTCGCGCATCCGCTCCGCGCCTGCCTCCAGTTCCCCTGAATAGCCGACTTGGTCCGCGGAGGCGGACCATCCACGTCCGTCCACGCGCAAGGTGGCGAGTACCCGGGCGCGACGGCGTCCGGCCCCGGCCCGTGGATGGTCCGCCTTACGCGGATCAAGCCGATCATGGGGTTGCGCATCCGCTGACTCCGACATCGATCGGAGATCGCAGGCCCCCGACGCGCCGGTGGAACCATCGCCCGCCACACCCCGATGCCACTCTCCGCGGCGCCGCCTTCAAAACCTGAATTGCAAACTCATGTTTCATGCGCTAGGCATCGTCTCGGGCCGCCCCTCCTCCAGACGGGCGGTCCGGCGGCGCCGCGGAACGCACCCCCACTCCACCCGCCTTCCGCGGCGCCCCCCTCGATTTCGCGCAACCGGGAGACGGTTCCGATGCCCTCGCGCCCCCGGCGCATCGCGGTGTTCGCCGCCGCGAGCCTCCTCTCCGCCACCGCCGCACGGGCCGAGCCGGCGGCGACGCCGATCGCGGTCGAGCTGAACAAGCTCGACGCCGCCGACGCCGACTGCCGCGCCACCATGCTCGTCACCAACGGCACCGACCTCCGGCTCGACAGCCTGAAGCTGGAGCTGGTCGTGTTCGACGCGAACGGTGTCGCCGGCCGGCGGCTCGCCGCCGAGTTCGGGCCGCTCTCCAAGGGCAAGACCGTGGTGAAGGCGTTCCCGGTGGCGGGCATCGGCTGCGCCGCGATCTCGCGCGTGCTGCTCAACGGCGTCCTCGCCTGCGGCGGCGCCTCGCCGACCGTCGACGGCTGCGTCGACCTCGTCGCGGTCGCGTCGCGGGCGTCCGCCCCACTGGTGAAGTGAGGCCGCAGCGATGACCGCCGCCCACCGCCTCCTCGCCGCCGCCATCCTCGCCCTGCCCGCCGGCGCCGCGCGCGCCGAGGACGTCGTTCCCGTCGCCGGCCCGGTCGAGGCGACCGCCGCCGTCGCCGCGGCCACCCTGCCGCACGACCTGTCGCCGATCGGCATGTTCCTGCAGGCCGACGTGGTGGTGAAGGCGGTGATGCTCGGCCTGATCGCCGCCTCGCTCGCGACCTGGACGGTCTGGCTCGCCAAGACGCTGCAGCTGATCGCCGCCCGCCACGCCACCCGGCGCGACGGCCGCGTGCTGGAATCCTGCGGCAGCCTGGTCGAGGCGGCCGAGCGGCTCGGCTTCGCCCGCGGCGTCGTCGCCCGCATGGTGCGCGCCGCCGCCACCGAGGCGCGGATGTCGGAGGGCGCGACGGGCGCGCTGCGCGAGCGCGTCGCCTCGCGGCTGGAGCGGATCGAGGCGGCCGGCGGCCGGGCGATGAACGCCGGCACCGGCATCCTCGCCACCATCGGCTCGACCGCGCCCTTCGTCGGCCTGTTCGGCACGGTCTGGGGCATCATGAACGCCTTCGTCGGCATCTCCCGGGCGCAGACCACCAACCTCGCGGTGGTCGCCCCCGGCATCGCCGAGGCGCTGCTCGCCACCGCGGTCGGCCTGATCGCGGCGATCCCGGCGGTGGTGATCTACAACGCCTTCGCGCGCCAGATCGCCGGCTACCGCGCCCAGCTCGCCGACGTCTCCGCCGAGATCCAGCGCCTCGTCTCGCGCGATCTCGATCGCCATCGCACGCTCCGCCGCGGTGCGGCGGAGTAGCCGGGAGGGCGCGCCATGGCCGGACGGCTCGACGGCGGCGACGATCTCGCCGAGACCCACGAGATCAACGTCACGCCCTTCATCGACGTGATGCTGGTGCTCCTGATCATCTTCATGGTCGCCGCCCCGCTCTCGACCGTGGACGTGCCGGTCGACCTGCCCGGCTCGACGGCCGCCCCGGCGCCGCGGCCGGAGAAGCCGGTCTACCTCTCCGTGAAGGCCGACCTGTCGCTGGCGCTCGGGGAGACGGCCGTCGCGACCGACGCCCTCGGTCCGGCGCTCGACGCGCTCACCGGCGGCGACCGCGACGAGCGCGTGTTCCTGCGCGCCGACCGCAGCGTCTCCTACGGCGACCTCACCGGCGTCATGAACGCGCTGCGCGCCGCCGGCTACCTCAAGATCGCGCTGGTCGGGCTCGAGACCGCCCCCGGCTCCGGCGTCGGGGCGCTGCCGTGATGCGCGAGCCCCTGCCCCGCCTCGCCCCCGCCGCCCCCTTCGCCGGCCTGCCGGCCCTCGCCGAGCCTGCCGGCGGCGGCGCGTCGTCGGCACGCTGGACCGCCGGCCTCGCGCTGGCGCTCGCGCTGCACGGCGCGGCCGGCCTGCCCTTCCTCGGCCGCGCGCCGGACGTCCCGGCCCCCGAAGCGCCCGAGGCGGCGGTGATGATCGACCTGCCGGCGGACCTCGCGCTGCCGCCGCTCGAGAGCGTCGCCGCCGTCGCCGCCCCCGAGATCGCCGCCACCGACGCGCCGCCCGTCGAGGCCGCGGTCCCGGATGCGGTGGCGGCCGAGACCGCCGAAGCGTCCGCCGTCGAGACCGCCGAGACCGCCCCCGAGACGGCGGACGCGTTCGCGGTCGCCGCGGCTCCTGCCCCGGACGCGGCCGAGACGGCCGACGCCACCACCGTCGCGCCGGAGACGACATCCTCCGTGGCGGCGTCGGAAACGGCCGCCGCCGCTGCGGTCGAAGCGGCACCGGAGGCCGCCGCCGAGGGCGACATCCCGCTGCCCGTCGAGCCGGCCGAGGCCGTCCCGACCGAGGTCGCCGAGATCGCCCCGGCGGAGGCGGCCCCCGTCGAGGACGCCGCGCCCGTCGAAACCGCGGCGGTCGAGACCGTCGAAGCCGTCGAGCCGGCGCCGCCGGTCCCGCCGACCCGCAAGCCGGCACCGCCGCGTCCGCCCCGGCCGGTCGCCGAAGCCCGCGAACAGCCCGCGACGCCACGGAAGACGGCGAAGCCCGTCCGCCCGAAGACCGAGACGGCCCGCGCCGCCCCGCGTCCGGCGCCGTCGCAGGCCGCGGTCGACGGCCGCGCCGCCTCCGGCGCCGGCCGGCCGGACCCGGACGCGATGGCGCGCTACCTCTCTTCCGTCCGGGCCGACATCATGCGCCAGCGCCGTTCCGTCCGCGCCGCCGGGCGCGGCAAGGTCGCGGTGGTCGCCTTCTCGATCGACGCCTCCGGCGCCCTCGGCGCCATCGCCCTGGCCTCCAGTTCCGGCGCGCCGGCCCTCGACGACGCCGCCCTCGCCATGGTGCGCCGCGCCAGCCCCGTGCCCGCGATGCCGGCCGGCTTCGCCGCGCCGCTGCGCACCCGCCTGCCCGTCCGCTTCGACTGACCCCGACCGGAACCGCCGAAATGCCCCCCGACGCCGTGTCCTACACCCGCGAAGACCTCCTCGACATCGCCGCCCTCGCCGCGGTGGGCCGGGCGGAACGCGTCGGCCGGCAACGTCAGATCCGCGCCGTCGTCGGCGAGGGCGCCACCGTCGCCGACGACGCCCGGCTGCGCCGGCTGGTCGAGCGCTGCCTGCTGGTGGCGGCGCCGCGCTCGGCGGTCGGCTTCCAGGTCGGCATGATCGGGCTCGCCCGGCTGCACCGCTTCGTGCGCTCGCCGGTCGGATCGGCCCGCGGCGCCACCCATCTCGGCGAGGAATGCGCGCTGCGCCGCGTCGTGCTCGACGTCATCGACGCGCCCGACCGCGACGAGATCGTGGCGCTCGCCTGCGCCGACCTCGTCGCGCTGCGCGACGGCGTCCTCTCCTGCGCCTTCGCCGAGACCTGCCGCTCCGGCGCCTGCCCCCTCGCCGCCGCGGCGCGCGTGGAGGAGATCGACCTCGCCCTGGTCTGGCTCGCCGGCGCCGACGGCGCGGAGGGCCGGGCATGAGCGCGCCGACGTCCGCCTTCCTGCTCGAACCCTCGACCTGGACGCCGCCGCCGGAGGCGACGTCGCCGACGCGCCGGCGCCGGGCGAGCGAACGGCTGAAGATCTGGGACCTGCCCGGCACCTGCCACTGCGTCACCATCGGCACCTGCCTGACGCTCGGCGACCTCCGCCGCACGGCGGTCCGCCTCGGCCTGTTCCAGGGCGTCGAGCGCATGACCGACTACGAGCTGCACGGCGCCTACGTCCACGCCATGGATGGACGCAACCGCGCCTCGTCGGCGGTGCAGAAGCTGCTCGAGGGCAAGCACGCCGGCATGATCCGCCGTGCCGCCCGCTGCGAGGACGACGCCGCGCTCGAACAGCTCTGGGACGACGCCGTCGGCGAGGGCCAGATCCCCGGTGCCTTCTGGGCCCTGCTCACCCATCCCCAGCTCGGGCCGGTGCTGGAGAAGCGCATCTTCGGCGAGGTCCACATGATGTCGCACCTGTGCGGCGCCTCGCATCGCGGCGACGCCCGGGTGATCACCGCCGTCGAGCGCCAGCGCGCCGCGCTGCGCGCCCGGCTGGTCGCGGCCGAGGCGTCGCAGCGGGCGACGCTCGGCGCCCGCGACGCCGAAATCGTCAGGCTGAAGCGGCTGGTGGTGGCGCTCGAGCCGCATCTCCACGCCGCCGCCGAGCTGCGCGAGCAGGTCGCCGCGCTCTCCGGAGGTGCCGCCGTCGCGGCGGCCGAAGCGGCCCGCGGCGAGGCCGAGCGTCGCGCCGAGGCCGAACGCGCCCGTGCCGCCGACCTCGAGGCCCGCCTCCTCGCCGCCGAGGAGCGGACCGCCGAGGCCGAGCGCCGCGCCGACGCCCTCGCCGAACGCCTGCTCGAGCAGACGCCGACGCCCGTGCCGGTCGCGGCCTGCGGCGCCGCGCGCTGCCCGCTCGACCTCGCCGGCCGGCGCATCGCCTACATCGGCGGCCGGCCGCACACGGTGGCGCGCATCCGCGCCTTCGTCGAGCGCTGCAACGGCTGCCTGCTCGCCCACGACGGCGGCGTCGAGCAGTCGCCGCACCTGCTCGACGGCATCCTCGCCCAGGCCGACGTGGTGTTCGTGCCGATCGACCGGGTCAGCCACGGCGCCATGGAACGCGCCAAGGCCGAATGCGCCCGCCGCCGCGCCCTGTTCGCGCCGCTCGCGACCTGTTCGCTGTCGAGCTTCGCCGAACGCCTCGCCGGGCTGCCGCTGCAGGGCGGCGAGACCGATCCCGCCGAGGCCTGACGCGCCCCGCGCTCCCGATCCGCGCACGACGCTGGACGGCGCCATGACGCCGGCGCATGGTTCGCGCCGTCATCGTGACACGGAGACGGAGCGGATCATGGCGGGACGGCCGGGAATCGTGGTGGTGGGGGCCGGCATCGTCGGCGCGGCGATCGGGCGGGCACTCGCCCGGCGCGGCGCGGCGGTCACGATCGTCGACGCCGAACCCGAGGTCGGCGGCCGCGCCACCCGGGCGTCCTGGGCCTGGATCAACGCCAGCTGGGGCAACACCCTCCCCTACTACACCCTGCGCCGCGCCAGCATGGCGGCGTGGCACGCGCTCGAACGCGAGGTGCCCGGCCTCGCCGTCGACTGGTGCGGCGGCCTCGTCTGGGACCTGCCGCCGGACGAGCTCGAAGCCTTCGCCGGCGACCACGCCGCCTGGGGCTACGCGATCGAGCGGCTCGAGACGCCGGCGATCGCGGCCCTCGAACCCGCGATCGCGCCGCCGCCGGTGGCGGTGTCCTGCCCCGAGGAGGGCGTGATCGACCCGGTCGCCGCCACCCGCGCCCTGCTCGACGATGCCGTCGCCGCCGGGGCGACCCTCCGCCTCGGCACCGCCGTCCGTCGCATCGCGACCGCGGACGGCCGCGTCACCGGCGTCGAGATCGACGGCGGGACCGTCCCGGCCGACGCGGTCGTGCTCGCGGCGGGCACCGCGACCGACGCGCTCGCCGCTCCGCTCGGCGTCACGGTGCCGCTGCGCCCCGCACCCGGGCTCGTGGTCCGCACCCGGCCGCAGCCGCCGCTGGTCCGGCGCGCTCTGATCCCGCCGCACATGGAGGTGCGCCAGCGCGCCGACGGCAGCCTGCTGATCGCCGCCAACCTGCTCGACGACGACACGGACGGCGCGCGTTCCGCCGCCCACTGCATCGCCCGCGCCGGCGAACTGGTGTCGACGCCAGAACCGCTCGTCCTCGACGGCTGGACCGTCGGCCTCAGGCCGATGCCGGCCGACGGCTTCCCGCTGGTGGGCGCCGTCGCCGCGGTGCCCGGTCTCCACGTCGCGGTCACCCACTCCGGCGTCACCCTCGCGGCGGCGCTGGGCTCTATGGTCGCGATCGAGGTGCTCGACGGCGTGCGCGACCCGCTGCTCGCCCCCTTCGCCCTCGACCGGGCGATGCCGGCCTGAGACCTGGCCCGGGCGGGCGACCGCATCCTCGCACGGCGCCGACGGATCACGACTTCGCACAACGGGATCGGGGCTCCACGGTCGGAGCACCGCCCGGCCGTCACGGCCCTCGACCGGCGTGGTCCGCAGCGGCGGGAAATCCAAGCGCGCTGCGCGAAGAAACGTCCGTAAGGCTCGGCGGAGTTTGAATTATCGCAATGTCCAGGGCGGGCGCGCCATCGCCACCCCCGAAAAGAAAGAGCCCGGCGCCGTCACCGGCACCGGGCTCTCCGTCTCTCATCCGGTCCTCGCGGACCGGCCGGCCATCACTCGATGATGGAGGCCACCACGCCGGCGCCGACGGTGCGGCCGCCTTCGCGGATGGCGAAGCGGAGCTTCTCTTCCATCGCGATGGGGACGATCAGCTTGACGGTCATCGACACGTTGTCGCCGGGCATCACCATCTCGGTGCCTTCCGGCAGCGTGCAGATGCCGGTCACGTCCGTGGTGCGGAAGTAGAACTGCGGACGGTAGTTGGTGAAGAACGGCGTGTGGCGGCCGCCCTCTTCCTTGGTCAGGATGTAGGCCTCGGCCTTGAACACCGTGTGCGGCGTCACCGAGCCCGGCTTGCACAGCACCTGGCCGCGCTCGACGTCCTCGCGCTTGGTGCCGCGCAGCAGCGCGCCGATGTTGTCGCCCGCCTGACCCTGGTCGAGCAGCTTGCGGAACATCTCGACGCCGGTGATGGTCGTCTTCACCGTCGGACGGATGCCGACGATCTCGACTTCCTCACCCACCTTGACGATGCCGCGCTCGACGCGACCGGTCACCACCGTGCCGCGGCCCGAGATCGAGAACACGTCCTCGATCGGCATCAGGAACGGCTGGTCGATCGGACGCTCCGGCTGCGGGATGTAGGCGTCGACCGCCTGCATCAGCTGCAGCACCGCGTCGTGGCCGAGCGCCGGGTTGGTGCCCTCGAGCGCGCACAGCGCCGAGCCCTTGATCACCGGGATGTCGTCGCCGGGGAAGTCGTAGGACGACAGGAGCTCACGGACCTCGAGCTCGACGAGCTCCAAGAGCTCCGGATCGTCGACCATGTCGACCTTGTTCAGGAACACCACCAACGCCGGCACGCCGACCTGACGGGCCAGCAGGATGTGCTCGCGCGTCTGCGGCATCGGGCCGTCGGCCGCCGAGCACACCAGGATCGCGCCGTCCATCTGGGCGGCACCGGTGATCATGTTCTTCACGTAGTCGGCGTGGCCCGGGCAGTCCACGTGCGCGTAGTGACGGTTCTGCGTCTCGTACTCGACGTGCGCCGTGTTGATCGTGATGCCGCGCGCCTTCTCTTCCGGCGCCGCGTCGATCTGGTCGTACGCCTTGAACGTCGCCCCGCCCGTCTCCGCCAGCACCTTCGTGATCGCCGCCGTCAGCGACGTCTTGCCGTGGTCGACGTGGCCGATCGTGCCGATGTTGCAGTGCGGCTTCGTGCGGCTGAACTTTTCCTTGGCCATGCTCGTCTCTCTCGAATGTCGCGGGTTCCGGGCATCCGGACCGGGCCGGCGGCTCGAATAGTGCGTTTTGCCGGCGGGTTCAAGTCCCCACGGCGCCTGACGGGCAGGCGATATCCGAGCCTCGTGCGGGGATTGGAGCGGGTAGCGGGAATCGAACCCGCGTATTCAGCTTGGAAGGCTGCTGCTCTACCATTGAGCTATACCCGCGTCGGGTCTCAGATAGCCGCAGCGATGGCCGATGGCAAGGGCAGCGCTCGCGCACGAGCCGATCCGGAGGCCGTCGCGTCCCGACCGCCGCCGCGGACAGGCCGAAACCGCGAAGTCGTACCCGGGTCTCGGTGTCGATCCGTCGGGAAGCTGGGATGGTGGGGGAAGTAGGACTCGAACCTACGAAGGCGTAGCCAGCGGATTTACAGTCCGCCCCCTTTGCCGCTCGGGACATTCCCCCGTCCCATTCCGGTAGCCGACCGCTCGCGCGGGGCGCCCCGTCAGGTGTCCGGAGGCGTTCACCGACCGGACGGGGCGCTTTATGGCGACCGGGTCGGCCCCTGTCAACCCATGTTCCGACGAAGTTTCCGACGCTTCGCAGGAGCCGCGGAAAACCGGGCGGGCCTTCCGCCGGACCGGCGCGCCGGCTATAAGGCGCGCCATGTCCGACGATCGCCGCCCGCCGAAATCCCCTCGCCCCACCCGTCCGCGCCCCGGCGGCGACCGTCAATTCCGGCCGCGGCCGAAGCGCGAGCGCAGCGCCGGCGACGGGCTGTGGCTCTACGGGCTGCACACCGTCGAACTCGCGCTGAAGAACCCGCGGCGCCGGCCGCTGCGCCTGCTCGCCACGCGCAACGCGCTGATGCGACTCGCCGAGCGATTCGAGGACGGGCTGCCGCTCGAGGCCGAGGACGCCAGCCCGATGCAGCTCGACAAGCTGCTCGGCTCGGAGGCGGTGCACCAGGGCGTCGCGCTCGAGGTCGAGCCACTCGAGGCGCTGCGCGCCGCCGACCTCTCCGGCGCCGACCTCGTGCTTGCGCTCGACCAGGTCACCGACCCGCACAACGTCGGCGCCATCCTGCGCTCGGCCTGCGCGCTCGGCGTCGGCGCGGTGATCACCACCGCCCGGCACAGCCCGGCCGAATCCGGCGTGCTCGCCAAGGCGGCCTCCGGCGCGCTCGACCTCGTGCCGGTGATGCAGGTGCGCAACCTCGGCGACACGCTCGAGGAGATGAAGGCCGAGGGCTTCCAGGTCGTCGGCCTCGATTCCGAGGCCCCCGCCCCGCTCGAGGACGCCGCCCTCCGCGGTCCGGTCTGCCTCGTGCTCGGCGCCGAGGGCAAGGGCCTGCGCCAACGCACCCGCGACATCTGCGACGTCCTCGCCCGCCTCGACATGCCCGGCCCGATCAAGAGCCTCAACGTCTCGAACGCCTGCGTGCTCTCGCTCTACGTCGTCCGCCGCGCCATCACGGGCTGATCCCGGCGACGGCGGTCCCGACGCCGGAGCCCCCGGGTTGCGAGCCGGCGGCCTCTGGTCTATCTCCATCGGCGGGCCGGCTTAGCACAGCGGTAGTGCAGCGGTTTTGTAAACCGAAGGTCGGGGGTTCGATCCCCTCAGCCGGCACCATCACCGGGCACGTCTCATTGGAAGAAGATGTGTCAAATCTTCCCCCAGTCCACGATGCACTCAGAGATCTTAGTATCCTTAAAATCTAAATAATCTGCATTCTTGTCTAACAGGCCGGGACCAAGAGAATCTATTATCATCAACCTAAATTCTTCTTCATGTTTAAATTGCAACGGCTTTACAAATGAAACGCCCAACCATATTGCGATTGCATCTGCATCTATGTCATATGAAAATCTTCTCTCGATACTCCAGAATCGATCCCTCTCTCCGTATTCCACAACTCTTCCAACTAGATGGTATTTATATGAACCGAACCTAGCATCTATTAATTCTTTAAGCGCGCGTTTTAGTTTTACGAGATCATAAACTATATAATGCGTCAAATCACTATTATCATGAGATCTAAGATATTCTGCCCTTCTAAAATCAAATCGACCCATTGATGAGCAATAACAATAGTCGTTCAATTCAATCTCAACCCCAATTGAATTGTTTGGAAATCCAACAATTACACAATTCTCAACTGAAAATCCCCCAACAGATACGCTGTCGAAGTAAGAGCTCCTATTGTGGAAAAACTCCCTCCTTATTCCCTCAGAATAATCATTGAAACGCCCTTCACTTCTATTTTCTATTGCTCTGTATTTTTTTAATGTCCCAAATCTAAATCCTCCTTGGAGATGAATTCTAAGATCTTTTTCCTTCACATGTTTAGTTATGAACAACGGGTGCGTGTTATCCAATTCTTCAATCAAATCAACTTTGAAGTCTCTAAATTCAAGCGGATATGAAACAGAGATCACTGGGGGAAAATTCTTAACAATATCTTCATGATACGGGACTACAATATCAGCATATTGCATAGTTTTACCGGCTGATTCATCAGATTTTTTTCGCGGACTTTCTTTGTAAGTATGTCCACTGGGCTTCAAGGTACCTTGGTTTGACGCACCGAAACTAATTTTTGGCCGAACGTCTGGGCGCTGTATCCCTTGAAACCCTCGATCGCCACGCCTTCTCCCTTTGCCTCGCTTTTTGCTCATGCCGGTCTCCCGCCATCAAATACCGTTGGAAGGCTTACTGCGCATCTTGCAACCTTACATATGTCAGCTACAGAATGCAATTAAAAGTGATTTTCAATTTTTCACAACAACCATCCTCCATGGAACAATATAGGATAGAGATTGTCATTTATGTTTTCAGTATTATCAGTACTTTATATCTATACTCTGAGTAATACCCTAATCGATGTTCCCCCTATAGTTATTGTATACATATTGTACATTCAGGCATTTGATTTATCTCTTTCGTATATGGTAGACAATTACTATTGTCGCGAATAGCAATTTTGCAATTGGCCGACTGGCGATGCTAGGATAACGTGTTGGCCGCCCTACCCCTACCCCATTCGCCCGCGACCGAGTGCAGTTCGCAGGCAATGCGGATTCGACGGGCTTCTCGGCCGAGCGGGTGGTCACACGCCTTAACTGGATGGGCATCGGGACGACGAGACCAAGCTCCAACCGGATCATGCGCTCGTCCCAGTCTTCTTCGGCACAGAAGCTTTGATTTGTGGCCGGGTCGAGGGGGGCAAATTGGAGACTGACGCGCGGCGTCGACGACTATTTCCGTGACGCTCGGACTACGGCACCAAGAAAATGACTGTCAACCAGCGCTTCGCCCCTCGGTCCGACCAAGCTTTCGGAGAGTAGCCTCACAATCAAGCGCAAGACGGCGGTAGGGAGCGCCCACTAAGTCAGTCAAATCTTGCAGATCAAAACGAACCAACCTCGATTCCGTGCAGAGTCCCGCTCCCTAAGGCAGTGCTTACGTGACAACCGCCCCCTGCGGGGAACGGGGGTACGCGGCCCCCCACGCGCCGCCGCCTCGCGGCGGCGACGCGTCTCTTCCTCGCCTCAGCGCACGGCGCCGTTCATGCGGTTCGGGAAGAAGCCGTAGCGGTTCGCCTCGCCGCCGACGTAGACGATGCCGAGCACCTGCTGCGGCGTGCGGCCGTAGGCGATGCCGTTGCCGTCGGTCGGGACGACGTTGACGAGGCGGTTGACGCGGACCGGCTGGTCGAGGTCGGTCGAACCGTCGACGGCGTCGCGGGCGTCGGAGAGGGCCGCGGCCCGGGCGTCGAGGCCGCGCTGCAGCAGCATCAGGCGGATCTCGCCGGCGTGGTAGGCCTCGACCGCCAGGATGCCCGCGGCGGCGGAGAGGACGGCCTTGTCGGTGAGGAGCGCGGCCGCGCCCTTGTAGGCGGTGACGCCGACGTCCTCGAACAGGAAGGCGCCGAGCAGGAAGTTGTCGTCGCTGCCGAAGACGTCGAAGTGGCCGTCGGCCGGCACGAGACCGGCGGCGCGGGCGGCGGCGTCGAAGCCGCGCGTCAGGTTGATCGCCGGGCGGGCCACCTTGGCGTCGCCGAGGGCCTTGCGCAGGAACTGGACGTGGCGGTGTTCGTCGCGGGCGATCTCGGCGGCGAAGGCCTTGATCGCGGCGTCCTTGAACACGACCTCCCGTCCGCCGGTGACGGCGCCGGCCGCACCGCGGCCGGTGACGTCGCTCGCCCCCAGGCCCTCGCCGAACACGGCGCGGAGGTAGAACTCGGCCTCGAGATACTCGAGGTTCAGCGCGAAGTTCAGGACGTCCGCATCGGACACGGCCGCCTCGGCCTCGCCGGTGCCGACCAGTCCGGTGCCGAGCGCGACGCCCGAGGCGGCGGCGAGGCCGGAGGCGCGCAGGAAGGCGCGGCGGCCGGCGTCGAGCCGGGCGGCGGCGCCGGCGGGGTCGGCCGAGAGACGGTCGAAGATCGGGTTCATCGGTGCACTCCTGGGTTTCGCTCCGGCGCGGCGGGGATCCCGACCCTCCGCGCTGTTGCCGCCGACCACCTCCCACGGATCCGGCGCGCGGGGCCGCTCCTCGTTTGCGACCCTCGTGACGGCAGGTACCGCGAGGAGGGGCAGGAAGTTTCATCGCCGCGCCGGAAATGTTCGCGACGGCGCAACAATCGTCGGAGCCGCACGCTCGTGGACCCGTCGGAACCCAGACACGACGGTGTCGTTCACCATGAGTGAACGGTCCATCGCCGCGACGGCGTCCTGCCGGCGCTGCCCGGACGTGCCATCTGAGGGTCACCGCCCAGCGGACCACACCGCGAGGAGACCATCATGTCCGGCATCCACCACGTCACCGCCATCGCCAGCGCCGCGCGCGCCAACATCGACTTCTACACCCGCGTGCTCGGGCTCCGGCTCGTCAAGCGCACCGTCAACTTCGACGACCCCGGCACTTGGCACTTCTATTTCGGCGACCGCGACGGCGCGCCGGGCACGCTGTTCACCACCTTCCCGTGGGCGCACGCCCGTGCCGGCCGGCTCGGCGTCGGCGAGGTGCAGGAGACCGTGTTCGCCGTGCCCGAGGGCGCGATCGGCTTCTGGACGCACCGGCTGCTCGCGGCCGGCGCGACCGTCGAGGATCCCGCCTCCGTGTTCGGCGCCCGCCGCCTCGCCTTCCGCGATCCCGACGGCATGCGGCTCGCCCTCGCGGCGACGCCCGCGGCGGGGGACGGCGCCTGGACGACGGCGGAGATCGGCGTCGACGAGGCGATCCGCGGCATCGCCGGCGTGACGCTGCTGGTCGCCGACGCCGCGCCGACCGCGGCCGTCCTCACCGGCGCGCTCGGCTTTTCGGCCGCGGGCACGGAAGGCGCCGCCGCGCGCTTCGTCGTGCCCGGCGCGACCACCGGCGGGATCGTCGACGTGCGTGCCGTCGGCGGCTTCCCGCGCGGCGCGCTCGGCAAGGGCTCGGTGCACCACGTCGCCTTCCGCGCCGCCGACGACGCCGAACAGGCCGCGATCGTCGATCGGCTCGCGGCGGAGTTCGGCATCCACGCGACGGAGCAGAAGGACCGCAACTACTTCCGGTCGGTCTACTTCCGCGAGCCCGGCGGCACGATCTTCGAGATCGCGACCGACGCCCCCGGCTTCGCCGTCGACGAGACGCCGGACGCCCTCGGCACCGCGCTGAAGCTGCCGGCGCGCTACGAGTCCCGCCGGGCCGAGATCGCCGCCGCCCTGCCGACGATCGCGTGAGGCCCGCCTACCCTCGGCGCCGCGGCGTCCCGGCCCGGGCCGGGGCGCCGCGGTGGCCGAGGCGGGCGGCGAGCCGCTTCTCGACCTCGACCGCCGCGAACAGCGCGACGCCGACGGCCACGACCACGAGGCCGTCGGCGAGCGGCACCGGCCGGCTGCCGAACGCCGCGTTGAACGGCGGCGCGTAGGTGAAGGCGAGCTGCGCCGCCACGGTGCCGACGACGCCGAGGAGCACCGCCGGCGTTCCGACCACGCCGCGCCACGTCAGCGACGGGCCGTGGGCGAAGCGCACGGAGAACAGGTAGAAGATCTCCATCGTCACGATGGCGTTCACCGCCATGGTGCGGGCGAGTTCCGGGCCGTGGCCGCGGGCGAGCGCGAAGGCCTGGATGCCGAAGGTGCCGGCCACCATCAGCGCCGTCACCAGCGCGATCCGCCAGACGAGGCGTGCCGCCAGAAACCCGCGGCCGACGGTGCGGGCGGCGCGGCGCATCGCGCCCGGCTCGGTCGGCTCGAAGGCGAGGGTCAGGCCGAGCGCCACCGCCGTCACCATGTTGATCCAGAGGATCTGCACCGGCGTCACCGGCAGCGCGGCGCCGAACAGGATGGCGAGCACGACGGCGGCGGCTTCGCCGCCGTTGGTCGGCAGCGTCCAGGCGATCACCTTGGTCAGGTTGTCGTAGACGGTCCGCCCCTCGCGGACGGCGGCGACGATCGAGGCGAAGTTGTCGTCGGCGAGCACCATCTCGCTCGCCTCCTTGGCCGCCTCGGTGCCCTTCAGGCCCATGGCGACGCCGACGTCGGCCCGCTTCAGGGCTGGCGCGTCGTTGACGCCGTCGCCGGTCATCGCCACCACCGCGCCTGTCCCCTGCAGCGCCTCGACGAGGCGAAGCTTGTGCTCGGGGCTGGTCCTGGCGAACACCGTGCTCTCCGCCGCGAGGCGTCGGAACGCGGCGTCGTCGGCGCCGTCGAGGTCGCGCCCGGTGACGGTCGGCGGATCGTCGCCGAGGCCGAGCCGCCGGGCGATCGCCCGCGCGGTCGCCGCGTGGTCGCCGGTGATCATCTTGATCCGGATCCCCGCCGCCGCGCATTCCTCGATCGCGGCCACCGCCTCCGCCCGCGGCGGATCGATCAGGCCGACCAGTCCGAGCAGCGTACAGCCCGCCGCGACGTCGTGCGGGGCGAGCGCGTCGGTGCCCGCCGGCAGGCGGCGGCGGGCGAGCGCGAGCACGCGCAGGCCCTCGGCGGCGAGGCGCTCCACCGCGCGCTCCCAGTGGCCGACGTCGATCGGCACGGCGCCGTCGGCTGTCGCTTCGAGGGCCGAAGCGGCGAGGATCGCCTCGGGGGCGCCCTTGAGATAGGCGACCGGTCCGTCGGTGCCGCGGTCGACCAGCACGGCCATGGTGCGGTGGCGCGAATCGAACGGGATCGCGCCGATCCGAGCGAAGCGCTCGCGCGCGGCGCGGGCGTCGTGGCCGGCCTTGGCGGCGAGCGTGACCAGCGCGCCCTCCATCGGGTCGCCGTCGACGATCCAGGCCCCGCCGGTCTCGCGGATGTCGGCGTCGTTGCAGAGCAGGCCGGCGAGCGCGAGTTCCTCGAGCGGGCGGTCGGCGGCGGGATCGACGGCGACGCCGCCCTCGAGGAAGCCGCCGCTCGGCGCGTAGCCGGCGCCCTCGACGGTGATCTCGCGACCGCCGGTGACGAGCGCGCGCACGGTCATCTCGTTGCGGGTCAGCGTGCCGGTCTTGTCGGAGCAGATGATCGAGACCGCGCCGAGCGTCTCGACGGCCGGCAGGCGGCGGACGATGGCGTTGCGCCGGGCCATGCGGCGGACGCCGACCGCGAGCGTGATCGTCAGCACCGCGGGCAGGCCCTCGGGGATGGCCGCCACCGCGATCCCGACCACCGCCATGAACGCGTCCCCGACCGGATGGCCGGCGACGCCGACCGCATAGGCGAACACCGCGACCGAGGCGACCAGCACCACGACGGTGACCTGCCGGGCGAAGCGATCCATCTCGCGCACCAGCGGCGAGGTCAGGCGCTCGACCGCGCCGATCATCGCGCCGACCCGGCCCAGTTCGGTCTCGCCCGCGGTGGCGACGACCACGCCGGCGCCCTGGCCGGCGGTGACGAAGGTGCCGGCGAAGGCCATGTCGGTGCGGTCCCCGAGCGCGGCGTCGGCCGCGACGGCGGCGACGTCCTTGTCCACCGGCACCGACTCGCCGGTGAGCGTCGCCTCGTCGACGCGCAGCGCGTGCGCGGAGGTCAGCCGGAGGTCGGCGGGCACCCGGTCGCCGGCTTCGAGCAGCACGACGTCGCCGGGCACCACGCCGTCGGCCGGCAGGGTGACGCGGTGGCCGTCGCGCAGCACCGACGCGGTCGGGTCGACCATGGCGCGGATGGCGTCGAGCGAGCGTTCCGCCCTGCCCTCCTGCACGAACCCGATCACCGCGTTGGCGACGACGACGCCGAAGATCACCAGCGCGTCGGTCGGGTGGCCGATCGACGCCGAGATCGCGGCGGAGACGAGCAGCACGTAGATCAAGAGGTTGTGGACCTGGGCGGCGAGGCGCGCCAGCGCGCTCCGCCGCGCCGCCCGCGGCAGCCGGTTCGGGCCGTGCAGGTCGAGCCGGACCACCGCCTCGGCCGCCGACAACCCGGTCGGTTCGCCGCCGAGCCGGGCCACCACCTCCGCCGGCGCCAGCGCGTGCCACGCCTCCGCGGGCCGTTCAGCCGGACGGCGCGGTCGCGCGGGGGTGACGGTCGTCGTGGCCATGGCATCCTCCCGCGCTCCCACGGCGAGGATCCTGCCCGATCCCGCGGCGATCTCCGTTGATCGGCGTCAACCGGCCGGCCGCCTCACCGCTCCCGCGGCACCAGCGGCGCCAGCGCCTCGGCGAGGATGTGGGGGGTGTGGCGGCCGCCGGGGGCGCGGCAGGCGCGCTCGAAATAGTCGGCGAGGGCCGGCTGGAAGGTCGGGTGGGCGCAGTTCTCGATCAGGATGCGGGCGCGCTGCTTCGGCGAGTGGCCGCGCAGGTCCGCGAGGCCGCGCTCGGTGACGATGACCTGGACGTCGTGCTCGGTGTGGTCGACGTGGGTCGCCATCGGCACGATCGCCGAGATGGTGCCGCCCTTGGCGGTCGAGGGCGTCATGAAGATCGAGAGATAGGCGTTGCGGGCGAAGTCGCCGGAGCCGCCGATGCCGTTCATGATCGAGGAGCCGCGCACGTGGGTCGAGTTGACGTTGCCGTAGATGTCGGCCTCGATCAGCCCGTTCATGGCGATGACGCCGAGGCGGCGGATCACCTCGGGATGGTTGGAGATCTCCTGGGTGCGCAGCACGACCTTGCGGCGCAGCGTCTCGATCTCGCGCTCGAAGCGCTCGGCGCCGGCCGGGCTCAGCGACAGCGCCGTCGCCGAAGCGACGTCCATGCGGCCGGACAGCAGGAGGTCGAGCATGCCGTCCTGGATCACCTCGGTGTAGGAGGTCAGCCCCTCGAAGCCGCCCCGGCCGAGACCGGCCAGCACGGCGTTGGCGACGTTGCCGACGCCCGACTGGATCGGCAGCAGCGTCTCCGGCAGCCGGCCGCGCGAGACCTCGTGGGTCAGGAATTCGATGATGTGGCCCGCGATCGCCTCCGACACCGCGTCGGGCGGATTGAAGGCGGAGTTGCGGTCGGGCGCGTCGGTCTCGATCACCGCGACCACCTTGGAGAGGTCGCAGGCGAGCGTCGGCCGGCCGATGCGGTCGCCGGTGGAGAGGATCGGGATCGGCCGGCGGTGCGGCGGCAGCGCGGTGCCGTAGTAGACGTCGTGCATGCCGTGAAGAGCCGGGCTCTGCCGGGAGTTCACCTCGATGATCACGGCGTCGGCGAGGTCGAGCCAGGTCTTGTTGTTGCCGATCGAGGTCGAGGGCACCAACGAGCCGTCCTCGAGGATCGCCGTCGCCTCGATCACCGCGACGTCGAGATGGCCGAGGTAGCCGAACCAGACGAACTGGCCGACGTGGCTGAGATGGAGGTCGATGTACTCCATCTCGCCGGCGTTGATGCGGGCGCGGCAGGTCGGGTCCGACTGGTAGGGCAGGCGCATGTCGATGCCGTCGGCGCGGGCGAGTGCGCCGTCGAGCTCCGGCGCGGTCGAGGCGCCGGTCCAGATGCCGACCCGGAACGGCGCGCCGCGGGCGTGCTCGGCCTCGATCCGGCGGGCGAGCGCCTGCGGCAGCGCCTTCGGATAGCCCGAGCCGGTGAAGCCGCTCATGCCGATGTTCATGCCGTTGCGGATCCGCAGCGCGGCCTCGTCGGCCGACATGACCTTCGACCGCAGCACCGCGTTGGCGATCCGTTCACCCGAGGCGACCATGCCCGCACCTTTCCGTCCGATGGTGTCGGGCCTCAGATAACGCATGTCGCTAAATCGAGTTATGCATACTTCGTATGACAGCGACGCCCACGGCGGGCGCGATTCCATGATTTCGCGCAAGGCCGGACCGGCTCGTCCGCGCTAGTCTGGTCGGCGACCGGGGTTCCGCCCCGATGGCCGGAGGATCGCCATGGACCGCACCGCCGACGCGACGCGCGCCCACGTGGTCGAGGACCAGGGCGCGGTGTTCGACTTCCTCGCCGATCCCGCCACCCACGGCCTCGCCGAGGCACCGGTGCGCATCGACACCCACGGCGCCGCGGTGTTCCTGGCGGGCGCCGACGCCTGGAAGGTCAAGCGGGCGGTGCGTTTTCCCTACATGGACTTCTCGACGCTGGAGAAGCGCCGGGTCGCCTGCGCGCGCGAGGTCGAGATCAACGGCCCGGGCGCGCCGGGGATCTATCTCGGCGCGGTGCCGGTGGTACGCCGCGACGGCCGACTGCGGCTCGGCGGCGACGGCGAGGTGGTGGAGTGGGCGGTGCACATGCGCCGCTTCGACGAAACCGCGACGCTCGACCTCGTCGCCGATCGCGGCGAGCTCGGCGCGGCGACCATCGTCGCCCTCGTCCACGCCATCCACGCCGCCCACGAGCGCGCCCCGCTCGGAGACGGCCTCGCGGCCGCCGATTCGCTCGTCCACTACGTGGCGCAGAACCGGGTCGCCTTCGCCGAGAACGCCGACGTGTTCCCGCCGGGGCGGGCGCACGCGCTGTCGGAGCGGATGGCGGCGGAGCTCCGGCACCTGCGCGACCTCCTGGTCGGCCGCGGCCGCGCCGGCCGGGTGCGGCGCTGCCACGGCGACCTCCACCTCGCCAACGTCGCCCTGATCGACGGCCGGCCCACCCTGTTCGACGCCATCGAGTTCGACGACGGTATCGCCACCTGCGACGTGCTCTACGACTTCGCCTATCTGGTGATGGACCTGATCGAGCGCGGCCTGCCCGACCTCGCCGCGCTCGCCGTTTCCCGCTATCTCGCCGCCGCACCGGACGTCGACCTCGACGGCGTCGCGGCGATGCCGATCTTCCTGGCCCTCCGGGCGACGATCCGGGCCAAGGTGATCGCCGCCGGCCTGCCGAACCTCGCCGAGGCGGCGCGCCCGGCGGCGGCCACGGCGGCGCTGCGCTATTTCGCCGTCGCCGAGCGGGTGCTCGAACCGGTGCCGCCGCAGCTGGTGGCGATCGGCGGACTGTCGGGCAGCGGCAAGTCCACCGTCGCGGCCGCGCTCGCGTCGCACGTCGGGCGCGCCCCCGGCGCGGTGCACCTGCGCAGCGACGTGATCCGCAAGCGCCTCGCCGGCGTCGCCGAGACCGACCGGCTGCCGGTCGAGCACTACGCCGATCCGGCCTCGCACGCCGCGGTGTTCGCGACCCTCAACGGCAGCGCCGCACGCCTGCTCGCCGCCGGCTCCTCGGTGATCGTCGACGCCGTCCACGGCCGCCCGCAGGACCGCGCCGAGGTCGAGGCGGTCGCCGCCGCGGCCGGCGTGCCCTTCACCGGGCTCTTCCTCGACGCCCCGCTCGACGTCCGACTCGCCCGCGTCGACGCCCGCCGCGCCGACGCCTCCGATGCCGGCGCCGCGGTGGTGCTCCGTCAGGCGGGCTACGAACTCCACGACGTCGACTGGATGCGGATCGACGCGGCGGCGGCGCTCGACGTCTGCGTCGCCGATGCCCTCGCGGTCCTCCAGCCGGGCGATCACGGGCGCCCGACGTGATCCTGACCGCCGCCTTTCCGTGCGATGAACGCCCGATGACCGCCGGATTAAATCTCCGTCATGCGGTGGACGCATGGCCGAATCCGGCCTCCGGCCCGAGACGCCGCCGGTAATTCGCCCCAATCCGGGTCCCTTCCTCCGCGCGATGAACACGGGGGACCGGACATCATGGATCGTGACTCTCCGACCGTCGCGGCCGACGGCGCGGACCGCTGGGCGGTCTGGCGCGGCCGCCTGCTGATCGCCGCGGCGCTCGCCGCCGTCGCCCTTTCGGTCTTCGCGCTGAACAAGCTGCTGCAGGAGGTCGACTACCAGGACCTCGCCACCGCCATCGTGGCGACGCCGTGGAGCGCGGTGGCGATCGCCGGCGTCTTCACCGCCGTCAGCTTCCTCGCCCTGTCGGTCTACGACCGGCTGGCGCTCGCCTTCGTCGGCCGCGAGTTGCCGCCGCTGCAAGTGGCCCTCGCCAGCTTCTGCGCCTACGCGGTCGGCAACGTCGCCGGCTTCGGCCCGCTCACCGGCGGCACCGTGCGCTACCGCTTCTACGCCCCGCTCGGCGTCGAGCCGGAGGAGATCGCCCGGATCGTCGGCTACGTCACCGTCGCCTTCGGCATCGGCCTCGGATTCGTCGGCTCGCTCGGCATCCTGTTCGCGGACCGCGGCATCGCCCACGTCGCCGGCCTGCCGCCGGTGGTGTTCCGGATCGCCGCGGTGGTGATCCTCGGCGCCATCGCCGCGCTGATCGCCGCCGCCGCGGTCGGCGACGGCCACGTCGTGCTGTTCGGCCGCCGGATCGCCCTGCCCCGGCCGCGCGAGATCCTGATCCAGCTCGGCGCCACCACCGTCGACATCGCCGCCTCGGCGGCGGTGCTGTGGATCCTGCTGCCGGCCGGCCCGGTGTCCTATCCGCTGGTGCTGTCGATCTACGCGGTGGCGATCGGCCTCGGCATCCTCAGCCACGTGCCGGGCGGCGTCGGCGTGTTCGAAGCGACCGTGGTCGCCGGCCTCGGCGGCCGGCTTCCGGTCGAGGGCGTGCTCGGCGCGCTGCTGCTCTACCGCGTCATCTACTACGCCGCGCCGCTCGCGCTCGCCGTCGCCGCGCTGACCGTCACCGAGGTGCGGCGCGCCGCCGGCTCGAACCCGCTGATCGGCCGGGCCACCGGCGCGATGGTGCCGCTGGTGCTCGGCACCATGGCGGTGCTGCTCGGCGCCATGCTGGTGTTCTCCGGCGCGACGCCCGCCCCCGACGAGAAGCTCGACTGGCTGCAGCAGGTGTTCCCGCTGCCGCTGGTGGAGGGCGCGCATTTCCTCGCCAGCGTGCTCGGCATCTTCCTGATCGTCGCCGCCCGCGGCCTCGTGCACCGGCTCGACGGCGCGTGGTGGTTCTCGGTGTTCGTGCTGGCGCTGTCGATCCCGCTGGCGCTGGTCAAGGCGCTGGCGATCGGCGAGGCGCTGCTGCTCGCCGTCCTCTTGGTGGCACTGCTCACGACCCGGCCGATCTTCAACCGCCCGGCCTCGCTGATCCACGACCGGCTGTCGCCGGGTTGGTGGCTGTGCGTCGCCACCGTGCTGGCGGTCGAGGTCGCGATCCTGTTCTTCGTCTACAAGGAGGTCGACTACAGCCACGAGCTCTGGTGGCAGTTCGAGTTCCAGGCGGCAGCCCCGCGCAGCCTGCGGGCCGCGCTCGGCATCGCGCTCGCCGCAGCCGGCGCCGCCGCCTTCCTGTTGACCCGCCCGCCGACGGGCCGGCCGGAGCGGCCCTCCGAGGACGACGTCGAGCGCGCCGCCGTCATCGTCCGCGGCCAGCCGGTGGCCGACGCCTCGCTGGTGATGGTCGGCGACAAGAGCGTGATGTTCTCCGACGACGGCAGCGCCTTCGTGATGTACGGCAAGCGCGGCCGGTCGTGGGTGGCGCTGCTGGACCCGATCGGCGGCACGCCGGCGGCCCGGGCCGAACTGGTCTGGCGCTTCGTCGAGACGGCGCGCCGGCACGGCGGCCGCGCCGTGTTCTACCAGGTGCCGGCCGAGAGCCTCGCGCTCTACGCCGACGCCGGCCTCTCCGCCTTCAAGCTCGGCGAGGAAGCGCGCATCCGCCTCGCCGACTTCACGCTGAAGGGCTCGCGCCGGTCCTCGTTCCGCAATGCCATCAACAAGGCCGAGCGCGACGGCATCACCTTCTCGATCGTGCCGAAGGGCGAGGTCGCGGCCGTGATGCCGCAGTTGCAGGCGATCTCCGACGCCTGGCTCGACGCCCACGCCGTGCGCGAGAAGGGCTTCTCGCTCGGCTCGTTCGAACCGGACTACGTCGCCCGCACCGACGTCGCGCTGCTCCGGCGCGGCGAGGAGGTGCTCGCCTTCGCCAACCTGCTGACCACCGACCTGAAGGAGGAGGCCACCATCGATCTGATGCGCTTCGCTCCCGGCGCCCCCAACGGGGCGATGGAGGTGCTGTTCGCCAAGATCCTGCTGCACTTCCAGGCCGAGGGCTACGCGTGGTTCTCGCTCGGCATGGCGCCGCTGTCGGGCCTGTCCGAGAACCCGGTCGCGCCGCTGTGGCACCGGGTCGGCCGCGCCGCCTTCGACCACGGCGAGGCCTTCTACAATTTCCACGGCCTCAGGGCCTTCAAGTCCAAGTTCGACCCGATCTGGACGCCGCGCTACATGGCGGTGGCCGGCGGCCTCAACCCGGTGCTGGCGCTCGCCGACGTCACCGTGCTGATCAGCGGCGGCCTCAAGGGAGTGATCGCGAAATGAACCTGACGCTCCGCCCCGTCCCCGCCGTGCTGCTCGTCGCCGGCATCGCGGCGGCGGCCGTCGCCGCCGGCGTGCTGCTGCCGGCCGAACCGCTGCCGCAGGCCGACGACCTCGTCATCGCCGAGGTGGTCCGTCCGTTCGAGCCGACCGGCGTCGCCTTCCTGTTCTCGGGCACCGACGGCTGGGGCCTTGCCGAACAGATCGAGGCGCGCGGCCTCGCCACCGGCGGCGCGATCGTCGTCGGCGTCGACCTGAAGAAGACCTTCGCCAAGGCGGAGGCCGGCGCAGCCGACGGCGAATGCGCCTATTTCGTCTCCGACGTCGAGAGCGTCAGCCAGCAACTGCAACGCTCGGCCGGCGGCTCGCTCTACCGCGACCCGGTCGTGCTCGGCGCCGGCGTCGGCGGCACGATGGCGCTCGCCGTCGCGGCGCAGACGCCGGACGCCACCGTCGGCCGCACCGTCGCGGTCGACCCCGGCGCGGCGCTGCCGCTCGAGCGCGAACTCTGCAGCGGCGGCGCGCACCGCCGCGACCCGAACGGCGGCTGGATCTACGGCATGCAGGAGGGTCCACTGCCGGATCCCGTCACCGTGGTCCGCACGCCGGCCGCGCCCGAGGACGGCGTCGCCCACGTCGACGACATCGTCCGCGCCGGCTACGCGCTGAACCTGACCACCAGCGAGCGCACCGCCTCCGCGGCGCTGGTCGAGGCGGGACGGTTCGCGCTCGCCGGGGGCGGCGGCGGCGACGGCCGGCCGCTCGCCGACCTGCCGCTCACCGTGCTGAAAGCCAAGCCCGCCTACGACACCATGGCGATCGTGCTGTCCGGCGACGGCGGCTGGCGCGACATCGACCGCGACCTCGCCAACGTGCTCGCCGAGAAGGGCGTGCCGACGATCGGCCTCGACAGCCTGCGCTACTTCTGGAGCGAGAAGAAGCCGGCGACGGTGGCGGCCGACCTCGGCCGGATCGTCGACACCTACGCCAAGCTCTGGAAGGTCCGGCAGGTCGTGCTGATCGGCTATTCCTTCGGCGCCGACGCGCTGCCGGCGGCTTATCTGCAAATGGCCCCGGAGGTCGCCGCCAAGGTGAAGCTGGTGTCGCTGCTGGCGCTCGCCCCGACCTCCGACTTCGAGATCAAGGTCGGCGGCTGGGTCGGCTTCCAGGGCGACGGCGACCTCACCGCCCCGGACATCGCCAAGATGCCGGCCGGGCTCGTGCAGTGCATCTACGGCTCGGACGACGACGAGACCGCCTGCCCGACCCTCTCGCCCGATCACGTCGAACTCGTGAAGCTCGAGGGCGGCCACCACTTCGATGGCGCCTACGACGTCCTCGCCGACCCGATCCTCGCCCGCCTGAAGCCGAAGCCGGCGGGCTGAGGGATAGCCCGGTCCGGCGGGGGCGGTGTACCCGCTCCCCGCCGACTGCCCTTCCGGAGCGCGCCACTGCGCCACGGGCGCCAACTTCCCGGCGGGAACATTCGTCTCGGTTCCCACGGTGAGAACAATTATTTCAATGGCTTGGTCCGCGAAGGCGGATCATCCACGGGCCAGGGCCCGGCGCTGGCATGCGAGTGTTCCAACGGTCCTTCCCGCGGAAGGACGTGGATGGTCGGCCTCCGCCGACCAAGCCGCAGTTGGGAACGGCGGCTCGAGAACAGAGTAGGTGCGTTCCCATCCGGAGCGGGACGTCGAGGCGGGGGCCTCTCCATCGTCCGGTGTCCGGTCACCCGCAACGAGCCCCCCCAACCCCTGAAAAAGCCAAAGGCGCGGACCCCCTCGGGCCGCGCCTTTCACGTCCGCGGACGTCCTCCGTCCGCCTATCGTCTCCCCGCCGTCAGGCGAAGGCGCCCTCGCCGCGTTCGCGGTGGTGACGGGCGCCCAGCCGGGCGAGCCGGCCGGCCTTGAGGTGCCGCGGGCGCTTCTGCGGGCGGCCGCGCTCGAAGCGCACGTGCGGCAGGCAGTTGCGGTCGGCGTCGATCTGCGCCGCCAACAGCTGGAAGCGCGACCGGAGCGTCACGACGAACAGGGCGAAGCCGGCGAACGCGACGACGGCGAATGCTGCACCGAGCTGCATCAGGTCCATCTCGTCTCTCCTACTCCCCGTCCTTTTCGCCACTCTGGCGACACGGTGGTTAACGCGGCGTTAATTTCCCGGTTCCGTCGCTTACCACCCGAGTAAACTTCCGACCTCGGCTAAATGATGGTTACAGCGCTTGTCATCTTCAAGCGCCATTCACGACTGGTTTATTAGCATCCACAAGAGGCTACTCATCCTTTGGTCGGAACTTTATTGCACCGCAACATCAACTCGCGTCTGCGAGAATAACGAGGTGGCCGCTACGGGGTTCCCCTAGCCTTTCGGAGCCCTCGGACCCGCCGGCTTCGTCTGGCCTGCGTAGAGACCCCGACGCGCCCCGTGCAAACGAAAGGGCCGGCGCTCCGCCCGGAGCGCCGGCCCTTTCCGATTCGCGACCGAAACGGCGTGCCGTCAGCCGAGATAGCCGCCCGAGCGCAGGTACTCGACCACCTGCTCGGCGAGTTCCTCGGCCGGGCGCGTCGTGGTGTCGAGCACGAGTTCGGCGTTCTCCGGCGCCTCGTAGGGGCTGTCGATGCCGGTGAAGTTCTTGATCTTGCCCTCGCGCGCCTTGCGGTAGAGGCCCTTCGGGTCGCGCGTCTCGGCCACCGCGAGCGGGGTGTCGACGTAGACCTCGACGAACTCGCCGGCCTCGACCAGTTCGCGCGCCATCCGGCGTTCCGAGCGGAACGGCGAGATGAACGACACCAGCACGATCAGGCCGGCGTCGACGAACAGCTTGGCCGCCTCGGCGACGCGGCGGATGTTCTCGACGCGGTCGGCGTCGGTGAAGCCGAGGTCCTTGTTGAGGCCGTGGCGGACGTTGTCGCCGTCGAGCGTGTAGGTGTGGCGGCCGATCGAGTGCAGGCGCTTCTCGACCAGGTTGGCCACCGTCGACTTGCCGGCGCCCGACAGGCCGGTGAACCACAGGATCACCGGCTTCTGGAGCTTGGCCTCGGCGCGCGACGCCTTGGTGACGTCGAGCGCCTGCCAGTGCACGTTGGTGGCCCGGCGCAGGCCGAAGTCGACCATGCCGGCACCGACCGTCAGGTTGGACAGGCGGTCGATGACGATGAAGGCGCCGGTGTCGTGGTTCTGGCCGTAGGGATCGAAGGCGATCGGCTCGGACAGCGCGACGTTGACCACCGCGACCTCGTTGAGGTGCAGGTCCTTGGCGGCGAGCTTGTTGAAGGAGTTGACGTCGATCTTGTGCTTGATCTCCGTCACCTGCCCCGCGACCGTCTTGGTGCCGATCTTGATCAGGTAGGGCCGGCCCGGCAGCAGCGCCTCGTCGGCCATCCAGATCAGGTGGGCGGCGAACTGGTCGGAGACCTCGGGCCGGTTGTCGGGCGTGGTCAGCACGTCGCCGCGCGAGATGTCGACCTCGTCGGCCAGCGTGATGGTGACCGCCTCGCCGGCGCTCGCCTCGGCCTTGTCGCCGTCGTAGGTGACGATCGCCTTCACCGTCGAGGCGCGGCCGGACTTGGCCACCACGATCGGGTCGCCGGGCCGCACGGTGCCCGAGGCGATGGTGCCGGCGAAGCCGCGGAAGTCGAGGTTCGGGCGGTTGACCCACTGCACCGGCATGCGGAACGGCTTGGCGAGCGCGTCGTCGGCGACGTTGACCGTCTCGAGGTGCTCGACCAGCGTCGGGCCGTCGTACCAGGGCATGTTCGTGCCCTTGTCGAGCACGTTGTCGCCGAAGCGGGCCGACAGCGGGATCGGCACGAAGGTCTCGAAGCCGAAGCCGGCGGCGAACTCGCGGTAGCTGTCGACGATGCCGTCGAAGACTTCCTTGGAGTAGTTGACGAGGTCGATCTTGTTGACCGCCAGCACCACGTGGCGGATGCCGAGCAGCGAGACGATGAAGGAGTGCCGGCGCGTCTGGGTCAGCAGGCCGTGGCGGGCGTCGACCAGGATGACGGCGAGGTCGGAGTTCGACGCGCCGGTCGCCATGTTGCGGGTGTACTGCTCGTGGCCGGGCGTGTCGGCGACGATGAACTTGCGCCGGTCGGTGGCGAAGAAGCGGTAGGCGACGTCGATGGTGATGCCCTGCTCGCGTTCGGCCTCGAGGCCGTCGACCAGGAGGGCGAAGTCGATGTCCTCGCCGACGGTGCCGTGCTTCTTGGAATCGCGCTCCAGCGAGCGGAGCTGGTCCTCGAACAGCAGCTTGGTGTCGTAGAGCAGCCGCCCGATCAGGGTGGACTTGCCGTCGTCGACGGAGCCGCAGGTGAGGAAGCGCAGCAGGCTCTTCTTCTCGTGGCGGGCGAGGTAGTCGGTGAAGGCACCGACGTCGAGTTGTTCGAGCGCGCTCATCAGAAGTAGCCCTCCTTCTTCTTCTTCTCCATCGAGGCGGACTCGTCGTGGTCGATCAGGCGACCCGAGCGCTCGGAGGTGCGGGCGAGCAGCATCTCGCGGACGATCTCGGGCAGGCTCGCCGCCGGGCTCTCGATGGCGCCGGTGAGCGGGTAGCAGCCGAGGGTGCGGAAGCGGATCAGCCGGTTCTCCGGCGTCTCGCCGGGCTTCAGCGGCAGACGGTCGTCGTCGACCATGATCAGCATGCCGTCGCGGTCCACCACCGGCCGCTCGGCGGCGTAGTAGAGCGGGACGATCGGTATGTTCTCGAGCAGGATGTACTGCCAGATGTCGAGCTCGGTCCAGTTCGACAGCGGGAAGACGCGGATCGATTCGCCCTGGCGGACGCGCGCGTTGTAGAGCTTCCAGAGTTCCGGGCGCTGGTTCTTCGGGTCCCAGGCGTGGGTCTCGGTGCGGAAGGAGAAGATGCGCTCCTTGGCGCGGCTCTTCTCCTCGTCGCGGCGGGCCCCGCCGAAGGCGGCGTCGAAGCCGTACTTGGTCAGCGCCGCCTTGAGCGCCTCGGTCTTCATGACGTTGGTGTAGAAGGACGATCCGTGGTCGAACGGATTGACGTTCTTCTCGACGCCGTCCTGGTTGGTGTGCACGATCAGGTCGAGCCCGAGCCGCGCCGCCGTCTCGTCGCGGAAGCGCACCATCTCGCGGAACTTCCACGTGGTGTCGATGTGCATCAGCGGGAAGGGAGGCTTGGCCGGGTGGAACGCCTTCATCGCCAGATGAAGCATCACCGAGGAGTCCTTGCCGATCGAATACAGCATGACCGGATTCTTGAACTCCGCCGCCACCTCCCGAATGATGAAGATGGATTCGGCTTCGAGACGCTTCAGGTGCGTCAGTCGGTCCGTGGACACGTGCGGTTCATCCTCGCCGCAGGCTGGCCGTATGTGCGCGGGCGTCTTGCGGCCCTCGGCCCGCGCGGGTTCGATCGTGTGGCCGCGACGCGACCGAAGCCGACACATAGCCGCGCCCGCGGCGTCGGAATAGAGCCGAACACCCTGTCGGCACCCCGAAACGGGAAAAATTATTGCTTTGGCGGCGATCAGGTCACGGGCCCGCCGCGCCGGACCGAACGCGTCCGGGTGCGCCGCCGCCGGATCGCCTCGCCGAGCCGGGCCATCGCCGGCCGCCGACGCACCGCGCCCGCCGGGCCGAGCCGGGCCTCGAGGGCGTAGGTGCGGGCCCGGAGGTCCTCGACCAGCGCGCGCCGGTCGCCGCCGGCGGCGAGTTCCTCGAACGGGATCGGCTCGCCGATCGCCACCGGCAGCCGCGTGCCGATGCGGTCGCGGACCTCCTTGAAGATCAGCGACAGCCTGAGCGCGGCGTGGACGTGGCTGGCGATCTGGAACAGCCGGCTGTTCTGGCCGGCGAAGAACACCGGCACCACGCTCGCCTTCGCCCGGTGGATCAGCTGGGCGACGAAGGGCTGCCAGGGCGCGTCGACCGCGCGCTTGCGCCCGAGACGGTCCGGCGCCGTCGAGATGCCGCCGGCCGGGAACACCACCACGCAGCCGCCGGCGTCGAGATGGCGGCGCGCCGCCTCGCGGGTGGCGAGGTTGGTGGCGAGCGCCTCCGGCGTGCCGGCGAAGTCGACCGGCAGCAGGTAGGGCCGCACCTCGGGCGCACGCAACAGCACCGCGTTCGTCAGCACGAGGAAGTCGGAGCGGACCTTCTCGACGATCCAGGCGATCGCGAGGCCGTCGAGCACGCCGTAGGGGTGGTTGGCCACCACGACCAGCGGCCCCTGCCGCGGCACCGCCGCGAGGGCGTCGGGGTCGATGTCGACGTCGATCTCGAGGCGGCGCAGCGCCGACTGGAAGAAGCTCTCGCCGGCGACCTGCTCGGCGCGGTGGGCGAGGTAGAGCCGCTTCAGCCGGGGCTGGCCGGTGGCCTTCTCGATCAGGCGGATCAGCCGCCGCTTCAGCGGGGGGAAAGTCGGGTCGGCGTAGCTGAAGAGCAGGTCGTCCATCACGGCGCCTCGGTCGGGAGTCGCAATCCTTCCCATCGCGATTACGACGGATCGGCGAACATCGTGTGACGACGGATTGAAAGCCGAGTCAACGGCGGGGCGGCGCGGTCGAGCCGCGCACCACCAGTTCGACCGGCCAGACCTCCTGCAGCGTCTCGGCGCTCTCGCCCTGCATGCGCGCCAGCGCCATCTCGGCGACGCGGGCGCCGGCGGCGCGGATCGAGGAGCGGGTGGTCGTCAGCGGCGGCAGCATCTGGTCGGCCCGGAAGGCGGGCATGTCGTCGTCGTGGACGATCAGCGAGAGGTCGTCGGGCACGGCGACGCCAGCCTCGGCGGCGGCGCGCAGCACGCCGTGGCCGACCAGGATCGAGGAGCCCAGCACCGCCGTCGGCGGATCCGCCTCGGCGAGCGCGGCACGGGCGAAGCGGTAGCCGTTCTCCGCCGTCATCGCGCCGGCGTACCAGAGCTGGTCGTCGGGCGAAATGCCGGCGGCGGCGAGCGCGCGCTCCATGCCGCGGCGACGGTCGGCGGCGAAGGTCATGCGCTCGTCGCCGTTGATCAGGGCGATGCGGCGGTGGCCGAGCTGGGTCAGGAAGCGCACCGCCTGGAAGAAGGCGTCCTCGTTGTCGATGTCGAGGAAGGCGACCGGACGCTCGAAATGCGAGCGTCCGTGCACCACGGCGGGAAAACCGAGGCGCTGCACCAGCTCGACGCGGGGGTCGTCGATCATCGGGCCGGACAGGATCACCGCGTCGACCGTGCCGTTGCGGGCGAGGCGGGCGTAGGTGTCGATCTCCTGCTCGGCTGTGGTCGGGCTGATCAGGATGTCGAAGTTCGAGCGCACCGCCGTCTCGGAGACGCCGGCGAGGAAGTCGACGAACAGCGGGTCCATCAGGACGTTGCGCTCGACCGGGAACACCATGCCGAGGGCGTAGGCCTTGCCGGTCGCGAGCCGGCGCGCGGCCGGACTCGGGCGGTAGCCGGTCTCCTCGGCCGCCTGCAGCACCCGCAGCCGCGTCGCCTCGCTGACCTCCGGATAGCCGTTCAGGGCACGGCTCACCGTCGTCTGCGACAGCCCCAGGTGGGCCGACAGTTCCTTGAGATTCATCGCCATCGGGTCGTGGTCTGTCAAAACGCTTTGAGTGGGCGCCGCGGCGCGTGGGAATCCGTCGCGGCGCGAAACGAGTGCGCCGCGGTCGTCATGATAGGCCACGGCGAAGGGGCGGAAAACCGTAATCTCCGTGGGCACGCTCCCCACTTCGGCGGGCACGACCCGATGCGCACCGCTTGACATCGCGAAGCCGGCGCGACAAGATGACCGCATTCAAAGCGCTTTGACGTTCCGAGCGCACACGTCCCTCCACACGGCGACACCGCTCGCCGGGCGCGGCGGGGCATCGAGGGGGGAGCTTCGATCGAGCCCGTGGCGGGCGAGAATGCCGGCACGACGACGCCGCCGCGTGCATTTCGGCACGTGAGCGGAACCTCGGGCTGTGCCGGGCGTTCGGAAACGGCTACGATCGGGACGAGGGGTGTCAAAGCGGTTTGGCGGTGAGGAGACGGACGCCGGGCGCTTTGTCGGAGGCAGGAAACGGGAGGATACGGATGAAGACGCGCCTTCTCACCGGACTGGCGGCCTGTGCGGTCGCCTTCGCGACACCGGCGCTCGCCGAGCTCAAGTTCAAGCCGGGCGAGGATTCCAAGTTCCACTGGGCCGACTACGAGGCCCTGCAGAAGGTCGACCTCAAGGGCGAGACGCTGACCGTGTTCGGTCCGTGGCGCGGCGCCGACGAGGACCTCGTCCAGAGCGTGCTCGAGTATTTCCGCACGGCCACCGGCGCCGACGTGAAATACGCCTCGTCCGAGAACTACGAGCAGCAGATCGTCATCGACACCCAGGCCGGTTCGCCGCCGAACATCGCGATCCTGCCGCAGCCCGGCCTGATCGCCGACCTCGCGGCCAAGGGCCTGCTCGCCCCGCTCGGCGACGACGTCGCCGCCTTCGTGCGCGACAACTACGGCGCCGGCCAGTCCTGGGTCGACCTCGGCACCTACAACGACAAGGACGGCACGAAGAAATACTTCGCCTTCCCGTACAAGGCCGACGTCAAGAGCCTCGTCTGGTACGTGCCCGAGAACTTCGAGGACGCCGGCTACGAGGTGCCGAAGACCATGGAGGACCTGCAGGCCCTCACCGACAAGATCGTCGCCGACGGCGGTACGCCGTGGTGCATCGGTCTCGGTTCCGGCGGCGCCACCGGCTGGCCGGCGACCGACTGGGTCGAGGACCTGATGCTGCGCACGGCGAGCCCCGAGACCTACGACAAGTGGACCACCAACGAGATCCCGTTCACGGATCCGGCCGTGGTCAACGCCATCGAGATCTTCGGCTCCTTCGCCAAGACCGACAAGTACGTCGACGGCGGCGCCGCGGCGGTGGCCTCCACCGACTTCCGCGACAGCCCGAAGGGCCTCTTCTCGACCCCGCCGAAGTGCTACCTGCACCGGCAGGCCTCGTTCATCCCGTCCTTCTTCCCCGAGGGCACCAAGCTCGGCGAGGACGTCGACTTCTTCTACCTGCCGCCCTACGCCTCCAAGCCCGAGCTCGGCACCCCCGTCCTCGGCGCCGGCACCCTGGTCTCGATCACCAAGGACAGCAAGGCGGCGCGCGCGTTCGTCAAGTTCCTGGAGACGCCGCTGGCGCACGAGCTCTGGATGGCGCAGTCGGGCTTCGTGACGCCGTTCAAGGGCGCCAACGTCGAGGCCTACGGCAGCGAGGCGCTGCGCAAGCAGGGCGAGATCCTTGCCAACGCCTCGACCTTCCGCTTCGATGGCTCGGACCTGATGCCCGGCAAGATCGGCGCCGGCGCGTTCTGGACCGGCATGGTGGACTTCGTCGGCGGCAAGTCGGCGGCGGACACGGCTGCCGAGATCCAGAAGGCGTGGGACGCCATCAAGTAAGTGATCCCGAACCCGCCAGGGGGCCGACGCCGGTGTCGGCCTCCCGAGCGGGGGAGGCGCGCCCCGATCGGGCGCCGGCCGAGCGGCCGTGACCCGTGCGGACGTTCGGCGTCCGCGGAAACGGGCGGCCGCTCGGACATCACACGGCCTGAACGAGCGGGCACGGTGCCGCCTCGGATCCCGCCACGGGGTCCGGGATCGGTGCCCCACGACCGCGCGCCTCCCGGAAAGGGGGCGTCACACGAGGGGGGTCGCCATGTTGGAGCAGCTCGGATCCGCGCTCGTCACCGTCGTCCTCGGCGTCGGCGGTTGCGTCGCCTATTTCTACGGCAGCAATTTCCTGCTCGACCGGCTGTTCCCGGCCGAGGGCCGCGACGGCGTCTACCGGCCGCGCAACCTCAAGGTCCAGTCCTGGGTCCGGCCCTGGCTGTTCCTGGGGCCGGCGCTGCTCCTCCTGACGATCTACCTCGTCTATCCGATCGTCGAGACGCTGTGGCTGTCGGTGCACGACCGCACCGGCGACGCCTTCGTCGGCGGCGCGAACTACGCCTGGGCCTTCTCGGACCCGCAGTTCCGCCAGTCGATCTTCAACAACGTGCTGTGGCTCCTGGTGGTGCCGGCGGCCTCGACCTTCTTCGGCCTCGTGATCGCGGTGCTGACCGACCGGATCTGGTGGGGCAACATCGCCAAGAGCCTGGTGTTCATGCCGCTGGCGATCAGCTTCGTCGGCGCGTCGGTGATCTGGAAGTTCGTCTACGACTACCGCGGCGAGGGCCAGGAGCAGATCGGCCTCCTCAACGCCATCGTCACCGCGCTCGGCGGCGACCCGCAGGTTTGGATCGCCCTGCCCTTCTGGAACAACTTCTTCCTGATGGTGATCCTGGTCTGGATCCAGACCGGTTTCGCCACGGTGATCCTGGCCGCCGCCCTGCGCGGCGTGCCGGAGGACACCATCGAGGCCGCCGTGATCGACGGCGCCAACCCGTTCCAGACCTTCTTCTACATCGTCGTGCCGCAGATCACCGGCACCATCCTCGTGGTGTGGACCACCATCACCGTGCTGGTGCTGAAGGTGTTCGACATCGTGCTGACGATGACCAACGGCCAGTGGAACACCATCGTGCTCGCCAACCTGATGTTCGACTGGATGTTCCGCGGCGGCGGCGACTTCGGCCGCGGCGCGGCGATCGCGGTGATCATCATGGTGGCGGTGATCCCGATCATGGTCTGGAACATCCGCCGGGCGCAGCAGGAAGCGGGAGGGCACTGAGATGGCCGTCGCCAAGTCGCTGAAACCCGGGCGGATCGTCCTCCACCTCGCCGTTCTCCTGATCGTGGCGCTGTGGACGCTGCCGACGGCGGGCCTGTTCATCTCGTCGCTGCGCGACAAGGACCAGATCGCCGCCACCGGCTGGTGGACCGCGCTGACCACCTCGACCAGCAACGCCGTCGGCCGCCTGAAGGGGTCGGCCGACCAGCAGCAGCAGCCGGACGGGCGCTACGCCATCACCGGCAACCTGTTCGAGGAAGGCGCGACCGGCACCGTCACCGCCTTCGGCATCCGCGTCCAGAACCCGGCCGCCTACGCCGCCGGCACCACCGCCGACCTCGGCGACGGCGGCACGCTCACCGTGAACGCCGACGGCGGCTACGTGCAGACGTCGCCGACGGCCTTCACCGAGGAGCGCGGCCGGCGCGTCTTCTACGTCCAGGCGACGCCGCCGCGCTTCACGCTCGAGAACTACCAGCGGGTGCTGTTCTCGGAGGGCATCGGACGCTCGTTCGTCAACTCGCTGACGGTGACCATTCCGGCGACGCTGATCCCGATCCTGATCGCGGCCTTTGCCGCCTACGCCTTGTCCTGGATGCGAATTCCCGGGCGCAACTACCTGATCGCGCTGGTGGTCGGCCTCTTGGTCGTGCCGCTGCAGATGTCGCTGATCCCGCTCCTCAAGCTCTACAACGAGGTCGGCTCGGCCTTCGGGGTGCCCTCCAAGACCTACCTCGGCATCTGGCTCGCCCACACCGGCTTCGGCCTGCCGCTGGCGATCTACCTGTTGCGCAACTACATCGCCGGCCTGCCCAAGGACCTGATCGAGTCCGCCCAGATCGACGGCGCGTCGGATTTCTGGATCTTCCGCAAGATCGTGCTGCCGCTGTCCTTGCCGGCGCTGGCGTCCTTCGCGATCTTCCAGTTCCTGTGGGTGTGGAACGATCTGCTGGTCGCCATCGTCTTCCTGGGGTCCGGCGCCGACGAGCTGGTCCTGACGGGCAAGCTCAACGCCCTGCTCGGCTCGCGCGGCGGCAACTGGGAGATCCTCACGGCCTCGGCCTTCGTCACCATCGTGGTGCCGTTGATCGTGTTCTTCTCCCTGCAACGCTACTTCGTCCGCGGCCTGTTGGCCGGCTCCGTGAAAGGCGGCTGATTCCGATGCACGATCCGAAGGCGCTCACCACCTCCGCCACCGTCCTGCCCGCCCACGAGGCGGACGCCGACTGGTGGCGCGGGGCGGTGATCTACCAGATCTATCCGCGCTCGTTCCAGGACTCCAACGGCGACGGCATCGGCGACCTGCCGGGGGTCACCGCCCGCCTGCCCTATCTCGCCGACCTCGGGGTCGACGCGATCTGGCTGTCGCCCTTCTTCACCTCGCCGATGAAGGACTTCGGCTACGACGTCTCGAACTATTGCGACGTCGACCCGATCTTCGGCACCCTCGGCGACTTCCAGGCGCTGACCGCCGAGGCGCACCGGCTCGGCATCAAGGTGATCATCGACCAGGTGATCTCGCACACCTCGGACATGCATCCCTGGTTCGTCGAATCGCGCCTCAACACCACCAACGCCAAGGCGGACTGGTACATCTGGGCCGATTCCGCGCCCGACGGCACCGCGCCGAACAACTGGCTGTCGGTGTTCGGCGGTCCGGCCTGGGAGTGGGACAGCCGGCGCTGCCAGTACTACATGCACAACTTCCTGACCTCGCAGCCCGACCTCAACTTCCACAACCCGGAGGTCCGCAAGGCGGTGCTCGACGTGCTCCGCTTCTGGCTGGAGCTCGGCGTCGACGGCTTCCGCCTCGACACCGTCAACTACTACTTCCACGACGCCGAGTTGCGCTCCAACCCGCCGGCGCCGACCGACGGCCCCGCCGGCAACGACGCCCCGGCGGTCAATCCCTACGGCCGGCAGGTCCACCTCTACGACAAGAGCCGGCCGGAGAACCTCGACTTCCTGAAGGAACTTCGCTCCGTCCTCGACGAGTTCCCCGGCACCACCGCCATGGGCGAGGTCGGCGAGGGCTCGCGCGCCATCGAGATCATGGCCGCCTACACCGCCGGCGGCGACAAGCTGCACATGTGCTACAGCTTCGACCTGCTCGGCGACGGCTACGGCAAGACCTTCTTCGAGACCACCATCGGCCGCTACGAGGCGAGCCAGGGCGGCTGGCCGTGCTGGGCCTTCTCGAACCACGACGTGCCGCGCTGGGCGAGCCGCTTCCTGCCCTACGCCGCCGATCCGCTGCGCATGCAGAAGCTCGTTTCGTCGCTGCTCCTGTCCTTCCGCGGCTCGGTCTGCCTCTACGAGGGCGAGGAACTCGGCCTCGGCGAGGCCAGCCTCACCTACGACGACCTCGTCGACCCCTACGGCATCCGCTTCTGGCCGGAGTTCAAGGGCCGCGACGGCTGCCGCACGCCGATGGTCTGGCTGGCCGACGCGCCGCACGGCGGCTTCTCCGAGGGCAAGCCGTGGCTGCCGGTGCCGGCCGATCACCTGCCGCTGGCCGCCGACCGTCAGGTCGGCGTCGAGGGTTCGCTCCACGAGCACTACAAGCGCTTCCTCGCCTTCCGCCGCGAGACGGCGCCGCTGCGCGAGGGGACCATCGAGTTCCTGCCGGCCGAGGGCGACGTCATGGCCTTCGTGCGCCGGACGGGCGCCGACGCCGTCCTCTGCGTCTTCAACTTCGGCCACGAAGCCGCGACGTTCCCGCTGCCGGCGGGGATGGCGCCGGAGGCGGTCGACCTCGGCTTCGGCTCGGTCGCCGACGCCGACGCCGTGACGCTCGGGCCCGAGGACGCCTTCTTCGGCCGCATCGCCGTCGCCGGCGAGGCGACCTGAGCGCACGACGAGACACGAGAGAAACGAGGCCGGGATCCCGTTCGGGATCCCGGGAAGACAGGAACGGGATCCCTGGGGGAGCGACGCCGATGGCCAGCCTGAAGCTCACGAACGTGGTGAAGTCCTACGGCGCCGTGAAGGTGCTGCACGGCATCGACCTCGACATCCGCACCGGCGAGTTCGTGGTGTTCGTCGGGCCGTCGGGCTGCGGCAAGTCCACCCTGCTCAGGATGATCGCCGGCCTCGAGGACATCTCGTCGGGCACGCTCGAAATCGGTGGACAGGTGGTCAACGACCTGCCGCCGGCCCGGCGCGGCATCGCGATGGTGTTCCAGTCCTACGCGCTCTACCCGCACATGACCGTCTACGACAACATGGCCTTCAGCCTGAAGCTGCAGGGCGCGCCGGCCGAGGAGCTCGACCGTCGCGTCCGCGAGGCGGCGGAGATGCTGCAGATCACCCAGTATCTCGCCCGCCTGCCGAAGCAGCTCTCCGGCGGCCAGCGCCAACGCGTGGCGATCGGCCGGGCGATCGTGCGCAATCCCAAGGTCTTCCTGTTCGACGAGCCGCTGTCGAACCTCGACGCGGCGCTGCGCGTCGCCACCCGCATCGAGATCGCCAAGCTGCACGAGCGGATGGCGAACACCACGATGATCTACGTCACCCACGACCAAGTCGAGGCGATGACGCTCGCCGACCGCATCGTCGTGCTCAACGGCGGCCGGATCGAGCAGGTCGGCACCCCGATGGAACTCTACCACACCCCCGACAACCTGTTCGTCGCCCGCTTCATCGGCTCGCCGGCCATGAACGTGGTGCCGGCGAAGATCGAGTCCGCCGGTTCGCCGGCGCGGATCTCCACGCCCGGATCGGCCGCCCCCTTCGAGGTGCCCGCCGTGGTGCCGGCGGCGGCGGCCGGCGCGCCGGCCTCCTTCGGCGTCCGCCCCGAGGACCTTTCGCTCACCGACGGCACCGGCCTCTTCCGCGGCCGCGTCACCATCGTCGAGCGGCTCGGCGAGAACACCCTGCTCTACGTCGACACCGGCGCCGGCGAGCCGATCGTCGCCAAGGTGCCCGGCACCGCCCCGGTCGAGCGCGGCGCCACCGTCGCACTGACGGCGCCGGTCGAGCGCACCCACCTGTTCGGCGCCGACGGCCGGGCGTTCCAGCGCCTGAGGACCGCGCTCGCGGCCTGACCGGCCGCGACCTTCCGTCCCGCCACGTTACCGAACGTTCACTTGAGCGGCCGGGCAGAACGTCCCGATGATCCCCGCGCGCCCCGAGGAAGGCGCATCAATCCGGGGAGGATACCCAATGTCCGTGCTGACGAGGGTCGCGCTGGTCGCGGCCGGGTTCGCCGTGGTCGCGTCGCCCGCATTCGCGGTCGACGCCAAGTACCGCGTCGAAGACAAGGCCATCACCGCCGACGGCGTCTGGAAGGCGATCGGCGACTTCTGCGGCATCGCCAACTGGCATCCGGCCGTCGCCAAGTGCGAGCTCGGCGAGCGTGACGGTGCCAAGATCCGCACGCTGACGCTCGCGGGCGGCGGCGGCACGATCGTCGAGAAGCTGGTGGAGTGGGACGACGCCAAGCACTCCTACACCTACGCCATCCTGGAGCCGGGCCCGCTGCCGGTCGCCAACTACACCTCGACGCTCTCCACCAAGGAGGACGACGACGGCGGCGCCGGCATCAAGTGGACCGGCAAGTTCGACGCCGCCGCCGGCGCGACCGACGAGGCCGCCAAGGAGGCGATCGAGGGCGTCTACAAGGCCGGCGTCGACGCGCTGTTCGCCAAGGTGAAGTCGGGCAGCTGATCCCGGCACCGGGAACGCTCCGGCCGCGACGGCGGCCGGCTGTCCCGTTCCGGCACGGATGCGTGCGGAACGGGTCTTGCTCCGGGGCCCCGCGGGGGCCTCGGAGTCGGATCATGGATCGCCGCGCATTTCTCTACGGGACGGTCGCGAGCATCGGCACGGCCCTGATGTTCACGCCGGCACGCTCGGATTCCACGGCGCGGATCGAACTCGCGGACCTGCGCGGGTCGCTCGCCGGCGGCGACGCCGCCTACGCGCCCTCGGGCAACGGCGACCAGTCGGCGATGATGCAGCAGGCGATGGACCGCGCCGCCGCCGCCGGCAAGCCGCTCTACCTGCCGCCCGGCCGCTACGAACTCTCCAACGTGGTGCTGCCGAGCCGGCTGAAGCTCGTCGGCGTGCCCGGCGAGAGCCGCCTCGTCTACACCGGCGGCGGAACCCTGCTGACGGCTGTCGGCGGCTCGTCGATCGGCCTCGACGGCATCGTGCTCGACGGCGCCAACCGCGCGCTCGACGACGGCGTACCGGCGCTGCTGCACCTCTCCGGCGTCTCCGACCTCTCGATGACCCGCTGCGAAGTGGTCGGCAGCTCGCGCCACGCGGTGGCGCTCGAGAAGGTCTCGGGCAGCCTGACCGCCAACCGGATCACCGGCGCCCGCGAGGCGGGGCTGTGGAGCGTCGACGCGCGCGGGCTCGAGATCGCCGGCAACACCGTCTCCGACTGCGGCGACGGCGGCATCCTGGTGCACCGCTGGGAGGCCGGCGAGGACGGCACCATCGTCGCGCGCAACCGGGTCGAGCGGATCGAGGCCCGCTCCGGCGGCACCGGCCAGAACGGCAACGGCATCAACGTGTTCCGGGCCGGCGGCGTGATCGTTTCGGACAACCGGGTCGCCGACTGCGCCTTCAGCGCGATCCGCTCCAACTCCGGCAGCAACGTCCAGATCACCGGCAACCAGTGCCTGCGCTCCGGCGAGACCGCGATCTACTCCGAGTTCGGCTTCGAGGGCGCGCTGATCGCCAGCAACGTGGTCGACGGCGCCTCGGTCGGCATCTCGGTCGCCAACTTCAACGAGGGCGGCCGGCTCGCGGTCGTCTCCGGCAACATCGTGCGCAACCTCCGCCACGGCGCGCCCTACCCCGACGAATACGGCCTCGACTTCGGCATCGGCATCTCGGTCGAGGCCGACACCACCGTCTCGGGCAACGTGATCGACGGCGCGCCGAGCGTCGCGATCCTGATGGGCTGGGGGCCCTATCTGCGCAACGTCGTCGCCAGCGGCAACATGATCCGCGACGCCGAGGTCGGCATCGGCGTCAGCGTCGTCGAGGGCGCGGGGTCGGTGGTGATTTCCGGCAACGTGATCTCGGACGTCCGCTCCGGCGCGGTGCGCGGGATGCGTTGGGCCGAGTTCCAGACCGGCGACCTAGCCCTCGGCGAGACCCGCTTCCCCCACGTGACGGTGAGCGAGAACAGCCTCGGTTGAGGGTGGACGCGACATTTCTCCGTGTGGCCCCGACACAAATCGGCCATTGGCGGCGTTCATGTAGCTGAACGGCCGCGCCATGCTTCGTTCAGGCCCCCGGCCCTAGTTTCCGTGTGAGCCGGACGGGCCCGAACAGGGCGTCGGCCGACAGACCGGGATGGAGATCCAGAACCATGAATCGCTTCGTCGCCACGATCGCCCTCGCCGCGACCCTCGCCACGCCGGCCCTCGCCGCCGACGACACCGCCAAGGTGTCGCGCAACGACACGGTCTCGGGCGGCCAGGTCGCCGGTGGCTCGACCCGCGCCACGGAGTCGACCGTCGGCACCCAGCGCATCGTCGGCGGTGCCGCGGGCAGCAACGTCCGCGTCGCGCTCGTCTACGACTACCAGTACGGCGTGGTCCGCAGCTACGGCGCCTACTCGATGCGCCGTCCGGCCAACACCGTCGGCATCTACTGCATCCGCCCGACCTCGCTCGGCAGCACGGCGATCAACGCTTCGGTGCCGGTCGTCGCGGCCGACTACGGCCGCAGCGGCGGCGGCACCGCGGTGACCGCGTCGCTGCGCACCACGACCTACTGCAACGCCAACGAATACGGCATCTACACGATGCGCGAGGTGAGCGGCACCTACGTCGCTTCCGGCAACGTCGGCTTCAACTTCATCGTCCCCTGATCGGCGGACGACCCCACGACACGGGAACGGCCCCGGCGGCGACGCCGGGGCCGTTTCGTTTCGGCACGCTGCGGGCGACTCAGTCCGGCCGTGCCGCCGACAGGTCGGCGGCGACGCGCAAGCCCCCGCAGAGTTCACCCGCCCAACTGCGGATCTCCGGCGCCGCGAGGCGATCGAGCGTGGCGCGGGCGGGATCGTCGGCGTCGAGGCCGAGCAGTTCGATCAGCAACGCCGCCGTCACCGCCTCGGAGGCGCGCGCGGCGCCGTCGTCGATCTTGACGGCGAGGCCGAGGCCGCGCCCGGGGATCGCCGCGGTGAACACGCCCTCGGCGCCGGTCTTTACGAAGGTACGTCCGCCGAGCGCCGCCATCGCGTCGGTGCAGAAGCGGCCGGTGCCGGCCACCATGAAGGGCTCGGCCATGGCGGCGTCGCGCAGGCGCGTGCAGGCGCGCGCGCGCTCCGGCGACAGCCCCTCGCCGGTGACGAAGCGGGCGAAGCCGCGCGCCATCGCCGCGATCGGGATCGCGAAGGTCGGGATCGAGCAACCGTCGGTGCCGCAGACGTCGGCGCCGTGGGCGGCGCCCGTCATCGCCTCGACCGCGGCGACGACCTCGCGCATCAGCGGATGGTCGGGGCGGTTGTAACCGGCGGGATCGACACCCATCTGCACGGCCGCGCAAAGGAAGCCGGCGTGCTTGCCCGAGCAGTTGTTGTGGATGCGGCCGGCCGGCGCGCCCATGCGGTGCAGCCGCGCCTTGTCCGCCTCGCGCTGCGGCCAATGGGCGCCGCAGGCGAGGCAGCCCTCGTCGAGACCGGCCTTCGCCAGCATCGACCGCGCCATGGCCACGTGGCCCTCCTCGCCGTTGTGCGAGGACACCGCGAGGGCGAGTTCGCGATCGCCGAAACCGAAGCGGTCGGCGGCGCCGGACTCCATCAACGGCAGGGCCTGGAACGCCTTCACCGCCGAGCGCGGGAAGGCCGGGCGCTCGACGTCGCCGACGGCGAACACCGTCCGCCCGGCGGCGTCCATCACCGCGATCGCGCCGCGATGGCGGCTCTCCACCACGTCGCCGCGGGTGACGTCGACCAGTACCGGATTTGCCATACCCTGCTCCCGTCCCGAACGGTCCAGCCGATAGCACGGACCGCCGGCGGGGAGAACCGGCGCGGGTGACGCGGGCGGGCGCACTCAGCGCAGGATGCGGAACGGCCCCGTGACCTCGTCCGGATCCGGCACGGTCACGACGACGGCCCGGACCAGCGCGCCGCGCGGGCCCTCGGCACAGGCCGCCAGCATGGCGTCGACGGCCGCGGGATCGCCGGAGAACACCGCCTCGACCCGGCCGTCGGAGAGGTTGCGGACGGAGCCGGCGAGACCGAGCGCCGTGGCGCGGCGCTCGGTCCAGGCGCGATAGCCGACGCCCTGGACCCGGCCCTCGATCAGGACCCGGACCGAGCGGCGGCCGGCGGTCACGCGAACTCCAGGATGACGGCGTCGACGGCGAGGCTGTCGCCGGGCTTGGCGTTGACCACCTTGACGACGCCGTCGCGCTCGGCGCGCAGCACGTTCTCCATCTTCATCGCCTCGACCACCGCCAGCGTCTCGCCGGCCTTGACGTCCTGGCCGGCCGTCACCGCGATCGAGACCACCAGACCCGGCATCGGGCAGAGCAGGTACTTCGACATGTCCGGCGGCGTCTTCTCCGGCATCAACGCGTCGAGCTTGGCGGTCGGCGGCAGCATGGCGCGGGCGTAGGTGACGACGCCGCGCCAGGACAGCTGCATGCCGGCCGCGGCCGGGCGCACCTGCACCGCGACCTCGTCGTCGCCGATCCGGGCGTGCCACAGCGGCTCGCCGGGGCGCCAGTCGGACGACACCGTCGAGCGGTGGCCGTCGAGCAGCACGTCGATCTCGAGCGGCACCGAGGCGTAGCCCTCGGGCACCTCGACGGCGATCTGCTCGCGGCCGAGCCGGACCACCCACTCGGAGCGCCACTTGCCGGAATGCGGCTTCAGGCGGTCGGAGTGGTGGTCGAGGCGCTCCTTGCGGACCATCTCCATCGACAGCGCGGCGATGGCGAGCACGCGGCGCGCCTCCTCGTCGAGCGGGCGGCCGGAGAAGCCGTCGGGATACTCCTCCTTGATGAAGCCGGTCGAGAGGTTGCCCGAGCGCCAGCGCGGATGCTGCATCAGCGCGGTCAGGAACGGGATGTTCGGCTGGATGCCGTCGATCACGAACTCGTCGAGGGCCTCGGCCTGGGCGTCGATGGCGGCGAGGCGGGTCGGCCCGTGGGTCACCAGCTTGGCGATCATCGGGTCGTAGAACATCGAGATCTCGGAGCCCTCGGTGACGCCGGTGTCGTTGCGCACCGTGACGTCGTCCTCGCGCAGGCCCTCCGCCGGCGGGCGGTACTTCACGAGACGGCCGGTCGAGGGCAGGAAGTTGCGGTAGGGATCCTCGGCGTAGACGCGGCTCTCCACCGCCCAGCCGTCGATCTTGACGTCGGCCTGCGTGATCGAGAGCTTCTCGCCGGCGGCGACGCGGATCATCTGCTCGACGAGGTCGATGCCGGTGATCAGTTCGGTCACCGGATGCTCGACCTGCAGGCGGGTGTTCATCTCGAGGAAGAAGAACGAGCGGTCCTGGCCGGCGACGAACTCGACCGTGCCGGCGCTGTCGTAGCCGACCGCCTTGGCGAGGGCGACCGACTGCTCGCCCATCGCCTTGCGGGTGGCGGCGTCGAGCAGCGGCGACGGCGCCTCCTCGATGACCTTCTGGTTGCGGCGCTGGATCGAGCATTCGCGCTCGTTCAGGTAGATCACGTTGCCGTGCTTGTCGCCGAGCAGCTGGATCTCGATGTGGCGCGGGTTGACGATGAACTTCTCGATGAAGACGCGGTCGTCGCCAAAGCTCGCCGCCGCCTCGGACTTGGCGCGCACGAAGCCCTCGGCCGCCTCGGCCGGGTTCCAGGCGATGCGCATGCCCTTGCCGCCGCCGCCGGCGGAGGCCTTGATCATCACCGGATAGCCGATCTCGTCGGAGACCCGCACCGCGTCCTCGGGCGTCGCGATGACGTCGAGGTTGCCCGGCACGGTCGAGACGCCGGCCTTGGCGGCGTAGATCTTCGACTGGATCTTGTCGCCCATGGCGTCGATCGCGTTGGGGTTCGGACCGATGAAGACGATGCCCTCGGCCGACAGCGCGCGCGGGAAGGCGGCCCGCTCGGACAGGAAGCCGTAGCCGGGGTGGACCGCCTCGGCGCCGGTCTGCTTGCAGGCGGCCACGATCTTGTCGATCAGCAGGTAGGACTGCGCGGCCGGCGGCGGGCCGATGTGGACGGCCTCGTCGGCCATCTCGACGTGGACGGCGTCGCGGTCGGCGTCGGAGAAGACCGCCACCGTCTTGATGCCCATCCGCCGCGCGGTCTTGATGACGCGACAGGCGATTTCACCGCGGTTGGCGATCAGGATCTTGGAGAACATGATCTTGGACTGCCCGCCTTTTTTGGAATTCGTTCGGTAGGTCGGCCCTGTTTACGGACAACCCGACGATCCCACAATTCAGCCATAGGGCTGATGCCCTCATCCATGGCGTCGCAGGCCGCGGATCCGCGGCCGGACGGACGGTGGCGCGGCGGCGACGCGTCCGCGCGCGCCGCCGGCCGTGCCGACCCCGGCCCGATGGAATGAACACCATTCTCTGTCGTTCTTGTGTCTCATAGGCCGTGTTTTCGCCACGGAGCGAAGTCGTCCGAAAGGTGTAGCGCCAGCATCTCCGCATCCCCTCGCCGTGGCGACATCCCGCAATCGGACGCAACGCTTTCCCGGCTTCGGCGTTGTTAGGACCGAGGGGGTTTCGACATGGAGTTGGACATGCGCAAGCTCACGCTCGGCCTCGTCGCCGCGACCCTCGCCCTCGGCAGTTCCGCGGCCCTCGCCCAGGAAGGCACCGTTTCCGGCGCGGCCGGCGGCGCGGTGACCGGCGCGATCGTCGGCGGCCCGGTCGGTGCGGCGGTCGGCGGCGTCGCCGGTGCCGCGCTCGGCACCATCCTGGCGCCGCCGTCCACCGAGATCCGCGAGGTCGTGGTGGCGCAGCCGGCGCCGTCGGTGGTCTACGAGGGGCAGGTCGTGGTCGGCCAGCCGCTGCCGCAGGTGGTCGCGATCCAGCCGGTCCCGGGTTACGACACCTACGGCTACGCGATCGTCAACCAGCACCGCGTCATCGTCGACCCGCAGACCCGCACGGTCATCGAAGTGGTCGACTGACGGACCGGGATCGCCGCGACCGAGAGGGCCGCCGTCTCCCCACGGAGACGGCGGCCCGCGTGCGTTCGGCCCTGGCCTCGCCCACCCCGGGCGAACGCTTACCGCGGGCCTCTCCGCTTGACGGGCGACGGCGGTTGCGGTGAACCGGTCTGGCGACGGACGGGTCGATCCCGCCGCGCCCGCGCCGCCGGAGCCCGCCGCCCATGAAGCCGATCGTCACGCTCACGCTCAATCCCACCATCGACGGTTCCGCCGAGGCCGAGGCGGTCCGTCCCACCCACAAGATCCGGACCTCCAACGAGAACTACGATCCCGGCGGCGGCGGCATCAACGTCACCCGGGTGATCAAGGAACTCGGCGGCGAATCGATCGCGGTCTATCTCGCGGGCGGCTCGACCGGGGGCGTGCTCGACGAGCTGCTCGGCAGCCGCGGCATCGCCCGGCGGCGGATCCCGATCGCCGGCACCACCCGCGTCAGCCATCTCGTCTACGAGAAGTCGACCGGCCTCGAATACCGCTTCATCGCCGAGGGACCCGAGGTCAGCGAGCGCGAGTGCCAGAAGTGCCTGCAGGCGCTCGAGGACCTCGACTGGGACTGGCTGGTCGCGAGCGGCAGCCTGCCGCGCGGCGTGCCCTCGGACTTCTACGTCCGCCTGATCGACCTCTGTGCCGCCCGCGGCGGCAAACTCGTGCTCGACACCTCCGGCGAGCCGCTGAAGCTCGCCCTGGAGCGCGGCGGCCTCGCGCTGGTGAAGCCCAGCCAGGGCGAGTTCGAGAAGTTCCTCGGCCGACCGCTCGGCTCGCCCGAGGCGATCGCCGCGGCGGCGGCCGAGGCGGTCGCGGCCGGAAAGTCCGAGATGATCGCCATCACCCTCGGCCACGAGGGCGCGGTGCTCGCCACCCGCGAGGGCACGGTGTTCCTGCCGGCGCCGAAGGTCGAGGCCAAGAGCACGTCGGGCGCGGGCGACAGCTTCGTCGCCGGCATGGTGCACGCCCTCGCCCTCGGCTGGCGGCCCGACGACGCCTTCCGCCTCGGCATCGCCTCGGGCACCGCCGCCGTGCTCTCCACCGGCACGCGGCTCTGCCGCCGTATCGACGTCGACCGCATCTACGGCGAGATCCGCCGTACCAGCGCGCCTTGATCAGGACGCGCAACGGCCCGGCCGGATCGCTCCGGCCGGGCCGCGTGTGTTTCCGACGATCGCGCCGGCGTCAGCGGCAGTAGTGCCGCGCGCCGTCGTAGCCGAGATAGGTGCCGCTGCCCGGATCGAACGAGCGGTACTTCGCCGAGCAGTAGGCCACGTAGCCCGACGAGCCCGGCGGATAGCCGCCGGCCGACGGCACGCGCCCGATCGAGCCGGTGACCTGCGGCGCGGACTGGTTGGCGATGATGCCGCCCGCCAGCGCGCCGGCGGCGAGGCCGAACAGCGCGGCGGCGCCGAGGTTGCGGCCGCTGTCGTGGTGATGATGACGACGGTACCAGCGACGATAGTCGTTGTCGTTCCAGCGCCCGCGACGCCAGTCGCGATAGCCGTCGTCGTGGCGATTGTTCTGGTAGTAGCGCTTGATGTAGAGATCGCGGTCCTGCGCGACGGCCGGAGCGATGCCGACCGGGGCCAGCATGCCGAGAGCCAGAACGGCGCAAGTCGCGCGGCGGAAGTTGGGCGACGACATCGTGGACGTCCTCCTGTCAGGTGTCGAATTGATCCGACCGTTGCAAGGTCATACAGGATCAACGACGCTCGACTGCCGGACGTTCCTTGCCGGAAGCGTAAAAACATCATCACGGCGCCGTGTCCCGTACGCTCGCGGGAACTTCGGCCGTGCCGCGGCGGTTGGGGCCGCGTCGGGGGGCGATCGAACGGGGACGACCCGATGCGACGCTTGGCCATCCTCGACGGGATGCGGGGCTATTTCCTCGTGTTCATGATGCTGAACCACCTGACCTTCGAGGGTGGCTACCGGCTGGTGCGGATCAACCACGGCGAACTCGGCTACGTCCAGGACGCCCAGGGTTTCGTGTTCCTGTCCGGCCTCCTGGTCGGCATGGTCTACGCCCGCACGATGGCGAAGCGCGGCTTCTCCGCCGTGCGCGAGAAGATCCACGGCCGCGCCTTCGAGCTCTATCTCTACGCGCTCGGCTGCCTGCTCGCGATCGGCCTCGCCGGCGTCGTCCTGCCCGGTCCGCAGGACTACTGGAAGGACTGGCTCTGGCAGCTGACCGACGGCAACCCCGGCTTCGCCGCCGCCGCGGCGCTGCTGCTCTTCCAACCGACCTATCTCGACATCCTGCCGCAGTACATCGTCTACATGATCGCGGCGCCCTTCCTGGTGCGCCTCGTCGTCGAGGGCCGTGCCGCGACCGTGCTGGCGGGATCGCTCGCCCTGTGGGCGCTGGTGCAGTTCGGCCTGCACCTGCCGCTGGCGAACGCGCTCGACGCCGCCATGGCCGCCGCCTGGCCAGGGCTGATGCTGCGCGCCCATTTCAACGTGCTCGCCTGGCAAATCGTGTTCGTCTCCGGGCTCGTCGCCGGCGCGCTCACTGCCAGCGGCGGGATCGACTGGAACCGCGTATTCGACCCGGCCCGCCCCGGTCCGGCGCTGGCGGCCCTCGCCGTCGTCGTCCTGTTCGCGGCCTACCGCCTCGGTTTCACCTGGGGGCTCGTGCCGGACGTGCTGGCCGAGCGCTTCGCCCGGCTCGACATGCGGGGCGAGTTCAGCGCCGTCTACCTCCTGAACTTCGCCGCCCTCGGCTATCTCGTCACCTGGACGATCGTCGCCGGCGGCCGGCGCGAGCGCGGCGTCGCGCCGGCCGCCGGACGCACGCTGCGCCGGCTGTTCGAACTGCCGTTCCTGCGCCTGATCGGGCGCAACTCGCTGCAGGTCTACGCCTATCACGCGGTGGCGATCTACCTGCTGCGCGCCGCGACGGCGCACCATCCGGTCGAGGGCGAGGTCGCCAAGACGGCGGTGGCGCTCGCCGCGGTGGCCTCGCTGGCCCTGCCCGCGCTGTGGTGGGAGCGGCGGGCCGAGCGTGCCAGGCTCGCGGCGGCGGGGGCGTGACATCGAGGTCGTGAGGTTCCGACCCGTGGTCGGGGTCTCGCGAACGAGAAGCGCCCGAACGGGCGCCGGCCGAACGGCCGAAACCTCCCGGATGCCCGACGCGTCGGGCGTTCGGGAGAGGGAGATGAAAACGCTCGCGGCACCCGGAGGGGGCTTGCCCCGGGTGCCGCTCGCGCTGGCTGCGACGTCACGAGACCGGGTCAGGCGGCGGTATCGAGCAGAGTGCGCAGCGAAGGGTGGAGGTCGGGACTCTCCTCGGCGAGGAAGCGCAGGAGCGCCCGTTCGTTGGCGTGGATGACGCCGTCGCGGCCGATGCGGTCGGCGAGCCAGCGCACCTCGTCGGCGGTGACCGCCTCGGCGGCGCGGCTCTCGGCCTCGAGGGCGCGGATGCGGCCGGCGTAGAGGTCCTCCTCCTCGCCGCGGCGCCAGGCCGACCACACGGTCTTCAGCCCGTTGGAGAGCAGCGCCGACATCATGTCGCCGAACAGCGCGGTGACGCCGCCGCTCGGTGCGTCGAGCCAAGCCTCGCGGCGCAGCGCCTCCTCGCGGGAGAGCACGGCGTAACCGCGTGCCGCCATCAGGAAGTTCGCCACCGCCTTGACGAAGAGATCGGACCACGACGGGTCGTTGTCGGCCTCGCTGGTGCGGTCGTTGAGGTCGAACAGGACCTCGGCCTCCTCGCGGGTGATGCCGACGGTGCGCTCGCCGCCGTAGGCGTAGAGGACGCGGCGGATCAGAGCGACCTCGTCGGCGCCGATCACGCCGGGTTCCAGCTTGCGGCCGCGGGCGAGCGGACCGTCGCCGTCGACGACCGCGGCCGCGACCTGCCTCAGCGCGAAGGCGGACAGCGCAGCCGGCACCTCGGTGGCCACCTCGACCACACGGACCAGCGCCTCGAGTTCCGAGGCGGTGCGCACGATGCCGTCGCGCGCGATCGCCGCGGTGAGCCATGCCGCGGTGTCGGCGGAGACGTAGCCCTCCGGCGCCTCGCGGCGGACGACGTAGTCGACCACGGACTCGACGAAGAACTCGGTCCATTCCGGGCAGGTTTCGGCGGCGGCCTCGTCGAGGGCGAAGGCCCACTCGGCCTCCTCGCGCGAGACCACGGCGTCGCCGTAGACGGTCGCACGCAGGCGGGAGACGTCGGCGGGGCCGATGGCGCGGCGTTCGACCAGGGTGGCCACCGCGGGGGGCATGGTGGAGACGGTCATGGCGAGCGGTCCGGAATCCTTCAATTCGGCCCGATTCATAGCCGAGAAGGTTCACCCGCCGCTTAAGAGGCGTCGTTAACGTTTCCTGAACGCGCCGGCGCCTCAGCGCCAGAGCGTCAGCCGGGTGCCGTCGAACATCGCGCCCTCGTAGACGCCGGTCGGCTGCGCGACCAGCGTCACCACCGGGCGGCGCTCGAAGTCGTAGAGGATCAGGCCCTCGGGCGTCGGGGTCCACAGCGCGATGCGCGCCAGTTCGACGGAGGTGCAGCGCCGCGTCTTGGCGGTGTGGTCGCCGACGGCGTTGCGCGAACCGAGATCGACCATGCAGACCCGGTCGCCGGCGCGGGCCAGCGTCCACGGCCCGAACAGGCCGGCGGCCGGATCCGGTTCGGGCGCGGGGGCGAGTTCGACCGTGCCGACGCCGATCCCGACGCCGCCGAGCGGGCCGGCGAGGCCGGCCGAGGACGTGGTGGCGGTCACGGTGGTGCCGTCGACGTCGGCGCTGCTTCCGCCGGAGGCGCAGCCGCAGAGCGCGGCGAAGAGGGGCGCGAGGAGGACTGTGCGGAGGGTCATCGTCGGCAGGGTCCGGGTCTCGTGCGCGGGGGACGGGCGGCGTCTCTGGACCGAACGCGAGCGAGTGCTAAGCGTTCCGCGCGGCGGGCGCAAGACGGCACCGTCCACGCGATGGCGGCTCTGCAAAAAACGCGCATCCCTGCTGACGAAGGCCGCGCCGGTTCGTATAGCTGGGGAAGGAGGCCCCCGATGACGGACACGACGACACCGCCGCGCGATTTCGAGACCCTGCGCGCGGCGCTGATCGAACGACGCGACGCGCTGCCCAAGCGCCTGACCCAGGTGGCGGCCTTCGCCATCGACAATCCCGACGACATCGCCTTCGGCACCGTCGCCGCCATCGCGGCCGAGGCGCAGGTTCAGCCCTCGACCCTGGTGCGTTTCGCCCAGGCGCTCGGCTACGCCGGCTTCTCGGACATGCAGAAGGTGTTCCGTTCGCGCCTGCGCGAGGGCGTCGTCGACTATCGCGAGCGCCTCGACGCCCTGAAGTCGCGCGAGGAGGCCTCGGGCCCGGCCGGTCTGGTCGAGGGTTTCGCCGAGGCCGCCGTCTTCTCGCTGACGCGTCTCCGGCAGAGCCTCGACCCGGCCGCCTTGGAGCGCATCGTCGACATCCTGGTCGGCGCCGAGACGATCTACGTGATCGGCCAGCGCCGCGCCTTCCCGGTGGCGAGCTATCTCGCCTACGCGCTCTCGAAGATCGGCGTGCGCAACATCCTGGTCGACAACGTCGCCTCGATGGCGCCGGAGACGCTGCGCTTCGCCACCGCCGCCGACGCGCTGCTCGCCGTCAGCTTCACCCCCTACGCACCGGTGACGGTGGAACTCGCGCGCGACCTCGCCGCCCAGAAGGTGCCGATCGCCGCCATCACCGACAGCGCCTTCAGCCCGCTCACCCAGGTCTCGTCGGCGTGGGTGGAGATCGTCGAGGCGGATTTCGGCGGTTTCCGCTCCGTCGCCGGCACCTTCGTGCTCGCGATCGCCCTCGCGGTCGCGGTCGGGGAGCGGCGCCGCGCGGCGGTGTCAGGGTGACGTCAGTCTCATCACGTAATGTTCACCCCCGGAGGGACGTGGCCGTCTTGCCCGTGCGACGGGCGATTGCCACCATCCCCGCGGCCTCGGCCAAATCAGGATCCGGAGGGAGACCATGACGATGAAGCGTACCATCCTCGCCGCTGCGGGCCTCGCGGCCGCGTGCCTCGCCTGCCTCGCCACCGTGTCGGTCGCCGAGGAGGATCCGCGGCACGTGCGCGAGGAACTGATGGAAGGCGTCGGCAAGGCCGCCAAGGTGGTCGGCCCGATGCTGCAGGGCAAGGCTCCCTTCGACGCCGCCGCGGCCGCGGAGGCCTTCACGCTGATCTCGAAGAACGCCGCCGACTTCCCCAACCACTTCCCCGCGGGCACCGACACCGGCAAGACCGAGGCGCTGCCGGCAATCTGGGAGAACAAGGCCGACTTCGACGCGCGCGCCAAGAAGCTCGCGGACGACGCCGCCGCCGCCGCGACGGCCTCGGCCGCCGGCGAGGACGCCTTCAAGGCCGCCGCCGGCACGGTGATGTCGAACTGCAAGGGCTGCCACGAGAAGTACCGCAAGCCGTCCTGATCCCCGGCCCGCAACCGCGGGGACACCCCTTCGCACCGAGAGCCCGCCCCCCTGTGGCGGGCTCTTTGCTTAACGGCTCCTTGTCGGGCTCGTCGCAACTGCGCATTTGCGAGTATCCGGGAAACCCTCAACCTCGAATACGTCCGATGTCGCTACGGCTTCACTGCGCATTCCGAGCGTTTCAGCCTATGTTCCCCCCGAGCGTGTGATCGGCACGACGACATCGGTAGGTGACACTACGTGCCAGCCGAAACTACCGGCGATATTAGTACGGTCAATTCGCGGTGTTTACTGGCGCTTAAGGGCACGGGCCCAAATGTCACCGTGTACGACCTAGGTCGGGAAAGGTGGGGGAAATGGCACTCTTCGGCACGAACGACGCCCAGGCGATCCTGGACGCCTTCGGCAAGTCGCAGGCGATGATCGAATTCGCTCCGGACGGCACGATTCTGACCGCGAACGCGAACTTCCTCGCGGCGGTCGGATACTCGCTCGACGAGGTGAAGGGCAAGAACCACTCGATGTTCGTCGAGTCCGGCTATCGCGAGAGCGCGGAGTACAAGCGCTTCTGGGACGAACTGCGCGCCGGCAAGTTCCAGATGGCCGAGTTCAAGCGCATCGCCAAGGGCGGGCGCGACGTCTGGATCCAGGCGAGCTACAACCCGGTGTTCCGCGGCGGCAAAGTGGTGAAGGTCGTCAAGATCGCCACCGACGTCACCGCCGCCAAGCTCAACGCCGCCGACATGGCCGGCCAGCTCGCCGCCATCGACAAGGCGCAGGGCACCATCGAGTTCGATCTCGACGGTACCGTGCGCACCGCCAACAAGAACTTCCTCGACGTGGTCGGCTACCGCCTCGACGAGGTCAAGGGCCGGCACCATTCGATGTTCGTCGATCCCCGCGATCGCGACAGCGCCGAGTACCGCGGCTTCTGGGCCGCTCTCGCCCGCGGCGAGTTCCAGGCGGCACGCTACAAGCGCGTTGCCAAGGGCGGGCGCGAGGTCTGGATCCAGGCGAGCTACAACCCGATCCTGGACATGAGCGGCAAGCCGTTCAAGGTGGTCAAGTTCGCCACCGACATCACCCGCGAGGTCGCCGACCAGCTCCGCCGTCAGGAGGCCCAGCGCGCCATCGACGTCGAGATCGGCGGCGTTGTCGACACCATCTCGCTGGTCAACGCCGAGGCGACGTCGGCCGCGGCCGCGTCGACGCAGACCTCGGACAACGTCCAGGCCGTCGCCGCCGGCGCCGAGGAACTGTCCGCGTCGGTCAACGAGATCACCCGCCAGGTCACCCAGGCGCGCCAGATCTCGACGCACGCCGTCGAGGAGGCCGACCGCACCAACGTCATCGTCTCCGGTCTGTCGACCGCGGCGCAGCGCATCGGCGACGTCGTGCAGCTGATCCAGAACATCGCGGCGCAGACCAACCTGCTCGCCCTCAACGCCACCATCGAGGCCGCCCGCGCCGGCGAGGCGGGCCGCGGCTTCGCCGTCGTCGCCTCGGAGGTGAAGAGCCTCGCCAACCAGACCGCCAAGGCCACCGAGGAGATCAGCGCGCAGATCAACGCGGTGCAGGACACCACGAACGGCGCGGTCGGGGCGATCAGCACGATCTCGTCGACCATCGTGAAGATCAGCGAGATCTCCGCCGCGATCGCCTCGGCGGTCGAGGAGCAGTCGGCCGTGGCGGCCGAGATGTCGTCGAACATGCGCGTCGCCGCCGACGGCGTCGCGACCATCTCGCAGAACATGAACTCGATCGCGAGTTCCACCCGCGCGATCGACGGCGCCACCCGCAAGGTCCGCGAGGCCTCCGCGGCGCTGCGCTGAACCCGCCGGCTTCCCCGGAAGTTCGGTCCGGGGCCGCCGACGTCACCCTTCGCCGCGTTCGCGGCGGAGCCGGGCCCAGTAGTCCAGCCGCTTGCGGATCTCGCGCTCGAATCCGCGTTCGACCGGCTGATAGAAGCTCTGCCGGCCGAGCTTCTCCGGAAAATAGTCCTGCCCCGAGAACGCGTCCGGCTGATCGTGGTCGTAGCGGTAACCGGCGCCGTAGCCCTCGCCCTTCATCAGCTTGGTCGGGGCGTTGAGGATGGTCTTCGGCGGCAGCAGCGAGCCGTGCTCCTTGGCCGTCCGCATCGCCGCCTTGAAGGCGGTGTAGACCGCGTTGGACTTCGGCGCCGTCGCGACGTAGACGACCGCCTCGGCGATCGCGAGTTCGCCCTCGGGCGATCCGAGCATCTCGTAGGCGGCGCAGGCGGCGTTGCAGATCGGCAGCGCCTGCGGGTCGGCGAGGCCGATGTCCTCGACCGCCATCCGGACCACCCGGCGCGCCACGTAGAGGGGGTCCTCGCCGGCGTCGAACATGCGGCAGAGATAGTAGAGCGCGGCGTCGGGATCGGACCCGCGCACCGACTTGTGCAGCGCCGAGATCAGGTTGTAGTGGCCGTCCTGGGCCTTGTCGTAGACCGGGGCGCGGCGCTGCACGACCTCCTGCAGCGTCGCCGCGTCGAACACCTCGCCCTCGGCGGCGGCGCGCCAGACGTCCTCGGCCAGCGTCAGCACCGAGCGGCCGTCGCCGTCGGCCATGCGCACGAGCGCGGCGCGGGCGTCGTCGTCGAGCGGCAGCGGCCGGCCCATCACCGCCTCGGCGCGCGCGAGCAGCGCCGCCAGCGCCGCCTCGTCGTGCGGCTTGAACACCAGCACGTGCGAGCGCGACAACAGCGCCGCGTTGAGCTCGAAGGACGGGTTCTCGGTGGTCGCGCCCACCAGCGTGACGGTGCCGTCCTCCATCACCGGCAGGAAGCTGTCCTGCTGGGCGCGGTTGAAGCGGTGGATCTCGTCGACGAACAGCAGCGTGCCGCGCCCGGTCTGCCGGCGCATGCGAGCGGCGTCGAACAGTTTCTTGAGATCGGCGACACCGGAGAAGATCGCCGAGGTCTGCTCGAAGGCGAGATTGGTCTCGCGCGCGAGCAGCCGCGCCACCGTCGTCTTGCCGGTGCCGGGCGGCCCCCACAGGATCAGCGACCCCAGCGACCCCGACTTCAGCATCCGCGTGATCGTGCCCTGCGGCCCGACCAGATGGTCCTGGCCGACCACGTCGGCGAGGCTCTCCGGCCGGAGCCGGTCGGCGAGCGGCCGGAGCCGCTCGGCTTCCGGCACCGGCGCGGAGAACAGGTCGCTCACCGGAACGCCATCCGGATGATGCGGCCGCCGCGGTCGATCGTCAGCCGCCACAGCATCGGCTCGTCGGCGACCACGGCCTGGAGCTGCGCCGTGTCCGCGACCTCCGCGCCGTTGACCGCGACCACGATGTCGCCGCGCGCGAGACCGACCCGGGCCGCCGGCGAGCGGCGGTCGATGTCGGTGATCACCACGCCGGTCTGGCCGCGGTAGGGCAGGCCGATCCGGGAGGCCACCGCCGGCGACAGGTTCGCCACCGTCGCCCCCTGGAACGGCGACGGCCGGTCGATCGTGACCTCGGCGCTCGGGATCGTCTCCGGCGGCGCGATCAGGCGCACGGTGACGTGGCGCTCGCCGCCGTCGCGGTTCAGCGTCAGGTCGACCTCGTGGCCGACGCCGCGGGTGGCGAGGCGATAGTTGAAGACGCGCGGATCCGAAACCTCCAGGCCGTCCACCGCGGTGACGAGGTCGCCGACCTCGAGGCCCGCCTCGGCCGCCGGGCCGTCGGCGGTGACGCCGGTGACCAGCACGCCCTGGGGACGGTCGAGGCCGAGCGTCTCGGCGATGTCGGCGGTGACCGGCTGAAGGTCGGCGCCGATCCACGGCAGCTCCACCGTCGAGCCGCCCTTGCGGGCGCTGTCGATCACGACGCGGACCATGTTGGAGGGGATCGCGAAGCCGATGCCGTTGGAACCGCCGCCGCGGGTGAAGATCGCGGTGTTGATGCCGACCAGCCGGCCGTCGACGTCGACCAGCGCGCCGCCGGAGTTGCCGGGGTTGATGGCGGCGTCGGTCTGGATGAAGAACTGGTAGTCCGAGATGCCGACCTGGCTGCGCGCGAGCGCCGAGACGATGCCCTGGGTCACCGTCTGGCCGACGCCGAACGGGTTGCCGATGGCGAGCACGAGGTCGCCGACCTGGACCTGGTCGCTGTCGGCGAGGTCGATGGTCGGCAGGTCGCCCTTGGGGTTGCGGATCCTCAGCACCGCGAGGTCGAGCTGCTCGTCCTTCAGCACCACGTCGCAGTCGAACTCGCGGCGGTCGGCGAGCGCCACCTTGACCTCGTCGCCGTCGGCGATGACGTGGTTGTTGGTGACGACGAGGCCGCCGGCGTCGACGATCACGCCCGAGCCGAGCGAGGTCTGCGGCCGGCTGCGCCGCGGTGCCGGGAACGCATCGCCGAAGAACTGGCGGAAGAACGGGTCGTCCATCATCGGCGACGCCTGGGTCTGGCGCCGGCTGATCGCGTAGACGTTGACCACCGCCGGGCCGGCGTGGTGCGCCACCGGCGCGAAGGTCAGCCGCACCTCGCCCGCGCTCGTCGGCACCCGCGCCTCCTCGGCCCGCGCCGGCAGCCCGGCGGGCGCCGCCAGGGCGGCGACGAGGGCGACCGCGATCATCCGCATCCCGAACCGCATGAATCGGTCTCCGTTGTCCACGATTTCCCGTCGGCGGCTATGTAGGCGTCGCATCGTGGCGAAGAAAAGGGAATTTCGCGCCTGCGCGCCCCGGCGGGGGCCCGGGCGGCGGCGCCTCGGCTATCCTCGTGGCCTCGACGATTCGGATGCCCCGCCATGACGGCCCCGACCACACCAGACGACCGCCGCGCCGAGGCTGCGGGCCATCTCCAGGCCGGCCGCCTCGCCGAGGCCGAGGCGCTCTACCGCGCCCACCTCGACGCCGTCGGCGCCGCCGAGGCGCTGCACGGCATCGGCGGCGCGCGCCTTGCCGTCGGCGACGCCGCCGGCGCCCTGCCCTTCCTCGAGGCGGCCGCCGCGCTCTCTGCCGAACCGCGCTTCGCCTACAACCTCGCGCTCGCCGAGGCCCGTCTCTGCCGGACCGCCGCCGCGGTCGCGCGGCTCCGCGCCCTCGTCGCCGCCGCGCCGGACTACGTGCCGGCGCCGGTGCAACTCGCCGACCTCCTGGCCGCCTCCGGCGACACCCGGGCCGCCGCCGACGTCCGCGGTCGGCTGGTCGAGCGGGCGATCGGCGCGCGCGCCGACCGGGTCGTCGCCGACGGTCTCGCCGCCATCCTCGCCGGCGGTATCCCGCCCGAGAACTGGGCGACCATCGCCAACATGCTGCGGATCGGCGGCCGGGAGGCCGACGCCGCCGCGCTCGTCGACCTGCGCCTCGCCGTCGCGCCGGACTGCCTGCGCGCCCGCCTGATCCGGGCGATGAACCGGCTCGCCGTGATCCACGCCTCCGAGGACGAGATCGACCGCCGCCGCGCCCTCTACGCCGCCGACCTCGCCGAGCTCGACGCCCGCGTCGCCGCCGCCTCTCCCGCCGCGCGCGCCGCCGCCGCCGCCGAGGTGGGCGGCGCCAAGCCCTTCTTCCTGTCCTACCAGGGCCGTGACGACACCGAACTCCAGCGCGTCTACGGCCGCATCCTCGCCGCGCTGACCGCCGCCGCCCTGCCCGCCCCTGCCGCCCTCGCCGGCCGACCGGACGGCCGCATCCGCGTCGGCTTCGCGACGTCCTATTTCACGCTGCACTCGGTCTCGAAGTTGTTCCGCGGTTGGATCGAGCGGCTCGACCGCCGCCGCTTCGAGGTGATCGGCTACCAGTTCTCGCCCGACCGCGACCCGACCCGCGACGCCATCGCCGCGAGCGCCGACCGCTGGCGCTCCGGCAGCGCCTCGGCCGCCGAATGGCGCCGCGTGATCGAGGCCGACCGGCCGCACGCGCTGATCCACCTCGAGATCGGCATGGGCACGCTGTCGGTCCAGCTCGCGGCCCAGCGCCTCGCGCCGGTGCAGGCGATGGCCTGGGGCCATCCGGTCACCTCGGGCCTGCCAACGATCGACTGGTTCCTGTCGTCCGAGCTGATGGAGCCGGACGACGGCGCGCGCCACTACACCGAACGGCTCGTCCGCCTGCCGGGTCTGTCGATCTGCTACGCGCCGCTGCCCTCCGAGGGCGGCCGCCTGACGCGCGCCGGCCTCGGCCTTCGCGACGACGCGGTCGTCTACGTCTGCTGCCAGAGCCTGTTCAAATATCTCCCGCGCGACGACGCCCTCGTCGTCGCGATCGCCCGGCGGCTGCCGGCGGCGCAGTTCCTGTTCATCGGCGATCCCGCCGCGCCGACCACGGCGGTGTTCCGCGAGCGGCTGCACGGCGCCTTCGCCGCCGCCGGGCTCGACCCGCGCCGCCACGTGGTGATCACCCCGCCGGTGCCGCCGGACCTCTTCCCCTCGCTGCTCCACTGCGGCGACGTCTATCTCGACTCGGTCGGCTGGTCGGGTGGCAACACCACGCTCGAGGCCGTCGCCTGCGGCCTGCCGCCGGTGACGCTGCCGACCGGCCTGATGCGCGGCCGGCACACCACCGGCATCCTCTGCGCCATGGACATGCCCGAGCTGATCGCCGCCGACCGCGACGACTACGTCGCCAAGGCCGTCGCCCTCGCCGACCCCGCCCTCGACGCCGCCGTCCGCGCCCGCCTCGCCGACCGCCGCGCCCGGCTCTGGAACGACGAGCGCCCGGTCCGGGCGCTCGAGGACTGGCTGGACCGGGCGGTGCGCGAGGCGACCGGCTAGGCTGGCTACTTCAACGCCGCCGGCGAGATCGGGTTGCCGGTGACGTTGTCGACGATCGCATTGTTGCCGTAGGAGACGATGCTGCCCGCGTTGACGATGGTGCCGAAAAAGTTCGACCGCACCATCGTCCGATCGAGCGTCAGCGTCCCACCGCTACCGATCACGGCCGACGTCCCGTTGTTGACGATGGCGCTGTCGGTCGCCGTCACGACGATCGCGTTGGAATCCGATCCCTGCACCGAGACACCCGTGCCGTTGTCCGCGATGGTGGTGTCCGTCATCGCGACGAACTGGTAGGCGGCGGCCCCGCCCGATGCCTTGAGACCGACGCCTTCCGGGTTGAGGCCGTTGCCGGAGATCGTCACGTGGCTGAGCGTGACGGTCAGCGAGCCCGACGAGACACCCGAGGAGACGACGCCGTTCAGGTTGTCCGTCACGACGCTGTCCTCGATCGTGATGTCGCCTCCGGACGTCGGCACGATCGAGATACCCGTCTGCGTTCCCTGGACGAGCGACTTGGACACCAGCAGCTTGCCGGTGCCGACGAAGGCGATCCCGGCGTTGGCTGTGCTGCGGCCGTCGACGGTCAGGCCGCGCAGCACCACGGAACCGCCGGTCCCCGACAACTGCACCACGATCGGCGGCCCGTCTCCGCGTTCCACCGTGGCGATGCCCGCCCCGTCGTTCAGGACCGCGACCGACTTGGTGATCTTCATCGGGCCGTAGTTCCCCGGACCCGCCGTGACGACGATGCCACCGGGGATGGCGCGGCCGAGGGCGGTTTGGAACGTACGGCACGGCGTGGTGGGCAACCCGCAGTCCGCCGTGTCGGTGCCGGTGACGGCGACGACGACCCGGGCGAAGCCGGCGGCGGCGGCCGGAACCGCAGATGCCGCGAGGGCGGCGCCGAGGACGGAGAGGGCGACGAAATTCCGCATGCATGAAACTCCGAAGGAAATCGCTGATCGAAAATGGCCCCGCAGCGGCCGACGGCCACCGGGGGGTTCCGCGAGCTTACTGCAATTCGCCGCCGGCGTCCCCACCCCGGCCAACCGAGAAGGGCGGCCCCTTCCGCGACCGACCTTCTCCGTCAATCCCGAACCACCCGTCGGCCGATCGCGAGGCGACGGGGTGATGTCGGTTACTTCAGCGCCACCGGTGTGATCGGGTTGCCGCTGACGGGGTCGGCGATGGCGTTGTTACCGAAGGAAATGATGCTGCCCGCATTGGAGATGTATTTGGCGGACTCCGACCGCACCATCGTCCGGTCGAGCGTCAGCGTGCCGCCGGAATCGACTTCTGCTGACCGACTATTGTTGACGATGGCGCTGTTGGTCGCCGTCACCACGACCGCGTCGGCATCCGACCCCTGCACCGAGAGGGCCCATGTTGTTGTTGGAGATGGTCGTGTCCGTCATCGCGACGAACTGTTTGGCCCCAGTGCGACCGACAACCCTCAACCCGATACCGTCCCCGAAGTCCCATCTGGTGGCGGAGATCGTCACGTGGTTCAGCACGACGCTCAGCTGGCCCGGCGAGGCGCCCGAGGAAGCGACGCCGGTCCCGTTGTTCGTCACGAGGCTGTCCTCGATCGTGACGCTGCCGCCGAACTGCGGTGCGATCCTGATACCCATCTTCGATCCCTTGATGAACGACTTGGACACCAGCAGATGGCCGCCCGCCGCGAACGAGATCCCCGCGCTGGCTGCGTCGCGGCCGTCGATCGTCAGGCCGCGCAGCACCACAGGCCCGGAGTCGGGAACATTCACCTCGATCACCGGCTGCCCGGCTCCGCCTTCCACCATGGCGATGCCCGCCCCGTCGTTCAGGACCGAGACCGACTTGGTGATCTTCATCGTACCGTAGCTCCCCGGTCCCGCCGTCACGACGATACCGCCGGGGAGGACCCGCTCGAGGGCCTTCTGGAACTGGCGGCACGGTGTGGTCGGAAGGCCGCAGGAGGCGCTGTCGTGCCCGGTGGCGGCGACGACCACTCGTTCCAAGCCGTCGGCGGCGGCTGGAACCGCAGATGTCGAGAGGGCGACGCCGAGGACGGAGAGGGCGACCAAACTCCGCATGAACGAACCTCCGCTTGAAATCGCCGATCGAAAAACCCCGCCGCGGCCGACGGCCATCGGCGGGCTCCGCAAGTTTGCCGCAAGTTGCCGCCGGCGTACCCACCTCGGCCAACCGAGAAGGGCGGGCCCTTCCGCGACCGACCTTCTCCGTCCATCCCGAACCAACCCGTCGGCCGATCGCGAGGCGACGGGTGAAGTCGGTTACTTCAGCGCCACCGGTGTGATCGGGTTGCCGGTGACGGGGTCGACGATGGCGTTGTCGCCGAAGGAGATGATGCTGCCCGCATTGGAGATGTAGTTGGCGGACCTCGACCGCACCATCGTCCGGTCGAGCGTCAGCGTGCCGCCGGAACCGACTACGGCTGACCAACCATTGTTGACGATGGCGCTGTTGGTCGCCGTCACCACGACCGCTTCGGGTTCCGATCCGTTCACCGTGACGCCATAGCCGTTGCCGTTGATGGTCGTGTCCGTCATCGCGACGTGCTGGGCCGCCCCCGCGCCACCGACCTTCAGGCCGACACCGCTCTCCAAGGACCCGTTGTTGGAGATCGTCACGTGGATCAGCACCACGGACAGATTGCGCTTCGGGGAGCTCGAGGAAACGACGCCGTCCACGTTGTCCGTCACGACGCTGTCCTCGATCGTCACGGTGCCGCCGAACCGCGGTGCGATCCTGATGCCCGTCAGCGCCCCCTGGATGAACGACTTCGACACCAGCAGGTAGCCACCGCCCCCCGCGTACAAGATCCCGGCGCTGGCTGTGCCGCGGCCGTCGACGGTCAGGCCGCGCAGCACAACGGAATAGCCCTTTGCAATCTCGATCGCCGGCCGCCCGCCCTCGCCCTCCACCGTGGCGATGCCCGCACCGTCGTTCATGATCGCGACCGACTTGGTGATCTTCATCGCACCGTAGTTCCCCGGCCCCGCGGTAGTGATGATACCGCCGGGGAGGACCACCTCGAGGGCCTTCTGGAACGTGCGACAAGGCGTGGTCGGCAAGCCGCAGTAGACGTGGTCGCGCCCGGTGGCGGCGACGACGACCCGTTGGCTTTGAAAGGTTGCGGTGGCGGCGTGAACCGCAGATGTCGAGAGGGCGACGCCGAGGACGGAGAGTGCGACCAAACTCCGCATGAACGAGCCTCCGCTTGAAATCGCCGATCGAAAAAGCCGGGCCGCGGCCGACGGCCACCGCCGGGTTCCGGGAGGATACCACAAGTTGCCGCCGGCGTACCCACCTCGGCCAAACGAAAAGGGCGGCCCCTTTCGGGACCGCCCTCGTCGAACCATCGGAAATCCGCCCTCGGCCGATCAGGCCGCGACGGTCTCCTGGGACTCTTCGGCCTCGGCGCGGGCCTTGTCGGCGGCGCCCTTGGCGGCAACGTCGCGATCGACGAACTCGATCACCGCCACCGGCGCGGCGTCGCCGTAGCGGAAGCCGGCCTTGAGGACGCGGGTGTAGCCACCGGCGCGGTCCTTGTAGCGCGGGCCGATCACGTCGAAGAGCTTCTTCGCGGCGGCTTCGTTGTTCTGCAGTTCGGCGACGAGCTGGCGACGGGCGGCGAGACCGCCCTTCTTGGCGAGCGTCACCAGCTTCTCGACGATCGGACGCAGGTCCTTCGCCTTCGGCAGGGTGGTGACGATCTGCTCGTGCTCGACCAGCGACACCGCGAGGTTGGCGAACAGCGCCTTGCGGTGGGACTGGGTGCGGTTCAGCTTGCGGCCTGCATTACCGTGACGCATGGCCTTCTCCTATCGGTTGGTGGGCGCGACTCCCGTCGGGCCCGGCGTTCATGTTGGTAGGAGCCGGGAGGCGTTCCCCCGGCGGCCGGTCTCAGTAGTTGTGGTCTTCGTAGCGCTTGGCGAGCTCTTCGATGTTCTCCGGCGGCCAGTTCGGCACTTCCATGCCGAGGTGCAGGCCCATCTGCGCGAGAACTTCCTTGATCTCGTTGAGCGACTTGCGACCGAAGTTCGGCGTGCGGAGCATCTCCGCCTCCGTCTTCTGGATGAGGTCGCCGATGTAGACGATGTTGTCGTTCTTCAGGCAGTTCGCCGAACGGACCGACAGCTCGAGCTCGTCCACCTTCTTGAGCAGCGCCGGGTTGAAGGCGAGCTCCGGAACGGACTCGACCTTCATGTCCTTCTGCGGCTCTTCGAAGTTCACGAAGATCGCCAGCTGGTCCTGCAGGATGCGGGCGGCGTAGGCCACCGCGTCCTCGGGCTTCACCGAACCGTCGGTCTCGACCGTCAGGGTCAGCTTGTCGAGGTCGAGATCCTGGCCCTCGCGGGTGTTCTCGACGCGGTAGCTGACCTTGCGCACCGGCGAGTACAGGCTGTCGACCGGGATCAGACCGATCGGAGCGTCCTCGGGACGGTTGCGGTCGGAGGGCACGTAGCCCTTGCCGGTGTTGACCGTGAACTCCATGCGGATCTCCGCGCCCTCGTCGAGGGTGCAGATCACCAGGTCGGGGTTCAGGATCTCGATGTCTCCGACCGTCTGGATGTCGCCGGCGGTGACCACGCCCGGACCCGACTTGCGCACGACCATGCGCTTCGGACCCTGGCCGTGCATCTTGACGGCGATTTCCTTGATGTTCAGCACGATGTCGGTGACGTCCTCGCGCACGCCGGCGATCGAGGAGAACTCGTGCAGCACGCCGTCGATCTGAACCGCCGTCACCGCAGCACCCTGCAGCGACGACAGCAGAACGCGACGCAGCGCGTTGCCGAGGGTCAGGCCGAACCCGCGCTCGAGCGGCGAGGCGACCACGGTCGCCGTGCGCTTCGGATCGCGGCTCGACTGAACCTCGAGCTTGTTCGGCTTCTTGAGCTCTTGCCAGTTCTTCTGGATGCTCACGATGCTACCCTTTCCATGAGGGCGGAACGAAGGGGGGCCGCCTCCCGCCGATCGTTCCGCCGAACGGCCGCACCGGCGCGGACGGCCCGCGCCGGGGTGAACGCTGTCGCCGTCGTCAGACGCGACGACGCTTGCGCGGACGGCAGCCGTTGTGCGGAATCGGGGTGACGTCGCGGATCGACGTCACGAGGAAGCCGGCCGCCTGCAGCGCGCGCAGCGCCGACTCGCGACCGGAACCGGGACCGCGGACCTCGACCTCGAGCGTCTTGACGCCGTGCTCCGACGCCTTGCGGGCGGCGTCCTCGGCGGCCATCTGCGCCGCGTAGGGGGTCGACTTGCGCGAGCCCTTGAAGCCCATCGTGCCCGAGGACGACCAGGAGATCGTGTTCCCCTGCGCGTCGGTGATGGTGATCATGGTGTTGTTGAAGGTCGAGTTCACGTGGGCGATGCCCGACGTGATGTTCTTGCGCTCGCGACGGCGAACGCGACCGGCAGCTTCCTTGGCCATGCGATCTTTGCCTTCTTGCTTCGTCTTTCGATATCGTCACCGCCGTAATGCCAGCGGCTCCACCGGAGCGCACGCCAGGACCCGCGCACCGGAGATGTGATCCGGACGGAGAACCCGCCCGACCACCGGACACCCGACCCCGGGGTTCGTCCGGTCCCGGACCGGGCGCGGCCCGCGGGCCGCCACCTCGATCCGGACAGAGCCGCGCCGAATAGCGCGAGGCTCCGAAACGGCCAAGGCGCCGAGCGCGAGCGAACCCGCGACCCGACGCCGGGATCGGCCGATCCACGGAAGGGCACCGCCGGCATCGCCGGACCGGCACCCGCCCGTGGACGAGATCACTTCTTCTTGCCGGCGATCGCCTTCGCCGGACCCTTGCGGGTGCGGGCGTTGGTGTGCGTGCGCTGGCCGCGGACCGGCAGGCCGCGGCGGTGACGCAGGCCGCGGTAGCAGCCGAGGTCCATCAGCCGCTTGATGTTCATCGCGGTCTCGCGACGCAGGTCGCCCTCGACGGTGTAGTCGCGGTCGATCGTCTCGCGGATCTGCAGGACTTCGGCGTCCGACAGCTCGTTGACGCGACGCTCGGCGGGGATGCCGACCTTGGTCAGGATCTCCTCGGCGAACTTCGGGCCGATGCCGTGGATGTACTGCAGCGCGATCAGGACGCGCTTGCCGGTGGGAATGTTGACGCCAGCGATACGGGCCACTTCGTTCTCTCCTGTCGACGCGCCCCGGAGCCGTGGCCCCGGACGCTCCCTCCGCCGGTCGTGCCGGGGAGGTCTCGAATAGCTTGCTGCGGCCGCGCCGCGCCTCCCGCGACCGCCCCGATTCGGAGCGGAGCCCATGGGAAGACGACCCGATCGCAAGGGCAGACCTGGATAGGTGCGGCTACATAGCCGACACGGACGCCGAGGTCAACCGAAACGGGCCGGGATCAGGCGACGGTTTCGGCCAGGATCCCGGCGATTTCGCCGGTCACGGTATCCATCGGGGCCATGCCGTCGACCTGGCGCAGCAGGCCGCGCTCCCGGTAGAACGGCGTCAGCGCCGCGGTCAGGGCCCGGAACTCGTCGAGCCGCTTCACGAAGACCTCCGGGTTGTCGTCCTTGCGGACCGGCTGCCCGGAGGCCTTGGCCTGTTCGGCGCGGTTGACGATGCGGTCGACCAGCTTCGATTCGTCGACCTTGAACTCGATCACGGCGTCGAGCTTCAGCGCCTTCTCGGCGAGCATCGCCTCCAGCGCCTCGGCCTGGGCGACCGTGCGCGGGAAACCGTCGAGCACGAAGCCCGCCTTGGCGTCCGGCTCGTCGATTCGGTCGGCGACGATGCCGATCACGATGTCGTCCGAGACGAGCTGGCCGGCGTCCATGACCGCCTTGGCCTTCTTCCCGATCTCCGTGCCGGCGGCGACCGCCGCCCGGAGCATGTCGCCGGTGGACAGCTGCACGATGCCGTGGCGCTCCACCAGCCGCTGGGCCTGCGTTCCCTTGCCGGCACCCGGCGGACCGAGAAGAATGAGCCTCATCGACGTTTCCCTCTGAGCTTCGACTTCTTGATCAGCCCCTCGTACTGGTGGGCCAGGAGGTGACCCTGGATCTGCGCGACCGTGTCCATGGTCACGCTCACCACGATGAGGAGCGACGTGCCACCGAAATAGAACGGAACGCCGGTCGCCGAAATCAGAAATTCGGGTAAGAGACAAACCACCACGAGGTATATGGCGCCAAGCACGGTGATCCGCGTCAGCACGTAGTCGATGTACTGCGCGGTGCGCTCGCCCGGGCGGATGCCGGGGATGAAGCCGCCGTGCTTCTTCAGGTTCTCCGCGGTGTCGGTCGGGTTGAACACGATCGCGGTGTAGAAGAAGGCGAAGAACACGATCATGCCGGCGTAGAGCAGCATGTAGAGCGGCTGGCCGTGCGCCATCAGCGTGGTCAGCGTCTGCAGCCAGCCGCCGGCGGCGTCCGGCGGCGCGAAGCCGGCGATGGTGGCGGGAATCAGCAGGATCGACGAGGCGAAGATCGGCGGGATAACGCCCGAGGTGTTGAGCTTCAGCGGCAGGTGGCTCGAATCGCCCTGGAACATCCGGTTGCCGATCTGGCGCTTCGGATACTGGATGATCAGCCGGCGCTGGGCGCGCTCGACGAAGACGATGCCGGCGATGACGGCGACCGCGAGCACGAGGATGCCGAGAATCAGCGCCGTCGACATCGAGCCCTGGCGGCCGAGCTCCAGCATGTGGGCGAGCGCCACCGGCAGATTCGCGACGATGCCGGAGAAGATGATCAGCGAGGTGCCCTGGCCGATGCCACGGGAGGTGATCTGCTCGCCGAGCCACATCAGGAACATCGTGCCGCCGAGCAGGGTCAGCACGGTGGAGATCACGAAGAACGGGCCGGGATCGAGCACGATGCCGTTGCCGTTCTGCAGGCCGACGGCGATGCCGTAGGCCTGGACCGTGCCCAGCACCACGGTGAGGTACCGGGTGTACTGGTTCATCTTCTTGCGGCCGGCCTCGCCCTCCTTCTTCAGCGTCTCGAGCTGCGGCACCACGCTGGTGAGCAGCTGGACGATGATCGAGGCCGAGATGTACGGCATGATGCCGAGGGCGAAGATCGCCATGCGGCCGATCGCGCCGCCGGCGAACATGTTGAACAGCCCGAGCATGCCGCTGCTCTGCTGGTTGAACGCCTGCTCGAGCGCCTGGAGGTTGATCCCCGGCAGGGGCACGTAGGTGCCGAGCCGGTAGACGATGAGGGCGCCGAGGGTGAACCAGATCCGCTTCTTGAGCTCTTCCGCCTTGGCGAAGGCTCCGAAGTTGAGGTTCGCAGCAAGCTGTTCTGCCGCAGAGGCCATGTCTCACTCCGTCCGCACAGGGACTGTCGCGTCGGTCGATCGGAACGCGCCGGCCCCGTCGAGGGCGGCCGGGCGAACCGGCTGTGTGCTGCGCGCTGGGCCCATATAGCCCCTCGCCGCGGACGTGATAAGCCCCCGGGTGCGCCCTGCGACCGTTCCGGCGTGCGGAAACGGTGCGGGCGCGCCCGGGGGCTCTCGTCCGATCAGGCCTCGGCGGTGGCCGAGACGAGTTGGGTGAGCGTGCCGCCCGCCTTCTCGATGGTCGCGGCGGCCGGAGCCGACGCGCCGGCGACCTGGAAGGTCAGCGCGGCGGTGAGCTCGCCACCGAGGATCCGGACGCCGTCCTTGACGCGGCGGATCAGGCCGGCGGCCTTCAGCGCCTCGGCGGTGACCGGCGCGCCCTTGTCGAGCTTGCCGGCGTCGACCGCCGCCTGGATCTTCGACAGGCCGACCTCGTTGAGGTCGAGCGCGAAGATGTTGGTGAAGCCGCGCTTCGGCAGACGGCGATGCAGGGGCATCTGGCCGCCTTCGAAGCCCTTGATGGCCACGCCGGTGCGGGACTTCTGACCCTTGACGCCCCGGCCGCCGGTCTTGCCCTTGCCGGAACCGATGCCGCGACCGACGCGCATGCGTTCCTTGGTCGCGCCTTCGTTGTCCTTGAGCTCGTTGAGCTTCATGTTCTCGATCCTTCCGACCGGGTGGTTTCTCAGGCCTCGTCCACGACGCGGACGAGATGCTGGACCTTCGCGATCATGCCGCGGACCGCAGGCGTATCCTCGAGCGTGGACACGCGATGCAGTTTGTTGAGGCCGAGACCGACCAGCGTAGCGCGCTGGTCCGCCGGGCGGCGCTGCGGGCTGGCGACCTGGACGATCGTCACGGTCTTGCCCGCTTCAGTGGTGATGGCCATGGGTGTCGATCCTTTGGAACGGGACGGGCGGGGACGGCGGACGACCGCCCTCCCCTCGCGCGTCAGCCTTCGGCGGCCACGGCGTCCGGATCCACGTCGCGGCGGCGCGACTGCAGGACCGACACCTTGAGGCCACGGCGGGCGGCCACGGAGCGCGGGCTGTCCTCGGCCCCGAGGGCCGCGAAGGTGGCGCGCACCATGTTGTACGGGTTCGACGAACCGAGCGACTTCGCGACGATGTCCTGGACGCCCAGGGTCTCGAACACGGCGCGCATCGGGCCGCCGGCGATGATGCCGGTACCGGCCGGGGCGGCGCGGAGGTGGACGCGGCCCGCGCCCCAACGTCCGGAGACGTCGTGGTGCAGGGTGCGGCCCTCGCGCAGCGGCACGCGGACCAGGGCGCGCTTGGCCGCCTCGGTCGCCTTGCGGATCGCCTCGGGAACCTCGCGAGCCTTGCCGTGGCCGTAGCCGACGCGGCCCTTCTGGTCGCCGACGACGACGAGGGCGGCGAAGCCGAAGCGCCGGCCGCCCTTCACCACCTTGGCGACGCGGTTGATGTGCACCAGGCGGTCGACGAATTCGCTGTCGCGCTCCTCGTCGCGGCCGCGACCACCGTCCCGGTTGTTGCGTTCACGTTCAGCCATTTTGATCTCTCTCGGGTCGGTGGCGTCAGAAGTCGAGACCGCCCTCGCGGGCGGCATCGGCGAGCGCCTTCACGCGGCCGTGGAACAGGAACTGACCGCGGTCGAACACGACCTTGGTCACGCCGGCGGCGAGCGCACGGGCGGCGATGAGCTTTCCGACGGCGGCGGCCGCATCCTTGTCGGCGCCGGTCTTGAGCCCCTCGCGGAGTTCCTTGTCGATGGTGGAGGCCGACGCCAGGGTGCGGCCCTGGGTGTCGTCGATCACCTGCGCGTAGATGTGCATCGACGAGCGGTGCACCGAGAGACGCGGACGACCGTTGGCCGCCGCCTTGACGGCACGGCGCACGCGGGCGCGGCGCCGATCGTCACCAGTGAGCTTTGCCATGGGTCGCCCCTTACTTCTTCTTGCCTTCCTTACGGACGATGAACTCGCCCGCATACTTCACGCCCTTGCCCTTGTAGGGCTCGGGGCCGCGGAAGTCGCGGATCTCGGCCGCGACCTGACCCACCCGCTGCGCGTCGATGCCGGAGATCGAGATCTCGGTCGGCTTCGGCGTCACGATGCTGATCCCGTCGGGGATCGGGTAGGTGATGTCGTGGCTGTAGCCCAGCGACAGCTGCAGGTTCTTGCCCTGGACCGCGGCCTTGTAGCCGACGCCGCTGATCTCGAGCTTCTTCTCGAAGCCCGAGGTGACGCCCTTGACGAGGTTGGCGATCTGCGTGCGGGACATGCCCCAGCTCGAACGGGCGAGCTTGGACTCGTCACGCGGGGTGACCTGGATCGAGCCGTCCTCGGCCTTCTCGGCCGTGACGTACTCGTTGAGGTTGAACGTAAGCGTACCCTTGGGGCCCTTGACCGAGACGGTCTGGCCCGCGATCTCGGCCGTGACCCCCTTGGGGACGGGAACGGCCTTCTTGCCAATGCGCGACATGATGGTTGTCCGTTTCCAGTCTGAGGTCAGAAGACCCGGCAGAGAATCTCGCCGCCGACGTTCTGCTCGCGGGCGTCGTGGTCCGCCATCACGCCCTTCGGCGTGGAGAGGATCGACACGCCGAGGCCGTTGGCCACGCGCGGCAGGTTCTTGACGGAGGCGTAGACGCGGCGGCCCGGCTTGGAGACGCGCTCGATCGTACGGATGACGGGCTGGCCGTCGTAGTACTTCAGCTCGATCTCGAACTCGGCGCGACCGTCGGCTTCGACGGCGGCGTAGCCGCGGATGTAGCCCTCGGCGGTCAGGACGTCGAGCACGCGCTTGCGCAGGCTGGAAGCCGGCGTCAGCACCTTCGACATCTTGCGCATCTGGGCATTGCGGATGCGGGTGAGCATGTCACCCAAAGGATCGGTCATCGACATGGGACCGTTCTCCTCACCAGCTCGACTTCACAAGGCCCGGGATGAGGCCGGCGGAACCCAGCTCACGCAGGGCGATGCGGCTCATCTTGAGCTTGCGGTAATAGGCGCGCGGACGGCCCGTGACTTCGCAGCGGTTGCGCACGCGCACCTCCGCGGAGTTGCGCGGCAGCTCGGCCAGCTTCAGCGTCGCCGCGAAGCGCTCCTCGATGGGGAGCTCGCGGTTGTCGACGATCGCCTTCAGCGCGTCGCGCTTTCCGGCATAGCGCTTCGCCAGGGCCTGGCGGCGCTTGTTCTTTTCGATGGCGCTCTTCTTAGCCATTGGTCCGAACCCTTCTCGTCACTGCCGGAACGGGAAATTGAAGGCCTTGAGAAGCGCGCGCGCCTCGTCGTCGGTCTTCGCCGTCGTGCAGACGATGATGTCCATTCCCCAGACCTGGTCGACCTTGTCGTAGTTGATCTCGGGGAAAACGATGTGCTCCTTCACGCCCATGGCGAAATTGCCACGGCCGTCGAAGGACTTCGGGTTCAGACCGCGGAAGTCGCGCACGCGCGGCAGCGCGATCGTGACGAGACGGTCGAGGAACTCGTACATGCGGGTGCGCCGCAGCGTCACCTTGCAGCCGATGTTCATGCCTTCGCGCACCTTGAAGGTGGCGATCGAGGTGCGGGCCTTGGTGATGACGGGCTTCTGGCCGGCGATCAGGGTGAGGTCACCCACGGCCGACTGGATCTTCTTGCCATCACCGACGGTCTCGCCGACGCCCATGTTCAGGACGATCTTCTCGATCGACGGCACTTCGAGAGCATTCTTGTAGCCGAACTGCTTGACCATTTCGGCGCGGATGGTCTCGTCGTAGACGCGCTTGAGACGCGGAACGTAGTTCGCCTCAGCCATCGATCAGATCTCCGGAACGCTTGGCGACGCGGACCTTGCGGCCGTCGTCGAGAACCTTGAAGCCGACGCGGGTGGCCTTGCCATCCTTGGGGTCGGCGATCGCGAGGTTCGAAAGGTGGATCGCCGCTTCCTTGGCGACGATGCCGCCCTCGGTCTGGGCGGTCTGGCGGGTGTGGCGCTTGACGATGTTGACGCCACGGACGACCGCGCGCTCGTCGGAGGGACGAACCTCGACGACCTCGCCGGTCTTGCCCTTGTCCTTGCCCGCGAGGACGACGACCTTGTCGCCCTTCTTGATCTTGGCGGCCATGGTTACAGAACCTCCGGAGCCAGCGAGATGATCTTCATGTGGTTCTTCGCGCGGAGCTCGCGCGGAACCGGTCCGAAGATACGGGTCCCGATGGGTTCCTTCTGATTGTTGATCAAAACGGCGGCGTTCCGGTCGAACCGGATCACCGAGCCGTCCGGGCGACGGATGTCCTTGGCCGTGCGGACCACGACCGCCTTCATCACGTCACCCTTCTTCACGCGGCCGCGCGGGATGGCTTCCTTGATGGAGACGACGATGATGTCGCCCACCGAGGCATACTTCCGCTTCGCGCCGCCGAGCACCTTGATGCACATGACACGACGGGCGCCGGAGTTGTCCGCCACGTCGAGGTTTGTTTGCATCTGAATCATGGGTTGGCCGCCTTATCTCTCAGGCCCACGGGGGCGTATCCGTACCCCCGGGGAAAAAACTCTGTTCTTCTTGGCCCGCCGTCAGCTGGCTTCGACCGCACCGAGAACGATCCAGCGCTTGGTCTTGGAGATGGGACGGCTCTCCTCGATGGAGACGACGTCGCCGACCTTGAACTGGTTGGTCTCGTCGTGCGCCTGGTACTGCTTGGTACGGCGCACGGTCTTCTTCAGGACGGGGTGGGTGAAGCGACGCTCCACCTTGACCACCACCGTCTTGTCGGTCTTGTCGCTGACGACGACGCCCTGCAGGATGCGCTTCGGCATTGTCGTCTCCCTCACGCGGTCGCGGCGGTGCGCTTCGCGCGCATCGCCGTCTGGATGCGGGCGATGTCGCGGCGCACGGCCCGAACGCGGGACGTGTTCTCGAGCTGGCCAGTCGCCTTCTGGAAGCGCAGGTTGAACTGCTCCTTCTTCAGCTTGGCCAGCTCGTCGTCGAGCTGGTCGGGCGTCATCGCCCTGACATCGGTCGCCTTCATGGTCTTGTCGTCCTCGGAATGTCTCCGGTGATACCCTTCGGGATCACTCGGCGATGCGCTGCACGAAGCGCGTCTTGATCGGGAGCTTCGCGGCGCCCAAACGAAGGGCCTCACGTGCAACATCTTCGGGCACGCCGTCAAGCTCGAACATGATGCGACCGGGCTTGACACGGCACGCCCAGTATTCCGGGGAGCCCTTGCCCTTGCCCATGCGCACTTCGGTCGGCTTCTTGGAGACCGGCACGTCCGGGAAGACGCGGATCCAGACCCGACCCTGACGCTTCATCTGGCGGGTGATCGCGCGGCGGGCCGCCTCGATCTGCCGCGCGGTGACGCGCTCGGGCTCCATCGCCTTCAGACCGAAGGCGCCGAAGTTCAGGTCGAAGCCACCCTTGGCGACGCCGTGGATGCGGCCCTTGAAGGCCTTGCGGAATTTGGTTCGCTTCGGCTGAAGCATTTCGAACTCCTAAGTCCTTCGGTCAGCGGGCGCCGTCGCCGTCGCGGTCGCGACGACGGCCGCGGCCCTCGCGGTCACGATCGCCACGGCGGTCGTCGCGCTCGCGGCGACGCTCGCCGCCCGACGGACCGTCGTTGCCGCCCTCGAGCGCACGGCGCTCGGAGGCCATCGGGTCGTGCTCGAGGATCTCGCCCTTGAACACCCAGACCTTGAGGCCGTTGGTGCCGTAGGCGGTGTGCGCGGTGGCGATGCCGTAGTCGATGTCCGCACGGAGGGTGTGCAGGGGCACGCGGCCCTCGCGGTACCACTCCAGACGGGCGATCTCGGCGCCGCCGAGACGGCCGCCGGCGTTGATGCGGATGCCCTCGGCGCCGAGGCGCATGGCCGACTGCACGGCGCGCTTCATGGCGCGACGGAAGGCGACGCGGCGCTCCAGCTGCTGGGCGATCGAGGCGGCGATCAGGTTCGAATCGGTCTCGGGCTTGCGAACCTCGACGATGTTGAGGTGCACTTCCGAGTCGGTCATCGTGCCGATCTTCTTGCGCAGCTTCTCGATGTCCGCACCCTTCTTGCCGATCACCACGCCCGGACGGGCCGAGTGGATGGTGACGCGGCACTTCTTGTGCGGACGCTCGATCACGACCTTGGAGACCGCGGCGGCCTTCAGCTCCTCGAGGAGGAACTTGCGGATCGCCAGGTCCTCGTGCAGCAGCTTGCCGTACTCGTTCTTGCCGGCGAACCAGCGCGAATCCCAGGTACGGTTGATGCCGAGACGGAGACCGATCGGATTGACTTTGTGACCCATCAGGCGGTCTCCTCGACTTCGCGAACCACGATCGTGAGGTTCGAGAACGGCTTCTGGATGGCGCCGACGCGGCCGCGGGCCCGCGGGGAGAAGCGCTTCATGACGAGCGCCTTGCCCACGTAGGCCTCCTTGACGACGAGCGAGTCGACGTCGAGGTCGTGGTTGTTCTCGGCGTTGGCGATCGCGGACTCGAGCGTCTTCTTGACGTCGACGGCGATGCGCTTCTTCGAGAAGGCGAGATCGGCGAGCGCCACGTCCACCTTCTTGCCGCGGATCAGCGCCGCGACCAGGTTGAGCTTCTGCGGGCTCACCCGGAGCGACCGGGTCACCGCCCTCGCCTCGTTGTCGGCGAGCGAGCGTTCGCGCTTCGGCTTGCCCATGTTACTTCCTCTTCGCCTTCTTGTCGGCGCCGTGGCCGTAGTAGGTCCGGGTCGGCGCGAACTCGCCGAACTTGTGACCCACCATGTCCTCGTTGACCGAGACGGGGATGTGCTTCTGGCCGTTGTAGACGCCGAACGTCAGCCCGACGAACTGCGGCAGGATCGTGGAGCGGCGGCTCCAGATCTTGATGACTTCGCTACGGCCGCTCGAGCGCGACGCATCCGCCTTCTTGAGGAGGTAGCCGTCGACGAACGGACCTTTCCATACCGAACGAGACACGGTCGTTCCTCTCTGTTACTGCGTCTTCTTGCGCGCGTGACGGCTGCGCACGATGAACTTGTCGGTCGACTTGTTCGAGCGCGTCTTCTTGCCCTTGGTCGGCTTGCCCCACGGGGTGACCGGGTGACGGCCGCCCGACGTGCGACCCTCGCCACCGCCGTGCGGATGGTCGATCGGGTTCATCGCGACGCCGCGGACGGTCGGACGCTTGCCGAGCCAGCGGTTGCGGCCGGCCTTGCCGATCGAGACGTTGGCGTGGTCCGGGTTGGACACCGCGCCGATCGTCGCGAAGCAGCCGCCGAGCACCTTGCGCTGCTCACCGGAGTTGAGGCGCAGGATCGCGTAGCCCTGGTCACGGCCGACGAGCTGGGCGTAGGAACCGGCGGAGCGGGCGATCTGACCGCCCTTGCCGATCTTCAGCTCGACGTTGTGGACCAGCGTGCCGACCGGAATGGCCGACAGCGGCATGGCGTTGCCCGGCTTGACGTCGGCCTGGGCCGACGCGACCACCGTGTCGCCGACCGCCAGGCGCTGCGGCGCCAGGATGTAGGCGAGCTCGCCGTCCTCGTACTTGATCAGGGCGATGAAGCCCGTACGGTTCGGGTCGTACTCGAGCCGCTCCACCTTCCCCGGCACGTCGAGCTTGCGACGCTTGAAGTCGATGATGCGATACGAGCGCTTGTGCCCGCCGCCGCGCTGGAACGCGGTCACGCGGCCGTGGTTGTTGCGGCCGCCGGTCTTGTTGAGACCGACGGTCAGCGTCTTGACCGGCGCGCCCTTGTGGAGCTCGGAGCGATCGACCAGGACCAGCTGACGCTGGCCCGGGGTCGTCGGATTGAAAGTCTTCAGTGCCATGTTCGTCCCGAGGCTCCCGTCAGAGGCCCGTCGTGATGTCGATGGCTTGGCCCTCTTCGAGGGTCACGATCGCCTTCTTCACGTCGGACTGGGAACCGAGGGTCCCCTTGAAGCGCTTCACCTTGCCCTTGCGCACGAGCGTGTTGACGCTCTTCACCTTGACCGAGAACAGCGCCTCGACGGCGGCCTTGATCTCGGGCTTGGTGGCGGTCTTGGCGACGTTGAAGACCACCTTGTTGCTCTCCGCCAGGATCGTCGCCTTCTCGGTGATGACCGGCGTGCGGATGACGTCGTAGTGCTTCAGGTTGCTCATTTGAACCGCTCCTCGAGCGCAGAGACGGCGGCCTTGGTGAGCACCAGCGTGTCGCGCCGCAGGATGTCGTAGACGTTGATGCCCTGGATCGGCAGCACGTCGACGTCACGCAGCGCGCGGGCGGCGAGGCGGAACTCCGCCTGCGGCTCGGCGCCGTCGACGATCAGCACGTTGCTGAGGCCGAGGGCGGCCAGCTTGCCCGCCAGCACCTTGGTCTTCGGCTCGGACACGGCCTGGTCGAGGATGACCAGGCTCGAGGTCTGCGCCTTGGACGACAGGGCGAGCTTCAGGCCGAGCGCGCGCACCTTCTTCGGCAGGTCGTGGGCGTGGGAGCGCACCACCGGGCCGAAGGCCTTGCCGCCGCCGCGGAACTGCGGAGCCGCCTTGTTGCCGTGACGGGCGCCACCGGTGCCCTTCTGGCGGTACATCTTCTTGCCGGTCTTGCTGATCTCCGTACGGGTCAGCGTCTTGTGGGTACCGGCCTGACGCTTGGCGAGCTGCCAGCGCACGACGCGCTGCAGGATGTCGGCGCGCGGCTCGAGACCGAAGATCTCGTCGGCGAGCGCGACCGTGCCGGCGGGGGCGCCGTCGAGGGTCTTGACTTCGAGTTCCATCACTCACCTGCCTCCGCCGCAGTGGCCTCGGCCGCCGGGGCGGTCGTTTCGGCGGGCTTGCGGAACTTGCCCGGGGTCGGAACGCCCTCGGGGAGCTTCTTCTTGACCGCGTCGCGGACCAGGATCCAGCCGCCCTTGGCGCCCGGAACCGCACCCTCGACCAGGATCAGACCGCGCTCGACGTCGGTGCGGACGATCTTGAGGTTCTGGGTGGTCACGCGCTCGTCGCCCAGGTGACCGGCCATCTTCTTGTTCTTGAAGACCTTGCCGGGATCCTGGCGCTGACCGGTCGAACCGTGGACGCGGTGCGACAGCGAGTTGCCGTGGGTCGCGCGGCCGCCGCTGAAGTTCCAGCGCTTCATGACGCCGGCGAAGCCCTTGCCGATGCTCGTGCCGGTGACGTCGACGTACTGGCCCTCGAGGAAGTGGTCGGCGGTGATCTCCGCTCCCACCTCGATGAGGTTCTCCGGCGACACGCGGAATTCCGCGAGTTCGCGCTTCGGCTCGACCTGGGCGGCCGCGAAGTGACCGCGCATCGGCTTGGTCACGTTCTTGACGCGGATCGAACCGGCACCGAGCTGCAGCGCGGTGTAGCCGTTCTTTTCTTCGGTGCGTTGGGCGACGACCTGGCAGTTCTCGAGCTTGAGAACCGTCACGGGGACGTGCTCGCCCGCGTCGTTGTAGACGCGGGTCATGCCCACCTTCTGTGCGATGACACCTGAGCGCATGGCGTTCACTTCCTACCCGGCTCGTCTCAGAGCTTGATCTCGACGTCCACGCCGGCCGCGAGGTCGAGCTTCATCAGCGCGTCCACGGTCTGCGGGGTCGGATCGATGATGTCGAGGAGGCGCTTGTGGGTGCGCATCTCGAACTGCTCGCGGCTCTTCTTGTCGATGTGCGGCGAGCGGTTGACGGTGAACTTCTCGATACGGGTCGGAAGCGGTACCGGGCCACGGACCTGGGCGCCGGTGCGCTTGGCCGTGTTGACGATCTCGCGCGTCGACGCATCGAGGATGCGGTGGTCGAACGCTTTGAGACGGATGCGGATATTCTGGCCGTTCATGGTCTTGACTACCTCGGCGACAGGAGCACGGGCACGAGACCCGTGCCCCCTTCGGCCTTATTCGATGATCGAAGCGACGACGCCGGCGCCGACGGTGCGGCCGCCTTCGCGGATGGCGAAGCGGAGCTTCTCTTCCATCGCGATGGGGACGATCAGCTTGACGGTCATCGACACGTTGTCGCCGGGCATCACCATCTCGGTGCCTTCCGGCAGCGTGCAGATGCCGGTCACGTCCGTGGTGCGGAAGTAGAACTGCGGACGATAGTTGGTGAAGAACGGCGTGTGGCGGCCGCCCTCTTCCTTGGTCAGGATGTAGGCCTCGGCCTTGAACACCGTGTGCGGCGTCACCGAGCCCGGCTTGCACAGCACCTGGCCGCGCTCGACGTCCTCGCGCTTGGTGCCGCGCAGCAGCGCGCCGATGTTGTCGCCCGCCTGACCCTGGTCGAGCAGCTTGCGGAACATCTCGACGCCGGTGATGGTCGTCTTCACCGTCGGACGGATGCCGACGATCTCGACTTCCTCACCCACCTTGACGATGCCGCGCTCGACGCGGCCGGTCACCACCGTGCCGCGGCCCGAGATCGAGAACACGTCCTCGATCGGCATCAGGAACGGCTGGTCGATCGGACGCTCCGGCTGCGGGATGTAGGCGTCGACCGCCTGCATCAGCTGCAGCACCGCGTCGTGGCCGAGCGCCGGGTTGGTGCCCTCGAGCGCGCACAGCGCCGAGCCCTTGATCACCGGGATGTCGTCGCCGGGGAAGTCGTAGGACGACAGCAGCTCGCGGACCTCGAGCTCGACGAGCTCCAAGAGCTCCGGATCGTCGACCATGTCGACCTTGTTCAGGAACACCACCAGCGCCGGCACGCCGACCTGACGGGCCAGCAGGATGTGCTCGCGGGTCTGCGGCATCGGGCCGTCGGCCGCCGAGCACACCAGGATCGCGCCGTCCATCTGGGCCGCGCCGGTGATCATGTTCTTCACGTAGTCGGCGTGGCCCGGGCAGTCCACGTGCGCGTAGTGACGGTTCTGCGTCTCGTACTCGACGTGCGCCGTGTTGATCGTGATGCCGCGCGCCTTCTCTTCCGGCGCAGCGTCGATCTGGTCGTACGCCTTGAACGTCGCACCGCCCGTCTCCGCCAGCACCTTCGTGATCGCCGCCGTCAGCGACGTCTTGCCGTGGTCGACGTGGCCGATCGTGCCGATGTTGCAGTGCGGCTTCGTGCGGCTGAACTTTTCCTTGGCCATCGGATTACTCCATCATCTCGTCAGTTGCAGGTCCGGGGTGGCGGGGTTCAGGCGTACTTCGCCTGAACCTCCTGGGCCACGGCGGCCGGGACCTGCTCGTAGTGGTCGAACTGCATGGTGTAGCTGGCGCGACCCTGGCTCATCGAGCGGAGCTGGTTCACGTAGCCGAACATGTTGGCCAGCGGCACGAAGGCCGTGATGACATTCGCGTTGCCGCGCATGTCCTGACCCTGGATCTGGCCGCGGCGGGAGTTGAGGTCGCCGATCACCGAACCGACGTATTCCTCGGGGCTCACGCACTCGACCTTCATGATCGGCTCGAGCAGCGCCGGCGCAGCCTTCTCGAAGGCTTCGCGGAGCGCGGCACGGGACGCGATCTCGAAGGCGATCGCCGAGGAGTCGACCTCGTGGTAGGCGCCGTCGATCAGCGTCACCTTGATGTCGACCACCGGGAAGCCGGCGATCGGGCCGGCGCCGAGGACCGAGTTGAGGCCCTTCTCGACGCCCGGGATGAACTCCTTCGGCACCACGCCGCCGACGATCTTGTTCTCGAACGTGAAGCCGGCGCCGACCTCGTTCGGCTCGACCACGAACTTGACGCGGGCGAACTGACCGGTGCCGCCGGTCTGCTTCTTGTGGGTGTAGTCGATCTCGGTCGACTTGCGGATCGTCTCGCGGTACGCGACCTGCGGGGCGCCGACGTTCACCTTGATGTTGTGCGGGGCGCGACGCAGGATGTCGATCTTGATGTCGAGGTGCAGCTCGCCCATGCCCTTGATGATGGTCTGGCCGGACTCGCTGTCCGTGCTGACGCGGAAGGACGGATCCTCCGAGGCCAGCTTGAACAGGGCGACGGTCAGCTTCTCCTGCTCCGACTTCGTGGCGGCCTCGACGGCCATCTCGATGACGGGATCGGGGAACTCCATCTTCTCCAGGATCACCGGCTTCTGCGGGTCGCAAAGGGTGTCACCGGTGCGCGAGTCCTTCAGACCGACGAAGGCGACGATGTCGCCGGCGTAGGCCTCTTCGATGTCCTCGCGGGAGTTGGCGTGCATCAGGACCATGCGGCCGATGCGCTCGCGCTTGTCCTTGGTGGAGTTCAGCAGCGAGACGCCCTTCTGCAGGGTGCCCGAGTAGATGCGCGCGAAGGTCAGGACGCCGAACGGGTCCTCGATGATCTTGAACGCGAGCATCGACAGCGGCTCGGCGTCGGTCGAGTGCCGGACGATCTCCTCGCCCGTCTTGACGTCGATGCCCTTGGTCGGCGGCACGTCGACCGGCGACGGCAGATAGTCGACCACCGCGTCGAGGAGCGTCTGCACGCCCTTGTTCTTGAAGGCCGAACCGGCGAGCACCGGGAACCACGCCGAGATCTGGACCGCCTTGCGGATCAGACGCTTCAGCGTCGCCTCGTCGGGCTCGGTGCCCTCGAGGTAGGCTTCCATCGCGGTGTCGTCGAGCTCGACCGCGGCCTCGATCAGCTCGCCGCGGGCGGCGGTCGCCTTGTCGATGAGGTCGGCCGGGATCTCCTCGTCGTGGAACTTGGCGCCGAGGGACTCGTCCTCCCAGATCACCGCCTTCATGCGAACGAGATCGATGATCCCCTTGAAGTTGTTCTCGGCACCGATCGGCAGCTGGATCGGGACGGGGCGCGCGCCGAGGCGCACCTTGATGTCCTGGATGCAGTTGTCGAAGTTCGCGCCCGTCTTGTCCATCTTGTTGCAGAAGACGATACGGGGCACGCGGTACTTGTCGCCCTGGCGCCAGACGGTCTCGGTCTGGGGCTCGACACCCTGGTTGGAGTCGAGCACGCACACCGCACCGTCGAGCACGCGCAGCGAACGCTCGACTTCGATGGTGAAGTCGACGTGGCCGGGGGTGTCGATGATGTTCAGGCGCTTGCCGTTCCAGAACGTCGTCGTGGCGGCGGAGGTGATCGTGATGCCGCGCTCCTGCTCCTGCTCCATGTAATCCATGGTCGCAGCGCCGTCGTGGACTTCGCCGATCTTGTGGGACTTGCCGGAGTAGTAGAGGATCCGCTCGGTCGTCGTCGTCTTGCCCGCGTCGATGTGGGCCATGATGCCGAAGTTGCGGTAGTCCTCGATTTTATGCGTGCGAGGCATGATCGTCTCCGCCTGAAGCCTGAATTACCAGCGGTAGTGCGAGAACGCGCGGTTGGCTTCCGCCATCCGGTGGGTGTCCTCGCGCTTCTTCACGGCGGTGCCGCGGTTGTTGGAGGCGTCCATGAGCTCGCCCGACAGGCGGTCGACCATGGTCTTCTCGTTGCGGCCGCGCGCGGCCGAGATCAGCCAGCGGATCGCGAGCGCCTGACGACGCTCGGTGCGAACCTCGACCGGAACCTGGTAGGTGGCACCGCCGACGCGCCGCGAACGGACCTCGATCTGCGGCATCACGTTGTGCAGGGCCTGATGGAAGACCTGCAGCGGGTTCTGCCGGGTGCGGCCCTCGACCTGATCGAGGGCGCCGTAGACGATCGCCTCGGCGACCGACTTCTTGCCGTCCTTCATGATCGAGTTCATGAACTTGGAAACGACGAGATCGCCGAACTTCGGATCGGGATTGATCTCGCGCTTCTCGGCACTGTGACGACGGGACATGCCTTAACGTCTCCGACTTGAATTCTGGAGTGGACCGAAGGAGGCCGGGCGGCCGATCACTTCGGACGCTTCGCGCCGTACTTGGAGCGACGCTGCTTGCGGTTCTTGACGCCCTGGGTGTCGAGCACGCCGCGCAGGATGTGGTAGCGCACGCCCGGAAGGTCCTTGACGCGACCGCCGCGGATCATGACGACCGAGTGTTCCTGCAGGTTGTGACCCTCGCCCGGGATGTAGCCGATCACCTCGAACCCGTTGGTGAGACGCACCTTGGCGACCTTGCGGAGAGCCGAGTTCGGCTTCTTCGGGGTCGTCGTGTAGACGCGGGTGCAGACGCCGCGCTTCTGCGGGCACGCCTCGAGATGGCGGGCCTTCTCGCGGTACACCGGCGCGGTGCGCGGGTTGCGGATCAGCTGGTTGATCGTCGGCATACTTCACCTTCAATCTCGTCGGCCCGGCCTTCGAAGTGGCGCCACCGGACCGTTGTCATTCGTTGTGGAGCCACACGATCCACGCGATGGCGCGAACCCGGCGGTCTCCGACCCGTTTTCCCGCATGCCGCACGTCCGTTTGCACAAAACGAAGCGCGCCTACCCGGGGAAGCCCACGGGCGGCGCTGCGGAATGCAGAGGACCAACACCCTTTCGGGGTGCCGATCGTGCGTGCAACAGCTATCTCACCATCGGATCGAGGGGCAGCGTCTAGGCACTCTGCTTCGGTCGCTTTGGGCGCTCCCGAAGCTACAGTCCCTACGGGCCTGCCCTTCAGTGGCGCGGAACATAGTCGGGCGTCCCGTCATCGTCAAGCACGGATCCCCGGATTTCGGCGCTTTCCGGGGGCCGCAGGGCGGCCATGCCGCGCGAAATCGGCATTCCCGGCCCATCGAAGGCCGCCGATCGCGCCCGCGTACCGTCCGGATCGGCCTGCGGACCCGACTCCGGCGCCCGCGCCGGTCGGGAATCGCCCGATTCCCGTCTCGCCGCGACTCGACTCGGTAGCCGCCACCGTTCGCCGGGCGACTCGGAGGAGCCCCGGAATGCGCGAAGGGGCCCCGTCGCCGGAGCCCCTCCCCTGATCGTCGATCCCCGGCCGAGGGTCACTCGGCCGAGCCGAGGTCCACTCGGCCGCGCCGAGGGTCACTCGGCCGGGGTCTGCATCTCCATCACGTCGCCCACGGGCACGCCGGAGCCCTCGCCGAGGGCGTCCTTGCGGCGCTCCTCGAGGATCAGCTCGTCGCGCCGGGTGGCGACCTGGCGGATGCGGTTCATCATGCCGCCGGTGCCGGCCGGGATCAGACGGCCGACGATGACGTTCTCCTTGAGGCCTTCCAGGGTGTCGGTCTTGCCGTTGACCGCCGCCTCGGTGAGGACGCGGGTGGTCTCCTGGAACGACGCCGCCGAGATGAACGAGCGGGTTTGCAGCGACGCCTTGGTGATGCCGAGCAGCACCGGGTGGGCGATCGCCGGCTTCTTGCCCTCTTCGACCGTCCGGGCGTTGATGTCGTCGAGCTCGATGCGGTCGACCTGGTCGCCGCCCATCAGGTCGGTGTCGCCGCCGTCGGTGACCTCGACCTTCTGCAGCATCTGGCGGACGATCACCTCGATGTGCTTGTCGTTGATCACCACGCCCTGGAGCCGGTAGACCTCCTGGATCTCGTTGACGAGGTAGGCCGCGAGAGCCTCCACGCCCTTGATCGCCAGGATGTCGTGCGGCGCCGGGTTGCCGTCGACGATGTAATCGCCCTTCTCCACGACGTCGCCTTCCTGGAGATGGAAGTGCTTGCCCTTGGGGATCAGGTATTCCTTGGGCTCCAGCGACGCGTCGTGCGGCTCGATGATGACGCGGCGCTTGTTCTTGTAGTCGCGGCCGAAGCGGATCGTGCCGTCGATCTCCGCGATGATCGCGTGATCCTTCGGACGACGGGCCTCGAACAGCTCGGCGACGCGCGGCAGACCGCCGGTGATGTCGCGGGTCTTGGCGCTCTCCAGCGGGATACGCGCCAGCACGTCGCCGGCGTGCACCGTCGCGCCCGGCTCGACCGAGAGGATCGAGTCGACCGAGAGCAGGTAGCGGGCGTCACCGCCCTTCGACAGCTTCAGGATCTTGCCGTCGGCGCCCTTGACCACCATCGCCGGCTTCAGGTCCGACGTGCGCGAGGAGCCGCGCCAGTCGATGACGACGCGCTTGGTGATGCCGGTCGCCTCGTCGGCGGTCTCCGACACCGAGGCGCCCTCGACCAGATCCTCGAAGCCGACCACGCCCTCGACCTCGGTGAGCACCGGACGGGTGTACGGGTCCCACTCGGCGACGCGCTGGCCGCGCTTGATCTTGTCGCCGTCGTCGACGTGCAGGCGCGCACCGTAGGTGACGCGGTGGGTCGAACGCTCGTTGCCGGCGTCGTCCACCACCACGACCGCGAGGTTGCGGCCCATGGCGATCAGCTTGCCGTCGGAGTCGCGCACCACGTTGCGGTTGCGGATCCGGACCGTGCCCTCGAAGTTCGACTCGATGAACGACGAGTCGACCACCTGCGCCGTGCCGCCGATGTGGAACGTGCGCATGGTGAGCTGGGTGCCCGGCTCGCCGATCGACTGCGCCGCGATGACGCCCACGGCCTCGCCCATGTTGACGGGCGTGCCGCGCGCGAGGTCGCGACCGTAACACTTGGCGCAGACGCCGAGCTTGGTCTGGCAGGTCAGCACCGAGCGGATCTTGACCGACTGGATGCCGGCCTTCTCGACCTTCTCGACGTCGCGCTCCTCGATCAGCTTGCCCTTGGGCACCACGACCTCGCCGGTGGCGGGGACGGTGATGTCCTCGGCCGCGGTGCGGCCCAGGATGCGGGCGCCGAGCGTGGCGACCACCTGACCGGCGTCGACGATCGCCTGCATGCGCAGGCCCTCGTCGGAGGCGCCACAGTCGACCTCGGTGATGATGCAGTCCTGCGCCACGTCGACGAGACGACGGGTCAGGTAGCCCGAGTTGGCGGTCTTCAGCGCGGTGTCGGCCAGACCCTTGCGGGCGCCGTGCGTCGAGTTGAAGTACTCGAGAACGGTCAGGCCTTCCTTGAAGTTCGAGATGATCGGCGTCTCGATGATCTCTCCGCTAGGCTTCGCCATCAGGCCGCGCATGCCGGCGAGCTGCTTCATCTGAGCCGGCGAACCACGGGCGCCCGAATGGCTCATCATGTAGATCGAGTTCATCGGACGGGTGCGGCCGGCGTCGTCCTTGCGGACGGCCGAGATGCGCTTCATCATCTCGTCGGCGACGCGGTCGGTGCACTTGGCCCAGGCGTCGACGACCTTGTTGTACTTCTCGCCCTGGGTGATCAGGCCGTCGGAGTACTGCTGCTCGTAGTCGTTGACGAGGGCGCGGGTCTCCTCGACGAGATTGTGCTTCGTCTCGGGGATGACCATGTCGTCCTTGCCGAACGAGATGCCCGCGTTGCAGGCCTCGCGGAAGCCGAGCGCCATGATGCGGTCGCAGAAGATGACCGATTCCTTCTGACCGCAATGCCGGTAGACGGCATCGATCATCCCGGAGATCTTCTTCTTCGTCATCAGCTCGTTGCAGAGGTCGAACGGCACCGCGTGGTGCTTCGGCAGAAGCTCCGCGATCTTCATCCGGCCCGGGCTGGTCACGTAGATCTTCGACGTGACGTTGCCGTCCTTGTCGACGCCGCGATAGCGGCCGCGGATCTTGGTGTGCAGCGTCACCGCGCCGGTGTCGAGCGCGTGCTGCAGCTCGCCCATGTCGGAGAACACCATGTCCTCGCCCGGCTCACCCTCGTTCATGATCGAGAGGTAGTAGAGGCCGAGCACGATGTCCTGCGACGGCACGATGATCGGCGCGCCGTTCGCGGGGTGCAGGATGTTGTTCGTCGACATCATCAGGACGCGCGCTTCCAGCTGGGCCTCGAGGCTCAGGGGAACGTGCACGGCCATCTGGTCGCCGTCGAAGTCCGCGTTGAAGGCAGAGCAGACCAGCGGGTGCAGCTGGATCGCCTTGCCCTCGATCAGCACCGGCTCGAAGGCCTGGATGCCGAGGCGGTGCAGCGTCGGGGCGCGGTTCAGCATAACCGGATGCTCGCGGATCACCTCGTCGAGGATGTCCCAGACCTCCGGGCGCTCCTTCTCGACGAGCTTCTTCGCCTGCTTCACGGTCGACGAGTAGCCCTTGGCGTCGAGCCGCGAGTAGATGAACGGCTTGAACAGCTCGAGCGCCATCTTCTTCGGCAGGCCGCACTGGTGCAGCTTCATCTCCGGGCCGACCACGATGACCGAACGGCCGGAGTAGTCGACGCGCTTGCCGAGCAGGTTCTGGCGGAAGCGGCCCTGCTTGCCCTTCAGCATGTCGCTGAGCGACTTCAGCGGACGCTTGTTGGCGCCCGTGATGACGCGGCCGCGGCGGCCGTTGTCGAACAGCGCGTCCACCGCCTCCTGAAGCATGCGCTTCTCGTTGCGGATGATGATGTCGGGCGCGCGCAGCTCGATCAGCCGCTTCAGGCGGTTGTTGCGGTTGATGACGCGGCGGTAGAGGTCGTTGAGGTCGGAGGTCGCGAAGCGGCCGCCGTCCAGCGGGACCAGCGGGCGCAGGTCCGGCGGGATGACCGGGATCACCGACATCACCATCCACTCCGGCTTGTTGCCGGATTCGATGAAGGCCTCGATGATGTTGACGCGCTTGGCGAGCTTCTTCGGCTTCAGCTCGGAGGTCGACTCGGCGATCTCCTGGCGCAGGCGCTCGGCCAGCTTGGCGAGGTTCAGCGACTGCAAGAGCTCGCGGATCGCCTCGGCGCCGATCAGGGCCGTGAACGAGTCCTCGCCGTACTCGTCCTGGGCGCGCATGTACTCCTGCTCGCTGAGCAGCTGGTGCAGCTTCAGCGGGGTGAGACCGGGCTCGGTGACGACGTAGTGTTCGAAGTAGAGGATGCGCTCGAGGTCCTTGAGCGGCATGTCGAGCAGCAGGCCGATGCGGCTCGGCAGCGACTTCAGGAACCAGATGTGCGCGACAGGCGCGGCGAGCTCGATGTGGCCCATGCGCTCGCGGCGCACGCGGCTCAGCGTCACCTCGACGCCGCACTTCTCGCAGATGACGCCCTTGTACTTCATGCGCTTGTACTTGCCGCACAAGCACTCGTAGTCCTTGATCGGTCCGAAGATGCGCGCGCAGAACAGGCCGTCACGCTCGGGCTTGAACGTGCGGTAGTTGATGGTCTCGGGCTTCTTGATCTCGCCGTAGGACCACGAAAGGATCTTTTCCGGGCTCGCGATCGAGATCTTGATCTGGTCGAAGGTCTGTACGGGAGCCTGCGGGTTGAAAAGGTTCATGACCTCTTGGTTCATCGGCTCTCTCTCCTCGAATGCGGGCCGGTCGCGGGTCTCTGCCGCAGATGACCAGGACCGCCGCATGAATCTGTCTGCGGCTTCGGACGAAGCCGGCCGCCCGATCCCCTCACATGGGGTCCGGGCGGCCAGAATGCTCGTCCGTCTCTCACGAACTCACGGCGCGGCGGATCACTCCGCCGCGTCGGCCGGGCGGTCGGCGTCCAGGACGCCGGCGCGCTCCTTCGAGTTCACCAGCTCGACGTTGAGGCCGAGCGAGCGCATCTCCTTGACCAGCACGTTGAAGCTCTCGGGGATGCCGGCCTCGAAGCTGTCGTCGCCGCGGACGATCGCCTCGTAGACCTTGGTGCGGCCGGCCACGTCGTCCGACTTCACCGTCAGCATCTCCTGGAGCGTGTAGGCCGCGCCGTAGGCCTCGAGCGCCCAGACCTCCATCTCGCCGAAGCGCTGGCCGCCGAACTGCGCCTTGCCGCCCAGCGGCTGCTGGGTGACGAGCGAGTAGGGGCCGATCGACCGGGCGTGGATCTTGTCGTCCACGAGGTGGTGCAGCTTCAGCATGTAGATGTAGCCGACGGTGACCTTGCGGTCGAACGACTCGCCGGTCCGGCCGTCGTAGAGCGTCGACTGGCCCGAGGTGTGCAGGCCCGCCTTCTTCAGGAGGTCGACCACGTCCGGCTCGCGGGCGCCGTCGAAGACCGGCGTCGCGATCGAGACGCCCTTCTTGACCTGCTCGGCGAGACGCACCACCGCCTCGTCGTCGAACTCGCGGACCTTCTCGGTCTTGGGCGAGCCCTCGAAGGTGTCGACGATGCGCTCGCGCAGCGGCTCGATGGCGCCGGACTGCCGGTAGGCGTCCAGCATCTCGCCGATCTTGCGGCCCATGCCCGCGCAGGCCCAGCCGAGGTGGGTCTCGAGGATCTGGCCGACGTTCATGCGCGAGGGCACGCCGAGCGGGTTCAGCACGATGTCGACGTGGGTGCCGTCCTCGAGGAACGGCATGTCCTCCACCGGCACGATCCGCGACACGACACCCTTGTTGCCGTGACGGCCGGCCATCTTGTCGCCCGGCTGGATCTTGCGCTTCACCGCCACGAAGACCTTGACCATCTTCATGACGCCCGGCGGCAGCTCGTCGCCGCGCTGCAGCTTCTCGACCTTGTCGATGAAGCGCTGCTCGAGGCGCTTGCGGCTCTCGTCGTACTGCTTGCGCAGCGCTTCGATCTCCGCCATCTGCGCGTCGTCGGCGACGGCGAACTGCCACCACTGCGAGCGCGGATACTCCTCCAGGCGCTCCTGGTCGAGCTCGGTGTCCTTGCGGAATCCCTTCGGGCCGGCGACGCCGACCTTGCCGGACAGCATGGCGGCGAGACGACCGTAGACGTTGCGGTCGAGGATCGCCTGCTCGTCGTCGCGGTCCTTGGCGAGGCGCTCGATCTCCTCGCGCTCGATCGCCATGGCGCGCTCGTCCTTCTCGACGCCGTGGCGGTTGAAGACGCGCACTTCGACGATCGTGCCGGTCACGCCCGGGGGCACCCGCAGCGAGGTGTCGCGCACGTCCGACGCCTTCTCGCCGAAGATGGCGCGGAGCAGCTTCTCCTCCGGCGTCATCGGGCTCTCGCCCTTCGGCGTGATCTTGCCGACCAGGATGTCGCCGGCCTGGACGTCGGCGCCGATGTAGACGATGCCGGCTTCGTCGAGGTTCTTCAGCGCCTCTTCCGACACGTTCGGAATGTCGCGCGTGATCTCCTCCGGACCGAGTTTGGTGTCACGGGCCATCACCTCGAACTCGTCGATGTGGATGGACGTGAACACGTCCTCGCCGACGATCTTCTCGGAGAGGAGGATCGAGTCCTCGAAGTTGTAGCCGTTCCAGGGCATGAACGCGACGAGCACGTTGCGGCCGAGGGCGAGGTCGCCGAGGTCCGTCGACGGGCCGTCGGCGATGATGTCGCCCTTCTCCACCACGTCGCCGACGCGCACCAGCGGACGCTGGTTGATGCAGGTCGACTGGTTGGAGCGCTGGAACTTCATCAGTCGGTAGATGTCGACGCCGGACTTCGAGGGGTCGAGGTCCTCGGTCGCCCGGATGACGATACGGGTGGCGTCGACCTGGTCGACCACGCCGCCACGGCGGGCGCCGATGGCCGCACCGGAGTCGCGCGCCACCACCGGCTCCATGCCGGTGCCGACGAACGGGGCCTCGGCGCGCACCAGCGGAACCGCCTGACGCTGCATGTTCGAGCCCATCAGGGCGCGGTTGGCGTCGTCGTTCTCGAGGAACGGGATCAGCGCCGCGGCGACCGAGACGAGCTGCTTCGGCGACACGTCCATGAAGTCGACGCGGTCCGGCGTCACGAGCACGTTCTCGCCGGCCTGACGGCAGACGACGAGGTCCTCGGTCAGCTTGCCCGACGCGTCGAACTCCACGTTCGCCTGGGCGACCGTGTACTTCGATTCCTCCATCGCGGAGAGGTAGATCACCTCGTCCGTGACGCGGCCGTCGACGACCTTGCGGTAGGGGCTCTCGATGAAGCCGTACTTGTTGACGCGGGCGAAAGTCGCCAGCGAGTTGATCAGGCCGATGTTCGGGCCTTCCGGCGTCTCGATCGGGCAGATGCGGCCGTAGTGCGTCGGGTGCACGTCGCGCACCTCGAAGCCGGCGCGCTCGCGGGTCAGACCGCCCGGGCCGAGGGCCGAGAGACGACGCTTGTGCGTGATCTCCGAGAGCGGGTTGGTCTGGTCCATGAACTGCGACAGCTGCGACGAGCCGAAGAACTCGCGCACGGCGGCCGCCGCCGGCTTGGCGTTGATCAGGTCCTGCGGCATGACCGTGTCGATGTCGACCGAGGACATGCGCTCCTTGATCGCGCGCTCCATGCGCAGGAGGCCGACGCGGTACTGGTTCTCCATCAGCTCGCCGACCGAGCGGACGCGGCGGTTGCCGAGGTTGTCGATGTCGTCGATCTCGCCCTTGCCGTCGCGCAGCTCGACGAGCGTGCGGATGACCGCGAGGATGTCCTCCTTGCGCAGCACGCGGACGGTGTCCGGGCACTTGAGGTCGAGGCGCATGTTCATCTTCACGCGGCCGACCGCGGAGAGGTCGTAGCGCTCGGCGTCGAAGAACAGCGACTGGAACATCGCCTCGGCGGTGTCCACGGTCGGCGGCTCGCCCGGGCGCATCACCCGGTAGATGTCGAACAGGGCCTCTTCGCGCGTCTCGTTCTTGTCGACCGAGAGCGTGTTGCGGATGTAGGCGCCGGTGTTGACGTGGTCGATGTCGAGCAGCGGGAGCTCGTCGTAGCCGAGATCCTTCAGCAGCGTCATCATCTTGGGCGTGATCTCTTCGCCGGCCTCGGCGTAGATCTCGCCGGTGCCGTAGTTGACCACGTCCTCGGCGAGGTAGAGACCCTCGAGATCCTCGTCGGTCACCTTCAGGGCCTTGAGGCCCTTGTCGGCGAGCTGGCGGGCGGCGCGGGCGGTCAGCTTGCGACCGGCCTCGACCACGACCTCGCCGGTGTCGGCGTCGACGAGGTCGCCGACGGCCTTCATGCCCTTCATGCGCTGGGCGTCGTAGGGCATCCGCCACCCGCCCTTGTCGCGGGTGTAGAGGATTTTGTTGTAGAAGGTGCCGAGGATCTCCTCGCCGTCGAGCCCGAGCGCGAACAACAGCGACGTCACCGGGATCTTCCGGCGCCGATCGATGCGCGCGTAGACGATGTCCTTGGCGTCGAACTCGATGTCGAGCCAGGAACCGCGGTACGGGATGATGCGGGCGGCGAACAGCAGCTTGCCCGAGGAGTGCGTCTTGCCCTTGTCGTGGTCGAAGAACACGCCCGGCGAGCGGTGCATCTGCGAGACGATCACGCGCTCGGTGCCGTTGACGATGAAGGTGCCGTTGTCCGTCATGAGCGGCATGTCGCCCATGTAGACGTCCTGCTCCTTGATGTCCTTGACGGACTTGGCGCCGGTGTCCTCGTCCACGTCGAACACGATCAGCCGCAGCGTCACCTTGAGCGGCGCGGCGAAAGTCATGCCGCGCTGGCGGCACTCGTCGACGTCGTACTTCGGCGGCTCGAACTCGTAGCGGACGAACTCGAGATACGCGGTGCCCGCGAAGTCCGAGATCGGGAACACGGACTTGAAGACCGACTGCAGACCCTCGTCCGCCCGGCCGCCCTTCGGCTCCTCGACCATCAGGAACTGGTCGTAGGACGCCTTCTGGACCTCGATCAGGTTCGGCATTTCCGCGACTTCGCGGATGTCGCCGAAGAACTTGCGGATCCGCCTGCGGCCGTTGAAAGTCTGCGCCATCGCTTTCCTCGTTTCCCCGGATCGGCTGTCCGGAACCCTTCCCGCCCCGCCTCTGGGCCGCGGAAGCGCTCGGGACAGCCCCGATCCCCGAACACTCGGAGAACGGACCGCTCCGGATCCGCTCCGATTCGGGCCGAATGATGGCCCGTTCCAAAATGCATGCGGGGGCGGCCCGCTTCCAGGCCGCCCGCCGCGAAACGCGTGGGGTCGATTACTTGACGTCGACCTTCGCGCCGGCCTCTTCGAGCTGCTTCTTGAACTTGGCGGCGTCGTCCTTGGAGACGGCCTCCTTGACCGGCTTGGGAGCGCCCTCGACCAGGTCCTTGGCCTCCTTGAGGCCGAGGCCGGTGATCGCGCGCACTTCCTTGATCACGTTGATCTTCTTGTCGCCGGCGTCGACGAGGATGACGTCGAACTCGGTCTTCTCTTCCTCGACGACGGCCGGGGCGGCGGCGCCACCGCCGGCGGCGGCCACGGCGACCGGAGCCGCGGCGGACACGCCCCACTTCTCCTCGAGCATCTTCGACAGCTCGGCCGCCTCGAGGACGGTGAGGGCGGACAGCTCGTCGACGAGCTTGGACAGATCAGCCATTTTCTACTTCCTTCACAATCGGTTCGAACCGGATTTTTGACTTCTGGTCGAACGGCCTCACGCCGCTTCGTCCTTCTTGGCATAGGCCCCGAAAACGCGGGCGAGCTGAGCCGCCGGCGCCTGCACGACGCCAGCGATGCGAGTGGCGGGGGTCTGGATCATGCCCACCAGCTTCGCGCGCAGTTCGTCGAGCGACGGCAGCGAGGCGAGCGCCTTCACACCGTCGGGGTCCATATTGGTCTTGCCGAGGGCACCACCCAGGATGACGAGCTTGTCGTTCGTCCGGGCGTATTCCACGGCGACCTTGGAGGCTGCGACCGGATCCGCCGAGTAGGCGACCACGGTCGGACCCTTGAAGAGGTCCGCGATGTGCGCAGCATCCGTGCCTTGAAGAGCAAGCTTGGCGAGACGGTTCTTCGCGACCTTGACCTTGCCGCCGGCCTCGCGAACGCGGGCGCGGAACGCCTGCAGTTCGGCGACGGTAAGGCCCTGGTAGTGGGCGACGACGATCACACCGGCGTCCTTGAACGCGGTGTTGAGCGTGCCGACCAGTTCCCGCTTTTCCGCTCTATCCACGGCCTGTCTCCATTCAGCGACGGAACCGGATGCTCCGCCGCCGGGGTTGCTGATGCCGTCCCGCCCCGAGGGGCCGGCCGGCGTTCGCATGGCCTGTCCGCCAGCCCGGTCCCGGATCGCTCCGACGGAGGCTGGAGGGAAGAGTTCGAACCGATCCTGTCACGTCCGGTCCGCGGTCGCCCGCGGCACGGTCTTCCAAAGTTCGGGTCCCACTCCCGTCTCATGCAGGCCCCGGCCGACCGCCGCCCGTAAAAGCGGTGATGGTCGACCCGAGAGCGGCTTAGGTCGGACCGAAAGGTTCGACACCTGCAATCTCGGACAGGTTTCGGCCCGCGGGGGACGCCTCGAAAGGCGCCTCCGCCGGCCGGACCTCCCGCCCTTGCGGGCGGGATCTCGTTCGGCCGTCCCGGGGGACGGCCCGCGGACGCCGCGACGGGCGACGTCCGCGAATGGCTCGCGTCAGCCGTTCGCCTGGGCGGCGATGGTCGCGGGGTCCACCTTCACGCCCGGGCCCATCGTCGAGGAGATGGACACGCGCTGCAGGTAGGTGCCCTTGGCGCCCGACGGCTTGGCCCGCTGGACGGCGTCCAGGATGGCGCGGATGTTCTCGATCAGCGCGTCGGACGTGAACGAGACCTTGCCGACGCCGGCGTGGACGATGCCCGCCTTCTCGACGCGGAACTCGACGGCGCCGCCCTTGGACGCCTTGACGGCGCCGGCGACGTCGACGGTCACGGTGCCGACCTTCGGGTTCGGCATCAGGCCGCGCGGGCCGAGCACCTTGCCGAGGCGGCCGACGAGCGGCATCAGGTCCGGGGTCGCGATGCAGCGGTCGAAGTCGATCGTGCCGCCCTGGATCTGCTCGACCAGGTCCTCGGCGCCGACGATGTCCGCGCCGGCGGCCTTGGCCTCGTCGGCCTTGACGCCGCGGGCGAACACGGCGACGCGCACGGTGCGGCCGGTGCCGTTCGGCAGGTTGACGACGCCGCGGACCATCTGGTCGGCGTGACGGGGGTCGACGCCGAGGTTGATGGCGACTTCGACGGTCTCGTCGAACTTGGCCTTGGCGCGCTCCTTGACCATGCCGACGGCGTCGGTCACGGCGTAGAGCTTGTTGCGGTCGATGCCCTCACGGGACGCGGCGACGCGCTTGGCGATCTTCGGCATGATTCACCTCACTCCGCGATCTGGAGGCCCATGGCGCGGGCGGAGCCCTCGACCATGAGCACGGCGCTGTCGACGTCGACCGTGTTGAGGTCGGCCATCTTCTTCTCCGCGATCTCGCGGAGCTGGGCGCGGGTGACGGTGCCGGCGGAGCCCTTGCCCGGGGTCTTCGAGCCCGACGAGATGCCGGCCGCCTGCTTCAGGAAGTAGGAGGTCGGCGGCGTGCGCAGCTTGAAGGTGAACGAGCGGTCCGCGTAGATCGTGAACAGCACGGGGATCGGCATCCCCTTCTCCATGGACTGCGTCTGGGCGTTGAACGCCTTGCAGAATTCCATGATGTTGAGGCCGCGCTGACCGAGCGCGGGACCGATCGGCGGCGACGGGGTCGCCGAGCCGGCCTTGACCTGAAGCTTCAGGTAGCCGGTGATCTTCTTCGCCATCTCATCTCTCCCGGTGACGCGTCCGGACGGGCCGGCCGCGGGTGGGTTTCGTGGTTCGGCGGGCGCTCCTGCCGGCGATCAGCAGGACCCGTCTCCCACGGGGTGGAGCCGCGGCGACGCCGCGGCGACGCGGACCGGGAACCGGTCCGCGAAACCGGCTCAGACCTTCTCGACCTGGCCGTATTCGAGCTCGACGGGGGTGGCGCGACCGAAGATCGACACCGCGACCTTGAGGCGCGAGCGCTCCTCGTCGACTTCCTCGACGAGGCCGTTGAACGAGGCGAACGGGCCGTCGGAGACGCGCACCTGCTCGCCGATCTCGAAGGAGACGGAGGGCTTGGGCCGCTCGACGCCTTCCTCGACCTGATGCATGATCCGCTCGGCCTCGCGGTCGGGGATCGGGATCGGCTTGTTGTCGGAGCCGAGGAAGCCGGTGACCTTCGGCGTGTTCTTGATGAGGTGGTAGGCCTCGTCGGTCATGTCCATGCGAACGAGGACGTAACCGGGGAAGAACTTGCGCTCGGCGCTGACCTTGCGGCCGCGGCGGACCTCGGTGACGCTCTCGGTCGGCACCAGGATCTGCTCGAACAGGTGGTCGAGCCCGCGCTGGTGCGCCTGCTCCTTGATGGAGTCCGCCACCTTCTTCTCGAAATTGGAATAGGCGTGGACGATGTACCAGCGCTTGGCCATGACGCGACTCTCCCCTTGTCCGACCGTCAGCCGCCGATGCCGAGCAGGAGCCCGACGCCGTAGTGCAGCAGCTGGTCCACCACCAGGAAGAACACCGCGGCGACGAAGGCCATGATGAACACCATGGTCGTCGTGATCGCGGTCTCGCGGCGCGACGGCCAGCTCACCTTGGCGGTCTCGGTGCGGACCTGCTGGAGGAACTGGAGAGGGTTGGTCTTCGTGGCCATGGCCTGCTCATGACAGTCGGGCGCGCGGGATGTGGATCCCGCGCGCCGCGATCAGGGAACCGTTATCTATGACCTTCGCGCCATCTCCGCAAGTGACGGAAATGGCAGGGGCAGCAGGGCTCGAACCTGCGACCTGCGGTTTTGGAGACCGCCGCTCTACCAACTGAGCTATACCCCTCCAGGTCGCGCACCCGCGTCGCGCCGAGGCGCGCCGGTCGGGAGCGAGCGACCGTTTAGCGCGCCTCGGTCCCGGAGGCAAGAGGAAGATGCGGCGGCGGCGCCCGCATCCCCCTCCACGGTCACGCGTATCCCCTGACGTAGTCGACCTCGAAGCGCGCCGGCGGCGCCGCGGTTTCCGCGGGCGCGAGCCGGTAGAGCGTCAGCATCAGCTGCATCGGATAGTCCGGCGCGCCGGCGACCCGGCCGACCGGGCGGCCGTCGATCTCGAAGGCCACGCCCGCCGCCGTCCAGTCGGCGGCGTAGACGTGCCAGTCCTCGATTCGCAGCGGCAGGCGGTCGTCGAGGATCTCGGTGGCCATCCGCGGGTCGCCGATCGCCTTGATCCCGCGCCGGACCACCGTGCCGTCCGGCCCCGCCTTGCGGCCGAACACCTCCATCAGCGTGATCTCGCCCGAATCGTCCGGGTGCTCCTCGAAGCCGATCAGGTAGAGCGAGGCGAGCGCGCCGGCGTCGAGTACCGCGCGGGCGCGCATCTCGATTCGGTGCCGGAGCGGCAGGTAGAGCCCGAGTTCGGGCAGCCGGCGGCGGACCCGAAGCTCCGGCCGGAAGCGGTGCTGGCCGTCCGGGGAGCCGACCGGGCCGGCGCGATGACCGGTCTGCAGCGCGGAGACGCGGATGTCGCCGTCGTGCTCGGGGCACCAGGGCGGCAGGTCGTCGGGCACCTCGAGCGTCAGCGCGCCGCCGGCGATCCCGAATCGGGCGCGGCCGAGGCCGTCCCCGGTCCAGTGCGGCAGGTAGAGGTCGCTCCAGCGCGCCCGGTTCAGACCCGGCGCGTCGAAGTCGTCGGAGAAGACGAGGCCGCGGCCGGTACGGCCGGGCTCGGTGCGCGGGACGGGCGGCCAGAGGGGCACGGCGGTTCTCCGGGACGGGGTCGACGACGCCGGGAGGAAAGCCCGCGCCCGCGTCGGCCGCCGTCAGCAGCGCGCCGCCCTCACCCCGCGACCAGAAGATACTCCCGCCGCGCCGCGTCGAAGCCGCGGATCACCAGCCCGTCGGCGATCGCGGCCCGCAGGGCGGCGCCGACCGTGGCCCGTTCCACCGCGGCACGGGCGGGGTCGGCGACGAGCAGCGTGCCGAAGTCGGCGGGGATGCGGATCCGGAGAGCAGCCGCCCGCGCCGTCTCGTCGAGCGGCGGCAGGCCGGTGCGGGCGCGGGCGACGCCGGGGCCGCCCAGCCGCCAGTCGGCCAGCAGCCGGTCCGACGGCGTGCCGGCGTTGATGCCGGCCATGGCGCCGTAATAGTCCGGCAGGTAGGTCGCGACCTCGGCGCCGAGCCGTTCGACGTTGAGCGCGGCGTTGGCGAGGCGGAGCGGGTCGAACGTCCAGCGCACGTGGGTGACGCCGCGGGCGAAGCACCAGTCGGCCTGGTACCACTTCAGCCGCGCGCCGAGCCCGCGCCCGCGCGCCTCCGCGAGCACGGCGAGCCGGTGCGAGTGTTGCAGCCCCACCGTCGCGGTCGGGAATCCGAAGACGTAGCCGAGCATGCGGCCGTCCTCGAAGGCACCGGCGACGAGTCCGCCCTCGTGCTGGATCACCATCATCAGGTCGGCGGGGTCGGCGGCGTCGTCCTCGCCCCAGACCGCCCGTTGCAGCGCCTCCGCGGCGCGGAACTCGGCCATGCCGTCGAGATCGCGGATGACGAGGCTCACGGCAGGACGTCCTCGGCCGAGACGGTGACCGTGTCGAGGAAGGTGCGGTCGAGCGTCACGCCGATGCCCGGGCCTTGCGGCACCGCCATGCGGCCGTCCACGGCCTCGAGTTTCTCCAAGACGATGTCGCGGTGGAAGTAGCGGCTCGCCGAGGAGGTGTCGCCGGGCTTGGCGAAGTTCGGCAGCGTCGAGAGATGCAGGTTGTGGGCGCGGCCGACGCCGGATTCCAGCATGCCGCCGCACCAGACCGGCACGTCGAAGGCGGCACAGAGATCGTGGATCCGCCGCGCCTCGCCGTGGCCGCCGACCCGGCCGACTTTGACGTTGACGACGCGGGTGGCGTCGGCCTGCAGCGCCCGGCGGGCGTGTCCGACGGTGCGGATGCTCTCGTCGAGGCAGATCGGCGTGTCGATCCGCGCCTGCAGCAGCGCGTGGTCGTGGATGTCGTCGTAGGCGAGCGGCTGCTCGATGTAATCGAGGCCGAAGCGGTCGAGCCGCTTCAGCATCGCGGCGTCGGCGAGGCGGTAGCAGCTGTTGGCGTCGACCGAGAGCCGGACGTCGGGGAAGACCGCCCTGACCGCCTCGACCAGGGCGACGTCGTGGCCCGGCATGATCTTCAGCTTGATCCGCTTGTAACCCTGCTCGACGTGGGCGCGGACCCGCTCGATCGTGCCCTCGATCGGCCCGATGCCGAGCGAGACCCCGACGTCGACCGCCTCGCCCGAACCGCCGAGCAGCGTCTTCAGCGGCAGGTCGAGCGCCTTGGCGTGGAGGTCGCGGAAGGCCATCTCGACCATCGCCAGCGTCATCCGGTGGCCGCGCCAGGACGCCAGCGTCGCCTCCAGCGCCTCCGGGCTCTCGAAGGCGCGGCCGACGATGCCCGGCAGCAGCACCTCGCCGAGCATGGCGAGCGCGGCCGGCAGGGTCTCCTCGAGATAGTCCGGCAGCGGGTCCATCACGCCCTCGGCGTAACCCTCGAGGCCGTCGGCGCGCAGTGTCAGCAGCGGGAACAGCTTCTCGTGCATGGTGCCGGTGGAGATCGTGAAGGGCGTCACCAGCGGCAGCCGCACCACGCGCAGCTCGGCGCCGTCGATCCGCAGGGCGGGTCGGGTCATGGGCGTCGTCTCCTCCCCTCGATGTCCACCGCACGGGTCGCCGCTTGGGCGCCGCCGGGATCGCCGGCCCGTTCCGGCAGCCCGGCAGGGCCGCCGTTGTCCGATCGACGATCCGAGCTTAGGCGGCAACAATTTTTCTTGCAAGAAGTCCGGTTTGAAAGTTTTCTATACGCCATCGGCTCGGCAGGGGGGCTCGCGATGACGGACGGCGGCGACGGCAGGGAGGCGACGGCGGCGGGCGCGGACCTGCGTCGCCGGCTCGAATCCAGCCTCGCCGGCGCCACCCGCACCGAGGCGGCGATCGCCAGCTACTTCCTCGCCAACCTCGCCAGCCTGCCCTTCGAGACCGCGGCTTCCGTGGCCCTGCGCATCGGCGTCTCCGAGGCCTCGATCGGGCGCTACTGCCGCGCCGTCGGCTTCCGCCACTTCAAGGACCTCAAGGGCGCGCTCCAGGACGACCTCGGCGACCGCGCCTGGCTGATCGGCGACCGGCTGCGCGACTTCGCCGCCCGCAGCCGCGAGGGCGACGATGTCCGCGCCCGGGCGCTCGAGCGCGAGATCGCCGCCGTGGTCGCCAACCACGAACTCGCCCGGACCGCCGAATTCGCCCGGGTGGCGCGCCGGCTCGCGACCAGCCCCAAGGTGTTCGTGGCCGGTTTCCAGACCGAGCGCGGCCACGCGCAATACCTCGCCCACGGCCTGCAGTACCTCCGGCCCGGCGTGCAGCTCGCCGACCTCGAGGGCGGCCATTTCGGCGAGGTGCTGCTGAACGCACCCGGCGAGGCCTGCCTCGTGCTGATCGACGGCCGGCGCTATTCGCGACTGACCCGGCGGCTCGCGCTCGCCGCCCGCGAGGCCGGCGTGCCGGTGACGCTGGTCACCGATCCCTACTGCGACTGGGCCCGCGGCGTCGTCGACGAGGTCCTCGCGGTGCAGACCGACCTCAACCAGTTCTGGGACGCCACCTCGGCGATGGCGAGCCTGATCGGGCTCCTCGTCAACGCCGTCTTCGCCGAACTCGGCCCCGAGGTCGAGCGGCGGATGGCGCGGGTGTCCTCGCTCTACAACGACTTCATCGGCCACACCGGCGACCCCCGGGGGCCCCTGAAATGACGACCGCGGCCGCCGGCGGGCCGCGGACGAGAAACAACGAGAGACCGGCCAGAGGAGTATCGTGATGTTCCATCGGATGAGGTCCAACTTCCTGAAGGGTGCGGTCGCCGCGGCGGCCATCCTCGTCTCCGGCGCCGCCTTCGCGGGCGACGTCACCTTCGTGCTCGGCACCTCCGAGGTCGGCACCCCGGGCTACGACCCGGTCAAGGCCGTCAACCTCAACGCCGCCACCCAGCTCATCTACGACCGCCTCGTCGAGATGGACGTCCACCGCAAGTACCACCCCCACCTCGCCGAGAGCTGGGAGGAGGCCGCGGACGGCATGTCCTGGACCTTCCACCTGAAGAAGGGCGTCAAGTTCCACAACGGCGAGCCCTTCACCGCGGCGAGCGTCGCCGGCTGGATCCCGCTCTACGCCGGGACCGAGAGCGCCTACATGACGGCCTCGATCGAGAAGGTCGAGGTGATCGACGAACACACCGTCAAGTTCGTCATGAAGTCGCCGGACCCGAACCTCCTCTACAATCTCTCGTCCACCTTCATGGGCGTGGTCGAGCCGAAGGCCTATGCCGCGCTCGGCGACGACTTCGCCGCCAAGGGCGCGATCGGCACCGGTCCGTTCAAGCTGGAGAGCTTCACCGTCGGCCAGGAGACGGTGCTGGTGCGCAACGACGACTACACCTGGGGCTCGGACATCTCGTCCAACCCCGGCCCGGCCAAGTTCGACCGCGCGATCTTCCGCGAGATCGCCGAGGACTCCACCGCCTTCCTCGAGATGAAGACCGGCGGCGTCGACGTCATGCTCAACGTGCCGATCGACTACCGCGCCGAGCTCGCCAAGGAGAGCGACCTGACGCTCCTGACCCGCCCGGGCCAGAACGTCGCCTATTTCGTGATGAACGTCACCAAGGAGCCGTTCACCGACATCCGCGTCCGCGAGGCCGCGGCCAAGGCGATCAACCAGAAGGAGATCCTGGATTCGATCTACGGCGGCGTCGGCGCCGTCGCCGACACCTTCCTGATCTCCTCGCTGGCCGAGGCCAACGTCGATCCGAAGTACAAGATCGCCTACGATCCGGCGCGCGCCGAGGCGCTGCTCGACGAGGCCGGCTGGGTCAAGGGCGCCGACGGCATCCGCACCAAGGACGGCAAGCCGCTGCAGATCCAGCTGTGGACCCAGTCCGACAGCTCGTTCCGCCGCCTCACCGAGGTGGTCCAGGCCCAGCTGAAGGCCGTCGGCATCGACGCGCCGATCACCACCTTCGATTCCTCGATGATCCGCGACGAGTACAAGAAGGGCGGCCATCAGGCGGCGGTCCGCTCCTACGACTGGGACAACGCCGACATCATCGACTGGTTCTTCGGCGGCGACCGTCTCGGCTACCCCAACGTGTCGATGTTCAACGACCCCAAGGCCGAGGAACTGCGCACCAAGGCGATGACCGGGTCGAAGACCGGCGAGGAGCGCACCGCCAACTTCATCGCCTACCACGAATACGTGCTGTCGCAGTATCCGTTCTCGCCGATCTACCAGCCGGTCGACGCGATCGCCTACAACAACACGCGCATCGAACTGCCGAAGTACGAGGAGACGCCGTTCTTCTCCTCGCTGGCGATGGACATCGCCACCAAGGACTGAGGGATCGGGGTAGGCGCTCCCGCGCCTCCCTCGCGGGAGGGCGGCGCAACGGCCGGCCCCACGCTCCCCTGACCCTCCCCTCGTGGGAGGGTCGGCGCGGAGCGCCGGGGAGGGTCGCCGGGCGTGGGGCGCGACGGCAAAACGTCGGCGCCACCCCACCCCCTCGCTCCGCTCGGATCCTCCCCACGAGGGGGAGGGTAGGAGTGGCCGGCCCCGCGCTCCACTGACCCTCCCCTCGCGGGAGGGTCAGTGGAGCGCCGGGGAGGGTCGCCGGGCGTGAGGCGCGACGCCGACACCTCGGCGCCACCCCACCCCCTCGCTCCGCTCGGACCCTCCCCACGAGGGGGAGGGTAGAAGTGGCCGACGCCTCGCTCCACCGCCCCTCCCCGTGTCGGGCTTGGGAACAACGGCCGGCCCCACGCTCCTCTTCATCCTTCCCCTCAGGGGAAGGTGCCGAGCGGAGCGCGGCGGAAGGGGTCGGGCCGGGCGTCGATCGCCGCGCTCGCCGGAGGAACGCCATGCCGAACGGAAGACGGAACCGCGACCCCTTCCGACCGGCCTGCCGGCCGGCCACCTTCCCCTGAGGGGAAGGATGGGTGGCGGCGTCGGCCGCGTCCGAACACCGGCCGGCGGCGCGCCGTCGCGCGATCCGGCACCCGCACGATCCCGGGCAAGGCGCTCCCGTGCCCTGCCCCCACCCCCGTCCCGCCAGCCACGGACCCCGCGGCGATGCTCGCCTACACCATCCGCCGTCTGGCGGCGCTGATACCGGTCTTCCTGGCCGTCTCCGTGGTGATCTTCCTGATCATCCACCTGATCCCGGGCGACCCGGTCGACAACCTGATGAAGGTCGGCTCGTCCGCCTCCGACCGCGCCGCGATCGAGGCGCGCTACGGGCTCGACCGGCCGCTGCCGGTGCAATACGCGATCTGGCTCGGCAAGGTGCTGACCGGCGACCTCGGCACCGCCATCGTCGGGCGGCGGCCGGTCGCCGAGATCGTGGCGCAGGCGCTGCCGCATTCGCTGACGCTCGGCGGCCTCGCGATCCTGTTCTCCACCGTGGTCGGCATCGGGCTCGGCATCCTCGCCGCCCGCTTCCGCGACCGCTGGCCGGATCAGGCGATCATGGCCGGCGTGCTCCTCGGCTCCACCCTGCCCGGCTTCTGGCTCGGGCTGATCCTGATCCTGATCTTCTCGGTCTCGCTCGGCTGGTTCCCGGTCTCCGGCGCGCGCACCTGGTCGAGCCTCGTGCTGCCGGTGCTCACCGTCGGGCTCGGCGGCACGGCGCTGGTCGCCCGCGTCACCCGCGTCGCCATGATCGAGGCCGGTACCCGCGACTTCGTCATGCTGCTCCACGCCAAGGGCCTGTCGCCCGCCCGCATCCGCTTCGCCCACGTGCTGCGCCACGCCATGATCCCGGTCGTCACCATCCTCGCGCTCCGGATCGGCTGGATCCTCGGCGGCTCGGTCACCGTCGAGGTGGTGTTCGCCCGCCCGGGCCTCGGCACCACGTTGATCAAGGCGCTGAACCAGCACGACTATCCGGTCGTCCAGGCCTGCCTCCTGATGCTCGCCGTCGCGGTGATGCTCGGCACGCTCGCCGGCGACCTCGTCCAGGCGGCGATGGACCCCCGGGTCCGGGCGGCGCTGTCGTGAGGGAGGCGCTCTCCACCCTCGCCGCGGCCCTGTCGACGCCGAAGGGCGCGCTGTCGGCCGGTTGGCTGGTCGCGGTGGTCGCGGGTGCGGTGTTCGCGCCGCTCGTGTCGCCCTACGCCTACGACGCCCAGGCGCTGTCGCAGGCCTTCCGCGGCCCCGAGGCCGCCCACTGGCTCGGCACCGACGAGTTCGGCCGCGACCTCCTGACCCGCCTGCTCTACGGCGCGCGCACCTCGCTCAGCGTCTCGGCGGTGGCGATCGGCGTGTCGGTCACGGTCGGCATGATCCTCGGCGCCGCCGCCGGCTATTTCGGCGGCCGCTTCGACCGGGCGGTCACCGTCACGGTCGACCTGACGTGGTCCTTCCCCGAGATCCTGATCGCGCTGATCCTGGTCGCGATCGTCGGGCCGGGCGTCACCGGCACGCTGGCGGCGATCGGCGTCGCCTATCTCGCCCAGTTCGCCCGCCTCGCCCGCGGCCAGATCATGGCGCTGAAGTCGGAGACCTTCGTCGAGGCCGCCCGCAGCCTCGGCGGCTCCGACGGCTTCATCCTGATGCGCCACCTGGTGCCGAACACGCTGACGCCGGTGCTGGTGGCCGGCATGCTCGCCACCGGCGACGCCATCATCCTCGAGGCCACCCTCGGCTACTTCGGCCTCGGCGCCCAGCCGCCGACGCCGAGTTGGGGCTCGATGATGTCGTCGGGTACGGCGCAGCTGTTCAAGGCGCCCGGCATCATCCTGTTCCCCGGCCTCGCCGTCGCGATCACCGTCGTCGCCATCAACCTGTTCGGCGACGCCCTGGTCCGGGCGATGGACGTCCGCTCGCGCCCGAGGATGGCCTGACATGCTGCTCGCGGTCGAGAACCTCTCCATCCGCATCGGCGGCATCGACGCCGTCGAGGGCGTCGGCTTCACGGTCGAGCGCGGCCGCATCCTCGGCATCGTCGGCGAGAGCGGGTCCGGCAAGTCGCTGACCGCCCTCGCCGTCACCGGCCTCCTGCCGCTGGTCGGCGGCGCGGTCACCGCCGGCCGCGTCGTGTTCGACGGCACCGACCTCGTCGGCCTGCCCGAGCCGGCGCTGCGCCGCCTGCACGGCCGCCGCATCGGCTTCGTCACCCAGAACCCGATGACGGCGCTCGACCCGGTCCACCGCATCGGCGAGCAGGTCGACATCGTCTCGCGCCTGCACCTCGGGCTCGACCGCCGCGCCGCCCGGGCGCGCACGGTCGACCTCCTGACGCGGATGCGCATCCCCGACGCCGCCGCCGTCTGCGAGGCCTATCCGCACCAGCTCTCCGGCGGCATGAAGCAGCGCGTGGTGATCGCCATGGCGCTCGCCGGCGACCCGGACCTGATCGTCGCCGACGAGCCGACCACGGCGCTCGACGTCACCGTCCAGGCCCAGATCGTCCAGCTCCTCGCCGCCCTCGTCGCCGAGCGCGGCCTCGGCCTCGTGCTGATCACCCACGACATGGGCGTGGTCGCGCAGGTCTGCGACGACGTCGCCGTGCTCTACGCCGGCCGGCTCGCGGAGGCGCGCACGGTGCGCCCGCTGTTCGCCGCGCCGCGCCACCCCTACACCCGCGCCCTGATCGACTGCATCCCGCGCGAGGGGATGGCGCCGGGCGCCCTCGCCGGCATTCCCGGCGCGGTGCCGGTGGCCTCGCGCTATCCGGCCGGCTGCCGCTTCCACCCGCGCTGCCCGCGCGCCCTCGCGGCCTGCGCCGTCACCGTGCCCCCGCTGCTGCCGGACGCCGGCGGCCGGCTCGCCTGCCACAATCCCGCGGAGGCCGACCATGGCTGAGCCGCTGGTCGCGATCCGCGGCCTGACCCGCCGCTTCGAGACGCCCGCCGGCTTCGGCCGCAAGGCACGCGCCATGACCGCGGTCAACGACGTCTCGCTCGAGATCCGGCGCGGCGAGATCGTCGGCGTCGTCGGCGAATCCGGCTGCGGCAAGTCCACTCTCGCCCGGCTGGTGCTGCGCCTCGTCGAGCCGAGCGCCGGCACCGTCGCCTTCGAGGGCACCGACCTCGGCGCCCTGGCGCCGCGGGCGCTGCGCGCCGTCCGCCGCAAGATGGCGATGGTGTTCCAGGATCCCTATTCCAGCCTCGACCCGCGCTGGCGCCTCGCCGACGTGCTCGCCGAGCCGTTCCGCGCCCAGGGTCTCGCCGTCCCCGCCGGCCGGATCGACGAGCTGCTCGACGCCGTCGGCCTGCCGCGCGGCCTCGCGACCGCCTATCCGCACCAGCTCTCCGGCGGCCAGCGGCAGCGCGCCGGCATCGCGCGGGCGCTCGCGCTCCACCCGGACCTCGTCGTCCTCGACGAGCCGACCGCCTCGCTCGACGTCTCGATCCAGGCGCAGATCGTGGCGCTGCTCGAGCGGCTGCGCCGCGAGATGGGGCTGACCTATCTCTTCATCTCCCACGACCTCGGACTGGTGCGCTACTTCTGCTCGCGCATCGTGGTGATGTATCTCGGCGCCGTCGTCGAGGTGCTGCCGACCGCCGGGACCGCGCCGCGCCATCCCTACACCCGCGCGCTGATGGACAGCTCCTTCCCGCCCGATCCGGCGAAGCGGCGGACGCTGACCGCGCTCACGGGCGAGATCCCCTCGCCCTATGCCCTGCCGGCCGGCTGCGCCTTCGCCGCGCGCTGCCCGCGCGCCGCCGAGCGCTGCCGCGCCGTGCCGCCGGCGCTCGCCGCCGCGCCCGACGGCCACGCCGTCGCCTGCCACTTCCCCCTCGACACGGACGCCCCCCGATGACCTTCCACGTGCTCACCGCCGAGTTCATCCACGAGAGCAACACCTTCAAGAAGGGCGTCACCGACCTGCGCGCCTTCGAGGTCAACATCCTGAAGGAGGGCGACGCGGCGATCGCCGAGCTCGGCGACGCCAACACCGAGATCGCCGGCTTCCTCGACGCCGGCCGCGAGGCCGGCTGGACCGTGACCCACGTGGTCAGCGCCCACGCCACGCCGGGCGCGCCGGTCTCGCGCGAGGCGTTCGACCACATCGCCGGGCTGATCGTGTCGGCGGCGAGCCGGCTGAAGGACGAGATCGACGGCATCCTGCTCGGCCTGCACGGCTCGATGGTCACCACCTTCTCCGACGACGGCGAGGGCGAGCTACTGGTGCGGCTGCGCGCCGTCGTCGGCCCGGACCTGCCGATCGCCGTGACGCTCGACCTCCACGCCATGGCCTCGCCGGCGATGATGGCGCACGGCGACGCCTTCGTCTCCTACAAGACCTATCCGCACGTCGACATGCGCGAGACCGGCCGCCACGCCGGCCGCATCCTCGACGCGGCGATGCGCGGCACGGCGAAGCCGCGCACGCTCCGCGCCCACCGTCCGATGCTCGAGGAGGCCAACGCCGGGCGCACCGACGTGCCGGTCACCGCCGCGCTCTATGCCGACGCCCGCGCCCACGAGGCCGAGCCCGGCATCCTCGCCGTCTCGATCAACGCAGGCTTCGCCGAGGCCGACACCGCGATCGTCGGCCCGACCGTGCTCGTCACCCACGACACCGCCGTGCCCGGCGCCGCCGAGCGCGCCCGCGCCATCGCCGAGGGCCTCGCCGACCGGATCTGGGCCGGCCGATTCGAGGTCGCCAACGACTTCCTCACCGTGGAGGCCGCGGCGGCGCGGGCGCGCGACGCCGACACCGCCGAAGGCCCCTTCGTCATCGCCGACTACGCCGACAATCCCGGCGCCGGCGCCTATGGCGACGCCACCGCGCTCTTGGAGGCGATGATCGACGCCCGGCTCGAGGACGCCGTCTTCGCCCCCGTGATCGACCCGGAGGCCGCCGCCCTCCTGCACCGGCACGCGGTCGGCGACGTCGTGACCGTGGCGATCGGCGGCAAGAACGACCCGTCCTTCGGCGGCGGTCCGCTGATCCTCACCGGCCGGATCCGCCACCTCTCCGACGGCGTCTATCTCGGCGACGGCCCGATCCTCGGCGGCATCCACGGCAATCTCGGGCCGACCGCGGTGTTCCGCGTCGGCGGCATCGACATCCTGGTCGTCACCGAGGCCGAGCAGATGCTCGACCGCCAGCAGCTCGCCGCCTTCGGCATCGACCCGACCCGCCGCAAGGTGCTCGCCCTGAAGTCGATGCAGCACTTCCGCGCCGCCTTCGAGCCGATCGCCAGCACCGTCGTCGTCTGCGACAGCGGCGCCCTCGCCACTCCGCAGGCGGCCCGGCGGCCCTACGTCAAGGCACCGCGGCCGCTCTGGCCGCTCGACCGCGACGAGATGCCCGCCTGACGACGCGGCGGCGACGCGTCCGGATCACCCCCGTGGAACGGTCCGTTCCACGCGGATGGGGAGGAATCGTTCATCCCCGTGCCCATTCGCGAGGCACTGCTTGATTGTGACAAGGCCGACCGCCAGACAGGCTTCCATATGACATTTCCGTGACGGAGGCCGACATGGGCAAGGGTTCGAAGAAGCACAAGCACGCGGCGGCGCCGTCCGCCGAGCTGGTCGAGGCGATGCTCGCCTCGCCGCTGGTCCGCGAAGCCTGGGCGGCGGCGCTCGAGGCGGGCGCGGCGGCGGCGGTGGCCGTGCTGCGCCGGGCCGAAGAGGCCGCGGCGGCTCCGGCGGCGGTCGCCGAATCGGCGGTCGTCGTCGAGACGGTCGTGGTCGAAGAGGCCGCGGCCGAGGAGCCGGTCAAGGCGAAGAAGGCCCGCCGCAAGGACAAGGCCAAGTCCGCCGAAGGATCCGGCGCGGAGGTCGCGGCCGTCTGAGGCTCCGGCCATGGCGATCGAGATCGAACGCAAGTTCCTGGTCGTCGGCGAAGGGTGGCGCGACGCGGTCGCGTCCGCCGACCGCTTCGTCGACGGCCTCATCGCGGCCGAGGGCTCCAACAAGGTGCGGGTGCGCCGCTACGACGCCCGCGCCGTACTCACCCTCAAGGGCCCCAAGCACGGCATCTCGCGCGACGAGTTCGAGTACGACATCCCGCTCGCGGATGCCGACGAACTGCTCGCCCGCCGCAGCATCGGCCCGCTGATCCGCAAGACCCGCCACATGGTGCCGAACGGCCCGGACCTCTGGTCCGTCGACGTGTTCGAGGCCGAGCTCGCCGGCCTCGTCGTCGCCGAGATCGAGCTCGACCACGAGGACCGCTTCTTCGAGCGGCCGTCCTGGGTCGGCGCCGAGATCACCCACGACCGCCGTTACGGCTCGGCCGCGCTGCTGCGCGCCGCGCTCGACCCGGCGACCGCCTTCTGGCGGCCCTGAAACCCCGGCCACCGGACCCGGCGCCCCGCGGCGTCGGTCCGGAGCAGGTGGACGATCAGCGCGACGAGCACGACGAACCCGGGGATCACCATCCACCGCCGCGCGGCGCCGGCATATCCCCAGGGGGCCGTGCTCATCTCCACGGCCTGTCGCCCCAACCAGAACCAGGCCGTCACGAGCAGGATCGGCAGGCGGCCGGCCACCTCGCCCGGCCGCAGAGCGTAGGCGAGCACCGGCAGCAGTATCGCGTAGTCGTAGACGTGGTGCTTGAAGCAGGCGAGCGAGATCAGCGCGACCAGCGGCAGGTGCAGTTCCTCGTCCGGATGACGGGCGGCCGCGTGGACGAGCACGGCGCAGAGCGCCAGCGCGAGCGTGCCCGACACGACCGTGTGTCTCCCGAACAGCCGCTGCGCCACCGCCATGAAGTCGGCCGTCGTCACGCCCAGGTTGCGACCGGCCACCGTCAGCGGTTCCAGCGCCGCCACGAAGGGCGACGTCCCGGTCCACCAGCAGAAGACCGCGAAACCGGCTGCCGGCACGATCAGGCCGGCGAGCGCCACCGGGCCGTGACGCAGGAGGCCGTAGAGCAGGAACGGCGGCGCGAAGCTGTACTTGGCGTATCCCATTCCCTGCAGGGCGAAGGCGCCGCGCCGTCCGGGAAAGGGCGGGCCGAGGAACGGCAGGATCAGGAACGCCATGGCGACGAGCGCGGTCTGGCCGAGTTCGAGGCCGATGCGGAACGGCGTGCCGGCCATGAACAGGCCGAGCAGCAGCGCCGTGCGCGCGCCGTCGAGCCCGAATCGCCGCGCCAGCACCAGCACCAGTCCCACCCCGAGCACGAGGTTCCCGAACGCCCACACCGCCCGGGCGGACACGAAGTCCATGGCCGCCAGCGGCGCCATCGCGACGTAGAGCACGTGCAGATAATTCGGCACCTGCTTCAGGATGATCTCGTCGGACGGATCGCCGCCGAGCCAGAGCGCGTAGGGATCGCGCCCCGACAGGAAGACCCTCGCCGGGCTCCACTGCAGATCGGTGCCCATGGCGAGGCCGACCTGGAGCCCGCGCACCGTCGAGACCACCGCCGCGACAGCCAGCAGAACCGCCGCGACCATCCGCCAACGCACCGTCACGGCCGAGTTCCCCGTCCCGAGATCGCGCCCCGCATAGGCGGCCGCCCGCGTCCGGTCAACGTCGGGCCCGCGGTCACGGCGGTCCGCGCCGCTGCCACGGCGCGAGGTCGACCGGTTCGGCGAGGCTGCCGAAGTCCAGCAGCCGCACGGCGACGTCGGGCACGTCCGGGTCGAAGCGGCGCTTGATCGCCGCGTGGGGGTCTGGCCCGAACCGCGTCTCGGCCACGGGCGTCGCCGGCAGGCTGGCGAGCATCGCGGCGAGCCGCGGCCGGCCGAGGCTGCCGCGGAAGGTCGCGAGCGCGACGAGGCAGTCGCCCGCGGCCGCGCCGCCGGTCGGCGTCGTGTAGGGGCTCGCGATCGAAAGGCCGGGTTCCGCCGCCAGCAGATTGGCCAGCACCACGTCGTGGACCGCCACGTGGAGCCGGCCGGGGCAGGTGCGCGCCCGTTCGCGCACCGCCTCCAGAACCGCCGGCACCGGCAGGTTCCACGAGCCCTTCGCCGTGTCGAGGTGGAGCAGCACGTGCGCGAGGCCGAGACCCTGGCAGGCCGTGAGGACCACCAGCAGCCCGGCCGCCAGCCGGCGCCGCGGTCCCTCCAGCGGCAGGATCACCAGGAGGGCGAACAGCACCGGGATCAGCGGCGTCGCGTTGCGGGGCTTCGCCGCCAGGCCGGTGACGATCAGCAGCGCCGTCGCGCCGAGCCAGAACATCGCCAGTGGTTCGCGCGACAGCTTGCGCCATCCACCCGCAAGCACCAAACCGCCGAGCCCCGCCACCGCCGCGACATTCGCGAGCCCCGCGGCCGAGAGCGGGAACAGCCCGGCGTTGACGAGGAAGCCCTGCCCCGCGCCGGCGAGGCTCGCGAGGATCGTCCCGGTCTGCCCGCCTCGCCGTCCGAGCAGCGTCGGTGCCGCGGCGAGCGCCAGCGGCAGGCAGGCCGCGACCGCGACCGCGAGCGCCGCCGCCGCGGTCCGCCATTCCGCGCCGAGCCGGTCGCAGCGCACGTGGACGGCGAGCCCAAGCAGCGCCGGGCCGAAGAGGAGGGTCTCGTAATTGACGTGCGCCATCGCGGCGAGCAGTGCCGCCAACACGCCCCAGAACAGCGCCGGCCGCGCGGGATCGCGCAGGATCAGCGTCAGCGCCGTCAGGAGCAGCGCGGTGAAGGGCCCGGTCCAGCGCAGGCTCGGACCCCACATCGCCAGCGTCGGATGCAGGCCGACCACGATCGCCACCGGCACGAACAGCCCGGGCCGGCCGGCCGTCGCCGCCCGCAGGAACGGCACGAGGCTCGCCGCCAGCACCGCCCCGGTCAGCGCCCTGACCGCCGCCCACGAGCCCGTCAGGTCGAACAGCACCGCGTTCGCGAGATAACTGCCAGGCGGATGGACGTCGACCGCCAGGATGTGCCGCGCGAGATCGGCGAGGCCGTTGGTGCGGGCGATCGCCATCACGTTGTAGAACTCGTCGTCGTAGCCTGGGCTGGTCCAGCCCACCGTCACGAAGGTCGCGACGATCGCGAGCACCAGCGCCGCCTCCAGCACCCGGCGCGCGCCCTCCCGTCCCGTCCCCACCGCCGTCACGCCCATGGCCCCCGCCCCTGCCGGCCCTTCGGGGCACCTTCCACGAATGGCACGGACGGAACAAGGCGCGCTTCCGAGCCCCATTGCTCCGCCCGTCACCCCTCCGCGGTCGGCAGGCGCTGGCGCTTGAGGGCGCGGCGGCGCATCACTTCGGCGACGGCGACGAGCGCGAGCGCCGGCACGAAGTTGAGCGTGGCGAGCGCGGGGTAGATCGGCGAGGAGCCGACCGCGATGCCGCTGTAGACGAACACCGGCAGCGTCCGCGCCGAGCCGGCGAGCGAATAGGAGACGTAGAAGTTCCCCCAGGACAGGAGGAACGAGAAGCTCGCAGCCGAGAACACGCCCGGCCAGAGCAGCGGAAAGGTCACTTCGCGGAAGACCTCCCAGCCGGTGGCGCCGGCGTCGCGGGCGGCGTCCTCGAGCGAGGCATCGAATCCGTACACCTGCACCGCGACGATCACCAGCGCGAAGGGCGTGACGTAGACGACGTGGCCGACGATCACCGTTGCGAGGCCGGTCGAGAAGCCGAGCCAGTTGCCGAGCACCGAGAACCACAACAGCATCACCACGCCGAGCAGCAGCTGAGGGAACAACAGCGGCGCGAAGGTTACGGCGCGGAAGGCGTTCTGGAAGCGGAAGCGGAAGCGGATCCAGGCGATCGCGCCTGCGGTGCCGAGGACGGTCGCGAACACGGTGGAGATCGCGGCGACCAGCGCCGAGTTGGTCACCGCCGGCCAGAAGTCCGGCTTGCGGACGAGTTCGCCGTACCATTCCAGCGAGAACCCCTCGATCGGCAGCGTCAGCACCCGGCTCGAGGTGAAGGAGAACGCCACCAGCGTGACGATCGGCACGTAGAAGAACACCAGCAGCAGGGCGACAGAGCCGACCAGCGCGGCGTCGACCAGGGCGTTGCGGGCGTGGCGGGAGATCATGCCGGCGCCCTCCCGGTCCGGCCCGGCCGGCGCATCGCCACGGCGGCGCCGAGCGCCAGCACCAGGGCGCCGATCGCGATCAGGAGGATCGTCAGCGCCGCCCCGAGCGGCCAGTTCACCCGCGTTTCGAAGCTCTGGCGGATCAGCTCGGAGGCGAGAGGCGCGGTGCCGCCGCCGAGCACCTTCGGCTCGAGGAAGGCGCCGAGCGAGAGCACGAACACCAGCACGGCTCCGGCGTAGAGCCCCGGCCGCGACAAGGGCAGCGTCACCTCGACGAAGGCGCGCAGGCGCGAGGCGCCGGCGTCGTAGGCGGCGAGCACCAGGTCGCGGTCGATCCGGACCAGCGACAGGTAGATCGTGAACATCGGGTAGACCACGAGATTGTAGACCATGCCGATCATGGTCCCGGTCGGCGTGAACAGCAGGTCCATCGCCTCCGGCCCGAAGCCGACCTTGTCGAGCGCCCAGTTGGCGACGCCGGACTTGTCGAGCACCAGGATCCAGCCGAAGGTCTTCAACACCGCGTCGGTCAGGAAGGCGAACACGATCAGGATCTGCACCTGGGTGTTCCAAGCCTTCAGCCGCGTCGCCAGCGCGTAAGCGGCGGGATAGGCGAGCGCGAGCGTGACCACGACGCAGACCAACGCCATGACGAGCGTGCGCGCCATGATCGTCCAGTAGTGCGGTTTGGAGAAGACCTCGGTCCAGATCTTGAGATCCCAGCTCCAGACCAGCCGATAATACTGCGTCGTCTGGAAGGTCAGCACCGCGGTCATCGCCAGCGGCACCAGGAAGAACACGGCCATGATCAGGGCGAGCGGAGCCACCGTCGCCACCAGCACCGGATCGCGCCAGGACTTCGCCTCGGGGGTCATGGCGCCTCCGGAAGCAGGTAGGCGCCGGCCGGATCGAAGCCGACCGCCACCTTGGCGCCGACCTCGGCGGGCAGTTCGAGCGAGCCCGGCAGGTCCATCACCAGTGCGGCCTGGAGGCCGGCGACGCGGACGCGGTACTGGGTCGAGGCACCCTTGACGAAATACTCCTCGACCTCGCCGTCGAGCACCCAGCGACCCGGCGCCGGCTCGCCGGTGACGAAGCCGATCGTCTCGGGCCGGACCAGCAGCGCCGCTCGTCCGGCACCCGCGCCCGGCGCCGCGCGTTCGGCGGCGATCGTCGCCGCGCCGCCGCGGGCGAGCGGCGACGTCACGGAAAATCCGCCGCCGGCCGCCGCCGTCGCGGTCACCGGCAGGAAGTTGGTCTCGCCGATGAAGCCGGCGACGAAGGTGTCGACCGGGCGATAGTAGATGTCGGCCGGCGTGCCGATCTGGACGACGCGGCCGGCGCGCATCACGCAGATGCGGTCGGCCAGCATCATCGCCTCCTCGAGGTCGTGGGTGACCAGCACGAAGCTGGTGCCGAGCTCGCGGTGCAGCTTCTTCAGTTCCGCCTGGAGCGACTTCTTAAGCTTGGCGTCGAGCGCGCTCATCGGCTCGTCGAGCAGCAGCACGCTCGGCTGCGACACCAGCGCCCGGGCGAGCGCGACGCGCTGCTGCTCGCCGCCGGAAAGCTGGGCCGGCCAGCGGCCGAGATACTCCGGCTTCAGGTGCATCAGGTCGGCCATCGCCGCGACGCGGGCCGTCGCGTCGGCCTTGGCAACCTTCTGCAACTTCAGGGGGAAGCCGATGTTGTCGCCGACGGTCTTGTGCGGGAACAGCGCCAGCTTCTGGAACACCATCCGCGTCGGCCGCGCCGCGGCCGGCACGCCGTGCATGTCGCGGCCCTGGATGGTCAGCCGGCCCGCGGTCGCTTCCTCGAAGCCGGCGAGGATCTTGAGCAGCGTGGTCTTGCCGCAGCCGGACGGGCCGACCAGCGCCACGAACTCGCCGGCCGCCACCGTCAGCGACACGCCGTGCAGCGCCCGCGCGTGGCCGTAGTCCTTCACGATGCCGGTGGCATCGATGATCGCCGTGCCGCCGCCCGCGGCATCGTTGTCGCCCGTCGCCACCGTTCGCCCGTCCCCTCGTGATCGTCCCTGGTCGTGATACGGACGAAGGCCCGCGCGCTCCTGCCTGGAGCGCACGGGTCCGTCCGTCTCGGATGTCCGGCCGCGATCAGCGGGCGGCCAGCTCTTCCTGCCAGATCGCCAGCATGTCGTCGATGTTCGGCGCCACGGTGTGGAACTGGCTGTTGTCCCAGGCGGTCCACATGTAGTCCATCTGCAGGGCGGTCTTCTCGGCGTCCGAGAACAGCGCCTCGGCCTTGGCGTTCGGCACGAGGTTGCAGGTCGCCTCGGTGATGGCGAGCTGCTTGGCGACTTCCGGCGAGACGATGTACTTCAGAAACTCGGCGGCGGCCTTGCCGTCGCGGCCGTTCTCGACGAGGCCGGTCGCCTCCATCCAGATGATGCCCTGCTTCAGCCCGCCCTTCGGCTCCGGCACGATCGACTGGATGTAGTCGTGGCCCTTGAGTCGCAGCGACGAGGTGCAGTAGGTGCCGCCGCCGATCAGGGCGCGGAACGAGCCGTCGATCAGGCCCTTCTGCGCCACCGCGAGGTCGGCGACGATGGCGCGGGTGTTCTTGAAGGCCGCGCGCAGCACCTTGCGGACCTCGTCGAGGGCGGCCTGGTCGAGCTCCTCGTAGGGGTTGACGCCGGCGTAGAGCGCCAGCGGCATGATCGGCCAGTCGCCCCAGTCCAGGAGGCAGATCTTGTCGCGGTAGGCGGCGTCGAACACCGGGGCGTAGCTCTTCCAGGTGTCGAGCGAATCGAACTTGGTGTTGACGGTCGGCCCGACCCAGCCCCAGCGCGTCGGCAGGCCGGTCGCCTTGCCCTCGAACTGCAGCGGGCCGAAGGGCGCGCGGAACTGCGGGTAGAACTCGGCGTACTGCTCGGCGAAGTCGGCGTCGTCGAGGAAGCGGCAGAAGCCGGCCGGGCCCATGCGCTGGATCCACGGGCTGTCCGAGGAGACGAGGTCGAAGTCCTTGGAGGCGCCCGCCGCCAGCTTGGCGAAACCGCCGGCGCTGTCGGTGATCAGGTCGATCGAGATGGAGACGTCGTGGGCCTTCTGGAACGGCTCGACGATCGAGGGCGAATTGTAGCCCTCCCAGCACATGTAGCCGATGCTCTCCGTCGCACGGGCGGCGGTCGGGCCGAGGGCGAGGCCGCCGGTGGCGGCGAGGCCGAGGCCGCCCATCCCCTTCAGGACGGTGCGGCGGTCGAGGCGGGTCTGACGCATGGTTCCGGTTCCCCTTTGTCGTTGTTTCGGACCACTTCGGGCTCGTGCGGGTGTCGCGACGCCCCGGCCGGAGCCGGATCGTCGCGCGCCCGGCATCAGACGATGCCGAGATACCGTCGGAGCTCCCATTCGCTGACGTGACGCTGGTAGGCGTCGTATTCGACGCGCCGGCCCTCGACGTAGCCGTCGACGAAGTCGGCGCCGAAGATGGCGCGCGCGGCGGCACTGGCCGCGAGCCGGTCGGCGGCGGCGCCGAGGTCGCGCGGGAACACGGCCTCCGGCGCCGGCGTCGCGGCGTAGAAGTTCTCGGCGCTGCCCGGCGGCGGCTCGATCTCGTTGCGGATGCCGTGGAGGCCGGCGCCGAGGCAGAGCGCGAGGGCGAGGTAGGGGTTGGTGTCGGCCGAGGGCACGCGGAACTCGACGCGCGTCGCCGCCGGCTCGTCGTTGATGACGCGGACCGCGGCGGTGCGGTTCTGCACGCCCCAGTTCGCCGCCGTCGGCGCCCACGCCCCCGGCACCAGCCGCTTGTAGGCGTTGACGGTGGAGGCGCACAGCACCAGCAGCTCCGGCATCAGCTTCACGAGGCCGCCGACGAAGTGGCGCGCGGTTCGGCCGAGCCCGTCGGGCGCCGCGGGATCGGCGAAGGCCGGGTTGCCGGCGCGGTCGCGCAGCGAGACGTGCAGATGGCCGGACTGGCCGGACAGCGACGGCGACAGCTTCGACATGAAGCCGGCGGTCAGGCCCTGGCGGGCGAAATAGGCCCGCGCGAAATTCTTGAACAGCACGGCGTCGTCGGGCGCCTTCATGCCGACGGCGTAGGTCAGCGGCGCCTCGAGGCAGCCCGGCCCGAGTTCGGTGTGGACCGCGTCGAGGGCGATGCCGAGCGTGTCCATGGTCGAGACCAGGCCGTCGATCAACCCGCCGTGCAGCGCGGCGGTCTGCAGCGAATAGGTCCGGTTGCCCTGGGCGAAGAAGGAGAGGTCGCGCCAGTTCTTGGCGCGCATGGTCTCGGCGGTCTCGGCGAACAGGAAGAACTCGAACTCGAAGGCCGACAGCACGTCGAAGCCGAGGTCGGCGGCCTCGGCGATCAGGCGGGCGCAGAGGTTGCGCGGCGAGCGGCGGCCGAAGTCGCCGGTGAAGTCGGCGATCACCACGGCGGCGTCGTCGGCGAAGGGGTAGCGGCGCACGGTCTCGGGCATCAGCGCCGCGGGACGGTCGACGAAGGCGGCGTCGCGGAAGGTCGCCTCGGCGATGTCCCAGAAGTAGAGCACCTCGCAGAAGGGATAGCCCTTGGCGCCGAGCTTCAGCGCCTTGTCGGCCGAGACCTGCTTGTCGCGGAACTCGCCCTCGGGGTCGACCACGCCGACGTGGACGGTGCGGGCGCCGATCGCGGCGAGCCTGGAGGCGAGGTCGGCTTCGGCGTAGGCGTTCTCGGGCATGGTGCTCATCTGGATCCGTGGAGGATCAGGTTAGGCCCCGCCGTGACGGCCTGGAAATATCCCGCTAGGGATAGGCGTCGGGCGCGGGTCGGCCTGCCCGGCGCGGACGGCGGGCGGGAGTCCTTCGCGTGGAGCGTGGTTTCGCGGCGTGGAACACGGCGGTGGCGGCGGCGGTCGAGGCGGTCGGCACGCCCGCCTTTCCGCGCCGGCTCGAGGCGGCGATGGCGACGCTGGTCGACTTCGACATCCTGATGGTGTTCGCCTACGCCGGCGCGGCGACGCCGGTCTGCCTGCACCACAACATGGACGAGACCCGCGCCGCCACCGTGATCCACGCCTACGCCGCCGGCCCCTACGTGCTCGACCCGTTCTACACCGCCGCGACCGACCCGCAGGTCGAGGGCGTGCGCCGGCTGCGCGACATGGCGCCCGACCAGTTCCACAATTCCGAATACTGGCGCCGACACTACGTGCGGACCGGCATCCGCGACGAGGTCGGCCACGTCGTCCGCCCGGTCGGCTGGACCGGCGTGGTGGTCAGCCTGACCCGGCCCGGCACCGCCCCGGCCTTCGGCCGCCAGGACCTCGTCGCCATCCGCGCCGCCCACCCGGTCGTCCGCGCCCTCGCCGAGCGCCACTGGACCCGCCCCGCCGCCCCGGGCACGACGCCGTCGGCCCTCGGCCGCGACGCCGTCGGCGAGACCATCGCCCGCCGCACCCGCGGCATCCTCACCCCGCGCGAGGCCGAGATCACCTGGCTGATCCTGAAAGGTCACTCCACCCGATCGATCGCGACCCGCCTGCGCATCGCCGAGGGCACGGTGAAGATCCACCGCAAGAACATCTACCAGAAGCTCGCAGTCTCCAGCCAGGCCGCCCTGTTCGCGATGTTCCTGACGCCGGCGGAGGGCTGAGCAGGGGGCGGACAGGGTGGCGGTCGAGGTCGGCGATGGCCCGTCCCAGTTCGCACGGAGCCCCGCCCCGCCCTCTCCCCCCTTGTGGGGGAGAGTTGGAGAGGGGGGTCCCCCCGCTCGAGCCGACGCGGCGGCGGAACCGCCGCATACCCCTCTCCCTGACCCTCCCCCACAAGGGGGGAGGGAAGCCGTCGAGGATGAGGAGACGTGGCTGCCGGTGCCCGGCTGCCGAAGTCCCAAGCCCGACTGCCGACTGCCGACTGCCGACTGCCGAAACCCTACTGCCTACTGCCTACTACCTACTGCCCACTCCCTACCGCCCCTCCCCCTTCACACGATCCCGCCGCCGCTCGCCTGCGCGGCCGGCCGCTGCGCCGCGACCTTGTCCCGATATCCGCTCGCGCGATAGGCCGCGATCGGATCGATCGCGCCGCCGGCGCGGCGTCTCGCCTCGGCGAGGATCGGATCGACGTCCAGCCGGAACGCCGCCTTGAGCGTCTCGGACGCGAGGAGGGCGTCGTTGGCGTCCTGGGCGGCGTCGAGGGCGGCGCGGTCGACCAGGAGCGCCTTGGCGTAGGCGCGGCGGATCTCGTCCGCCGAACGGATCAGGCTCTCGATCGGGTCGGTGACGTTGTGCGACTGGTCGATCATGTGCGCCGGCCGGAAGGCCGGGTCGGCGGTCTCGGCGTCGACCAGTTCGTTGAAGACGAGGAACAGGCGGAAAGGGTCGACCGAGCCGGTGTCGAGATCGTCGTCGCCGTATTTGGAATCGTTGAAGTGGAAGCCGCCGAGCCGGCCGAACTGGATCAGCCGGGAGACGATCATCTCGATGTTGGTGTTGGGCGCGTGATGGCCGAGGTCGACGAGGCACTTGGCCTTGGGACCGAGCGCGGTCACCGCGAGGTAGTTGGTGCCCCAATCCTGGATCACGGTGGAATAGAACGCCGGCTCGAACATCTTGTGCTCGACGTAGAGCGACCAGTCGTCCGGCAGGCCGGCGTAGATCTCGGCCATGGCGGCGAGATAGCGCTCGAAGGCGCGGCGGAAGTGGCTCTGGCCGGGGAAGTTCGAGCCGTCGCCGATCCACACCGTCAGGGCCTTGGATCCGATCGCCCGGCCGATCTCGACGCACTCGAGATTGTGCGCGACGGCCTGGGCGCGCACGGCCGGGTCGGTGTGGCTGAGCGAGCCGAAGCGATAGGACAGCGGCTGGCCCGGCTGGTCCTGGAAGGTGTTGGAGTTCATGGCGTCGAAGCCGAGACCGAGGGCGGCCGCCTTCGCCCGGAGTTCGGTCGGGTCGGCGGCGTCCCAGGGGATGTGCAGCGACACCGTCGGCGTGGCCCGGCCGAGTTGCTGGATTACCGCGCAGTCGTCGAGCTTCTCGAAGATGCCGCGCGGCTCGCCGCGGCCGGGGAAGCGGGCGAAGCGGGTGCCGCCGGTGCCGACGCCCCAGGACGGGATCGCGACGCCGAAGGCGCCGACCCTCTGCGTCAGCGTCTCGATCGAGACGCCCGCGCGGGCGAGGCGGGCGCCGAGCGCCTCGTAGTCGGCGGCGTGGGCGCTCGCCCGGCGGTCGTTGTCGGCGGCGATCAGTTCGGCCGCGATCGGCAGTTCGGACATGGTCGATCCTCCCGTTTCCTCGTCGGCGGCGACGGCGCGGGCGGGATCCTTCCGGGCGGCGCCGCGTTCACCCGGCGCCACGTCGATCAACCGAAGGATCCCCCATGGACGTCGTCCGCATCCTGCTCGCCATCTTCCTGCCGCCCGTCGGCGTCTTCCTCCAGGTCGGCCTGGGGCTGCAGTTCTGGCTCAACATCCTCCTGACGCTGCTCGGCTACATCCCGGGCATCGTCCACGCGATCTGGGTCATCCTGCGGCGCTGAGCGTCCGACGGCCCCGTCAGCGCGTGAAGCTCTCCTTGTTGCCGGCGTCGACGTTGACGATGTTGCCGGTGCTCTTGGCGGAGAGGTCGCTCGCGAGGAAGTAGACCGCCTCGGCGATGTCCTCGGGGAACACGCTGCGCTTCAGCATCGAACGCTTGCGGTAGTGCTCCTCGAGATCGTCCGGGGCGAGCGCGTAGGCGGCGGCGCGCTGCTCGCGCCATTCGCCGGTCCAGATCTTGGAGCCGCGCAGCACCGCGTCCGGGTTGACCACGTTGACGCGGATGCCGGCGTCGGCGCCCTCGAGGGCGAGGCAGCGGGCGAGATGGATCTCGGCCGCCTTGGCGGTGCAGTAGGCCGCCGCGTTGGGCGAGGCGGCGAGACCGTTCTTGGAGGCGACGAAGACCACCGCGCCGCCGAGCCGCTGACGGCGGAACAGGCGAAACGCCTCCCGGCTCACCAGGAAATAGCCCTTGGCGAGGATGTCCATGTTGCGGTCCCACATGGCGAGCGGCGTCTCCTCGATCGGCGCCGACGACGAGATGCCGGCGTTGGAGACCAGGATGTCGAGGCCGCCGAACTCCACCGCCGTCGCCGCGAAGCCCGCCGCCACGGCCGCCTCGTCGGTGACGTCCAGGCGCACCGCGCGGACGACGTCGGCGCCGAAGCCCTTGGCGAAGTCGGCGCGCGCCGTCTCGAGCGCGGCGTCGTCGATGTCGGCGAGCACGACGCAGGCACCCTCCGACAGGAGCTTGCCGGCGACCGCCCGACCGATGCCGCCGGCGCCGCCGGTGACGAAGGCGATGCGGCCGGCGAGCGACTTCGGCTTCGGCATCCGCTGCAGCTTGGCCTCCTCGAGCAGCCAGTACTCGATGTCGAAGGCCTCCTGCTCGGGCAGTCCGACGTAGGTGTCGACCGTCGACGCCCCGCGCATCACGTTGATCGCGTTGACGTAGAACTCGCCGGCGATGCGCGCCGTCGCCTTGTCGCGGGCGAAGGAGAGCATGCCGACGCCCGGCACGAGGTAGATCACCGCGTTGGGGTCGCGCACGGCCGGCGAATCGGCGTGGCGGCAGCGCTCGTAATAGGCGCGGTAGTCGTCGCGGTAGGCCGCGATCGCGGCGTCGAGGCCGGCGACCACCGCCTCGACGTCGCCCGTCGCCGGGTCGAAGTCGAGCACGAGCGGGCGGATCTTGGTGCGCAGGAAGTGGTCGGGGCACGAGGTGCCGAGCGCGGCGAGTGCCCTGAGGTCGGCGGACCCCACGAACTCCAGCACCGCCGGCTGGTCGTCGAAATGGCCGAGCTTGCGCTCGCCGGCCGAGATGCGGGCGCGGATCTCCGACATCAGCCGGGCGGCGACGGCGCGGCGCGCCTCCGGCTCCAGCGTCGCCACCGCGGCGCCGCCGAAGACGGTGCGGCCGGCGGTCTTCTCGGCGAAATACGCGATCGCCTTGTTGATGATCCTGAGGGTGGTCTCGTAGCAGCCCCGGGCGTCGTCGCCCCAGGTGAACAGGCCGTGGCTCTCCAGCACCACGCCCTTCGCCCGCGGGTTGTCGCGGGCGAAGGTCGAGAGCATCAGACCGAGTTCGAAGCCCGGGCGGCGCCAGGGCAGCCAGCCGATCTCGTCGCCGAAGATCTCGGCGGTCAGTGCCTTGGAGTTCCGCGTCGCGGCGATCGCGATCACCGCGTCGGGGTGCATGTGGTCGACGTGGGCGTAGGGCAGGTAGGCGTGCAGCGGCGTGTCGATCGAGGCGGCGCGCGGGTTGAGGTCGAAGGTGCAGTGGGGCAGGTAGCCCACCATCTCGTCCTCGTGGTCGGGGCCGCGATAGATCGAACGCAGCCGCTCGAGCTTGTCCATGTAGAGCGTGGCGAAGCCGTCGCGCTTCATCGATCCGACGTCGCCGCCCGAGCCCTTGACCCAGAGCACGGTGACGTCCTCGCCGGTCAGCGGGTCGCGGTGCACCACCTTGGCGGAGGTGTTGCCGCCGCCGTAGTTGGTGATGCGCTTGTCGGCGCCGAGCAGGTTGGAGCGGTAGAGCAGCCGGCCGGGCTCGTCGAGCGTCGCGGCGTGGGCCTCGTCCCAGCGGTTGTCCAGGAGCTTCACGTCGGCCATCGGCGCCTCCTCGTCGTCGCGGCATCCCGTCCGCCGGGCGCACACGGCGCGGCGGCGGACCTCTTCCCATGGCGCCGACATATCCCAGACCGGCCCGGCGACTGTCAATCGCTTCCAATCATTTTCGATCATATTGCAGCGCACAATGACCAGTCATGATCGAATCTGATTGACACCGGTCGTTTCAATCGTTTTGATGCGGCTCCGAGGGGAAGCCCATGCACGAACGTGAACGCCACCGCATCATCCTCGCCGCCGTGCAGGAACGCCCGGTCGCGACGGTGCCCGACATCGTCGAGCTGACCGGCGCGTCCGAGGCGACGATCCGGCGCGACATCGCGGCTCTGGCGCTGCAGGGGCGGGTGCGCAAGGTGCGCGGCGGTGCCGAGGCGGTGCATCCGCCGCAGTTCGGTACGTTGTCGGCGCGCCCGTTCCGTGTCGACGAGACGGTCCGCACCGCCGAGAAGCGGGCGGTGGCGCGCGAGGCGGCCAAGTACTGCGCCGACGGCGACGCCGTCATCATCAACGCCGGCACCACCACCTTCCAGATGGTGCACCACGTCGCCCATCTCCGGATGCAGGTGCTGACCAACTCGTTCCCGATCGCCGAGTATCTGGTGAAGCACTCCAAGTGCTCGGTGATCCTGCCGGCCGGCGCGGTCTACCGCGAGCAGGGCGTGATCGTGTCGCCGTTCGACAACGACGGCATCGCCCACTTCTACGGCCGGCGCATGTTCATGAGCGCCCGCGGCGTCTCGAAGGCGGGCATCATGGAGCAGGACAGCCTGATCAGCCAATCCGAGCAGCGACTGATGCGCCAAGCCGACGAGACGATCCTGCTGGTCGACTCGTCGAAGTTCGAGAACCGTTCCAGCCTGATCCTCTGCCCCCTCGACCGCGTCTCCGTGATCGTCACGGACGACGGCGTCACCGACGAGGCGCGGCGGATGGTCGAGGCCGCGGGCGTGACGCTGGTGGTGGCCGAGGTCACGGCCGCCGACCGGCACAGGGAATCCCCGTCGGTGGCGTGAAGGAGGCCGCCCCGGAGGGGGCGGCGCGCGCCGGCGGTGATGCGTTCGACCGGGAGGAGAAGAACCATGAAGCTCTGGAAGAAACTCGCCGTCACCACGGCGGCCGTGCTGGCGCTGTCCACCGCGACCGCCTCGGCCGAGACCGTCAGGATCGCGCTGGTGGTCAAGGCGCTCGGCATCGGCTTCTTCGAGGCCGCCAACAAGGGCGCCCAGGAAGCGGCCAAGGAACTCGGCGACGTCGAGGTCATCTACACCGGCCCGACCAGCACCACCGCCGAAGGCCAGATCGAGGTGATCAACGCCCTGATCGCCCAGAAGGTGAACGCCATCGCGGTCTCGGCCAACGACAAGGACGCCCTCGTCCCGGCGCTGAAGAAGGCGCAGGAGCGCGGCATCACGGTGATTTCGTGGGATTCGGGCGTCGCTACCGAGGGCCGCGCCATGCACCTCAACCCGTCGTCCAACGCGCTGATCGGCAACATGTGCGTCAAGATGGCTGCCGACAACCTGACCGAGCCGGGCGAGGTCGCGATCCTCTCGGCCACCGCCACCTCCACGAACCAGAACACCTGGATCGAGGAGATGAAGAAGGTGCTGCCGAACTATCCGAACGTGAAGCTGGTCGACACGGTCTACGGCGACGACCTCGCCGACAAGTCCTACCGCGAGACGCAGGGCCTGATCCAGAAGTACCCGAACCTGAAGGCGATCATCGCGCCGACCTCGGTCGGCATCGTCGCCGCCGCCCAGGCCGTGACCGACGCCGGCAAGACCGGCCAGATCAACGTCACCGGCCTCGGCCTGCCCTCGGAGATGGCCGGCCATGTCAAGTCGGGCGCCTCGAAGTCCTTCGCGATCTGGAACCCGATCGACCTCGGCTACGCCGCCACCACGATCGCCTACAACCTCGCCACCGGGAAGGCGAAGGCCGGTCCGGGCGCCGAGATCCCGATGGGCCGGATGGGCACGGTGAAGCTCGACGACAACGCCGAGGGCGCCATGGCCGACCCGTTCGTCTACGACGCCTCCAACGTCGAGGAATTCGCCAAGATCTTCTGATCGGCGAAACGCTCGATCCGCGACGGCGCCGCCCCCCGAGGTCCGGCGCCGTCGGCATCCGCCCGTCGGCCGCTCGTGCCGGCGCGCCCCGCCGCCGCACCGTCCGGCGGCGCCCGAGACCACGACGAGAGAGCGGCGCACCGCTCCAGCCGAGGCCCCTCCGACCGATGAACGCCATGCCCGTCCCCGAGACGACCGTCGCCGCGCCCGTGCTGGAGATGCGCGGCATCTCCAAGGCCTTCCCGGGCGTTCGCGCGCTCTCGGACGTGGCCCTGGAGCTGCGCCCCGGCCGCGTCACCGCGCTGATCGGCGAGAACGGCGCCGGCAAGTCGACGCTGGTCAAGATCCTCACAGGCATCCACCGGCCCGACGCCGGCGAGATCCTGATCGACGGCGCGCCCTGCGTCCTGCCGACCGCGGAGGCCGCGCAGGCCGCCGGCATCACCGCGATCCACCAGGAGACCGTGCTGTTCGACGACCTCACGGTCGCCGAGAACATCTTCCTCGGCCACGCGCCGAAGAACCGCCTCGGCCTCGTCGCCTGGGGCGCGATGAACGCCCGCGCCGCGGCCCTGCTCTATTCGATCGACGCCGCCATCGACCCGCGGACGCGGCTGAAGGACCTCTCGATCGCCCAGCGCCACCTCGTGGCGATCGCCCGCGCGCTCTCGGTCGACGCCCGCATCGTCATCATGGACGAGCCGACCGCGGCGCTGTCGCACAAGGAGGTCGAGGACCTCTTCCGCATCATCGAGCGGCTGAAGAGCCGCGGCAAGGCGATCCTGTTCATCAGCCACAAGTTCGAGGAGCTCAGGCGGATCGCCGACGACTACGCCGTCTTCCGCGACGGCCGCCGCGTCGGCGCCGGCCGCCTCGCCGACGTCTCCCACGCCGACCTCGTCCGGATGATGGTCGGCCGCGAGGTCACCCAGGTCTTCCCCAAGCGCGAGGTCGCGATCGGCCCGACCGTGCTCTCCGTCGCGGGCTACCGTCATCCGACCGAGTTCGACGGCATCTCGCTCGAGCTCCGCCGCGGCGAGATCCTCGGCCTCTACGGCCTCGTCGGCGCCGGGCGCTCGGAGTTCTGTCAGGCGCTGTTCGGCGTCACCCGTCCCTCCGGCGGCACCGTCGCCCTCGACGGCCGGACGCTGACGATCCGCTCGCCGGCCGACGCGATCGCAGCCGGCATCGTCTACGTGCCGGAGGAGCGCGGCCGCCACGGCGCGATCACGGCGATGCCGATCGTCGAGAACATCTCGCTGCCCTCGCTCGCCCGCACCGCCCGCCGCGGCTTCCTGCGCTCGGCCGAGGAATTCGCCCTCGCCCGCACCTACGCCGCCCGGCTCGACCTGCGCGCCGCCTCGCTCAGCCAGCCGGTCGGCACGCTGTCGGGCGGCAACCAGCAGAAGGTGGTGATCGGCAAGTGGCTGGCGACGCGGCCCAAGGTCATCGTGCTCGACGAGCCGACCAAGGGCATCGACATCGGCTCCAAGGCCGCCGTGCACGCCTTCATGGGCGAACTCGCCGCCGAGGGGCTCGCGGTGCTGATGGTGTCGAGCGAGATCCCGGAGATCCTCGGCATGAGCGACCGCGTCGTCGTGATGAAGGAGGGCCGCATGGTCGCCACCTACGACCGCGCCGGCCTCACCCCCGAGATCCTCGTCGCCGCCGCGACCGGCAACGCGGAGGCCGCGCCATGACGTCGAGGACGCCGGCGGGCCGGACGGCACCGAGCGGGACGCTCGCGGGCGGGACGCTCGCGGGTCGCGCGACCCTCCACGCGGACCACCCGCGCCCGCCTTTCCATTCTCCGGCTTGGTCCGCGCGGGCGGACCATCCACGTCACGGCCGAGAGCCTGCCCGGCCGGACACCGCCGCACCCGTCACCCTCGTGGATGGTCCGCCTGCGCGGACCAAGTCGACGGGAGGGGCCACCGCACGCCCCTTCCCCGGAACCGTCGCCCGCCCCGGAGCCCCCGCATGATCGCCGCCCTCCTCGCCCGGCGCGAGAGCCTCTTGCTCCTCGCCACCGCGCTGCTGGTCGCCGCGGTGACGTGGCGCTTCCCGGCCTTCGCGGCGCCGGGCAATCTCGCCGCCGTCTTCAACGACACCGCCATCCTGATCGTGCTCGCGCTCGGCCAGTCGGCGGTGATCCTGACGCGCTCGATCGACCTCTCGGTCGCCGCCAACCTCGCCTTCACCGGCATGGTCGTCGCGATGCTGAACGAGGCCCATCCGGAGCTGCCGCTCGCGCTGCTGGTGCTCGTCTCGCTCGGCATCGGCCTCGCGCTCGGCGCGATCAACGGCCTCCTGGTCTGGAAGCTCGGCATTCCCCCGATCGTCGTCACGCTCGGCACGCTGACGATCTACCGCGGCATGGCCTTCGTCGTCTCCGGCGGCGCCTGGGTCAACGCCCACGAGATGACGCCGGCCTTCCTCGACACCCCGCGCGTGGTGATCGCCGGGCTGCCGGTGCTGTCCTGGATCGCGCTGGCGGCGATCGCCGCCGCCTTCGTCCTGTTCACCCGCACCGCGCTCGGCCGCGCCTTCTACGCCACCGGCGGCAACCCGACCGCCGCGGTCTACGCCGGCGTCGACGTCGGCCGTACGCGCTTCGCCGCCTTCTGCCTGTCCGGCCTCGTCGCCGGCGCCTGCGGCTACCTGTGGGTCGCCCGCTACGCCGTCGCCTACGTCGACGTCGCCGCCGGCTTCGAACTCGACGTCGTCGCCGCCTGCGTGATCGGCGGCGTCTCGATCGCCGGCGGCATCGGCTCGGTGGCCGGCGCCGTGCTCGGCGCGCTGTTCCTCGGCCTCGTCAAGAACGCCCTGCCGGTCGTCGGCGTCTCGCCGTTCTGGCAGATGGCGATCTCGGGGGCGGTCATCATCGCCGCCGTCGCCATCAACGCCCGCGCCGAGCGCGCCAAGGGCCGCATCATCTTGCGCGAAGCCGGAGCCGTGGCATGACCGACGTTCCCGCACCCCGGGTCATCCCAGACCGCCTCGACGGCGGTGCCAAGCGGATCCTCAAGAGCTGGGAGGCGCTGCTGTTCGCGGTCGCCGTCGCGATCTTCGTCGCCAACAGCCTCGCGTCGCCCTATTTCCTCGATCCGTGGAACCTTTCCGACGCGACCTTCAACTTCACAGAGAAGGCGATCGTCGCGGTCGCCATGGCCTTCCTGATCATCGCCGGCGAGATCGACCTGTCGGTCGCCGCGATCATCGCGCTGGCGTCGACCGCCATGGGCGCGGCGGCGCAGGCCGGCGTCGGCGCGCCGGGGCTGGTGGCGATCGGGCTCGGCGTCGGCCTCGCCTGCGGCGCCTTCAACGGCCTGCTCGTCACGAGGTTTGGCCTGCCCTCGATCGTGGTCACGATCGGCACCATGAGCCTCTTCCGCGGCCTCTCCTTCGTCGTGCTCGGCGATCAGGTCTACAAGGGCTATCCCGCCGCCTTCGCCTGGTTCGGCCAGGGCTACGTCTGGTGGGTGTTCTCCTTCGAATTCGCAGCCTTCCTCGCCGTCGCCGTCGTCGGCGGCGTGATCCTGCACGGCACGGTGTTCGGCCGGCAGGTGTTCGCCATCGGCAACAACGCCTTCGCCGCCCGCTTTTCCGGCGTGAAGGTCGAGCGGGTGAAGTTCCTGCTCTTCCTCGGCACCGGCCTCGCCGCCGGCGCGGCGTCGGTGATGCTGACGTCGCGCCTCGGCTCGACCCGTCCCTCGATCGCGGTCGGCTGGGAGCTCGAGGTCGTCACCATGGTGGTGCTCGGCGGCGTGTCGATCCTCGGCGGCTCCGGCTCGATCCTCGGCGTCGCCATCGCCGCCTTCGTGATGGGCCTCGTCACCTTCGGCCTCGGCCTCCTCAACGTGCCGGGCATCGTGATGTCGATCGTGATCGGCGTCATGCTGATCTCGGTGATCGCCGTTCCCATCCTGGCCGGCCGGATCGCCCGCCGCCGCGGCGCCGGCGCCGGCCATTGACGGAGACAGAGCCCGTGCCCGACCCCGCCACCCACGAGAAATACGCCTTCCGCATGCGCCTCCATCCCGGCATGGAGGCCGAGTACCGCCGCCGTCACGACGAGATCTGGCCGGAGTTGGCCGCGCTCCTGCGCGAGGCCGGCGTCGAGGACTACTCGATCCACCTCGACCGCGAGACCGACCTCCTGTTCGGCGTGCTCTGGCGCCGCCGCGACCACGGCATGGCCGCGCTGCCCGCCCATCCGGTGATGCGGCGCTGGTGGGCCCACATGGCCGACATCATGGAGACGAAGCCGGACGACGAGCCCGTCGCCGTGCCGCTCGTCACCGTCTTCCACATGGACTGACCCGACAGGAGTTTCCCGGGATGGCGCCCCGCAGCGTGGCCGTGCTCGACGTCGGCCGCACCAACGTCAAGGTCGTCGTCCGCGACGTCGTCGCCGGCCGCGACCTGTTCGTGCACACCACCCCCAACCTCGAGATCGCCGGGCCGCCCTACCGGCACTTCGACGTCGAGGCGATCTGGGCCTTCGCGCTCGACGCCCTCGCGGCCGCCGTCGCCGAGGGCCACGATGTCGACGCCGTCACCGTCACCACCCACGGCGCGTCGGCCGTGCTCCTCGGCGACGACGGCCTCGCCCTGCCGATGCTCGTCTACGAGGACGCCGGGCCCGACGACACCGCCGCGGCCTACGACGCCGTCCGCCCGCCCTTCGCCGAGACCGGTTCGCCACGCCTGCCCGGCGGCCTCAACGTCGGCGCCCAGATCCACTGGCAGCAGACGCGCTTTCCGGACGCCTTCGCGCGTTTGCGCGCCATCCTGACCTGTCCGCAATACTGGACGTGGCGGCTCACCGGGGTCCTCGCCTGCGAGCCCACCTCGCTCGGCGCCCACACCGACCTCTGGAATCCCGCCGCCGGCGCCTTCTCCACCCTGGTCGACCGCTGCGGCTGGCGGTCCCTGTTCCCGCCGCTCGCGAGCCCGTTCGACGTCGCCGGCCCCATCCTGCCCGCCGTCGCCGCCCGCACCGGCCTTTCCCCCACGACGCCGGTGATCTCCGGCATCCACGACAGCAACGCATCGCTGCTGCCGCACCTGATGGCGCGGACGCCACCGTTCACCGTGGTCTCCACCGGCACCTGGGTGATCGTCTTCGCCGTCGGCGCCGACGTCGCCGGCCTCGACCCCGCCCGCGACGGCCTCGCCAACGTCGACGCCTTCGGCCGCCCGGTGCCGTCGGCGCGCTGGATGGGCGGGCGCGAGTTCGACCTGCTGAACCCCGGCGGCACCGCCGAGCCGACGGCGGAGGAGATCGCCCGCGTCGTCGCCGAGGCGGTGACGGTGCTGCCGTCCTTCGTCGCCGGTTCGGGCCCGTTCCCGCACCGGACCGGCGGCTGGTCGCACGACCCGGCCACGCTCTCCCCGGGAGCGCGCAACGCCGCCGTCTCGCTCTACGCCGCGCTGATGACCGCCGAGGCGATCGCGGTCGCCGGCGGCGCCGGGCCGGTGGTGCTCGACGGCCCGTTCACGCGCAATGCCCTGTTCCGCGCCGCGCTGCAACGGCTGGTCGGACGGCCGGTGGTCGCCGGCGGCGGCACCACGGGCACGTCGGCCGGCGCCGCCCTGCTCGCCCTCGGCCGCGACCATCCTCTCGTCCTGCCGCCCGACGAGCGGACCCCGGACCTCGCCGGAATCGACCTCGACGCCTACGCCGCGACGTGGCGCCGCCGGGTCGGTTGACCACCGTGGCCGCGGACGCGCACCGCGACTGCCCCGGCAGCCACGGCGCCGCCGCGCCCGTCCATTGCACCGAACTGCGCACTTGCCCGCCGATTGGGCAGCTTGCCCACGGCCGTGCCCAGGCGGCGTCCTTGACGCCGGCCGGCCGAGGGCGGAAGCTTCGCGCATACGGCCCTGATCGCCGACCGGCAACCGAGCCTCGTCACCGCGCCCGACCAGCGCGGCAGCGGGGCTCTTTGCGTTTCGGGCGGCGCGGATAGGTGAGTTGGATGCGGACCACGATCCCCGTCGGCATGTTGTTCTCGGAGGCGGGACCCTACGCGGTGCTCGGCCGCGAGGCCGCCGACGGCGCCCGCCACGCGATCGCGGCGGTCGAGGCCGACCAGACGTTGCCATTCCGCCTCGCCCTCGCCGCCGCCGATCCCGCCGGCGACGTCGCCGCCTACGCGCCGGCGGCGGAGGGTCTGTTCGGCCCGGCCGGCTGCCGCCACGTCGTAGGCACCATCACCTCGTCGAGCCGCAAGGAAGTTCTCCCCGTCGCCGAGCGCCACCGCGGCCTGCTCTGGTACGCCTTCCCCTACGAGGGCTACGAGAGCAGCGAGAACGTCGTCTACCTCGGCGCTACCGCCAACCAGCACGTCGTGCCGCTGCTCGAGGAGTGCATCCGCCGCTACGGCCCGTCGCCGATGCTGGTCGCGCCCGACTACGTCTGGGGCTGGGAGATCAACCGGATCGCCCGCGCCCTCGTCGAGGAGGTCGGCGGCACGCCGGCCGGCGAGGTCGCGATCCCGGTCGGCACCGTCGACTTTTCGCCGGTGGTCGCCGAGATCGCGCGACGCCGGCCAAGCTTCGTGCTGTCGAGCCTGATCGGCCCGTCCTCGCACGCCTTCGTCCGCGCCTACGCCGAGTTCGCCGTCGCCGATCCCGCCTTCGCCGGCGGCCGTCGGCCGCTCGCCAGTTGCAACCTCACCGAGGCCGACGCCGCGGTGATCGGCCCCGCCGTCGCCGGCACGCTGATCGCGGGCGTCCACTTCGGCGGACGGCCCTCGCCCTGGACCGACGCGATCGCCGCCGGCCTCGCGCCGCCGCGGCGGGCGTCGTCCTGCTTCGCCTCGGCCTACACCGCCGTCCGACTCCTGGCCGAGGGCATCCGCCTCGCCGGCACCGACGATCCGGACGCGGTCAAGAAGGCCGTGATGGCGAAGACCTGGGAGACACCGCTCGGCGCCGTCGCGATCGATCCGGTCACCGCCCACACCGTCCACGCGCCGCTGCTGGTGCGCGCCGACGCCGCCGGCGGCTTCGAGACGCTGCACGAATTCCCGCCGATCGCGCCCGACCCCTACCTCCTCCACCGCCGACCGGACCGCCCCGCCGCGCTCCGGGCCGGCGCCAGCCGCCGGGTGACCCACTGATGGCCCGTCGTCCCCGTCCCGCCCCGACCACGCCGCCGCTCAGGTCCTGGCACGCGGTGCTGCTGCACCCGCCCCACCCGATGGTCGAGACGATCCAGCGCCAGCTCCAGCGCCTCGGCCTGACGGTCCGCGTCGCGTGGCCGGCGCTCGAGCCCGAGGACATCCGCGCCGACGTCGTGCTGTTCGACGTCGACACCGGCCACGACGCCCAGTTCCCGTGGGCGCCCGGCGCCGCGCCGATGCCGCTGGTCGCGCTGATCGGCTCCGAGGCCGCCGGCCGGCTCGAGTGGGCGCTCGGCCACCGCTTCCACGCGCATCTCCTGAAGCCGGTCGGCTCCGCCGGCACCTTCAGCGCGCTCACCATCGCCGCCGAGAATTTCGCCGAGGCCCGCCGCCGCGCCGCCGAGGTCTCGGCGCTCGACGACCGGCTCGGCCGCCGCTCGGCGGTCGTCGGCGCGGTCGTCGCGCTGATGGCCGGCGGCCTCGACGAGGCCGGCGCCATGGCCCGCCTGCGCGCGCTCGCCATGGAGCGGCGCATCGGCCTCGAGGACGCGGCCGAGATCGTCGTCGCCGCCGGCGCCCGCGCCGCCGCGCGCCGCACCACCCGCACCGCATCCGCCCCCGCAAGGTCTGGAGAGAAGACGTGAAGACGGTCGAAGGCTTCGCCCCCTACGGCGATTACCTCACGTGGTACAGGATCACCGGCGACATCGAGAACGGCCGGCCGCCGCTGATCGTCGCCCACGGCGGCCCCGGCTGCACCCACGACTACGTCGACAGCTACAAGCTGGTCGCCGACAGCGGCCGCGCCGTGATCCACTACGACCAAGTCGGCAACGGCAAGTCGACCCACCTGCCCGAGAAGGGCGGCGACTTCTGGACCGTCGACTTCTTCGTCGCCGAACTGAACAACCTGATCGACCACCTCGGCATCCGCGGCGCCTACCACCTGCTCGGCCAGTCCTGGGGCGGCATGCTCGGCGCCGAGTTCGCGGTGCGCCGGCCCGCTGGCCTGAAGGCGCTGGTGATCGCCAATTCGCCGGCCTCGATGGAGCTCTGGATCTCGGAGGCGAACCGCCTGCGCGCCGAACTGCCGCCGGAGGTGCAGGCCACCCTGCTCGCCCACGAGGCCGCCGGCACCACCTCGAGCGCGGAGTACAAGGCCGCCGCCGACGTCTTCTACGACCGCCACGTCTGCCGGGTGAAGCCGAAGCCCGACGACGTCGCGCGGATGGAGGCGTGGCTCGAGAAGGACCCGACCGTCTACCACACCATGAACGGGCCGAACGAGTTCTACGTCATCGGCACCATGCGCGACTGGACCATCGTCGACCGCCTCGACGCGATCGCGGTGCCGACGCTGCTGGTCTCCGGCCGCTTCGACGAGGCGACGCCGGCCACCGTGCAGCCCTTTGCCGACCGCATCCCCGACGTGCGCTGGACCATCTTCGAGCAGTCCAGCCACATGCCGCATCTCGAGGAGAAGGAGGCCTGCATCGCCACCGTCTCCGCCTTCCTCGACGAGATCGACGCCCGCACCTGACCCCGAGCCCGCGACGCTCCGACCCGTGGTCGGGGCGTCGCGGGCGAGAAGCGCCCGACCGGGCGCCGGCCGCAAGGCCGAAACCTCGCGAACGCCCGACAAATCCGGAGTTCACGAGACAGGCAAGACACCCGCCAGCCCTCGACCGAAGCACGAAGGATCGACCGCATGTCCCTGACGAAGCGATACGCCAAGCCCCTCCTCGGCGCCCTGACGGCGCTGGCCGCCACCGCCCTCTTCTCGACCACCGCCCTCGCCGACCGCGCCGCCGACATGGCCGCGCACCGCGGCGGCACGCTCCGCCTCGTCACGGTCGCGGCCGAGGGCACGATCGATCCGCACATCAACTACACCCTGAAGAACTGGCAGATCTACCAGCTCGCCTACGACGGTCTGGTCAACTTCAGCCGCGTCGCCGGCCCGGGTGCCTTCAAGCTGGTGCCGAGTCTGGCCGAAGAGATCCCGACCCCGACCGACGGCGGCAAGACCTGGACCTTCAAGATCCGCAAGGGCGTCAAGTTCTCCAACGGCAAGGACCTGACCCCCGACGACGTCGTCGCCTCGCTCCGGCGCATCTTCAAGGTCTCCGGCCCGACCGCCGGTACCTTCTACAACGGCATCGTCGGCGCCGACGCCTGCCTGTCCGCTCCGGCCGACTGCAAGCTCGAGGGCGTCACCGCCGACGCCGCCGCCGGCACCGTCACGATCGCCCTGACCGCGCCCGACTCCGAGTTCCTCTACAAGCTCGCCGTGCCGCACGCCGCGATCCTGCCGGCGGACGCCCCGGCCAAGGACGTCGGCACCGACCCGATCCCGGGCACCGGCGCCTACATGATCCAGTCCTACGATCCGAACCAGCGCATGAAGCTGGTCCGCAACCCGTACTTCAAGGAGTGGAGCGAGGCGGCCCAGCCCGACGGCTTCGTCGACGAGATCGACTACGACTTCGGCCTCACCGAGGAGGCGGCGATCACCGCGATCCAGAACGGTCAGGCCGACTGGCTGTTCGACCCGCCGCCGGCCGACCGCCTCAACGAGCTCGGCACCACCTACGCCGCCCAGGTCCACGTCAACCCGCTGATGGCGTTCTGGTACGCGCCGATGAACACCAACCTCGCGCCGTTCAACGACGCGCGGGTGCGGCAGGCGGTCAACTACGCGATCGACCGCTCGGCGATCGTCGACCTGTTCGGCGGCCCCGTGCTCGCCCAGCCGGTCTGCCAGATCCTGCCGCCGAACATGCCGGGCCACGAGCCCGTCTGCCAGTACACCACCGACCCCGGTTCCGAGTGGTCCGGCCCGGACATGGACAAGGCCAAGGCGCTGGTCGAGGAATCCGGCACCGCCGGCCAGGAGGTGACCATCGTCACCGAGGACACCGCCGTCTCCAAGGCGATCGGCACCTACCTGCAGACCGTGCTCGGCGACCTCGGCTACAAGGCCGCCGTCAAGCCGATCTCGTCGAACATCCAGTTCACCTACATCCAGAACACCAACAACAAGGTGCAGATGTCGATCAGCCAGTGGTACCAGGACTATCCGCAGCCCTCGAACTTCCTGAACATCCTGCTCAGCTGCGCGTCCTTCACCCCGGGCGCCGACGCCTCGATAAACATCTCCGGCTACTGCAACAAGGACCTCGACGCCCGCATGAAGGCGGCGCTCGAGCTGGCCGTGACCGATCCCGAGGCGTCCTACGCCGAGTGGACCAAGATCGACCAGGCCTTCATGGACGCCGCGCCGATGGCCCCGCTGTTCACCCCGAAGCGCGTCGACTTCGTGTCGTCCCGCGTCGGCAACTACATGTTCTCGAGCCAGTTCTACATGATCCTGGCCAACGTCTGGGTGAAGTGACGGCCACGCTCCGCGCGCGGGATCCCGAAGACTCGGGATCCCGCGGGTATCCCGGCCAGCCGGGATCCCGTGACACCCGAGGCCGGCGCGGCGCCCCGCGCCGGACCCGCCCGCCGACCGCGCCCCGCCCGGATCCGAGATGACCGACATCCCCCTCCCGCCCGCCACCGCCGGGTCCGATCGCCCGGACGGCCCGTGGGCCCGCGCCCGGGCCAAGCTCCTCGCCGACCACGCCGCGATCGGCGCCGCCGTCGTGCTGGTCCTGATCGTGCTCGCCGTGCTCGCCGCGCCGCTCTACGCCCGCCACGTCTCCGGCACCGACCCCTTCCGCTCGACCCTGAGCGCCAAGATCGAGATCGGCGGCAAGAAGGTGCCGGTGATGGAGCGCTCCACCGAGGGCCTCGGCCTCGGCGTCACCCCGATCGGGCCGACCTGGGGCCCGCGCTACCTGCTCGGCGCCGACAGCCAGGGCCGCGACGTCGCCGCGCGCCTCCTCTACGGCGGCCGCAACTCGCTCCTGATCGCCGGCAGCGCCACCGCGCTCTGCCTGTTCCTCGCCGCGCTGGTCGGCGTCACCGCCGGCTTCTTCGGCGGCGCGGTCGACCTCGTGCTGTCGCGCCTGCTCGACGTCCTTTGGGCCTTTCCGGTCTACCTGCTGGCGATCTCGCTCTCGATCGTGCTGATCAACGGCGGCCTCACCATCGGGCCGATCACGATCGCCTCGAACAGCCTGATGCTGCCGATCCTGATCATCGGCGTGATCTACGTGCCCTATGTCGCCCGGCCGATCCGCGGTCAGGTGCTGACGCTGAAGCGCTCGGAGTTCGTGCTCGCCTCGGTCGGCCTCGGCATCCCGCGCCGGCGCATCCTGGTGAAGGACATCCTGCCCAACGTCTCGACCACGCTGATCGTGTTCGTGCCGCTGATGATGGCGCTCAACATCGTCACGGAATCGGCGCTGTCGTTCCTGTCGATCGGCGTGCAGCCGCCGGACGCCTCCTGGGGCACCATCATCCAGGAGGGCCAGGGCCTGCTCTACTCCCGGCCCGCGGTGTCGCTCGCCCCGGGCATCGCCATCGTCGTCACGGTGCTCGCCCTCAACGTGCTCGGCGACGGCGTCCGCGACGCCTTCGATCCCCGCTCCAAGCTCCGGCCGCGGTGACCCCATGATCGTCAGCCTGATCCGCCGCCTCGCCGAGATGGTCTTCGTGATGTTCGGCATCTCCGTGGTGGTGTTCCTGATCTTCTTCGCCACCCCCGGCTCCGACCCCGCCGCCCGCATCGCCGGCCGCAACGCCGCGCCCGAGACGGTCGAGCAGGTCCGCCGCGACTTCGGCTTCGACCGCCCGCTGCCGGTGCAATACGTCTCGATGATGCGGCGCCTGTTCGTGACGCAGGATCTCACCTCCTTCGTCAACCGCGGCCAGCGGGTGATCCCGCTGGTGATGGACGCCGCCCCGATCACGCTGTCGCTGGTCGCCGGCGCGGCGGTGATCTGGGTGATCGGCGGCATCCTGCTCGGCGTCGTCACCGCCGCCACCGCCGGCACGTGGGTCGACAAGACGCTGATGATCGTCGCCCTCGTCGGTGTCTCGATGCCGGTGTTCTGGCTCGGCGAGGTGATGAACCTCCTGTCGCAGTCGCGCCTGCACGACACCTGGATGTTCTCCTGGGTGCCCGCGCTCGGCTACAAGCCGTTCTCCGAGGATCCCGCCGGCTGGTTCAGGACGCTGGTGATCCCCTGGTTCACGCTCGCCGCCCTCTACGTCGGCATCTACGGCCGGGTGCTGCGCGCCAACCTCGTCGAGGCCTACCAGGAGGACTTCGTGCGCACCGCCCGCGCCAAGGGCCTCGGGCCGGCGCGGGTGATGCTCCGCCACGCGCTGCGCACCTCGATGATCCCGTTCATCACCATGTTCGGCCTCGACTTCGGTGTGCTGGTCGGCGGCTCGGCCCTCCTCACCGAGGTGGTGTTCGGCCTCAACGGCGTCGGGCGGCTGACCTATCTCGCCCTCCTCAGCCTCGACCTGCCGATGATCCTCGCCACCGTGCTCTACGCCTCGTTCTTCGTGGTGGTCGCCAACGCGGCGGTCGACCTCGTCTACCTCGCGGTCGACCCGCGCACGCGGGAGGGCTGAGAGCGATGGCCGCGCAAGACCCCGCCGCCCCCGACCTCCTCGCCGTCGAGGGGCTGACCGTCTCCTTCGCCACCGACCGCGGCCGCGTCACCGCGATCCGCGACGTCTCCTTCGCCGTCAAGCCGGGCGAGATCCTGTCGATCGTCGGCGAGTCCGGCTCCGGCAAGACGGTGTCGATGCTGTCCGTGCTCGGCCTCACCGACCGGCGCACGACCACGGTCGAGGGCGCCGTCACCTTCCGCGGCCGCGACGTCCTCGGCCTGCCCGACCGGGCGCTCCGGCGCATCCGCGGCAAGGAGATCGCGCTGATCTCGCAGGATCCGATGACGGCGCTGACGCCGGTGCACACCGTCGGCTGGCAGATCGTCGAGCAGATCCGCACCCACGAGAGTGTCTCCGCCGCCGCGGCGAAGCGGCGGGCGATCGAGTTGCTCGACGCCGTCGGCCTGCCGAACCCGGCCGAGGCCTTCGGCCGCTACCCGCACCAGCTCTCCGGCGGCATGCGCCAGCGCGCGGTGATCGCGATGGCGCTGTCCTGCAGCCCGGCGCTGCTGGTCGCCGACGAGCCGACCACCGCGCTCGACGTCACCGTGCAGGCGCAGGTGCTCGACCTGATCGTCCGGCTGCGCCGCGACTTCGGTTCGGCGATCGTGCTGATCACCCACGACATGGGCGTCGTCTCCGAGGTCGCCGACCGGGTCATCGTGATGTACGCCGGCCGCATCGTCGAGAGCGGCACGCGCGACGAGATCTTCGGCAATCCCTCGCACCCCTACACCTGGGGCCTGATCGCCTCGATTCCGCCGATCGACGGCGCCCGGCCGCGCCGGCTCGCCTCGATCCCCGGCCTGCCGCCGACGCCGGCCAACCAGCCGCCCGGCTGCGGCTTCGCCCCGCGCTGCCGCTTCCGCTTCGCCCCCTGCGACGCCACCGTGCCGCCGCTGGCGCGCTCCGGTCACGCCGTCCGCTGCCACATCGAGCCGGCCGCGCGCCCCGACGCCCGCCGCCTCGTCCTGCCCGACTGGGAGACCGCCCGGTGACCGACACCGCCGTCCGCCCCCTGCTCGAGGCCCGCAACCTCACCAAGCGCTACGTCGTCGGCCGCAGCTTCGTGCCCGGCTCGGGCCGCACCGTCCACGCGGTCGAGAACGTCTCGCTCGCGGTCCGCCGCGGCGACACCCTCGGCCTCGTCGGCGAGTCCGGCTCGGGCAAGTCGACGCTCGGGCGCTGCCTGACCCGGCTCTACGACGTCACCGCCGGCGAGATCCTGTTCGACGGCGTCGACATCGCCCGCGCCGACGGCCGCGCCCTCGCGCCGGTGCGCCGGCGGATGCAGATGATCTTCCAGGACCCGTCCGCCTCGCTGAACCCGCGCCGCACCGTGCGCGACCTGATCGGCGAGCCGCTCGCCGTCCACGGCCTCCGGCCGCGCCGCGAGATCCCGGCCCGCCTCGACGAGCTGATGGACCTCGTCGGCCTGCCGGCCGCCTATCTCGACCGCTACCCGCACGAGTTCTCCGGCGGCCAGCGCCAGCGCATCGGCATCGCCCGGGCGCTCGCGGTCGAGCCGGAGCTGATCGTCGCCGACGAGCCGGTGTCGGCGCTCGACGTCTCGGTGCAGGCGCAGATCGTCAACCTGTTCGCGGACCTGCGCGAACGGCTCGGCCTCACCTACGTCTTCATCGCCCACGACCTCGGCGTCGTCCGTCAGGTCGCCGACCGGGTCGCGGTGATGTATCTCGGCGGCATCGTCGAGACCGGCGACACCACCGCCGTGTTCGGCGCGCCCGCGCACCCCTACACCGAGGCACTGGTGTCGGCGATCCCGCAGGCCCGCCGCGCCAAGGGACCGGTCCGCCCGCGCATCCTGCTCCAGGGCGACCTGCCGAGCCCGCTCGCCCCGCCCCCCGGCTGCGCCTTCTCCACCCGCTGCCCCAAGGCCTTCGACCGCTGCCGCACCGACCGGCCGGCGTTGACGCCGCGCGCCGACGGCCGCGCGGTGGCGTGTCATCTGCCGGGGTGATGGGAAGAGCGCGCCGGCGCGACGGTATCGGCATCCGGAAAGGGCGCAACGCGTCCTTCCGCTCTGCCCCTTCATCCTTCCCCTCGGGGGGTGAGGCGAAGCCGAACGCCGAGGAGGCAAGCGACTCCGAGGCCGGCGGTGCCGAGCGGAGCGAGGCGGAAGGGGTCGCGACGGACGGCGGAGCCGGCCGTTCCGCCCGCCGACGTCCAACGTCCAACGTCCGCCCCACGGAACCCCGACCCCTTCCGGCCCTCCGGGCCACCTTCCCCTGGAGGGGAAGGATGAAGACGGCGGGCTCCCGAGGCCCCCCTTCCCCCCCATCCGTATCCCACCACCCTCCCCACCCCGCCCAACTTAGGGCACAGTTTCCCGTAGAGTGCGGACCTCTGATTCGGGGTTGCCATCCTTGAGACCGGTTCCGGGCAAACGCGCGATCGCCGCGCTCCTCGTCGCGTTCGCGACCGCCGCCTGCTCGACGCTCTACGACATCGACCAGGCCGAACGCTCGATCCAGCCGATCCCCTCCGCGCTCAGGAGCGAGATGGCGCGGCTCGGCATGGCCGAGACGGCGCCGATCCTGATCCGCGTGTTCAAGCAGGAGAGCGAGCTCGAGCTCTGGAAGAAGGACCGCACCGGCCGCTACGCGCTCCTGAAGACCTACCCGATCTGCCGCTGGTCCGGGAAGCTCGGGCCGAAGCGCTTCGAGGGCGACCGGCAGACGCCGGAAGGCTTCTACGCGATCTCCCGCCGGCAGATGAACCCGGACAGCCGCTATTACCTCTCCTTCAATCTCGGCTTCCCCAACCGGCTCGAGGCCGCTCAAGGCTTCCAGGGCGCGGCGCTGATGATCCACGGCGCCTGCTCGTCGTCCGGCTGCTACGCCGTCACCGACGAGGCGGCGGCGGAGATCTACGTGGTGGCGCGCGAGGCGTTCCGCGGCGGGCAGGAGGCGTTCCAGGTCCAGGCGCTGCCGTTCCGGATGACGCCGGTGAACCTCGCCCTCCACCGCGACGACCCCAACATGCCGTTCTGGCGCACCCTCAAGGACGGCGCCGACGTCTTCGAGGTGACCCGGCGCGAGCCGACGGTCGGCTGGTGCGGCCGCCGCTACGTCTTCGACGCCCCCAACGTCGGCCGCGACTTCGACCCGCTCGCCGCCTGCCCGGCGCTCGAGACCGACCCCGCGGTCGCCGCCGCCGTCGCCGCCAAGCAGGCGCGCGACGACGCCGCCGTCGCCACCGTCGCGGCGTCCTATCCGGTGCTGCCGGCGATGTCCTACGTCGACGGCGGCATGCACCCGCGCTTCCGCGAGATCCTGGAGCGCGACGGCGCGCGCAAGCTCGCCAAGCTGACGTCGGAACGCGCGCCCGTGAGCCGCCCCGAGGCCGCCCTCGCCGATCCCTACGTGCCCGGCCTGCTGCCGCCCCCGGTCGACGCCACCCTGACCGGCTCGGTCGCCGCCACCACCACCGCGGCGGCGGCCGCCGTCGCGCCGGCCATAACGGCGGGCCAATAGCCTCTATCGACGCCCGCCCGGTTCACGGCGCGGGCGAACGGCGGCACTCTCTCCCGAACGACACCCAGGGAGGGGACCCGGCCGCACCATGCTGATGCACCGCCTGCTCGAGGCGAGCGCCGCGCGCACGCCGGACCGCGTCGCCTTCCGCTGGGTCGACCGCCAGCGCACCGCCACCTACGCCGAGGCCGTCGCCGCCATGGAGGCGATGGCCGGCGGCCTCGCCGACCTCGGCGTCCGCCCGGGCGACCGCGTGCTGGTGTTCGCCCACAACGGCCTCGACTATCTCGTCGCCATGCTCGGGGCGTGGCGGCTCGGCGCCATCTCGGCGCTGGTCAACGTCCGTTACGCCGACGACCTCGCCTACTACGTCGGCGACCACGCCCCGACGGTGATCGTCTACACCCACGACATGGCCAACCCGGTCCGCGCCGCGGTGGCGGCGGCCGGTCTCGACGCCCGGCTGATCTGCATGGACGGGCCACAGGAGGGCGCGGTGTCGCTGCCCGAGTTGATGGCCGCCGGCCTCGCCGCCCCCGCCGATCCCGGCCGTCCGGATGCGGTCGCCCACCTCTCCTACACCTCCGGCACCACCGGCCGGCCGAAGGGCGCCTGCCTCGCCCACGAACCGACGGTGACCGCTTGCCGGGTGATCGGCGAGCGCCTGCGCATCCGCGCCGACGACCGCTCCTTCGGGCCGACGGCGCTGTCGTCGTCCTACCAGCTGGTCGCCAACCTGTTGCCGCAGCTCGCGGTCGGCGCCACCGTCAACGTCATGGGCCGCTGGACGCAGCAGGCCGGCTGGGACGCCCTCGCCGCAACGCAAGCCACCATGTTCGTCGGCAATCCGGTGGTGCTGACGGAACTGCTCGAGGAATCGGAGGCGCGCGGCCGCCTGCCTTCGCCGCTGCGCTTCGGCCTCTCCGGCGGCGGACCGGTGCCGCCGACGCTGAAGCGCGCCTTCCGCGACGTGCTGAAGCTGCCGCTGGTCGAGAGCTACGGCCAGAGCGAGCTCGGCGGCTTCTTCGCCCTCGGCTTTCCCGAGCTCGAGCCCGACGACGACCGCCTGATGCGCGTCGGCCCGCCGCTGCCGGACAAGGAGGTGGCGATCCTCACCTCCGCCGACGAACCGGCCGCGCTGGGGCGCGTCGGCGAGATCTCGCTGCGCGGCGGCTTCATGGCCGGCTATTGGGGCAAGCCGGAGAAGACCGCCGAGGCGACTCGTGGCGGCTGGCTGCGCTCCGGCGACCTCGGTTCGATGGACGCCGACGGCTTCGTCACCATGCGCGGCCGCCGCTCCGAACTCGTCACCGTCGACGGCGTCGACTGGTTCCCGCGCGACGTCGAGGAGGCGCTCGCCGCCGAGCCCGGCGTGCTGCTCGCCGCGCTCGTCGGCCTGACGGGGCCGGACGGCACCCGACCGGTCGCCTTCGTCACCGCCCGCGCCGGCGCGGTGCTCGACACCGCCGCCCTCGCCGCCGCGATCGCGCCGAAGCTGCCCTACGACCTCGCCAAGCTCGAGATCCGCGTCGCCGCCGAGCTTCCGACGACGCCGACCGGCAAGATCGCCAAGGCGACGCTGGCCGAGACCGCGGGCGGCTGACACCCCCACCCGCCCGGCCGAGACACCGGAGACACGATGACCCGCTCCTTCGCCTGGTGGGACCTGTCCACCGCCGACTTTTCCGCCCGCGACCTCTCGAACACCGTGGTGATCTTCCCCGTCGCCGCCGTCGAGCAGCACGGGCCGCACCTGCCGGTCCGGGTCGACGCCGCGATCGGCGCCGGCCTGCTCGCCGCCGCGCTCGACGGCCTGCCCGAGGGCGCCGACGTGCTGGTGCTGCCGCAGATGCCCTACGGCAAGTCGGACGAGCACCTCGCCTTCCCGGGCACGCTGACGCTCTCCGGCGACACGCTAGCCGCGGTCTGGTTCGAGATCGCCGCCTCGGTGGCGCGGGCCGGGGCGCGCAAGCTGTTGTTCTTCAACGCCCACGGCGGTCAGATGGCGCTGATGGACATCGTCTGTCGGCGGATCCGGGTCGAGCTCGGCCTGCTCGCCGTCGCCTGCTCGTGGTTCCGGATCACGCCCGTCGACGACCTCTTCCCCGCCGCCGAGATCGAGCACGGCATCCACGGCGGCGACATCGAGACCAGCGTCATGCTCGCCCTCCACGGCGACCTCGTCGCCATGGACCGGGCCGAGAACTTCGTGCCGCTGACGGTCGAGATCGAGCGTTCCGGCAGCGCGCTCACCGCCGAGGGCCGGGTCGGGTTCGGCTGGCAGGCCCAGGACCTCCACCCCGCCGGCGTCTGCGGCGACGCCTCGGCCGCCACCGCCGCCAAGGGCGAGGCGGTGATCGCCCGCGCCGCCGAAGCCCTCCGCCGCCTCGTCGCCGACGTCGCCGCCTTCGACATGGCGCGCCTCACCGGCCGTACGCGGTTCGACCGCGGCTGAGCGCGCGCCGATCCTACGGCACCGCCCGCGACGCCCCGGCGCCGCCGTCGACGGCGAGGCATTCGCCGGTGACGCCGCGCGCCTCGTCGGCGATCAGGAACAGCACCGCGGCGGCGACGTCCTCCGGCTCGGCCGGGCGCGACAGCGGCGTGCGGCGGACCGGGCGCACGCCGGCGTCGGCGTCGACCGCCCCGGTCAGCACGGCGTTGATCCGGATGTCGGCGACCGCGAGTTCGGTGGCGGCGCCGCGCACGAAGCCCTCGAGCGCGCCGCGGGTGGCCCCGGTCAGCGCCTTGGCGACCGAATGGGCGCCGGTCGAGGGCAGCACCAGCGCGATGGCGGCGCCGGCCTCCATGCGCTCGGCGGCGAGCGCGACCATGGTCAGCGGCGCGACGATGCGGTGCTGCACGGCGGCGTTGACGCCTTCGGCCCCGCCGTCGATCAGCCAGGCCGGCTGCGCCTCCTCGACCAGCAGCACCATCGCGCCCGGCGCGCCCATGGCGTCGACGACCGCGTCGAAGGTCTCGGCCACGTTCTCCGGATCGGTCGGATCGACCGCGAAGGCGACGGCGCGGCCGTCGGTCTCCGTCTCGATCTCGTCGGACGCCTCGCCGTCGACGGCGACCACCGCGACGGTGTCGCCGGCGTCGAGCAGGGCGGACAGGATGGCGCGCCCGAACGGTTCCGCCGCGCCGACCAGCATCGTGACCCGGTTCATGAGCGCCCCGGCCCTCCCGAGAATCATCGCCGGCCCCCCGCCGGCGGCCGATCCTAACCGGTCGCCGCGGATTTCCGACCGGTTTTCAACCACCTGCCAAGCCGTTCGAGCGCCTCGTCGAGCACCTCGTCGCGCTTGCAGAAGCAGAAGCGGATGTAGTTGGTCGGCGGGTCGGAGGCGTAGAAGGCCGAGACCGGCACGGCGGCGACGCCGGCCTCCCGCGTCATGGTCAGGCAGGCCTCGCGGTCGTCGGCGATGCCGAGCGGGCCGACGTCGGTGGTGACGAAATAGGTGCCGGCACTCGGCAGCACCTCGAAGCCGAGGTCGGCGAGCCCGGCCGAGAGGCGGTCGCGCTTGGCGGCGAGGCCGGCGGCGAAGCCCTCGTAATAATCGTCGCCGAGCCGGAGGCCGCGGGCGACGGCGGCCTGGAGGTCGGGCGGGGTCGTGAAGGTGACGAACTGGTGCACCTTGGCGATCGGCGCCAGGAGGTGCGGCGGAGCGGTGACGTAGCCGATCTTCCAGGCGGTCAGCGAGAAGGTCTTGCCGGCCGAGCCGATCCGGACGACGCGCTCGCGCATGCCCGGCAGCGCCATCGGCGAGAGGTGGCGGCGGCCGTCGTAGACGAGGTGCTCGTAGACCTCGTCGGCGATCACGTAGGCGTCGTGCTTCTGGCAGAGGTCGGCGATCAGCTGCAGCTCCGCCTCGGTGAACACCTTGCCGGCCGGGTTCATCGGCGTGTTGATCACGATCGCCTTGGTGCGGTCGGAGAAGGCGGCGGCGAGTTGGTCCGGGTCGATCGTCCAGGTCGGCGGCGCGATCCGCACCAGCTTCGGGATGCCGCCGGCCTGTCGCACGATCGGCAGGTAGCAGTCGTAGAGCGGCTCGATCAGCACGACCTCGTCGCCGGGCGAGACCAGTCCGAGGATCGAATCGCAGATCGCCTCGGTCGCCCCGGAGGTCACCATCACCTCGCTCTGCCAGTCGACGTCGAGGCCGTGGAAGCGCCGGTTGCTCTCCGCCACCGCCCGACGCAGTTCGGGGATGCCCATCATCGAGGGATACTGGTTCGGCCCGGCCATCAGCGCGTCGGCCGCGGCGCGGCGGATCTCCTCGGGGCCGTCGACGTCGGGAAAGCCCTGGCCGAGGTTGATCGCCCCGGTCTCCACCGCGAGGCGGGACATCACCTCGAAGATGGTGGTGGGCAGGCCGGTGAAGATCGGGTTGGTCGGCTTCATCGAGGGGGCGTCTTCCGTGGGGGCCGATCCGGACCGGCGGCCCGGGTCGCGTCGCCCGGCGCGGGCGGTTCGGCGCGACGATAGAGGCCCGCCGCCGGGGCGACAAGGCGGCCGATCAGCGCCTCTCCGTCACCCCGCGCGCGGCCATCCCCACCGCTCCCCAGCGCGGCACGCGCGCGCGATAGGCGGCGTAGCGTCCCCCGAAGCGGCCGGCGAGGGTGCGCTCCTCGACGCCGACCTGCCGCAGGATCACGGCTGCGCCGATGGCGAGGCAGGCGAGCGTGAACAGCGACGGCGCCGCCAGGAACAGGCCGGCCTGCCCGATCAGCACGCCGGTGAAGATCGGATTGCGCGAGCGGGCATAGGGCCCGTCGGTCACCAGTACATCGGCGGCCCGCGCCGCGGTGCCGGAGCGCCATTCGTCGGCGAGGTAGGAATGGGCGTGGTCGGCGACCGCCAGCCCCGCGCACATCGCCACGAAGCCGACCGCGCGGACAGCGTCCGTCTCGAGCACCGGCAGCGCGCCGAGAAAGACGTCGGTCGCCGGCACGAAGACGCGTAGTGTCATCAGTCCCAGGATCGCCGCCCGGAACAGCCGGAACACGATCTGGTTCAGCCCGTTGGCGCTCCGCCACGGCCCGACCGGCGCATGCGGGAAGCCGCGTCGGGCGCGCAGGCCCGACAGCCGCGCCGTGTAGTGCAGCGCGACGAAGATGAAGTAGCAGGCTACGAACGCCCGCACGAAGTCCTCGAACGACACGTCGATCTCCCGAACGATCGACAAGGGCTCCCGAAAGCCGTCGTCGTCCCGATCTTCGACAGTCGCGAGGCGATCCGCAAGGGCGGCCGTCCGGGGCCGATCCGTTGGCGCGGATCGGCCCGGGGGGATCAGGGGTGGCGCGGGCTGACCGCCCAGGCGAGCGCCAGCACCGCGGCGGCGAAGCCGGCGGGCGCGACCGCGTACCACGACGACGCCGCGGCGAGGCCGGTGGCGCCCGCCCAGGAGATCGAGGAGAACGCCTCGGCGAAGGTGGCGACGCGCGAGGCGGTCTGGCGGCGGCGGAAGTGGCTGCGCTTGGCGGCCTTGCGGAACAGGAACTGGATCGCCGTCGCCGAGGCGGCCGACAGCGCGACGCCCGCCGCCGCCACCGCGGCGACCCAGGGGTCGACCAGCGCGAAGCCGAGGAGCAGCGGCGCCACCGGCACGGCGACGGCCATCATCACCGCCTCGATCTTGGCGCGGATCGCCGCGGCGAAGCCGATCGGCGCGGTCGCGACGAGGTCGGGGGCGTCCTCGCCGGAGACGGCCAGCCAGGCGAGGCCGCCGGCGAGCTGGCCCGCCGCCATCGCGACCATCGGCGCCAGCATCACCGGTGCGTCCTCGTCGCTGCCGAAGCCCTTCCACAGCATCAGCGCCGGCGGGATCAGGTAGAGCACCTGCATCAGCGTCTGCGAGATCAGCCAGGGATCGCGGCCGAGCAGGCGCAGTTCCTTGGCGCGGAGGTAGCCGGCGGCGCTGCGCGCCTTCAAAGGCCGGCGCGCCGCGGCGCGGCCGGTCGGCACGCCGTCGACCTGCGTCCCCGCCACGACCACGGCGTAGCGGGCGAAACGCGGCGCGGCGACCGCGACGGCGAGCGCGAACACCGCCACGGCGCCGACCAGCGCGCCGGCGAGCGCCGCGACGTCGCCCATGGCGGCGCGCGCCGGCCACCACAGGAGGCTGTCCGGTCCGGGCACGGCCTCGAGCAGGGCCGGCGAGCGGAACATCGAGAACCGTCCCATCTCGCCGTAGGCGAAGATGCCGATCGCCTGTGCGCCGATCACGAAGCCGGCGCCGATGATAGCGGCCGCGATCTGGGCGGCCGTGCGGGTCCGGCGCGGGCCGACGAAGCGCAGCAGCGCCAGCGTGATCGCGATCGCGACCGTCGCCGCCGCCAGCCCCATCGCCGCGACGACACCGTAGGCGGAGAGCCAGCGCGCGCCGCCGCGCAGCGCCAGCGCGTCGACGAAGGGGCCGACGATGATCACGGTCATCGTCGTCGTCGAGATCGCGGCGATGCCGGCGCGCAGCGCGAACACGGTCGGCAGCGGCGCCGGCGAGGAGGCGATCAGGTCGAGATCGGCGCGGCCGTAGACCACGCGGGTGACCGATTCCAGCGCCTGCGCCAGCATCAGTGCAAAGGTGAAGAAGGCGGCGCCGGTCACGACCAGCCGGTCGTGGGTGTCGAGGTTGTCGGCGAAGCGGGCGAAGTCGCCAACCATGCCGTAGGCCATGACGTGGAGGGCGAGCATGAACAGCGCGACGCCGAGGATAGCCGCGCGCTCGCGGCCGGTCCGGTTGCCCGACATCATGCCGAGCCAGTCGCGCCAGGCGAGCCGCGCCTCGTGGCGGGCGAAGCGGACGAGGGTCGAACCGGCGCTCACGCCGCCTCCCTCGCGGCGCCCTCGCCGGCGACGAGCGCGAGGAACACCTCCTCCAGCGTCGAGCCGGAGCGGCCGGCGCGCTCGCGGAGTTCCTCGAGCGTACCCTCGGCGATCAGCCGGCCGCCGGCGATGACGCCGATGCGCTCGGCCATCCGCTCGGCGACCTCGAGAATGTGGGTGGTCATGATGATGGTGGCGCCGGCGCGAACGCGGGCGCGCAGCACGTCCTTGACGAGGCGGGCGGCGGCGGCGTCGAGGCCGGTCAGCGGCTCGTCGAGGATGATCAGGCGCGGGTCGTGGATCAGCGCACCGGCGAGCGCAACCTTCTGGCGCATGCCCTTGGAGAAGCCCTCGCAGCGCTCGTCGGCGTGGGGGTCGAGGCCGAGCAGGTCGAGGAGCTCGGCGGCGCGCCGCTCGGCCTCCGCGTTCGGCACGCTCCAGAGCCCGGCGACGAAGGCGAGATATTCCAGCGGCGTCAGCTTGTCGTAGATCATCGGCTCGTCGGGGATCCACGCCATGATCCGCTTGGCGGCGATCGGATCCGCGAGCGCGTCGTGGCCCCAGACACGGACGGTGCCGGCGTCGGGCCGCAACAGTCCGGCGACCATGCGCAGCGTGGTGGTCTTGCCGGCGCCGTTCGGTCCGAGCAGGGCGTAGAACTCGCCGGCGCGTACGGTGAGGTCCAGCCCGGCCACCGCCGGGCGGACGAAGGTCTTCGACAGGCCCACGAGTTCCAGTGCCGCGACGTCCCGCATGCCGAGTTCGGCTCCCACCGCCATCCGAGGAGGATGCGGACAGGCTAGCGCCCGGCGGTTGAAGCGGGGTGAACGCGGCCGCGGAAAGCCGGGGGCGACCCGAGCCGGCCCCGCTCAGCCTCGTGCCACGGCGGCGACGTGGCCGGCGAAGTCCGTCGTCGCCATCAGCGCCCGGCAGCGGGCGAAGCGGCCGGCGGCGTAGGCGGCGAAGTCGTCGGCGGGGTTGCCGTTGGCGTGCTGGATCAGGCCCCAGAGCGTCCACAGGAGATCGCACATCGCCTTGTAGATCACCATGCGGCCGCGCTCGGCCGGCGTCGGGCCAGCGGGGAAATAGGCCGCCAGCATCTCCTCGTCCTGTTCGGGCGAGAAGGCGCCCTCGACCGAGAGGTCGCCGAGGTCCCACATCGGGTCGTTGGTGCCGCCGTATTCCCAGTCGACCAGCCACATGCGCTCGCCGGTGTCGAGGAAGTTCTCGCAGAGCGGGTCGCAGTGGCAGGACGCCAGCGGCAGCGGCCGGGCCGAGAGCGCGGCCTTGACGGTCTCCGCCTCCTTCAGGACGTCGAAGTAGCCCTCGGGCAGGTCGACGGTTTTCGTCGACAGGATGCGGAGATAGTCGTCGATCATCTGGAACAGCTCGAAGCGCGACGGGAACGCCGCCGCGCCATCGTGGAGCTGGCGGAACACCCGTCCCGCCCGGGCCGGGGCGCCGGCGCGGTCCGCGAAGCCGGCCGGCGTCATGGTGGCGACGCCGTCGAGGAAGCGGGTCACCATCACGCCGGTGGCGGGGTCGACGGCGAGGACCTCGGGCGAGACGCCGGCCGCGGCGGCGAGCCGGGCCATCTCGGCCTCGCGCCCGCGGTCGATGTACTCCTCGGTGCCGGCGCCGGCGAGGCGCAGGCAGAAGGCGGTGCCGCCGGCCTCGATCCGGAACACCCGGTTGGTCAGGCCGCCGAGCCGGCGCGCCGTCGCCGGCGTTCCCGCCGGCACGAGGCCGAGGCCGCCGAAGGTCGCGAGCGCCTCGGCCTCGTCGGTTCCGATGATGTCGTCCGCCATCGCCCTCTCCCCCGTCGTCACGACTTCAGCCGCTCGCCCTTGGCGTCGTAGAGGCAGCGCGGGCCGACCGTCGCCGGATGCAACCGGCCGAAGGCCTCCAGTTCGAAGCGCGCCGCCTCGAGGCCCTCGGTCGGAACATAGCCGAAGGCGATCGAGCAGCCGAGATGGTGGCCGTAGCCGCCGCTGGTGGTCGAGCCGACGACGCGGCCGTCGGCGAGGATCGCCTCGCCGCCCATCAGCGGCGCAAAGCCGTCGACGCGGAACGACACCAGCTTGCGCCGGCGCCCGGCCGCCTTCTTCGCCACGATCGCGTCGCGGCCCTGGAACGGGCCCTTGTCCGGCTTGACGCAGAAGCCGAGGCCGGCCTCGTAGGGGTCGTCGTCGGGGCCGACGTCGGCCGACCAGTAGAGATAGCCCTTCTCCATCCGGCAGCTGTCGATCGCCTTGTAGCCGGCGTCGCGGATGCCGTGGGCGGCGCCGGCCGCCTTCAGGCTCTCGTAGACGTGCGGGGCGAATTCCGAAGGGATCAGAAGCTCGTAGCCGAGTTCTCCGACGTATCCGATCCGGCTCGCCACCACCGTGGCGTCGCCGATCTCGACGATCCGGCAGCCGAGGAACGGGAAGGCGGCGTTGGAGACGTCGGTGGCCGACACGGTCTCCAGTACCGCCCGCGAGGCGGGGCCGCAGAGGTTCAGCACGGCGTAGCCGGACGTCACCTCGTGGATCGCCACCGAGCCGTCGGTCGGCAGGCCGGCGCGGATCGTCGCGCCGTCGCGGACGCCGAAGCCCGAGCCGGTGATCACGAAGAAGCGGCCGGCCTCCGGCTCCAGCACGGTGACGTCGGCCTCGATGCCGCCGCGGGCGTTGAGGATCTGGGTGTAGGTGACCTTGCCCGGGCCGCCGGAGAGGTCGTTGGCGACGAGGGCCTGCAGCGCCGCGAAGGCGCCGGGGCCGGTCACCTCGAACTTGGCGAAGGAGGTCTGGTCGATCAGCGCGACGCCGGAGCGGATCGCCCGCACCTCGCGCGCCACCGCGTCGAAGCCGGCCGGCACGTCCTCGAAGGTCGGGCGCTCCGGGGCGTCGCCGGGCTCGGCGAACCAGTTCGGCCGCTCCCAGCCGAAGCGGTTGCCGAAGCGGGCGCCGGCGTCGTCGAGCAGGCCGTGCAGCGGCGAGCGGCGGAGGCCCCGGCCGACCGAGGTCTCCTCGCCCGGATAATGGAGCTTGTAGTAGCCGGCGTAGGCGGTGCGGGCGCGCTCGCCGAGATGCCGCGACTGGCCGTGGTGCGGACCGAAGCGGCGGACGTCGAAGGGCCAGAGGTCCATGCCCGGATCGCCGTCGAGGATCCAGGCGGCCATGGCGAGGCCGGCGCCGCCGGACGCCGCGATGCCGGCGGTGAAGCCGCAGGCGACGAAGAGGTTGGGGATGCCCGGCACCGGGCCCATGATCGGCTCGCCGTCGGCCGAGACCGGGATCGGGCCGTTGATGACGGTGCGGATACCGGTCTCGTTCAGGATCGGCATGCGCTCGGCCGCCGGTTCGGCGAACAGGGCGAGGCGGTCCATGTCGGCCGGGAACAGCGAGCGGCCGAAGTCGAAGGGCGGGCGCGAGTTCCAGCACTCCGGCGCGCCCTCCTCCCAGCCGCCGATGGCGAAGGAGCGCACGTCGGGCTTCAGGTAGAAGATGCGGTCGGGGTCGCGCAGGGTCGGAATGCCCGGCGGCAGGTCGATGGTCTGCTCGGTGACGAAATACTGGTGCTCGACCACGCCGGCCGGCAGCGACAACCCGGCCATCTCGCCGACCCGCCGCGCCCACAAGCCGGCGCAGTTGACCAGGATCTCGCAGGAGACGTTGCCGTGGTCGGTGACGACGCCGGTCACCCGGCCGTCGGCCACCACGATGTCGGTGACGAGCACGCCCTCGCGGATCTTGACGCCGCCGGCGCGGGCGCCCTTGGCGTAGGCCATGGTCAGCGAATAGGGGTCGACGTAGCCGTCGGAGGGGATGAAGGCGGCGCCGACGATGCCGTCCTCGACGATGAACGGGAAGAGGTCGCGGGCCTCGCGGGCGTTCAGCGTGTGCGCCTCGAAGTCGAAGGAACGGGCGATCGACAGCGTCCGCCGGATCTCCGACCAGCGCGCCTCGGACCCCGCCAGTCGGAGCGAGCCGACGCGCTTCCAGTCGACCGCCTGACCGGTGTCGGCCTCGAGCTGGTCGAACACGGCGACCGAGTTCTGCATCAGCCGGGTCAGGTTGGCCTTGGTGCGCAGCTGACCGACGAGGCCGGCCGCGTGCCAGGTGCAGCCGTGGGTCAGCTGCGCCTTCTCGATCAGCAGCACGTCGCGCTCGCCGGCCTTGGCGAGCTGGTAGGCGACCGAGGTACCGACGGCACCGCCGCCGACGACGACGATGCGGGCGTGGGAGGGAAGCGAGGAGGACATCGTTGGGATCTCGCGAGGGGAGCGGGGATCGATCGGAGAGCGCGGAGATGCCCCGCACTGGAAGAACGCGTGCGACGGTCGCCGCAGGGTCTACCCTCCCCCTTGTGGGGAGGGTCGGCGGCCGGAGGCCGACGGGGTGGGGTGGCGCCGACCTCGGGGCGTCGGGCTCCACGCCCGGCGACCCTCCCCGTCGCTCAGCGCCGACCCTCCCACGAGGGGAGGGTCAGGACGATCCGTCACGCCTTCACGCGCGCCATGGCCGGGTCGTAGAGCGGGCCGAGCGCGAGCGTCGCCGGGAAGATCCGGTTGGCGACGTCGAGCTCGTAGCGCCCCGCGGTCAGCCAGTCCTCGGCGACGCCCTCCTCGCGGCGGACGTAGCCGTAGCCGATGGCGGCGTCGACGGTGTAGCCCCAGCCGCCGCTGGCGAGGTAGCCGACCGGCACGCCGTCGCGCAGGATGGTCTCGCGGCCCACCAGGAAGCAGTCGGGATCGGCGACGGTGAAGCCGACGAGGCGCTTCTTCAGCGGCGCCGACGCGATCGCCGCCGTCGCAGCGCGGCCGAGGAAGTCGAGGTTCGACTTCAGCTTGACCGCCCAGCCGAGCCCGGCCTCGACCGGGCTGTCGTTCGGCGTGATGTCCGAGCCCCAGGCGCGGTAGCCCTTCTCGAGGCGCAGCGACTCGATCGCCCGGTAGCCGGCCGGGCGGATGCCGTGCGGCGCGCCGGCGGCCATCAGCGCGTCGAAGACGTCTCCGGTGGCGGCGAGCGGCACGTGCAGCTCCCAGCCGAGTTCGCCGACGTAGGTGACGCGCAGCGCCCTGACCGGGTGGCCGGCGACGACGATGTCGCGGACGCTGCCGAAGGGCGCGGCGGCGTTGGACATGTCCGCGTCGGTGACGGCGGCGAGCACGTCGCGCGCCTTCGGCCCCATCAGCGACAGCGTGCCCCAGTCCTCGGTGACGTCGGTGAAGGTGACTCCGTCGGTGCCGAGGTGGTCGCGGATCCAGGCGCCGTCGTGGGTGCGGAAGCCGGTACCGGTGACGACGTAGAAGCGGTCGTCGGCGATCTGCGCCACCGTGAGGTCGCACTCGATGCCGCCGCGCGAGTTCAGCATCTGGGTATAGGTCAGCCGGCCCGGGCCGCGGGCGACCCGGTTGGCGGCGACCCATTCCAGCCGCTCGGCGGCCTTCGGGCCGCTGACTTCGAACTTGGCGAAGGACGACTGGTCGAACACCACCACGGCCTCGCGGCAGGCGCGGTGCTCGGCGCCGACCGGCTCGAACCAGTTGGTGCGGCCCTGCGAGGGCACGTCCTCGGCGGCTTCGCCCGGGGCGGCGAACCAGTTCGGCCGCTCCCAGCCGAGCTTGGAGCCGAACACGGCGCCCTCCGCCTTCAGGCGCTCGTAGAGCGGCGAGACGATGCGCGGGCGGGCCGACTTGTACTCCTCGTGCGGCCAGGCGATCGAGTAGTGCTTGCCGTAGGCCTCGAGCGTGCGCTCGCAGACCCAGGCGTCGTCGCGGTGCAGGCCGGCGAAGCGGCGGATGTCGACGACCCACAGGTCCATCGGCTGCTCGCCGGTTTCGACCCAGTTGGCGAGCGCCCAGCCGGCGCCGCCGCCGGACGCGATGCCGAAGGCATTGAAGCCGCAGCCGACGAACACGCCCTTCACCTCCGGCGCCTCGCCGAGCATGAAGTTGCCGTCGGGCGTGAAGCTCTCCGGGCCGTTGATCATCTGCTTGACGCCGGCATTCGCCAGCGCCGGCACGCGCTCGATCGCCTGGATCATGTGCGGCTCGAAGTGGTCCCAGTTCTCGTCGAGCAGCTGGAACTCGAAATTCTTCGGGATGCCCGCCTCGGCCCAGGCGATCGGGTTGGTCTCGTAGCCGCCCATGGAGAGGCCGCCGACCTCCTCCTTGAAGTAGATCAGGCGGTCGGGGTCGCGCAGCGTCGGCAGGTTCGGCGAGACGCCGTCGATCTTCTCGGTGAGGATGTACTGGTGCTGCACCGGCTGCAGCGGGATCGAGACGCCGGCGAGGCGGCCGACCTCCTTCGACCACATGCCGGCGCAGATGACGACCTTCTCGCAGGCGACCGGCCCGGCGGTGGTGTCGAGGCCGGTGACGCGGCCGTTCTCGATCCGGAAGCCGGTGACGGCGACGCCCTCGACGATCTTCGCCCCGTGCATGCGCGCGCCCTTGGCGAGCGACTGGGTGATGTCGGAGGGGCTGGCCTGCCCGTCGGTCGGCAGGAAGGCGGCGCCGACGAGGTCGGACGGATCCATCAGCGGCCAGAGGTCGAGCGCCTCCTTCGGCGAGAGCAGGTGCATCTCGAGGCCGAAGCTCTTGGCGGTGGTGGCCTGCCGCTTGATCTCGATCCAGCGGTCCTGGTTGCAGGCGAGGCGCAGGCCGCCGTTCTGCTTCCAGCCGGTGGCGAGGCCGGTCTCGGCCTCGAGCTTGGAATAGAGCTCGACCGAATACTTCAGCAACCGGGTGATCGAGGCCGAGGTACGCAGTTGGCCGACGAGGCCGGCGGCGTGCCAGGTCGAGCCGTTGGTGAGCCGGCCGCTCTCCAGCAGCAGCACGTTCCGGCGGTGGTCGCGGGCGAGGTGGTAGGCGGTCGAACAGCCGACGATGCCGCCGCCGATGACGACGACGTCCGCCTGGGTCGGGATGGTGGGCGTGCTCATGGTCTTTCCTCGAGGGAGGCGAGCGCTTCTTCGAGGCGCCCGAGATTGGCGGCGGTGTAGGCCTCGTAGTCGGCCCCCGGCGCGTTCAGGGTGAGTTCGGAGACGAGGCTCCACATCGCCTCGCGCAAGAGCGAGGCGGCCTTCATGGCGTCGAAGGCGCGCACGAGCGCCGGCTCGGGTGCCCGGCCGAAATAGCCGTCGAGCAGGTCGAGCTCCTCGTCGCGGGAGAAGCCGGCGTTGCCGGCGAGGTTGGCGAGGTCGAACAGCGGCGTGCCGAAGCCGCCGTATTCCCAGTCGACCAGCCAGAGCCGGGTGCCGTCGTCCATGATGTTGGCGGGCAGGAGGTCGTGGTGGCCGAACACCAGCGGCAGCGGCACCTGCATCGCCTCGAGCCGGTCGGCGATCGCCACGAACTCGGCCACCCGGTCGGCCATCCGGCTGCCCTTGGCCGTCAGGGTCGCGGCGTAGTCGCGCACGACGTGGAACACCCAGAAGAACGGCGCCGGGCCGACGAGGTGGCGGGCGACGTCGGCGTGCAGCCGGCGCACCATCTCGACGATGCGCCCCCGATTGGCGCGCACGTCGTCCGCCGTGTAGGTCCGCGCGGTCAGGAACTCGAACACGCTGACGCCGGGCTCGGCGTGGACCACCGCCGGCGACAGCCCGGCGGCGTGGGCGGCCCGGCTCACCGCCACTTCGCGGTCGCGGAAGACGTGGTGGAACGGCAGGTCGTCGCCGAGGCGGACCATCACGGTGCGCCCGGCGTCGGTGACGGCGTAGTTGGAGTTCGACAGGCCGCCGCCGACCGGGCGGACGGCGATCGGCCCGCTCCAGATCGGCAGCGCGCGGATGCGGGTCTCGGCGTCCACGTCAGTGCCCTCCCCGGGTGGCGTTTCGGCGGCCGGCGGCCGCCATGATGAGGCGGTCGGCGACGATGGCGATGAAGGCGATGGCGAGGCCGGCGACCACCCCGCGGCCGACGTCCGCCTTGGTGAGGCCGACGTAGACCTCCTGGCCGAGGTCGCGGGTGCCGACCAGCGCGGTGATCACCAGCATCGACAGCGCCAGCATCACGGTCTGGTTGAGGCCGAGCAGGATCTCGGGGAACGCGAGGCGCAGCTTGACCTTGGTCAGGAGCTGCCACGGCGTACAGCCGGCGACGACGCCGGCCTCCAACAGTTGCGGGTCGACCCGCATCAGCCCGACCGCGGTGTAGCGCACGGCCGGCACCACGGCGTAGGCGACCACGGCGACCATGGCCGAGAAGTCGCCGACGCGGAACAGCATCACCACCGGGATCAGATAGACGAAGGACGGCAGGGTCTGCAGCGTGTCGATGCCGGCCTCGACCACCCGCCAAAGGCGCGGCCGGGTCGAGGCGGCGATGCCGATCGGCACCCCGATCAGCATGGCGATCGCCACCGAGACGCCGCAGAGATAGAGCGTCACCATCGCCGGCTCCCACAGGCCGACCATCGCGATCGCCGACGTCAGCACCAGCACGAGCCCGGCGAGGCGCAGGCCCCCGGCGCTCCAGCCGAGCGCGGTCACGACGGCCACCACCACCGTCCATGGCAGCTCGAGCAGGAAGCGCTTGACCGGGATCAGCACGCCGAGCAGCAGCGCGTTCTTGACCGCGTCGAGGGTGTCGAAGAAATGGACGTTGATCCAGGCGATCGCGTCCGACCAGATCGGCCCGGTCGTGAGCCTGAACGCCTCGGGATAGGTCGCGAGCGCCGGCACGAACAGCGCGCCGACCGTCGCCGCCGCGGCGCCGGCGAGCGCGAGGCCGATCGCGGGGTCGCGCCGGGGCGTGCCGTCGGCCCCGGTCGTGCGGCGGGCCTCGCGCACCGCGACCGCCTGCGACAACCGGTCGAGCGCCACCGCCAGCACCACGATGGCGAGGCCGGACTCGACGCCCCCGCCGATGTCGAGCTTGCGCAGCGCCGCCAGCACGTCGAAGCCGAGGCCGCCGGCACCGATCATCGAGGCGATGATGACCATGTTGAGCGACAGCATGATCACCTGGTTGACGCCGACCATCAGCGCCGGCAGCGCGGTCGGCAGCAGCACCCGCCACGTGGTCTGGCGCGGGGTGCAGCCGATCATGGCGGCGAGTTCGAGCACCTCGGCCGGCACGGCGCGCAGGCCGACGATGGTGATCCGGACCATCGGCGGCATGGCGTAGATCACGGTGGCGAGGATGGCGGCGACCGGGCCGAAGCCGAACAGCACCAGGATCGGCACCAGATAGGCGAATACCGGCACCGTCTGCATCAGGTCGAGCAGCGGCGAGATCGCCCGCTCGAAGCCGCGGCTGCGGTAGGCGGCGAGGCCGACCGCGAGGCCGCCGGCGACGCCGAGCGGCACCGCCACCACGATCGAGGCCAGCGTCGTCATCGCCGCCTGCCACTCGCCGAACACCGCGAGATAGAGGAAGCAGGCGCCGACGAAGAGGCCGAGCCGGCGCCCACCCGCCCAGGTCCCGGCGGCGGCGACCAGCAGCACGACCGCGGCCCAGGACAGCGGCGGCAGGATCTGCGGCGCGTCGGTGCCGGGACCGTCGACGAGGCCGCGGGCGAACAGGCCGAGCGCGACGTCGTAGGGCACGGCCAGCACGGCGGCGACGGCACGGGTCGCCTCGCGCACGGTGAAGAGGCCGAGGTCGGCGCTCTCCACCAGCCATTTCATGAAAGCGGAGATCCAGCGCCGGACCGGCACCACCCAGGCCTTGGGATAGACCGCGGCGGCCGGCGCCAGGCCCTTCGCCGTCAGCGAGACGACGATGCAGACCGCCAGGAACGCCGCCCAGCCGACGAGGCGGCGGGACGGCCCGGCGAGGCCGCGCGGCGGCGCGGCGGCGGTGGCGATGCCGTCCGTCACCCGTTCAGCCTCCGAGTACCACGTCGACGACGTCGTCGCGCCGCAGCACGCCCGCCGGCCGGCCGTCGCCGTCGGTCACCAGGAACGGGCCCGGCGCGGCGCGGAAGCGCGGGCCGACGTCGGCGACCTTGGCGTCGGCGGCGACCTCCGGATACCCCGCCGGCACCGCCCCGCCCTCGGGCAGCGGCCGCATCAGCGAGGCGACGGTGCGGACCTTGGACGGCGAGACCTGCCGGGTGAAGGCGGCGACGTAGGGCGTCGCCGGGCGCAGCACGAGATCCTCCGGCGTGCCGATCTGCTCGATCGCGCCGTCCTTCATGATGGCGATGCGGCCGGCGAGCCGGATCGCCTCGTCGAAGTCGTGGGTGATGAAGACGATGGTCTTCTTCAGGACCGCCTGCAGGCGCAGGAACTCGTCCTGCATCTCGCGACGGATCAGCGGGTCGAGCGCCGAGAAGGGCTCGTCGAGGAAGAGCAGCTCCGGATCGCCGGCGAGCGCGCGGGCGATGCCGACGCGCTGCTGCTGGCCGCCGGAGAGCTGGCGCGGATAGGAATTCTCGCGGCCCTCGAGGCCGACCAGTTGCAGCACCTCGCGGGCGCGCCGTTCGCGCTCGGCCCGGGGCAGCCCCCGGACCTCGAGCGGGAAGGCGACGTTGCCGAGGGCGGAGAGGTGACCGAGCAGGGCGAAGTTCTGGAACACCATCGCCATGCGGTGGCGGCGGATCTCGATCAGCTCGCGCGGCGGCAGGTCGACGAGGTCGCGGCCGTCGAAGGTGACGGCGCCGGCGGTCGGGTCGATCAGGCGGGCGAGCAGGCGCACCAGCGTCGACTTGCCGGAGCCGGACAAGCCCATGATCACGAAGATCTCGCCGCGGCGCACCGACAGCTCGACCCCGCGCACGGCCCCGACCACCCCCGCGGCCTTCAGCTCCTCGGTCGTCCGCGCCGCGTCGACGTGGTGCGTCAGGTCGACGTCGGCCGGCCCGTAGAGCTTCCACAGGCCGGTGGCGGCGAGATGCGGCGCGATGTCGGACTGGCTCATGGCGACGGCGACCGGGTGAGAGGATCCGTGGCGCCCCGCCCGTGGGCGGGGGGCGGGAGATGCGCCGATTACCCTCCCCCTTGCGGGGAGGGTCGACGGCCGGAGGCCGGCGGGGTGGGGTACGCGTCAACCCGCGAGACGCCACGAGAAGCGCCGCGCCCACGGAAGCGACCCCACCCCGGCCCTTCGGGCCGACCCTCCCCGCAAGGGGGAGGGTAGAAGCCCCCTCACTCCACCCAGGGCTTCCAGCGCGCCTCGTTGGTCTTCATCCACTCGGCGACGACGTCGTCGAGCTTCTTGCCGTCGAGGTCCACCTCGCCGACCATCTTGCCCATCTCGTCGTTGTCGAGGGTGAAGGCCTTGATCGCCTTGTAGGCGCCCGGCCACTTGTCCTTGATGCCGGACCAGCCGGCCTTCCAGATCGGCCCGCGCGGCTTGCCGCAGTCGTGGGTGGCGTCGGGGTTCTCGCCCCAGGCGGGATCCTCGTAGCAGGCCTTCTCGTAGGGCGGGAACTGGACGAACTCGCCCTTGTACTTGGCCGGGGCCCAGTGCGGCGCGTAGATCCACAGCACGATCGGCGCCTTGCGCTGCTCGGCGGATTCGAGTTCGGCGAACAGCGCCGCGTCGGTGCCGGCGTGGACCACCTCGAAGGGCAGGTCGAGCGCCTCGACGCGCTCCTCGTCGAAGCCGCCCCAGGTGACCGGGCCGCCGAGATAGCGGCCCTTCGGCGCCGTCTCCGGCGTCGAGAAGATCTCCGCGCAGTCCTTCAGCGCCTTCCAGTCGGGCAGGCCCGGGCACTTCTCCTTGACGTAGTCCGGGTACCACCACTCCTCGATCGCCTGCAGCCCGCTCTCGCCGAGGTTCTCGACGCCGCCGGAGGCGACGGCCTCCTCGAGCGCCTCGCGGCCGGTGGTGGCCCAGATCTCCATGGCGAGGTCGAGGTCGCCGGTCTTCAGGCCGGCGAACTGGGCGAGATAGTCGGCCTGGACGTATTCGACGTTGTAGCCGGCCTTCTTCAGCACCTCGCCCATGATGTGGGCCGAGAGCAGCTGACCGGTCCAGTCGTGCAGGGTGATCTTGATCGGGTCGGTGGATTCGACCGCCGCCGCCGGCATCGCCGCCGCGGCGAGGAGGCCGAGGCCGGCGAGCGCCGGCGCGAGGCGTCGGAACAGGGGGAAGGCACTGCGCATCGGTCTCTCCCGCGATTGAGCGGGGACGGCCGGCCGCCCGCGACCGCCCTCCCCTCGACGACGACGTTGCCGCCGGTCGCTCCGCCTCGAGGGGCCGGGACCGGCGCGTTCCCTGGGACGGGTTCGTGCCCGTCTCTCCAGGGTCAGTGTCGACCGACGGCGCCGGGCGAGTCAATCCGAAAACCACAGCACTCCCACACCCCGGCGTGGCAAAGACGCGCCATCCTGCCGCCTTCCTGGGCAGTTCGGGCATATTCCCACACGAGCCGGGCACGACTATGATGGTGTTCCCACACCGGAGCGCCACGAGCCCACCATGGGACGGACACCCCGCCAGACCGCGATCGTCGACGCGCTCGCCAGCGCCGGCACCCTCGGCGTCAGCGACCTCGCCGACCGGCTCGCCGTCTCGGCGGAGACGATCCGACGCGACCTCAAGCTGCTCGCCGACGCCGGCACCGTCGTGAAGACCCACGGCCGCGCGGCGCTGTCGAGCCAGCGCGGCGAGGCGCCGTTCGACCGCCGGATGCGCGAGAACGCCGAGGCCAAGCGGGCGATCGCGGCGCTGGTCGCCGGTCTCGTCGAGGACGGCGACAGCGTCATGCTCGACACCGGGACGACCACGAGCTTCGTCGCCCGGGCGCTGCTCGCCCGCCGCCGTCTCACCGTGGTGACCAACTCGTCGGACGTCGCCCGCACCCTGTCGGTCGTCAACGACAACACGGTCTACATGGCCGGCGGCCGGCTCCGGGCCGACAACGGCGCCGCCTTCGGCGCGGCGGCGGTGGAGTTCGTCAAGCGCTTCCGCGTCCGCCACGCCATCGTGTCGACCGGCGCGATCGACGCCGAGGCCGGCGTCACCGACTACGATTTCGAGGAGGCCGAGTTCGGCCGCGAGGTGCTCGCCTGCGGCGACCGCCGCATCGTGGTGACCGACGCCAGCAAGTTCGGCCGGCGCGCCCTCGTCCGGGTCTGCGGCTTCGACGGCTTCGACACGCTGGCGACCGACGCGCTGCCGCCGCCGGACCTCGCCGCGCGGCTCGCCGAACACGGCGCGACGGTGCTGACGCCCCCGCAGGCCGCCGCGGCCGCGGCCGAGCCTCAGGCCCGACGCGCCACCTGAGCCGGCGACGCCAGCGCCGGACGGTAGCCGTCCAGCACCTCGTCGAGCGGGCGCGGGCGGTGGAACAGGTAGCCCTGGCCCCAGGCCACGCCGATCGTGCGCAACAGGTCCACCGTCTCGACGTCCTCGACGAACTCGGCGATCGTCTCGACCCCGAGTTCCATGCCGACTTCGTGGATCATGCGCACGATCGTCATGTCGTAGCGGCTGTCCTTCATGTTGCGCACGAAGGTGCCGTCGATCTTGATGGCGTCGACCGGGAAGCGCTTCAGGTAGGTGAAGGAGGAGACGCCCGAGCCGAAGTCGTCGAGGCTGACGCGGCAGCCGGCCGCGCGCGCCGCGGTAATGAAGCGTTCGGCGGCGACGAAATTGTTGATCACCGCGGTCTCGGTGATCTCGAGCACGAGGCGGGACGGGCAGAAGCCGGTGGCGGCGAGTTCGGCCGACAGGAAGTCCCAGAGCGTCGGATCGCTGAGCGAGTTGGCGGAGAGGTTCACCGCCACCGTCAGCCCCTCGACGGCCATGACGCGGGCGCCGTGCTCGCGCAGCGTGGTCGCGAGCACCCAGCGGTCGAGCGCGCCCATCAGGTCGAAGCGCTCGGCGGCCGGGATGAACACGTCGGGCGGCACCAGCGCGCCGTCCGGGCCGACCATGCGGGTCAGGATCTCGAGGCGCGGCGCGCGGGCGAGCGGCGCGGAGAGTTCGCGGATCTCCTGGGCGTAGAGCCGGAACATGCCGGCCTCGATGCTCTCGCGGATGCCGGCGACGATGTGCAGGTCGGAGAGGTGGCGGTGCGCCTCGCTGGCGTCCGGACGGTAGACCGAGACGCGGTCGCGGCCGCCGGCCTTGGAGGCGTAGCAGGCGACGTCGGCCTGGGCGAGCGCCTCGGCGACGCCGACGCTGCGGGCGTCGAGCGCGGTGACGCCGATCGAGGCGCCGAAGTTGTAGACGCGGTCGTTCCAGGAGAAGCGCAGCGAGCGCACGGCCTCGATGATGCGCGCGCCCTGGGCCTCGGCCTCGTCGATCCGGCAGTCGCGCAGCAGCACGGCGAACTCGTCGCCGCCGAGGCGGGCGACCACGTCGCCCGGCCGGACGACCGCGTGGACCACGCCGGCGATCTCGCGCAGCAGCGTGTCGCCGGCGGCGTGGCCGGCGGTGTCGTTGAGAACCTTGAAGCGGTCGAGGTCGACGAACAGCACGGCGTGACCGGGGCCGCCGGCCCGCGCCTCGGCCAGCGCCGCCTGCACGGCGCCCTCGAAGGCGGTGCGGTTCTTCAGGCCGGTCAGCGCGTCGTGGCTGGCGGCGTAGGCGAGGTCGCGCTGCAGGGCGCGCGCCGTGGTGACGTCCTGGAAGACGAGCACCACGCCGATCGTCTCGCCGCTCGCCGCACGCACGGGCGCGGCACTGTCGCGGACCGCGCGCGAGACGCCGTCGGGGCGAACCAGCTTGGCGGGGTGGCCCATCTCCACCGGCGCACCGCTGCGCAGCGCCTCGGCCGCCGAGGACGGCAGTTCCTCGCCACTGTCCTCGTGGACCGGGCGGTAGACCGTCGCGAGCGGGGCGCCGCGCACCATCGGCTCGATGTGGCCGGTGAGCGTCTCGGCGGCGAGGTTCATGAAGGTGACGTTGCCGGCGGTGTCGGTGCAGATCACCGCGTCGCCGATCGAATGCAGCGTGACGCGCAGCCGCTCCTTCTCCTCCGCGAGCGCGTCGGCGGTGAGGCGGATTTCGGTGACGTCCCAGTTGCAGCCGACCATCAGCGCGCCGCCGTCGGCGCGTTTCGTCATCTTGGCGAGGGTGCGGATGTAGCGCACTTCGCCGTCGCCGCGGACGATGCGGAACACGGTGTTGTAGGCGGCCCCGTGCTCCACCGCCGCGAAGAACAGGGCGAGCGTCGCCTCGCGGTCGTCCGGGTGCAGGCACGCCGACCAGACCTCGTGCGACGACGACCCGCCGGTGTCGATGCCGTAGAGCTGGTGCATGCGCTCGTCCCAGAACACCTCGCCGGTCGCGACGTCGTAGCTCCACAGCCCGACGCCGCCGGCCTCGGTGGCGAGGCGCATGCGCTCGTTGAGGATCGCGAGCTTCTCCTCGTTCTCCTTCTGGCGCGTGATGTCGGTGTGGGTTCCGACCATGCGCACCGGCCGCCCCTCGGAGTCGCGCTCGATGATGCGGCCGCGGTCGAGGATCCAGACCCAGCGGCCGTCGGCATGGCGCATCCGGCAGGTCGCCTCGAAGGAGGAGGTCAGACCGGCCTCGTGCTCGTGGACGCGCCGCACCACCTCGGCGCGGTCGTCCGGGTGGACCATGTCGGGCCAGTAGCGCCGGCCGGCCATGTCGGCCTCGGTGAAGCCGAGCAGCGCCGTCCAGGTCAGGGAATAGTGGTCCTTGCCGGTGAGATAGTCCTCCTCCCACACCCCCTGCCCGGCGCCTTCGAGGGCGAAGTTCCAAAGGGTCTGGACCCGGACGAGTTCGTCGACGGCGCGGCGCTGGGCGTCGATGTTCTCGATCTGCACCAAGAGATAGAGCGAGCGTGCGCCGGGGCGGCGGCGGATCGCGGAGGCGTGGACGCGGGCCCAGACCTCTGTGCCGTCGGGCCGGACGAGACGCAGGTCGCGGTGGGCCACCGGGTCGCGCGAGAAGGGAAACAGTCCGGGTAGCCAGTCCGGGTCGAGGTCGCCCTCCCGACAGAAGGCGTCGAGCCGCCGACCGACGATCTGCGCCTCCGTACGGCCGAACAGCGCGGCGCAGGCGGCGTTGACACGCATGAATGTGCCGTCGCGACCGATCATGCCGGCGGCGACCGCGCTGCCCTGGAAGGCCCGGCGGAGCTGTTCCGCACCGACGGCGAGGGCGCGCTTGTCGCGGCGGATGTGCTCGGCCAGCACCGCGATGCAGAAGGGCACGAAGGCGGCGACCGCGCCCGCCACCTGCAGGCCGCCGTCGAACGCTAGGGCCGCACTGCCGAGGCCGTGATAGGCGCCATGGACGCCGCCGAGCGCGAAGGCGGTGGCGACGGCCGAGCACAGGCCCGCGATCTGGATCGGCCGCATCCGGCTCGACGCCAGCGCCAGCGGGATCATCGCCGCCACGAAGGGGAAGCGCAGGTTCGGCACGGCGAAGACGACGAGCACCAGCGTCGCCGCCAACACCGCCATCGCCTCCATGAACTCGCGCAGCGCGTTGGCCCGGCCGAGCCGGATGATCGGCGGGAACAGCAGCACGGGCAGAACGGTCAGCGCGCCACCCGAGCCGGCCGTCCACCGTGACCACAGTGCCCCGCCGAAGCCCGCCTCGCCGAGGACGGCGAGCAGAGCGGCCCCGACGAGGGCGCCGACCATCGGACCGACGAACGCGACCGCCGCTGTCCGGCGCAACAGGCCGGCGATGTCGTGGGAGCGGATCGTCCGCCCGCCGTCCATGCCGAGCGCCATCGCCAGCGCGACGGCGACGCAGACGGCGTCGCCGATCCCGTCCGCGACCGCGCTCTCGAACGAGGCGGCGCCGGTGGCGAACACGACGGCGGGAATTGCGAAAAGGGTGATTGCGACCAGCGGGATGCGCAGGCGCGCCGGGGCCACGAGCCCGGCCGTGACCAGGACGGCGTCGGCGACCCAGACGTAGGCCCGCGCGCCCGGAACCGGTGCGATCGCGGGCACGGCAAGGGCGGCGATCACGGCCAGCAGCGCCACCGCGGCGGCGATCCTCGCGGATGCCGTCCGATCGGCACGCGCCGACACCGTTTCCGTCCCCTGCCCCGTCATGGTCGCCAAATCGCCTGCCCCCGGTCCGGTCATCGTGGTCGCCAAACGTTTCGCAGTCGTTGCAAATCGATGGATCCATGCGATTTTCCGAGATCGACGCCCGTTCGGAGGCGGCCGCTCCACGCGGCCGGTCCGCACGCCTTGACAGCGGGACCGGTGCACGCGTTCCATCGCCGTTCAATCGGGTGGTCCAGTTTCACGACATGCGCCTGCGCAACCTCGTCCTCACCACCGCGGCCGCCGTCTACGCGAGCGCCGCGGCCGCGGAAATCGTGCCGCGCGATCCGCCCGTGGCCGGCACCGTCGTCGCCGTGAAGCGGGGCGAACAGCTCGAGCTCGGCGAGCGGCCGGGCTGGATTCCCGTGGAGGTGCGCCAAGAGGTGCGCACCGGCGACGGCCTGCGCACCAACGCCGAGGGTCAGCTCGCCGTCCTGTTCGCCGACCAGACCCAGCTGCGCATCGGCCGTAACACCACGATGCGGATCAAGGAGCTCCGGCCGAACGGCGATTCGCGCTTCGACCTTTCCGGCGGCACCATCTGGGCGCGCGCGGCCCGCGGCGGCTCGGCGGTCACGGTCGAGACCCCGGCGGCGGCGGCGGCGATCCGCGGCACCGACTGGACGCTGACCGTCGGGCCGGACAGGCGGACGTCGCTGATCGTGCTCGAGGGCAAGGTCGAGCTCGCCAACGCGCAAGGCAGCGTGGTGGTGCAGCCCGGCGAGGCCGCGACCGTGGCGGTCGGCGAGGCGCCGACCAAGACGGTTGTGGTGCGCCCGGACGACCGCGAGCAGATGCTCTATTACATGCCGATCCGCTACGCCTTCCAGCTCCTGTCGGCGCACCCGGGCTCGACGCGGGAGCAGCGCGAGGAGCGGGCGCGGATCGACGCGATCCCGCCGGCGGCGCGCGGCGTCGCGGACGCCGTCGCGCGTGCCGAGATCGCCTTCGGCTTCGACAGCCGCGCCGACACCCGCGCCGCGGTCGCGGCCGCCCGCGCGCTGCGGCCGTCGCCGGCCGAGGCCGCCCGGCTCGACCTCGTCGAGGGCCTGCTCGCCGCCAACGAGGGCCGCTACGCCGCCGCCGCCGCGACGCTCCGCGCCGCCCAGCCGCGGCTCGACCCGAAGCGCCGCACCGTCGCGCTCTACGCTGCCCATTTCGCCGACACGCTCGCCCATCCCGACCGGCCGTCGACGCCGCCGGCCGGTTTCGACAGCCCCTATGCCGCCACGGCCGCCGCCTACGGCCTCGCCTTCCGCGAGGGCGTCCCGGCCGCGATCGACCTCCTGAAGGAGGCCGAGCGGCGCTGGCCGACCGATTCCTACCTGCCGGCGGCGCGTTCGCAGCTCGCGGCGGTGGTCGACGACCGCGCGCAGACCCGGGAGGCCTACGAGCGCGCGCTGGCGCTCGATCCGCAGGAGCCGATGGCGCTGGAATCGCGCAGCTACTACCGCAGCGCCTACGAGAGCGACCTTGCCGGTGCGCTCGCCGACGCCCGCGCCGCGGCGGCGATCCAGCCGGGATCGGCGTCGATCTGGAACGCGGTGTCGCTCGCCTACGACGACCGCGACGCCACGCGCGAGTCCGAGGCGGCGATCCGCCGGTCGATCGAACTCGACCCCGAGGATCCGCTCGGCCACGCCAACTACGCGCTGATGCTGCTCGAGCAGAACCGCATGGAGGAGGCCAGGGCCGAGATCGACCGCGCCCTCGCCCTCGATCCCGCCTTCGACGTCGCCTACGTGGCGCTCGGCCGCTGGTACTTGCAGAAGGGCGACATGCCCGCGGCGATCGAGGCGCTGCTGAAGGGCTCGACCGCCAACCCGACCTATTCGCAGGCGCTGCTTCTGCTCGCCGCCGCCTATTACCAGAACGACCAGGACGATCCCGCCTGGCAGGCGCTCGACAACGCCGACCGCCTCGACCCGAACGATCCCCTGCCCTCGATCGTGCGCTCCGGCTTCGCCATCGACGCCTACGAGGCGGACGTGGCGATCGCGGCGGCGCGCGAGGCGCTGAGGCGCTCGGAATCGCGCGGCGGCTGGTTCGCCACCCTCGGGGCCAACGCCGACGCGCTCTCCACCGTCGCCGACGCCATGCGCTTCGCCGGGCTGTCCGCCTGGGCCGACTACTACGGCGACCGCTCGTTCTCGCGCTTCGACTTCTCCGGCTACAACGACGCCGCCGCCGAGGGCAACGCCACCGCCTTCACCGACGCCCTCGCCCGCGGCGACCTCGCCCCCGACCGGGGCTCGGGCGAGGACGACTTCTCGATCCTGCTGCAGGGCCTGCTGCACGACCCGCTCGCGATCGGCGCCACGCTCCGGCGGCGCCAGTTGCTGCACGCGCCCTTCCTCGAGGCCGAGACGATCGGCGGCCTGACCTTCGGCGAGGGCCGCGGCTGGAGCAGCGAGACCAACATCCAGGCCTTCGCGCTGAAGCCGTTCCCGTTCGGCCTCAGCGCCAACCTCACGGTCGACCGTTTCGACGGCAACGACAGCAACGTCGACGATCGCCTGGGGTCGCTGTCGGTGATCCTCGGGGCGACGCCGACGCCCTACGACCGCGTCACCAGCTTCGTCACCGCCGGCCGCCAGCACGTCGCGACACCGGGCGTGTGGTGGTGGCCGACGCCGGACGACCTGATCCGCTCCGACGCCGTCCAGACCGGCACCACCTGGAGCCACACGATCGGCTGGCGCAACGTCGTCAACGCCGCGGTCACCTACGGCGACCGCACCGACCGGGCCAACCTGTTCGACGTCCCGACCGACGGCGAAGGCACGCTCGCCGACTTCGACGCCGAGGTCCGCCAGCGCGTCGTCCGTGGCAGCCTGCAGCACATGATCGGCGGCGACGCCTGGAGCTTCGTCTACGGCCTCGAGGGCGGCGGCGGTGACGAGCGCTCGGCGCTCTCGACCACCACGACGCCGCCGGGCGGCGACCCGAGCACGCAGAGCGGCGCGGAGACGCGCGACTTCTCCTTCGCCCGCGCCTACGGCAACCTGCGCTTCGAGCCGAACCGTGACCTGGCCTTCGAGGTCGGCCTCGACGGCACCTTCCACGACACCGGGATCGCCGAAAGCGACGGCGGCGGCCGCGACCAGGGCTTCGACCTCGGCCCGCGCGTCGGCGTCGCTTGGTCGTTCTACGAGGGCCAGTGGCTGCGCGCCTTCGCCGAGCGCGACGTCGACATGCCCGGCCTCGCCACCTTGGAGCCGATCGGCGCCGTCGGGCTGCGCCCCTACGACGCCCCGCTCGATTCCGGCGCCACCGCCGACACCGTCGGTGCGAAGTGGGAGGCCGAGTGGTCGGACAACCTGTTCACGGCGATCGAGTACCAGCACCAGTGGCTCGAGCGGCTGTCGATCACCAATCCCGGCACGCTCGAGACCTACACCGTCGCCGACGGCGAGGTCGACCGTCTGACCGCCTCGGCCAACCTGCTCCTCGGCCACGGCTTCGGCGCTTTCGCCACCCTGGCGCTCGCCCGCTCGGACGACGGCACCGGCGCCGACATCCCCTACGTGCCCGAGACGATGGCGCGGGTCGGCCTCGCCTACGTCGATCCGGCGCGCTGGCGGGTGACGCTGTCCGGCACCTACGTCGGCGAGCGCCTCGGCGACGACCTCGGCACCCGGCTCGACGAGGCCTTCACCGTCGACGCCAAGTTCCGCTACGAGCCCGACGGTGGCCGTTTTGTCTTCGACGTCGGCCTCTACAACATCCTCGACAAGCATTTCGACATCGCCCCCGACACGCCCGGCTGGGGCCGCACGGTCGAGGCGAAGCTGGCGGTCCGATTCTGATGGCGGCGCTGGCGGGTCCGCGCCGGCGCAGCGCCCTGGTCGCGACCCTCGTCGCCGTCACAACCGCCGCCGTGGTGGCGGTCTCGGCGAGCGGGCCGTTCCACCTGCTCGACGCCCGCCTCGTCGACTTCGCCGCCACGCTGCGTCCCGCCGCGCCGTCGCCGGACGTGGTGATCGTCGCGATCGACGAGCCGTCCTTCGCCGACGTCGGCGACCAGTGGCCGTGGCCGCGCGCCCTGCACGGCCGCCTCGTCCGGGCGCTGCGCACCGCGGGCGCGCGGGCGATCGGCTTCGACGTCGTCTTCGCCGAGGCCTCGAACGACCGCGACGACGAGGCCTTCGCCGCCGCCCTCGAGCCCGACGTGGTGCTCGGCGCCGACGAGAGCGTGGTCGAGACGCCCCAGGCCGACCAGATCCTGCGCACCGAACCGCTGCAGACGCTCACCGCCGCCGGCGCCCGTTCCGGCCTCGTCTCGGTGATGCTCGACGGCGACGGCGTGCTCCGGCGCGTGCCGCCCTTCGCCGACGGCTTCGCGCGCCGGCTGCTCGAGGCGGCCGGCGAGCGTCCGGCCGCCACCGCGCCCGGCGACCTGATCGCCCCGGTCGGTCCGGCGCGGACCTACCGCACCGTGTCCTACTATCAGGCGCTCGACCCGGCCGGCACGCTGCCGCCCGGCACCTTCCGCGACGCCATCGTGCTGGTCGGGCTCAGCCTCCAGGCGGTGCCGGACGTCAAGGCGTCGGGCACCGACGCCTTCGCGACCCCGTTCACGCCGCGCACCGGCCGCCTCGTGCCCGGCGTCGAGGTCCAGGCGGCGATCCTCGACACGCTCCGCCTCGACCGCGCGATCACCGCCACGCCGGCGAGCCTCGGCGTCGTCCTCACCGCCCTCGCCGCGCTCCTCGCCGGCCTCTCGGTCAGGGGCGGCACCCATCCGGCGGCGATCGTCGGCGGCGCCGCCTTCACCGCGGCCATGGTGGCCGGCGCGGGGCTGCTGCTGGCGTTCCGCCACGTCTGGGTGTCGCCGGTCTGCCCCGCCCTCGCCTTCACGACGGTGCTGACCGTCCAGGGCATCGCCGACTTCGCCGCCGAGCGCCGCCTCAGGCGCGACATCGTCCGCGCCTTCCGCCAGTATCTCGCGCCGGAACTGGTCGAGCGGCTCGCCGCCGAGCCGGCGGCGCTCCGGCTCGGCGGCGAGCGGCGCGAGCTGACGGTGCTCTTCTGCGACCTGCGCGGCTTCACCGGCATCGCCGAGCGGCTCAAGGACGAGCCGGAACGGCTGACGCAGCTCGTCAACCGGGTGCTCGATCCGCTCTCCGACGAGATCCTGAAGCGCGGCGGCACCATCGACAAGTACATGGGCGACTGCGTCATGGCATTCTGGAACGCCCCGCTGGAGGAGCCCGACCACGCCGGCCGCGCGGTCGAGGCGGCGCTCGCCATGGTCGAGGCGGTGGCGCGGCTGTCGGCGGCGATCGAGCGCGAGCCCGACGGTACCGGGCGGCCGATCGGTCCGCTCGCGGTCGGCGTCGGCGTCAACACCGGCGAGGCTGTGGTCGGCAACATGGGCTCGTCGGCACGCTTCGACTACACCGCGCTCGGCGACACCGTGAACACCGCCGCCCGCCTGCAGACGCTGACCCGGCGCTACGACGTTCCGATCCTGGTCGGCGACGCCACCCGTGCGGCCCTCGGCGAGCGCTTCGCCTTCACGGCCGTCGACAGCGTGGTCCCGCGCGGCCGGAGCGAGCCGGAGGCGGTGTGGGCTGTCACCCGTTCGGGGGTGGCGGAGGCGACGCATGGCGGGTAGGACTTGCGCTCACGCCGCAAATCGCCCATTCAACGGTCCGGTCCGAAACGTTCGACGAGTGGTGCCCGACCATGCCCGACGCCCTGCCCTTCCTGTTCTGCGTCGTCGTGCTCGCGGCCACCGGTGCCGCGACGGTGCGCAGCGTCCTGCCGAACGGCCCGACCTTCCACGACGACAAGCAGAAGCTCGAGGTCCTCGCCTGGGCCTTCGCCAGCGGCGCGGTGCTCTTGCTGGCGGCGATGGTCGCGGTCGGCGGCGAATTCGGGGGCTGACCGTCCTGGCGACGCGCGCGGCGATCGAGACGGCGCTGCGCCGCCTGGCGCCTGGTCTGCCCGCGCACGAGTTCTCCGTGGTCGCCGACCACGCCGTCGACAGTGCCGGCCTCGCCCGCGCCAAGCCCGAGACCGCCGCCTGGCTCTCGCTCGTCGCCTACGCCCGCCACGTCTTCACCGACTACGACAGCCTGCTCGACGAGGGCTACGACCGCGACGCCGCCCGCCATTTCGTGCGCGAGGACCTCGCGGCCGCGCTCGCCGGCTGGGGGGTCCGACGCCCCCTCGGCGACGACGATTCGACGACGGACACAAAAGACACGGGATGGTGAGCACCGGCGGGCTTCAGCGCGTGTCATTTTCATGGTGAACTCAGCATTGACGCGCATCTGGTCGAATACATAGCAGTGCCTTAATTTGATCACCGCAGGGGATCCCGACGGGGGGAGGACATGGCGCTGGGGGATGGATCGAACGAGACCGACCTGCCCGCGCTGAACCGTCGGCTCGCCGAGCTCGCCGCGGAGAACGATCGTTTGCGCGATTTCACGGTGACCGCGTTCCACGATCTCCAGGAACCCCTGCGCAAGATCGGCGCCTTCACCGACCTCCTGGAACAGGCGCTCGCCACCGACGACGCCGACGACGCCGCCTACGCCCTCGACGTGCTGCGCCGCTCGGCCCGGCAGGTGCAGCAACTCGTCAAGGACGTGCTGGCCTATTCGCGCAGCGCCCGCGGCGAGGTCCACCGCGAGCCGGTCGAACTGAAGCGGATCGTCGACGAGGTGCTGTCGGCGGTGTCGGGAACGGTGGTGGAGACCAGCGCGATCCTGTCGGTCTCGATCGAGCCGGCGACCGTGCGGGCCGACCGGCTGCAACTCTACCACCTCGTCCTGAACCTCGTGTCCAACAGCCTGAAGTTCTTCACGCCCGGCACCGAGCCCTATGTCGAGATCCGCTCGCGCCGCGCCGACGACGGCGGCGTCGTGCTCACCGTGCGCGATCGCGGCATCGGTTTCGAGCAGACCGCAGGCAGCGCGATCTTCGAGCCGTTCCGCCGCCTCAACCCGCGCAGCGCCTACACCGGCTCGGGCCTCGGCCTGTCGATCTGCAAGGCGATCGTCGAGCGCCACGGCTGGCGGATGGCGGTGGAATCCGCGCCCGGTGCCGGCGCCGCCTTCGAGATCCGCTTTCCGCCCGAGGCCGCTCCGGCGGGCGGCTGACCGCGGAATCCGTCAGGCGCCCGGGTCCGTTCTCTGCGGCCGGTCGACGTGGCCGAGGTCGCGGTCCGGGGCGATGGCGTCGCGCACGCGCTGCTTCAGGGCCTTGACGTCCGGGAAGCCGCCGTCGCGCACGCGCTCCCAGACGAGTTCGCCGTCGACCTCGATCCAGAAGGCGCCGCCGGTGGCCGGACGCAGCGCGACCTCCCCGAGTTCCTCGCCGAAGGTCGACAGCAGTTCCTGCGCCATCCAGCCGGCGCGCAGCAGCCAGTTGCACTGCCGGCAATAGGTGATCGCCACCCGCGGCCGCGGCGCCGCCGCGTCGTCGCTGGCGGTCACGAGCGCGCCCTGAGCGAGACCAGCCGCGCGCGGTCTACCACGGAGCGGTCGATCAGGCGGCCGTCACGGTCGCGCGGCGAGTGGCCGGAGACGCGGGCGGCGAGCTGTTCGTCGATGCCGTCGGCCCAGGCGATCTCGTCCTCGCTGGAGCGGAACACCTTGTTCGCCACCGGCGCCTGCGCCAGGGCCGAGCAGAGCACGCCCGAGAAGCCGAGCGCGCGGCCGTGGATGCAGAGCGAGCGGAAGCGCTCGCTGGCGTCGCCGCCGCGCACCGCGCCGGGCAGGCCGAGGGCGCAGCGGCCGGCGGCGCGGGCGCCGAGCACCACCTGCTGACCCGGCATGGCGAGCCCGACCGGTTCGGGCGCGATGCCGAGGTCCTCGGCGAAGGCGTCGCCGTCGAAGGCGAGCGCCATCACGCGCATGTCGCAGCCGCCGAGCGTCGCGGCGGCGACGACGCCGCGCGCGGTCTGGATCAGCGGCACGAGGCCGGCGTCGCTCGGACGGCGGGCGGCGCGGACGATCGAGGCGAGCGTCTGGATCTGCTGCGGATCCTCCGCCCGCGGTAGCACCCAGGCGTCGATCGCGAGGTCGGTGAACATCCTCAGTTCGTTGGTCGCCTCGAGGCCGGGAGTCAGGCGGACCAGCACGACGGTCTCGCGGCCCTTCAGCATCTGCACGACGTCGGGCAGCGCGGCGACGGCGGCGCGGTGCAGGTCGGAGGTCGCCTCGCCCTCGAGGTCGAGCAGGATGGCGTCGGCGCCGCGGCCCATGACCTTCTCGACGAGGTCGGGCCGCGCCGCCGAGACGGCGACGACGGATCGGAGGGGTTCGATTGCGTTCACGGGCGATCTCGCTCCTGGCGGGGCGCGCGGGGGCCCCATCGTGGGATCAATCTAAGCGAAACGCCGTAACCGTTCGCCTAACGGCTCAGGCCGCGACCATGGCGGCGAGCTTGTCGCCGATCGCCCGCCCGAGCGCGACTTGCGCCTCGGCGTCGAGGTGGATGCCGTCGACCGGGCTCGACGCCACCACCGCGCCGGCGTCGAGGAAGTCGACGCCGTGTCGGGCGGCGACCGCGGCGTAGGCGGCGGCGAACCCGCGCGACGTCTCCTCGCCGCCCGCGAACATCTCGGCGAGCCAGCCGAGTGTCGTCAGCGGCGCCGGCGCGACCAGCAGGATCTTCGGAACGCCGTACGCCTTCGCGATCGCCACCAGCCGGCCGGCGCCGGCGGCGATGTCGCTGGCGGGCAGGCCGAAGCGGGCCTTGAGGTCGTTGGTGCCGAGGACGATCACCACGCCGGCGAGCGGGGCGTGGGTCTCGAGCGCCACCGGGAAGAAGGTCTCGCCGTTCTTGTGACGGCCCTCGATCGGATCGTCGAGGCAGGTGGTGCGGCCGTTGAGGCCCTCGGCGGCGATCGCGAAGCCGGGCCCCAGCCGGGCGGCGGCGACCGTCGGCCAGCGCACCTCGATCGGGAAGCGGCGGCCGTCGTCCGGACCGTTCATCGGCACGCAGCCCCAGGTGTTGCTGTCGCCATAGGCGAGGATCGTCTTCGGGTCGGCCATGGTCGCGCGTCTCCTCCGGCGGGCGCCGTCCTCGCGGCGCTCCGATCCCGCCCTAGCACGTTTTCCCGTTCCGCGGCGCCCCGCCGCGGTGTATGGCGGACCGATACCCGCCACCGCCGCGCCGTCCGGCCCGGCCCATCCGGACACTCGCACATGACAACGGACGTCGTCGTCTTCGGCGCGGGCATCGTCGGCGTCTCGGCCGCGCTGCATCTCCAGGCGCGCGGCCGCAGTGTGCTCCTCGTCGACCGCACCGGCGTCGCCGCCGAGACCAGCTCCGGCAACGCCGGGCTGATCGAGCGGTCGAGCGTGATCCCCTACGCCTTCCCGCGCGATCCGGCCGCGCTGGTCGGCTACGCCCTCGGCCGCCGGATCGACGGGCGCTACGACCCGGCCTTCCTGCCGAAGATCGGCGGCTGGCTGTTCTCCTACTGGCGCCACTCCGCCCCGGCCCGCCTCGCCGAGGCCGCCGCGGCGATGCTGCCGCTGATCGAGCGTTCGGTCGCCGAGCACGACGCCCTCGCCGCCGACGCCGGCACGCTCCCGACCATGCGGCGGACCGGCTGGATCGAGGGCTACCGCTCGCCGGCGAGCCTCGCGGACGCCGTCGCCGAGGCGCGCGCGCTCGAGCGCCACGGCCTCGCCTTCGACGTCATGGATCCCGCCGCCTTGAAGGCGGCCGAACCGCAGCTGAAGGACGCCTTCGTCGGCGGCATCCACTGGCGCGACCCGGTCAGCGTGCCGGATCCGGCCGCGGCGACGCGCGCCTACGCCGACCTGTTCCTCGCCCGCGGCGGCCGCTTTTCCCGCGGCGACGCCCGCAGCCTCGCCGTCGGGCGCGGCGATGTCCGGTTCGAGACCGACGACGGTCCGGGCCTCGCCGGCGCCGCTGTGGTGGCGCTCGGGCCGTGGTCGAACGACGTCTTCGCCGCGCTCGGCTATCGCTTCCCGCTCGCCGTCAAGCGCGGCTACCACATGCACTACGCCCCGGCCGCCGCGCCCGGCCTCGTCCGCCCGGTGCTCGACGCCGACGTCGGCTACGTGCTGGCGCCGATGACGCGCGGCATCCGCCTGACCACCGGCGTCGAGTTCGCCGACCGCGACGCTCCGCCGGATTACCGCCAGCTCGAGCGCTGCGAGCCGCGCGCCCGCGAGGTCGTCGGCCTCGGCGCCCGGGTCGACGCGACGCCCTGGCTCGGCCGCCGCCCCGCCCTGCCCGACATGCGGCCGGTGATCGGCGAGGCGCCGCGCCACGCCGGGCTGTGGTTCGCCTTCGGCCACGCCCACCACGGCTTCACCCTCGGACCGGTCACCGGCCGCCTGCTCGCGGAGATGATGACCGGCGGGCCGACGGTGGTCGACCCCGCCCCCTACGCGCCGTCCCGGTTCGGGCGCTGAAGGCGCCTCACCCGATCGTGCGGGCGACGACGTCCAGCCAATTGTCGCAGGCGATCCGGCGGATCAGCGTCTCGCCGTAGCCGTGGGCGCGCATGGCCTCGATCAGCACCGGCAGGCCGGCGACGGTGCCGATCGCTTCCGGCACCTCGGCGCCGTCGAAGTCGGAGCCGAAGGCGACGCCGTGCTCGCCGAGCCGCGCCAGCAGCGCGTCGAGGTGACGGAGCATCCAGTCGAGCGAGGTCGCGGTCGACATCCGGCCGTCGCCGCGCAGGAAGGACGTCGCGAAGTTGAGCCCGACGACGCCGCGGCGTTCGGCGATGGCGTCGAGCTGGCGGTCGGTCAGGTTGCGCGCGGTCGGCGTCACGGCGTGCACGTTGGAATGGGTCGCGACCAGCGGCGCGTCGGAGAGCGCGGCGACGTCCCAGAAGCCCTTCTCGTTCATGTGGCTGAGATCGACCAGGATCTTCAAGCGGTTGCAGGCGCGCACCAGCCGCTTGCCGGCGTCGGTGAGGCCGGGGCCGGTGTCGGGCGAGGAGGGAAAGCGGAACGGCACGCCGTGGCCGAAGATGTTCGGCCGGCTCCACACCGGCCCGAGCGAGCGCAGTCCGGCGGCGTGCAGCACGTCGAGCATGGCGAGGTCCGGGTCGATCGCCTCGGCGCCCTCCACGTGCAGGATCACGGCGAGCGCGCCGTCGGCGATGGCCGTGCGCAGCGCCGCGCCGTCGCGGCAGATCCGGACCCGCCCGGCCGACTCGCGCTCGATCCGCAGCATCAGCGACACCATCGCCAGCGTCGAGACGCGCGCCTCGCCGATCGCCAGCGGCTCGGGCAGCGGCACGTCGAGGCCGTCGGGCGTCTCGAAGGCGGTGAAGTCGAGCGAGGCCGGCGACGGCGGGAAGATCGCGAAGAAGCCGCCGACGAAGCCGCCGGCACGGGCGCGCGGCAGGTCGAGCTGGCCATCGGCGGTGCCGTCGAGGAAGGCGATCTCGCCGGCGGGGGCGCGCCGGCCGCAGAGACGGAGGAGGACGTCGTTGTGGCCGTCGAAGACGGGGACGAGATCGGTCATCGGTGGAAAACTCGGGGCCGCTGTTCCGGAAGGGGACGGGCCGGCGACGGCTGCGCCGGCGGGGGATCGGCAAGGTGGCACGGGAGCGCCCCCGCCGGGAAGCCGCAAAAGCGAGGGGCCGTCGCGACCGTTGATTGCACGCGGAAAGCGTGCGATGCTCGACGTACACAGTCTCGGAGCCGTGCCGGGCCTTCGGGGGGAGACGGCCGATGCGCGTGATGTCGGACGCCGGGTTGCGCGAGCTGATCGGCCACGAGGCGATCGTGCTGACGCGCTACCGCGACAGCAAGGGGATCTGGACCGTCGGGGTCGGCCACACCGCGGCCGCCGGGCCGCCCGACCCGGCGACGGTGACGGCGCCGATGAGCCTCGCCGCCGTCAGCGCCCTGTTCCGCCACGACGTCGCCCGCTACGAGGCCGACGTCCGCGCCGCCGTGACCGTGCCGGTGAGCGCCACCGAATTCGACGCCCTCGTCTCGTTCCATTTCAACACCGGCGGCATCGGCCGTGCCGAACTCGTCGACGCCCTCAACGCCGGCGACCGCGCCCGCGCCGCCGACCTCTTCATGAACTGGCGCAAGCCGCCCGAGATCGTGCCGCGCCGCCAGAAGGAACAGCGCCTCTTCCGCGAGGGCCTCTACTCGAACGGCGGCCGCGCCACGGTCTACCCCGCCGACGCGGAGGGACGGGTGCAGTGGAGCGCCGGGCGGGAGGTGGTGCTCGCGGACGGGGTGATATGAGCGGCCGGGGCGATCGGCGGGGGCCGGTCGGGGCATTCGAGCGACGGCGGCAAGACGTGGGAGGGACGTCATGGATCTGCTGAAATGGTTCACGTTATCTTCGTCCCGCGTGACCGCGCAGGACAACCAGTTGGCCCTCTGGGAGGCCTACCGGATCCAGCTCTCCGTTCTCAACGACGCGCACAATTCCTCCGATGCGTCCAAGAACAGGAACGGCCTTCCCAAAGACGGCAAGATCGACGCGCTGATCGCCGACAGGGCCGCCGACGGCGGCAAGTCGCCGGAACGGACCTGGGAACGTCTCTACGAGGCCGAGCAGCGGCTCGGGCGCTACATTCCGGACAAGCTCGTCACCTCGGAAGCCACGAAGCGCTTCGTCGAAGCGGCGAAGCTCGGCGTCACGTCGCACGAGGAATTGAAGAAGGCCTACCTCGCGGACACGACGCCGGACGGCCGGCGCGCCGTCTACCTTTCGCTACTCGACGACCTCCACTTCCGCTATATCAAGCGCGGCCTCGATCGGAGGATGCGCCGGATCGCCGCCAAGCGCATGAACAATTTCGGAGCCGTCCTGTTGGCGATCCTGATCGTGGTCGTCGTCGCCTTCATGTGCGTCGAGGACAAAGGCGTCGCCACCTGGCACATACCGGCCGTGATCTACTTCGGAGCGCTCGGAGCCTTCTTTTCCCGGATCGCCTCGTTCCAGGCCAAGGCCGCGACCCTCGACTACGACCTCATCGAGCAGGACTTCGCCGCCTGGGCGATCACGGTAAGATTGTTCATCGGATCCATCGCGGCTGCGATCCTCTACCTCCTCGTCGTCTCGAAGCTGATCGGCGGCGAACTCTTCCCCACCGCGCCTGAGAAGCTGGCCTTCGTCTTCAAGGACCTCGGTTACAATCTCCCGACCTTCGACTTCGCCAAGCTCCTGGTCTGGAGTTTCGTCGCCGGCTTCTCCGAACGGCTGCTGCCGGACCAGCTGACGCGACTGGAGGCGTCGACGCAGGCCGCGAAATGAACCCTCACCGCAGGAACCGCCCCCGCTCCGCCCGGATGCGCTCGGTGAGGAAGCGGCGGACCACCGCGACGCGGCGGAGGTCGTGGGTGTCGGGGTGGGTGAGCAGGAAGTAGCTGCGGCGGAACTGCACCTCGGGCAGCACGCGGACGAGGTCCGGGTGGTCGGCGGCGGCGAAGTCGTGGAGGATGCCGATGCCGGCGCCGGCACGGACCGCTTCCAGCTGACCGACCACGCCGGCGCAGCGGAACTGCCGGCGGGCGCGGCTGCCGAGCGTCGCGCCGTAGTCGAGAGCGGCGGTGTAGACGAAGTCGTCGACGCCGGTGACGACGACGTGGCCGGAAAGGTCGTCGAGCCCGGCCGGCGTGCCGGCGGCGCCGAGATAGGACCCCGCCGCGTAGACCGACAGCGTGTAGTCGGTCAGGCGCGCCACCACCGCCCGGCCCTCGGCCGGCGCGTCGAGGGCGATGGCGACGTCGGCCTCGCGGCGCGACAGCGAGAACACCCTGGGCAGCGGCACCAGTTCGACCACGAGGTCCGGGTGGTCGCGGGCGAGCTCGCCGAGGATGCGGGCGAGCACCAGCGTGCCGAGGCCGTCCGGCGCGCCGACGCGGACGGTGCCGGCCACCGCCGCCGCGTCGCGAGTCAGGGCCGAGGCGGCGTTCAGCGCCTCCGTCTCGATGCGCTCGGCATAGGGCAGCAGCCGCTCGCCGGCCTCGGTCAGCACCGAGCCGGCGGGACCGCGGTCGAACAGCGGGGCGCCGAGATCCGTCTCCAGCGCGTCCAGGCGGCGGGCGACGGTGGCATGGTTGAGGCCGAGCCGGCGCGCGGCGCCGAGCACCTGTCCCTCGCGGGCGACCGCCAGGAAGACGGCGAGGTTGTTCCAGTCCATCGCCGGTGCCTCGTTCTACGATCCACGCACAATTGATCCGCAGAATAGCACGTTGCTGTGCACCGAATGAAGCGCGACAACGCTCGCCATCACGGCCGCCGGCAGGGCGCGCCGAAGCGGGAGAGCGGCGATGGTCAAGGCGATCGATCACTACGTCAACGGCCGGCGCGTGGCCGGCAACGGTGGGCGCGAGGCGCCGGTGTTCGACCCGGCGACCGGCGAGCGCACCGGCACGGTGCCGCTGGCGTCCACGGCCGAGGTGGCCGGCGTGGTCGCCGCCGCCAAGGCGGCCTTCCCGGGCTGGGCGGCGACGACGCCGCTGCGCCGCGCCCGCATCCTCAACCGCTTCCTGCGCATCCTCGAGGAGCGTGCCGGCGAACTCGCCGCCGCGATCACCGCCGAGCACGGCAAGGTGCTGTCCGACGCGCTCGGCGAGGTGCAGCGCGGCATGGAGGTGGTGGAGTTCGCCACCGGCATCCCGCAGCTCCTCAAGGGCGAGGTCACCGAGAACGTCGGCACCCGGGTCGACAGCCACTCGATGCGCCAGCCGCTCGGCGTCGTCGCCGGCATCACGCCGTTCAACTTCCCGGCGATGGTGCCGATGTGGATGTTCCCGGTGGCGCTCGCCTGCGGCAACTGCTTCGTGCTGAAGCCGTCCGAGCGCGATCCCTCCGCCTCGCTTCTGATCGCCGACTGGCTGACCGAGGCCGGCCTGCCCGCCGGCGTCTTCAACGTCGTCCACGGCGACAAGGAGGCGGTCGACGCGCTCCTGATCGACCCGGACGTCCAGGCGATCTCCTTCGTCGGCTCGACCCCGATCGCCCGCTATATCTACGCCACCGCCGCCGCGCACGGAAAGCGCGCCCAGGCGCTCGGCGGCGCCAAGAACCACATGATCGTCATGCCCGACGCCGATCTCGACCAGGCCGTCGACGCCCTGATGGGCGCCGCCTACGGCTCGGCCGGCGAGCGCTGCATGGCGATCTCGGTGGCGGTGCCGGTCGGCGAGGAGACCGCCGACGCGCTGGTCGCCAAGCTGGAGCCGCGGGTGCGCGCGCTCAAGATCGGCCCGGGCACCGATCCCGAGGCGGAGATGGGCCCGCTCGTCACCCGCCAGCACCTCGACCGCGTCCGCGGCTACGTCGACGCCGGCGTCGCCGAGGGCGCCGAACTGGTGGTCGACGGCCGCGGCTTCAAGATGCAGGGCTACGAGGACGGTTACTTCATCGGCGGCACCCTGTTCGACCGGGTCACCACCGACATGAAGATCTACCGCGAGGAGATCTTCGGGCCGGTGCTCTCGGTCGCCCGCGCCGACAGCTTCGAGACCGCCGCGCGCTGGATCAACGAGCACGAGTTCGGCAACGGCACCGCCATCTTCACCCGCGACGGCGACGCCGCCCGCGAGTTCGCGCACCAGATCCAGGTCGGCATGGTCGGCGTCAACGTGCCGATCCCGGTGCCGATGGCGTTCCACTCCTTCGGCGGTTGGAAGGCGTCGCTGTTCGGCGACCACCACATGCACGGTCCCGAAGGCGTCCGCTTCTACACCCGGCTGAAGACGATCACGAGCCGCTGGCCGACCGGTATCCGCGCCGGCGCCGATTTCGTGATGCCGACGATGAAGTGATACGGGTCGACCGGACCGGCGACCGGGGCGGGCCGCGGCGGACGACGCCGCGGCCCGCCCCGTGTTGGCGATCGGTTGTCGGTCGGTTGACGAATGGTTGGCAATGGCGGCGGCGACGGCTAAAGGGATCGCCGATCCGTCCACCCGTCCCCAACCGCGCGAGGGCCCCATGGCCGAGCTTCCCGACCGTCTCTCCTCCGATCCGTCGAGCCCGTTCCACGATTCCGAGCTGTTGCAGCGCGGCGTCGGCATCCGCTTCAACGGCACCGAGAAGACCAACGTCGAGGAATACTGCGTCAGCGAGGGCTGGATCCGCGTCGCCGCTGGCACCGCCCGCGACCGCCGCGGCAACCCCTTGACGCTGAAGCTGAAAGGCCGGGTCGAGCCCTATTTGAAGGACAGCGCCGACGAGGCCTGACCCGGACCTGCGGGATGCGGGTGGTCGCCGGCGAGCGCCTCGATCACCCGGCAATCCGCCACCGTGCCGGCACAGCAACCGGCGATCATCCGTTCGAGTTCGGCCTTCAGCGCGGTCAGCCGCGCGATCCTGGCCTCGACGTCGCGGAGCCGGACCCTCGCGATCGAATCGGCCGGCGAACAGGACTGGCCGGGATCGTCCTGGAGGTCGAGCAGCGTGCGGATCGCGTCGACCTCGAAGCCGAGCTCGCGGGCGTGGCGGATGAACGCCAGCCTTTTCAAATGCTTGTCGCCGTAGAGCCGGCGATTGCCCTCCGTGCGCGGGGGCTCGGGCAGGAGCCCGACCTCCTCGTAGTAGCGGATGGTCGGCACCTTCACCCCGCTCACGCGTGCGGCCTCGCCGATCGGAACCGGGCCTGTCATTTTCGGTCTTGCTCCTCTAGTCGCTGGAGGATCTAGGGTCGCTCCATGCGAACCGCAAGGACCCCGGACATGACCGCACCGACCACGAAGACGCGCTTCCGAGTCGAGGGCATGGACTGCGCCGGCTGCGCCCTGAAGGTGGAGACCGCCGCCCGCCGCTTCGGCGGCGTCGAGGATGTCACCGTCTCGGTCACGGCCGCGTCGATGACCGTGACCCACGCCGGCGATGCCGACCTCGACGGCCTCGCCGCCACGATCACCCGCCTCGGCTATCCGGTGATGCCGGTGGCCGCGCGCCCCGCCGCGACCCGGCCGGCGGCGCCGGCGGCCGAAGGCTGCTGCGCCGGGCACGACCACGGGCACGATCACCACCACGGTGCCGGAAACGATCACGGGCACCGCCACGCCCATGACCATGACCATGACCATGACCATGGTGGCCGACACGAAAATCACGCGCCACGCCAAGCCCATAGCCACACCCATCACACCCCGTCCCCCCCCTCGCCCACTGTCGCCGCCGGCCTCCACGGCCACGACCACGGCCCCTCGGACGGCCCGTGGTGGGCGTCGGCCAAGGCGCGGCTGGCGATCGCCTGCGGTGCCGCCCTCGCGCTCGCCTACGCCCTCGGCCACCTCGCCCCGGCGGTCGGACCGTGGGCGTTCCTGGCGGCGCTTGCGGTCGGACTGGTGCCGATCGCGCGGCGGGCGGTCGTCGCCGCCCGCTACGGCTCACCCTTCTCGATCGAGATGCTGATGACGATCGCCGCGGTCGGTGCCGTCGTCATCGGCGCCGCCGAGGAGGCGGCGGCGGTGGTGTTCCTGTTCCTGGTCGGCGAGGTGCTGGAGGGCGTCGCGGCGGCACGGGCGCGGGCGTCGATCCGCGGCCTCGCGGCCCTGGTGCCGGCGACGGCACGGCTCGAGCGCGACGGCGCACTCGTCGAGGTGCCGGCGGCCGATCTCGCCGTCGGCGCGGTGATCGCGGTCCGGCCCGGCGACCGGATCGCCGCCGACGGCGCGATCGTCGAGGGGGCGAGCGCGGTCGACGAGGCCCCGGTGACCGGCGAGAGCGTGCCGAAGGCCAAGACCGTCGGCGATCCCGTCTTCGCCGGCACGATCAACGGCGAGGGCCTCCTGCGCGTCCGCGTCACCGCGGCCGCCGCGGACAACACCATCGCCCGCGTGGTCCGTCTGGTCGAGGAGGCGCAGGAGGCCAAGGCGCCGACCGAGCGCTTCATCGACCGGTTCGCGCGTTGGTACACGCCGGGTGTCGTCGCGGTGGCGACGGCGGTGGCGGTGCTGCCGCCGCTGGTCGCTGGCGGCGACTGGAACGCCTGGGTCTACAAGGGCTTGGCCATCCTGCTGATCGGCTGCCCCTGCGCGCTTGTGATCTCGACGCCGGCCGCGATCGCGGCCGGACTCGCCGCCGGCGCCCGCCGCGGCCTCTTGATGAAGGGCGGTGCGGTGCTGGAACAGGTCGGGCGCCTGACCACGGTCGCGCTCGACAAGACCGGCACTCTGACCGAGGGCCGGCCGGTGGTGACCGACGTCGCGGCGGTCGGCGACGCCAGGGTGCCGGACGTGCTCGCGCTCGCCGCCGCACTCGAGGCCGGGTCGAGCCACCCGCTCGCGGTCGCGATCCTCGCCCGTGCCGCCGCCGACGGCATCGCCGTCCCCGCCGCCGGCGCGGTCGCCGCCCTGCCCGGCAAGGGCGTCCGCGGGACGGTGGACGGCGTCGAGGTCCAGTTGATCTCGCCGGCCGCGGCGGAAGCCATCGGCGTCGTCGGCGCGGCCGAGCGCGACGCCTTCGCGGCCCGCGGCGGCGAGGGCAAGTCGGTCGCGGTAGTGGTCCGCGACGGCCGGGTCGCCGGCTGGATCGCCATGCGCGACGAGCCGCGCGCCGACGCCCGCCGCGGGCTCGACGCGCTGAAGGCGGCCGGCGTCGCGCCGGTGATGCTGACCGGCGACAACGCCCGCACCGCCGCGGCGGTGGCGGCGACGCTCGGGATCGACCACCGCGCCGAACTGCTGCCCGCCGACAAGCAGCGCATCGTCCGCGAACTCCAGGCCGGCGGGAGGCGGGTCGGCAAGGTCGGCGACGGCATCAACGACGCGCCGGCGCTCGCCGCCGCCGACGTCGGCATCGCCATGGGCGGTGGCACCGACGTCGCGCTCGAGACCGCCGACGCCGCGGTTCTTCACGGCCGGGTCGGCGACGTCGCCGCGATGATCCGGCTGTCGCGGGCGACCATGGCCAACATCCGACAGAACATCACGATCGCCCTCGGCCTGAAGGCGGTGTTCCTGGTCACGACCGTCGCCGGCGTCACCGGCCTCTGGCCGGCGATCCTCGCCGACACCGGCGCCACGGTGATCGTGACCGCCAACGCCATGCGCCTGCTCGGCTGGCGCGGCGAGGCGTGAAATCGGCCGGCGGCGCTTGCCCTGCGACACCCGGCAAGGCCATGCTGGGCCGCGCCGGGCGAGGCGCGGCAGCGGGACGGGACGGGAGAACATGGCGGAACTGCTCTGGAGCCCCTCGCCGGAACGGGCGGCCGCGACGGCGATGACGGCGTTCCGCGGCTTCTGCGCGGAGCGGTTCGGGATCCCGCTTTCCGACGGCGTCGCGCTGCACGCGTGGTCGATCGCCGAGCCGGCCGCGTTCTGGGAAGCGGTCTGGGACTTCTGCGGCGTGGTCGGCGACAAGGGCGAACGCCGTCTCGTCGACGGCGACCGGATGCCCGGCGCCCGATTCTTCCCGGACGCCACGCTGAACTTCGCCGAGAATCTGCTCGCCCGGCCGGGCGCGCCCGAAGACGACGCCGTCGTGTTCCGCGCCGAGGACAAGGCGACGGGACGCCTGTCGTGGGGCGACCTCGCCGCGCTCGTGTCGCGGCTTCAGCAGGCGCTCGTCGCGGCCGGCGTCGGCGTCGGCGACAGGGTCGCGGGCCTCCTGCCGAACGTGCCCGAAGCCGTCGCGGCCATGCTCGCCGCCAGCTCCATCGGCGCTGTCTGGTCGTCCGCGTCGCCGGACTTCGGCCCGCGCGGCGTGCTCGACCGCTTCGGCCAGATCGAGCCGAAGGTGCTCTTCACGGTCGACGGTTACTGGTACGCCGGCAAGCGCTGCCCGATCGGCGACAAGCTCGGCGAGATCGTGCCGCAGTTGCCCTCCGCGCGAACGGTCGTCGTGCTCGACATCCTGGGCGAGGCCGAAACGCTCGCCACCGGCCTGCCCCGGGCGACCACCCTCCCGGCCTTCCTGGCGCCTTTCGAGGCGAGACGGCCGAAATTCGAGCGGCTGCCGTTCGACCACCCGCTCTACATCCTCTACTCCTCCGGCACGACGGGCGTGCCGAAGTGCATCGTCCACCGCGCCGGCGGCGTGCTGCTGCAGCATCTCAAGGAACACGCCCTGCACGCCGACACCCGGCCGGGCGACCGGGTGTTCTACTTCACCACCCTCGGCTGGATGATGTGGAACTGGCTGGTCTCCGCGCTGTCGCGCGGGGCGACGCTGCTGCTCTACGACGGCTCGCCGTTCCACCCCGGCCCCGAGGTGCTGTTCGACTATGCCGACGCCGAGGGCACGACCCTGTTCGGCACCTCGGCCAAGTACATCGACGCGGTGAAGAAGTCCGGCCTGGTGCCGCGCGAGCGCTTCCGGCTCGGCACCGTCCGGGCGCTCGCCTCGACCGGGTCGCCGCTCGCCCCGGAGAGCTTCGACTTCGTGTACCGCGACATCAAGACGGACCTGCACCTCGCCTCGATCTCGGGGGGCACCGACATCGTCTCCAGCTTCGTGCTCGGCGACCCGACCCGCCCGGTCTTCAAGGGCGAGATCCAAGGCCCCGGCCTCGGCATGGCCGTCGAGGTGTGGACGGACGACGGCCGGCGCGCCCCGGTCGGCGAGAAGGGCGAACTGGTCTGCGTCAAGCCATTCCCGACGATGCCGCTCGGCTTCTGGAACGATCCGGACGGCGCGAAATACCGCGCCGCCTATTTCGAGCGCTTCCCGGGCGTCTGGTGCCACGGCGACTTCGCCGAGACGACGGCGCACGGCGGGCTGGTGATCCACGGCCGCTCCGACGCGACGCTGAACCCGGGCGGCGTGCGGATCGGCACCGCGGAGATCTACGCCGAGGTCGAGCAGATCCCCGAGGTGGTCGAAGCGCTGGCGATCGGCCAGGACTTCGCCGGCGACGTCCGCGTCATCCTGTTCGTGCGGCTCGCGCCCGGCGCGACGCTGGACGCCGCGCTCGACCGCCGCATCCGCGAGCGGATCCGCGCCGGCGCCTCGCCGCGGCACGTGCCGGCGAAGATCGTCGCCGTCGCCGACATCCCGCGGACCAAGTCCGGCAAGATCACCGAACTCGCCGTGCGCGACGTCGTCGCCGGCCGCACCGTCAAGAACCGCGAGGCGCTGGCGAACCCGGAGGCGCTGGAGCTCTTCCGCGACTTGCCCGAACTCGCCACCTGACGGCCCCCCCGGCCCGCGTCCGGGATCGACCGAACAGCGCAGGTCCCACCAGCGCGAGGACGCGGGCGACACGGGCCTCGAGGACGTCCGCCGCAGGCGGCGCGGCGAGCCCGGCCATCACCATGAAGGCGAGGTCACCGACGACGGCGCCGAGCAGGATGTCGCGGAGCTCGTCGTCGACGGGACCGGCGATCAACCCGCGCCGGTGGAGCGCGGCCAGGGCGTCGGCGAGCACGGCGTCGGCGCGGACGATCCCGCGCGCCTCGAGACTCTCGGCGAGTTCCGGCGCCTGCGGCCCCTCCGCGACGACGAGGCGGGCGATCGCCATGCGACGGGGGTGCAGCAGCATGGTCGCGAGGTCGAGGAGGACGCGGCCGAGCAGCGCCGCGCCGTCGAGCCGGGAGGCGTCCTCGCCGAGATCGTGCGCGGGCAGGCCGTCGATCGCCTCGTCGACGATGGCGGCGAACAGCGACTGCTTGTGGTCGAACAGGCGGTAGATCGTCTTCTTCGACATGCCGCAGGCGCGGGCGACGTCGTCCATGCTGGTGGCGGCGTAGCCCTTTTCGACGAAGAGCGTCTCGGCTGCGGCGTGGATGCGCGCACGACGCTCGTCGTCCGGCAGCGTCGGCGGACGGCCGGCGGGACGGCGCTCCGGAAGTCGTGATGGCGGTCGGGTCGTCATGGCTTGACATTTGGAAACCGATCCGTTTCCTGTCAATACGGAAACCCACTGGTTTCGCAACTCGGTCGTCGGTTCGTTAGGCACTCCGACGTAAGATTGGACATTCGCGGAAACCCGGAGCTTCGAGGCGAACCGTGACAAGGCGACCATTCCTCCTCGGCCTCACCACGGCCGCACTCGTTCCCCTCTTGGCGGCCTGCCAGCCGGAGTCGTCCGGCCCGGGGCCGCGTCGGCCGGCGGTCCAGGTGGTCGAGGTCGTGCCGACCCGGCTCGACCGGACCGTGACGCTGACCGGTACGATCGCGGCCCGCACCGAGACCGCCCTCTCCTTCCGCACCAGCGGACGGATCGTCGAGCGGCTGGTCGACGTCGGTGACCGCGTCCGCAAGGGGCAGGTGCTGGCGAGGCTCGACGTCGAGACCCAGACCGCCGACGTGCAGTCGGCCCGGGCGGGCGTCGACGCCGCGGACGCGCAGGTCCGGCAGGCGAAGGCTGCCTTCGACCGCTCGAAGGCGCTGCTCGACCAGGGCTTCACCACGCGCCGCGACTTCGAACAGGCCGATCGGACGCTGAAGGTCGCGGTGGCCGGGGCCGAGTCCGCGCGGGCGCAGCTCGCCAGCGCCGAGGAGTCGCTGACCTACACCGATCTCGCCGCCGACGCCGACGGCGTCGTCACCCAGCGGCTGCTCGACGTCGGCGAGACCGCGCAGGCGGCGGCGACCGTGTTCACGATCGCCTGGGACGGCCCGCGCGACGCCCTGTTCGACATCTACGAGGGCCTGCTGCTCGACCAGACCGCCGGCGAACCGGCGACGATCGCGGTGGCCTTGGTGAGCGATCCCTCGGTCGCGACCAGCGGCCGGGTGCGCCAGATCGCGCCGAGCGTCGACGCCGGCACCGGTACGGTGCGCGTCAAGATCGGTCTCGACGACGCACCGGCGGCGATGACCCTCGGCGCCGCGGTCAGCGGCACCGGCACCGTCGCCCGCGCCGACGTCGTCGTGGTACCGCCCGCCGCGCTGACGACCGCCGGCGGCAAGCCCGCGGTGTGGGTATTCGATCCGGCGAGCGGCGTGGTGACGCCCCGGCCGGTGGTGGTCGGCTCCTACCGGACCGACGCCGTCGTCGTCGACGGCGGCCTCGCGGCCGGCGACCGGGTGGTCGTCGGCGGCACCACGCTGCTCCGGCCCGGCGAGGCCGTCACCGTCGCAGAGGAGACCGCGTCCCGATGATCCGCCTCCTCCTCGCCGCGGGACTCGCCCTGCCGCTCGCCGCCTGCCAACCGGACGAACCGGCCGCAGAGGCGCCGCCGCGGCCCGTCAAGTCCGTAGAGATCCGCCCGTTCCGCGATCAGGCGCCGGTGTTCACCGGCGTCGTCGATCCCAGGGTCAGCACCGACTACAGCTTCCGCATCCTCGGCCGCATGGTCGCCCGCGACGTCGACGTCGGCGACCTCGTGCGCAAGGGCGAGCGGCTCGCCGCCCTCGAGACCACCGTGCTGCAGCAGGCGGTCGATTCCGCCGAGGCCGCGGCCACCGGCGCCAACGCCACGCTCGCCAACGCCGTCGGCGTCGAGGCGCGCCAGCGCGCGCTCCGGCAGAGCAACACGGCGACCCAGGCCGACCTCGACAACGCCGTCCAGGCGCTGGAGGCGGCGCGTTCGGCGGCGACCCAGGCGATGGCCGCGCTCGCCAAGGCGCGCGAACAGCTCGGCTACGCCAGCCTGGTCGCCGAGTTCGACGGCGTCGTCACCGCGGTGTCGGCCGAGCCCGGACAGGTCGTCGCCGCCGGCCAGTCGGTGGTGACGGTGGCGAGCCCCGACCGGCGCGACGCCGTCGTCGACCTGCCGGACGCCATGGCCGGGCGCCTCGCGCTCGGCACGGCGCTGCAGGTGCGCCTCCAACTCGCCCCGGCGATCGTGGCGGCAGGCGCCGTTCGCGAGATCGCGCCGCTGGCCGATCCGGTGACGCGGACGCGGCGCGTCAAGATCGCGCTCGACAGCCCCGACGATCGGTTCCGGCTCGGTTCGATCGTGACCGTGGCGCTGCCCGGCGACGACGCCGGCTTCCTGGCGCTGCCGCAGGCGGCGGTGTTCGGGGCCGACGGGGCGCGGCGCGTCTGGGTGGTGTCGGCCGACGGCGCCAGCGTGGCGACGCGGCCGGTGACGGTGCGGCCGGCGCCGGACGGCCAATGGGTCGTGCTCGACGGTCTCGCCGAGGGCGAGCGGGTGGTGACGGCCGGCGTGAACAGCCTCGCCGAAGGGCAGCGCGTCAGGATCGACGGAGCGGTACGATGAAGAAGTTCAACCTCTCCGAGTGGGCGCTGAACCACCGGTCCCTGCTCTGGTACTTCATGCTGGTCTTCTCGGTGGCTGGCCTGTTCTCCTACATGAATCTCGGCCGCGAGGAGGATCCGGCCTTCACCATCAAGACGATGGTGATCTCGGCGGCGTGGCCCGGCGCCACCGTCGAGGAGACGATGAAGCAGGTCACCGAGCGCATCGAGAAGAAGCTCGAGGAACTGCCGCAGCTCGACCGCACCCGCAGCATGACCGTGCCGGGGCGCACCACGATCTTCGTCGACCTGCGCGACACCACCAGGGCGAAAGAGGTTGCCGACGTCTGGGTCCGCGTCCGCAACATGGTCGGCGACATCCGCGGCGAGATGCCGAGCGGGGTGACCGGGATCGGCTTCAACGACGATTTCGGCGACGTCTACGGCAACATCTACGCCTTCACCTCGGACGGCTTCGGCAAGCGCGAGCTGCGCGACTACGTCGAGGACGCCCGCTCGAAGATCCTGACGGTGCCGAACGTCGGCAAGGTCGACCTGATCGGCGCCGAGGACGAGGTGATCTATCTCGAGTTCTCGCCGCGCCAACTCGCCGCCTACGGCATCACCCAGCAGACGGTGGTCGACACGCTGCAGGCGCAGAACGCCGTGGCGCCCTCGGGCGTGGTCGAGGCCGGACCGCAGCGCGTCGCCGTGCGCGTCGGCGGCCAGTTCACCTCGGAGCAGAGCCTGCGCGACATCAACCTGCGCGTGAACGACCGCTTCTTCCGCCTCACCGACGTCGCCACCATCACCCGCGGCTACGCCGATCCGCCGTCCTCCCTGTTCCGCTTCGACGGCGAGCCGGCGATCGGCCTCGCGGTCGGCATGAAGGCCGGCGCCAACCTGCTCGTGTTCGGCGAGGCGCTGCAGGAGGAGATGAACCGCATCGAGGCCGAGCTCCCGGTCGGCATCGGCGTGCACCTCGTCTCCGACCAGCCCAAGGTGGTCGAGGAGGCGGTGTCCGGCTTCACCAAGGCGCTGTTCGAGGCGGTGGCGATCGTGCTCGCGGTCAGCTTCGTCAGCCTGGGCCTCCGCGCCGGTCTCGTCGTGGCGGTGGCGATTCCGCTGGTGCTCGCCATGACCTTCGTGGTGATGGAATACGCCGGCATATCGCTGCAGCGGATCTCGCTTGGCGCGCTGATCATCGCGCTCGGCCTCCTCGTCGACGACGCGATGATCGCGGTCGAGATGATGGTGGCGCGGCTCGAGGCCGGCGACAGCCTCCGGAAGGCGGCGACCTACGTCTACACCTCCACCGCCTTCCCAATGCTGACGGGCACGCTGGTGACGGTCGCCGGCTTCATCCCGGTCGGCCTCAACAACAGCGCCGCCGGCGAATTCACCTTCACGCTGTTCGTGGTGATCGCGACGTCGCTGGTGCTGTCCTGGGTGGTGGCGGTGCTGTTCACGCCGCTGCTCGGCGTCGCCATCCTGCCGAAGACGATGAAGCAGCACCACGGCTCGAAGGGCGTGTTCGGGCGCGTGTTCTCGGCGATGCTCGGGTGGTGCATGCGTTGGCGCTGGGTCACGATCGGTGCGACGCTCGCGGTGTTCGCGGTGTCCGTCTACGCCATGCAGTTCGTCCAGCAGCAGTTCTTCCCCTCCTCCGACCGCACCGAGCTGATCGTCGACTGGAACCTGCCGCAGAACGCCTCGATCGCCGAGACCTCGGACCAGATCGCCCGCTTCGAGAAGGAGCAGCTCGACGCCAATCCGGACGTCGAACGCTGGTCGAGCTACGTCGGCCAGGGCGCCGTGCGCTTCGTGCTGAGCTTCGACGTCCAGCCGGCGAGCCCCGCCTTCGGCCAGACCGTGATCGTCACGAAGGACATCGCGGCCCGCGACCGGCTGCGGGCGCAGCTCTCGGACTATCTCGCGAAGACCTTCCCCAACACCGACGCCTACGTGAAGCTGCTCGACATCGGCCCGCCCGTCGGCCGGCCGGTCGCCTACCGCGTCGGCGGACCGGACATCGACAAGGTGCGCGAATTCGCGCTCGCCCTCGGCAACGTGATGGCGACCAGCCCGCATCTCGGCGTCGTCACCTTCGACTGGAACGAGCCGGCGCGGGTCGTGAAGGTCGACGTCCTGCAGGACCGGGCGCGCCAGCTCGGCATCTCCTCGGAGACGATCGCCTCGACGCTGAACGGCATCGTCGGCGGCACCACGGCGACCCAGCTGCGCGACGACGTCTACCTGATCGACGTGGTCGGCCGGGCGGTGGCGGCCGAGCGCGGCTCGATCGAGGGCCTGTCGAACCTCCAGCTGCCGACCGGCGACGGCCGCTCGGTGCCGCTCGCCGCCGTCGCGACCTTCCACTACGAGGTCGAGCAACCGGTGGTGTGGACGCGCTCTCGGGTGCCGACGGTGACCGTGCGCGCCGCGATCTCGGACAACCTCCAGCCCGCCACCGTGGTCGAGCGGCTGTCCGGCGCGGTCGACGCCTTCCGGGCGAGCCTGCCGGCCGGATACCACGTCGAAGTCGCCGGCACGGTCGAGCAGAGCGCCAAGAGCCAGGGCCCGATCGTCGCGGTGGCGCCGCTGATGCTGTTCGTGATGGCGACCATCCTGATGATCCAGCTGCAGAGCTTCAGTCGGCTCGTCCTGGTGTTCGCGGTGGCGCCGCTGGCGCTGATCGGCGTGGTCGCGGCCCTGCTGCCGAGCGGGGCGCCGATGGGCTTCGTCGCCATCCTCGGAATCCTCGCGCTGATCGGCATCCTGATCCGCAACTCGGTGATCCTGGTCGACCAGATCGAGACCCTGCTCGCCGAGGGCATGGAAGCCTGGCACGCGGTGCGCGAGGCGACCGAGCACCGGATGCGGCCGATCATGCTGACCGCCGCGGCCGCCAGCCTCGCGCTGATCCCGATCTCGCGCGAGATCTTCTGGGGCCCGATGGCCTACGCGATGATGGGCGGCATCATCGTCGGCACCGTGCTGACGCTGCTGTTCCTGCCCGCGCTCTACGTGGCGTGGTTCCGGATCGAGGCGCCCGACGAGACGCCACCCACCGAGGACGCCTCGCCTGCGGAGGCGGCGACGTCCGCCTGAGCGGCGAAGCGCCCGCCGGCGCGCTCCTCGAGCGTGCCGTCGGGCCGCCGCAGGAGGACGAGCGCGTCGAGACCTAGACGGCCGGCGAAGGCGAGACCCTCGTCGGAACCGAGCACGGTGATCGCGGTGGCGGCGGCGTCGGCGACCATCGCTGTCGACGCCAGCACCGTCACCGAGGCGACGGCGTTCCGCACCGGACGGCTGCTGCGCGGGTCGACGGTGTGGGAGATCCGGTCGGCCCCCTCGCCGCGGAAGTGGCGGTAGTCGCCGGAGGTGGCGACCGCGACGTCCTCGAGCGCGACGACGCCGTGGACGGCGCGCACGCCCGGCTCCGGCCGCTCGACGGCGATCGCCCACGGCGCGCCGTCGGGCTTGCGGCCGCGGGCGCGCATCTCGCCGTCGATCCCGACGAGGTGGTTCTCGATGCCGGCCGCGTCGAGGACGCGGGCGAGTTCGTCGACGCCGAAGCCCTTGGCGATGCCTGAGAGATCGAGCGCCGTCGGGGCGAGCTTGCGGACGCGCGCGCCGGCGACGTCGACCTCGAGGGTCGCAACGTCGAGACCGCCGGGCGCGGCGGGGAGGCCGTCCGCCTTGCCGGCGTGGGCGCCGAAGCCCCAGTCGGCGACGAGGCGGCCGACGCCGACGTCGAAGGCGCCGGCGCTGGCACGGCGGATCGCGAGCGCGGTGTCGAGCACGACGGCGAGGCTCGCCGGCACCGGATGCCACGGCCCGACCGCGGCACGGTTCAGCCGCATCAGGTCGGACTCCGGCTTCCAGGTCGACATCGCGTCGTCGACCGCGCCGACCGCGGCCGCCAGCGCGCGGCCGACCGCCATGGCGTCGACCGCGCCGTCGTCGTGCCAGACCGCGGTCCAGCGGCTGCCCATGGTCGGGCCGTCGAGCGCGACCCGGCGAAGGCCGCAGGCCGCTTCAGTAGACGTCCTCGACATAGCGTCCCTCCCGTTTCAGCGCCTCGACGGTGAGCCCGAGCGGGCGCAGCGCCGCACCGATCACCTCGGCGACACCCGCCGCCATGTCGCGACCGCCGCAGACCATGACCTGCGCGCCCTTCGCCACCAGCGTCCGCACGGTCTCGGCGTCGGCCTCGAGGCGGTCCTGGACGTGGGTGCGCGTGGCGACACGGGAGAAGGCGGTGTGGAGCCCGGTGAGGCGGCGCTCGGCCAGCCAGCGGTCGAGGTCCTGGCGGTAGAGGAAGTCGGAGGCCGGGTTGCGGGCGCCGAACCAGAGGTGCATCGGCCGGCGGTGGTCGTTGTGGCGGATGAAGCCCGCGAGCGGGCCGATGCCGGTGCCGGCGCCGACCAGGATCACCGGCGCGGAGCCGGGCGCCGGGCGGAAGCCGGGGTTGGCGCGCACGAAGGCGTCGATCTCGCCGCCGACGGGAAGATCGTTCAGGAAGCCCGAGCAGAGCCCGCCGGGGTGGCGGCGGACGCAGATCTCGAGCACGCCGTCCCGCGTCGCCGAGGCGAGCGAATAGAAGCGCGCGACGTCGCTGCCCGGCGCCAGCACGCCGACGAGGTCACCGGCCTCGAAGCTCGGCAGGCGCGCCCCGAACAGGCGGGCGTGCAGCGACGGACCCGGCTCGGCCGGCGCGAAGCGCAGCACCGCGGTCGGCGCGTCGACGGCGAGGCCGTAGTCCTCGCGCGCGACGAGACGCAGCCGCGACGTCCGGGGCCGCGACGGGACGTGGGCGAGCGCAAGCTCGATCCCGAGCGCGGCGCCGAGGTCGGCGCCCCATTGGGAGAAGGCCTGGGCCGACTGGCGGTCGATCCGGCCGAGGTCGAGCAGGCGTGCCATGCCGGTCGCGGCGAGCGCCGCGTCGACGGTCTCGGCGAAGCCGCAGTAGTGCGCGAAGCCGCGGTCGCCGAAGCCGAGCACCGCGAAGGCGGGCGCCGGGGCGGCCGGCAGCCGCGCCAAGCGCTCCGCGAAGCGCCGCGCCGACGCGGGCGCCTCGCCGTCGCCGTAGGTGGCCGTCAGCACGACGACGCGACGGGCGTGGCGGAAGACGGCGACGTCGTTCATCGCCCTCGTGTGGACGCGATGGCCGGCGGCGGTCAGCGCGGCGTGCAGCGTGGCGGCGAATCCCCAGGTCGAATTGCCCTCGCTGCCGACCAGGATCACGGTGTCGGCAGACTGGGCGCCGGCGTCGTGGGCGATCCGCGGCCGGGCGCGGCGACGGGCGACCCAGATCACGAGGCCGGTGCCGGTGAGGACCGGGACGACGGCCGAACTCGCACCGAGCACCAGCGCCAGCCACCACAGGCCCTCGCCGGTGTGCAGGGCGTAGATCCATTGCGACGCGGTCTGCCAGGCGTCGTTCTCGGCCGCGGTCAGGACGGCGCCGGTGGCCGGGTCGACAGTGGCCTCGCCCGAGGCGGTGGTCAGGGTGACGACGTCGGTGGGATCGCCCGGATCGGGGAAGGCGAGCTTGCGCAGATCCGCGAGGTCGACCGCCTTCAGGGCGCCGAGTTCGCCGACCGGCAGGGCCGGACCGCCGGAGGCCTCGGCGGGCGCCGCCTCGGCGGGGGCGCCGTCGGGCAGGAACTCGAAGGTGGTCGCCGACAGGAGGAGACCGGTGGCCGCCGACAGCACCAGCCCGGCGACCGCGGCACGGCCGAGTTCGGCGTGGAGGCGGCCACTCGCCGAGCCGCGAATCGGACCGAACAGCCGGCGCCAGCCGCCGAGGCGCTGGGCCAGCATCGCGGTGCCGGACAGCGTCAGCAGCAGCATGGCCGCGGCACCGAAGCCGACCACGGCGCGGCCGGTGTCGTCGGCGAGCAGCTTGCGATGCAGGTTGGTGATCCAGCGCACGGTGCCCGACGGCTCGTAGGCGCCGGTGACCGCACCGGTCCGCGGATCGATCGTCGCCATGCCCGGCCTGTCCGGGTCGAACCAGGTGGCGACGATCAGGCCCGAGGGCTTGCGCTCGATCGACTCGACGCCCGGCAGCGCGGCCTGCACCCGTTCGGCCAGCGCCGCCACGGTGACCTCGCCACGGGCGGGCACGGTGGCCTCGAGGCGCTGCAGCGCCGGCTGGACCGACAGCACCGCCCCCGTCGCCGCCGTGACGGCGACGAGCAGCGCGGCGGCGAGGCCGGGGATCGAGTGGATCTTGCGGAACATGGGCATGCGTCCGGTTCAGAAGCTGTAGGTGAAGCTCTCGACGTAGCCGCGGCCGGCCACCGGCTTGCCGTTGCCGGCGGAGGTCAGCGGCGCGACGACGTCGGAAGGGTTGTCGCGCATGTCCTCGACGGCGGTGTCGACGCGGATCTCGAAGCCGCCGTCGATCAGCGCGTCGGCGAGGTCGGCGGTGATCTTCAGGGTGCGGCCGGCGCCGACGCTGGCGCCGGTGATGCCGTCGATCTCGGCGCGGGCCCCGCCGGAGGCGGCCTCCCAGTCGGAGAGGTGGCGGTAGTACTTGGCCTTGCCGCCGGCCATCCACAGCGTGCCCTTGTAGGCGCCCGAAGCGTCGACGACGTAGATCACCACGTAGGCGCCGTCGCCGCCGTAGTTCTTCAGCGTGGTCTCGAAGGTGATCTCGCGGGCCTCGGCGAGGCCGGGAACGGCGAGCGCCGTCGCGGCCGCGAGGGCGGTGGTGGTGATCTTCATCAAGGTCGTCCTCGGATCTTCGTTGCGGCCGGTGCTCACTGCACCTGGACCTTGGGGCGGAGCTTGCCGTTGAAGAGGCCGTTGTCCGGCACGGGCGCGTTCGGGTCGCTCGGACCGGCCGGCGGGGTGCGGCGGCCGCCCTCGTCGTCGTCCTCGTCGTCCTCGTCGTCGTGACCGCGGCGGCCGGATTCGGCGCTCCGGCGGTGGTCGTCGTCGCCGTGGCCGCGGGCGTCCCGGCCGTCGCCGTGGCGGTCGTGGCCGCCGCGGCGGCTCTCGGTCGCGATCACCTCGAGCGTCGCCGGATCGACGATGGCCTCGAAGCTGCGGCCTTCGCGATCGGTGCAGACGATCTCGTAGCAGCCGTCGTCGGTCTTGATGCGCTGGACGGTCCAGCCGCGCTGTTCGGCCATCTTCACCACGGCGCTGCGCGGCTGCCAGTCGCCGACGCGGGCCTCGCAGCCGTCGTCGTCGGCGAGCGCCGCGCCGGCGCCGGACACGACCACGGCCATCGCCGCGATCCAGGTTCTCGTCTTCATCTCGGGCACTCCCCGGCTCGTTCCACGCCGCATACGCTCGGCCCCGAAGCTGACGGCGGCCTGAAGACGGTGCAGGATCGGCTTCAGCTTCCCGTCAGGTCCGACGGGCAGAAGAAGTCGAGGGACAAGGGGGCTCGGCGTGCGGGTGCTGTTGATCGAGGACGACCGCGGGCTCGGCTCGGCGGTGCGCGACCAGATCGCCGACGACGGCCATTCGGTCGACTGGGTGACGCGGCTCGCCGACGCCCGCGACCACATGGCCGCCGCGCCCTACGAGCTCGTGCTGCTCGACCTGATGCTGCCCGACGGCCGCGGCCTCGACTTCCTGAAGGCGCTCCGGGCGGCCGGCGACGTCACGCCGGTGATCGTGCTCACCGCCATGGACCAGATCTCCGACCGCATCGCCGGGCTCAACGCCGGCGCCGACGACTATCTCGTCAAGCCCTTCGACCTGCACGAACTCGGCGCGCGGCTCTCGGCGGTGTCGCGGCGCTACCACGGCAACCCGAACCCGCTGGTCTCCGTCGGCGACCTCCAGGTCGACCTTGCCGCCAAGGCGGTCCGCCGCGCCGGCCGGCCGGTGGCGCTGACGGCGCGCGAATGGGCGCTGTTCGAGGGCCTCGTGCAGAGGCCGGGCACGATCCTCTCCAAGGGTCAGCTCGAGGAACGGCTCTACGCCTTCGACCGCGAGGTCGACAGCAACACGATCGAGGTCCACGTCAGCCGCCTGCGCAAGAAGCTCGGGCCGACGGCGATCGAGACCGTGCGCGGCCTCGGCTACCGGCTGGGGGTACCGTGACGGCGCCGCGGAGCCTGCAGGCGCGGCTGGCCGCGGCGCTCTCGATCGGGCTCGCGCTGGTCTGGCTGGCGGCGTCGGCCGCTGCCTACGCGGTGATGCGCCACGAGATGGGCGAGGTGTTCGACAGCGCGATCCAGGAGACCGCCCAGCGCATCCTGCCGCTGGCGGTGATGGAGATCATCGACCGCGAGCCGACCGACCTGCAACGCGTCGCCCCGGTCCGGCCGCACCACGAGCTGCTGACCTACGTGGTGCGCGACGAGGCCGGCACGATCGTGCTCGCCTCGCACGACGCCGATCCCGCGATCTTTCCGGCCTCCGTGCCCGCGGGCTTCTCCACCACCGCGACGCACCGAATCTACGCCGAGGCGGCGCTGAAGGGCTCGCTGACCATCCTGCTCGCCGAACCGATCGCCGTCCGCCGCGCCGCGGTGAACCACGCCGCCGAGGCGCTGGCGCTGCCGATCGCGCTCCTGGTGCCGCTGTCCTTCGCCGGCGTCTGGCTGGCGGTGCGGGCCGGGATGCGGCCGATCCGCCGGCTCTGCGCCGCCATCGAGACCCGTGGTGCCGGCGACATGACCCCGCTCGCCGCCGGACCGATGCCGTCCGAGATCGAGCCGATCGCCGCGGCGGTGAATCATCTGCTCGACCGGCTCCGCCGCACCCTCGAGGCCGAGCGCAGCTTCACCGCCAACAGCGCCCACGAGCTCCGGACCCCGATCGCCTCCGCCCTCGCCCAGACCCAGCGCCTCCTCGCCGAGACGCGCGATTCACGCACGGCCGAACGCGCACGCACCATCGAGGCGACGCTGAAGACGCTGGCGCGGCTCGCCGAGAAGCTGATGCAGCTCGCCCGCGCCGAGGGCGGCCGCCTGCTCGCCGAGGCGCCCTACGACGCCGGCCCGATCGTCCGCCTCGTCTGCGCCGACGTCGCCCGCGCACCGGACGCCGCCGGGCGGCTGGCGCTCGCCCTGCCGGACGGGGCGGTGTCGACGCGCATGGATCCCGACGCCCTGTCGATCCTCGTCCGCAACCTCGTCGAGAACGCGCTGAAGCACGGCGACGCGCGCGAGACCGTCTCGGTTCGGCTCGATCCGGACGGCCGGCTCGCGGTGGTCAACGGCGGCGCGGTCGTGCCCGCCGACGTGCTCGCCCGGCTGTCGCGCCCGTTCGAGCGTGGCGCCACCGGCGCCGACGGCACCGGCCTCGGCCTCGCCATCGTCGACGCCGTCGCCCGCGGCGCCGGCACCACCCTCGCCCTCCGCTCGCCCGCCCCCGGCCGCCCCGACGGTTTCGCCGCGGAGGTGAAGCTGCCCGCGTGAGCCATCCGTTTCACTACGGCGTGAAGGCGCCGGGCCGCAGGATCGCGTCGATGTCGGTTCAGCCCCGGCACGCGCCGTGCTAGCCAGGGTGTGGTGGGAAGAGCGTCCGCCGGCGGGGGCCGGCCGGTCGGTGCCGGGTCTCGGCGCCGGCCGTCGGGCCGTGCCGGTGCACGGGCGAGAGACGCGACAGGGTGCGCGATGGCTTCGATCTCGTTCTGGATCGCCGCGGCCGGCTTCGGCATCCGCATCGCGGCGGACCGGATCTTCCTCGGCCGGCTCAAGGCCAAGGACCCGGCGGCCGTGACGGACCTCGTCCGGCGGCACCACGCCGCGCTGGTCTCGCTGGCGCGGACCGTCGTGAAGGACGCCGGCGTCGCCGAGGACGTGGCGCAGGACACCTGGATCGCCGTGATGGCCGGAATCGACGGCTTCGACGGCCGCGCCGCGCTGTCGACCTGGATCATCGCCATCCTGATGAACAAGGCGCGCTCGCACCTGCGCAAGCAGCGCCACTTCGTCCAGCTCGACGAGGACAGGGAGAGCGGCGGCGACGACGGCGCGTTGGTCGATCCCGCTCGCTTCGCGCCCGACGGGCACTGGGCCGACCCGCCGATACCGCTCGACGGTCTCAGCCCGGAACGAATCGTGATGGGCCGCGAGCTGTGGCGGAGCGTGCGCGCGCGCATCGAGACGCTGCCGCCGAACCAGCGCGCCGTCCTGATCATGCGCGACGTCGAGGGCCGCGACGCCGACGAGACCTGCAGCCTGCTCGAGATCACGCCCGAGAACCAGCGCGTGCTGCTCCACCGCGCCCGCGCCAAGCTGCGCGGCTTTCTCGAGGATCTCGCCGCGACGGAAAGGAATTCCGCGCTCGCGAAAGCGTGAAGTCCAGGCATAGTAACGTCCGCGGTCCCTGCGGCGTCCCATCGGCGGAACCGCACCGGTCCGACAGAGCCGAGGACGCGACGTGACGATCAAGTGCCGCGACATTCCCGAGAAGGCGAACGACTACGTGGACCGCGACGGTCCCGTGGGCGACCGTCTCGGCGTGGCGCTGCACATCGCCATGTGCTCGAACTGCCGGACATACGTGCGCGGCCTGCGTCTCACCCGACGCATCGCCGCCGCGAGCTTCCGCACGGAAGCGCCCGACGCCGTGGTGACGCGGCTCGGTCTCGGTGACGGTCCCTCCACCGACACCGGCAAGGGCGCCCCGTGATGACGACCGACCACTACGGCCTCGACACCTCCACCACCGACGCCGCGGCGCGCTCGGCCTTCGCCGAGGCCGTGCACGGCCTCGGCGCCCACCGCCCCAGTGTCGGCGCCGCGCTGGCCCGTACGCTGTCGGCCGATCCCGACGACGTCGCCGCCCACGTCCTCAAGGGCTTCGCCAACCTGATCCTCGCCCGCGAGGAGCTCGAGTTCCCCGCCGCCGCGGCCGCCGCCGAAGCCGAGCGGGCGCTCGGGGCGCGCGACGGCGGCACCGCCGACGAGCGTGTCCTGGTCGCGGCCCTCCGCGCCGCCGTCGGCGGCAGCTTCCGCGCCGCCATCGACGTGCTCGACCGCGGCTTCGCCGACCGTCCGGCGGTGTTCCTGCCGTTCAAGATCGGGCACGCGCTCCGCTTCATGGCGGGCGACGCCGCCGGCATGCTCGCCGCCTCCGAGCGGATGCTGCCGGCCTGGGACGCCGCCAACCCGGCCGCCGGCTTCCTGCTCGGCTGCCACGCCTTCGCGCTCGAGGAGCACGGCGCCTACGAGGCCGCAGAGCACTACGGCCGCCGCGCCGTAGCGCTGCAGCCCGAGGACGCCTGGGGCCTGCACGCCGTCGGCCACGTGTTCGAGATGCGCGGCGAGACGCAGAAGGGCATCGACTGGCTCGAAGCCGGCCGGCCGCACTGGTCGCGCTGCAACAATTTCTCGTTCCACATGGCCTGGCACGTCGCCCTGTTGCGGCTCGAACGCGGCGAGCACGACGCCGTGCTGGCGCTCTACGACGACGAGGTCCGGCCGCAGCCGACCGACGACTTCCGCGACATGGCCAACGCCGTCTCGCTGTTGTGGCGGCTCGACCGCTCCGGCGTCGACGTCGGCGAGCGCTGGGCCGACCTCGCCGAGATCGCCCGCCGTCGCCGTACCGACTCGACGCTGGTGTTCGCGATGCTGCACACGCTGGTGGCGCTCGCCGCGCTCGGCGACTCCGTCGGCGTCGCCGATCTCGTCGCGGCCATGGAGGCTCGCGCCGCCGGCACCGGCGATCAGGCCCGGGTCGCCCGCGACGTCGGCCTGCCGGTCGCCCGCGTGATCGCCGGCCTCGCCGACGGCCGCGGCACCGGCGCGCTCGATCGCCTCGCGGTCGACCTGCCGCGCATCGGCGGCAGCAACGCCCAGCGCGACCTCTTCGTGCTCCATCTCGCCGAGATCGCCGGCCGGCGCGGCGACGAGAGCGCGCGGACCGCGATCCACCGCACCCGCCACCGCCTCAAGGCGGAGGATCACCTGATCGCGGCGGTCGACCGCCGCGCCCGCGCCGACCGTCCGCACCGCCCGCTCGCCTGAGCGGCCGGTCCTCGTCTTCTCATCGCCCGTTCCTCGCCAGGAGATCCGATCCATGTCGTCCATGGACATGCCCCGCCACGTGCCGCTCTTCCCCGCCCTCGACGGCCGCCTCTGGCGCACCATCCTCCTCGCCGGCCTCGCCGCCGACCTGCTCTGGGAGGGGTGGGCGCGCCTGATCACCCCGATGCTGGTCGGCGGGCCGCTGGAGCCGGCCGCGTTGGTGCAGTCGGTGTTCGGCTGGCAGAGCCGCTTCGCGGCCGAGGTCGTCCACGCCCTGGTCGGCGTGGTCGCCTATCCGATCGGCTATCTCTTTGTCGCCCGGCCGCTGCAGCGGCTGCTGCTCCCGACGCTGCCGTTGCTGCCGACCGGCCTCGGCTTCGGCATCGGCCTCTGGGTCTTCGCGCTCTACGTGATGGCCCACCTGATCGCCGGGCTGCCGCCCTTCCTCGGCTTCGTACCGCTCGCGTGGGCCTCGCTCGCCGGACACCTGATCTTCGGCGTCACCGTCGCGCTGGTCGTCGCATGGCGCGAGGCCGGCCGATGACCGCGGCCGATCCGGCGCGGACGCGGGTGGCGGACGTCGTCGCCCGTACGCTGGCGGCGCACGGCGTCCGCCACGTCTTCGGCATGCCCGGCGGCGAGGTGGTCGAAATCGTCGACGCGCTCGGGCGCGCCGGGATCGACTTCACGCTCGCCCGCCACGAGACCGCCGCCGCCGCGATGGCGGCGGGCGCCTGGGCTGCAACCGGGCGGCCCGCCCTCCTCGTCACCACGATCGGCCCGGGCCTCGCCAACGCCGTCGACGGCATCGCCGACGCCGCGCAGGAGCGCGTACCGCTGGTGGTGCTGTCGGGCGTCGTCGACCGCACCATCCGCGGCCGCTTCACCCATCAGGTGATCGACCATCGCGCACTGTTGGCCCCGCTCGTCAAGACGAGCGTCGAGATCGAGGCCGAGGGTGCCGGCGCCACCGTGGCGCGCGCCCTCGCCGCCGCGCTCGACGGACCGGCCGGTCCCGTCCACCTCGACCTCTCGCCGGGCGTCGCCGCGACCGTGGTCGACCGCCCCGCCGATACCGCCGCGCCCGGCCCGACCGCGGTACTCCACCTCTCGCCGCGGGCGGGCGACCCCGCCGTCGGCCGGATCGCCGACCGGATTGCGACCGCGCGCCGGCCGCTGATCGTCGCCGGCTTCGCCGCCGCGCTCGACCACGGCGGCGGCGCCGTCGCCACCCTCGCCGAGGCGATCGGGGCGGCGGTGGTCACCACCTACAAGGCCAAGGGCGCGATTCCGGAGGACCACCCGCTGGCGCTCGGCGCCGCCGGCCTGTCGCCGGCCGCCGACGCGATCCTGATGGAGGCGGTCCGCGCCGCCGACCTCGTCATCCTCATCGGCTACGACCCGATCGAGATGCGGGTCGGCTGGCTCGACGCCTTTGACCCCGCCCGCACCGTCGAAATCGCGCCGCACCGCTTCGACCACGGCATGCACCGCGCCGCGCTGCGCCTCGAGGCGCCGGTGGCCGCGACCGCCGCCGCGCTGGTCGCGACGATCGGGGGCCATCAGGGTTGGCCGCGCGGCGAGGTCGAGGCGCTCCGCGCCCGTCTCGCGGCCCGCTTCGCAGGCCCCGACCGGTTCGGGCCGCACGCCATCGTCGCGACGCTGCGCGCCCACGTCGGCGACGGCGACGTCGTCACCGTCGACAGCGGCGCGCACCGCATCCTGCTGTCGCAGCTCTGGACGGCACGGAGACCCGTGACGCTGCTGCAGTCGGCCGGCTTCTGCACCATGGCGACGGCGCTGCCGACCGCCATCGGCGCCAAGATCGCCGCGCCCGAGCGTCGGGTCGTGGCGGTGATGGGCGACGGTGGGCTCGAAATGGGCCTCGGCGAACTCGCCACCCTGCGCGACTGCGGCCTGCCGCTGACCGTGGTGGTGTTCCAGGACGAATCCCTCGCCCTGATCGCTCTGAAGCAGAAGGCCGCCGGCCTCGCCCGTGCCGGCGTCGACATCGGCCCGACCGACTTCGCCGCGCTCGCCCGCGCCTTCGGCGGCCACGGCGCCACCGTCACCGACGCCGCGGCGCTCGCCCGCGAACTCGACGACGCCAGGGTCCGCGACCGCTTCTCCCTCCTCGCCTGCCGGTTCGACGCCGATGAATACGACGGTGCGTTCTGATCTCGCCGCGGGCGCCGTCCCGCTGCCGCCCGTTCGGGCGGGCCGCGTGCGCGACCCGCGGCTCGACTTCTTCCGCGGCGTCGGGATGTACATCATCCTGGTCGCCCACATCCCGGAGAACCAGTGGACGCTGTGGATCCCGGCGCGCTTCGGCTTCTCCGACGCCACCGAGATCTTCGTGTTCCTGTCCGGCATCGCCTCGGCGATCGCCTTCGGCTCGACCTTCGACCGCGCCGGCTTCCGCCTCGGCGTCGCCCGGGTGGCGCAGCGGATCTGGCAGGTCTACTGGGCGCACGTCTGCGTCTTCGTCGCCGTGCTCGCCCTTCTAGGTGCCGCCGGCACGACGCCGAGCGGCCAGAGCTACGTGGCGACGCTGAACCTGCAGCGCTTCGCGGCCGACCCGGCCGGGCTCGCGGCGCGGTTCCTGACGCTGACCTACGTGCCGAACTACTTCGACATCCTGCCGATGTACCTCGTCATGCTGGCGATGATGCCGGCGATGCTGGCGCTGGAGCGGATCGATCCGCACGTGCCGCTGGCGGTGTCGTTCCAGCTCTGGCTGCTCGCCCAGTTCGGGCTGCTCGACCTGCCGGCCGAGCCGTGGTCGGACCGGCCCTGGTTCTTCGATCCGTTCGGCTGGCAGTTGCTGTTCTTCCTCGGCTTCTCGATTCGCCGCGGCCTGTTGCGGCCGCCGGCGCCGCGGCCGGCCCTGGTGGCGGCGGCGGTGGCGGTGGTGGTGCTGTCGGTGCCGTTCGCGTGGTACGCCGTGCTCCAGGCGTCGCCGACCTTCGCCGCCGCCGCCGCCGCGATCGAACCGCTGACCCGCAAGACCGACTTCGGCGCGCTGCGGCTCGTGCACTTCCTCGCCGTCGCCTGGCTCGCCTGGGCGCTGGTGCCGCCGACGAGCCGGCTGCTCGCCGGCCGGGGCGCCGGCGTGGTGCGGCGGGTGGGGCAGCAGTCGCTCGCCGTGTTCGTCGCCGGCATGGTGGTGGCACAGGCGCTCGGCATCCTGCTCGACCACCTCGGCCGCGGGCCGATCGCCACCGCCGCGGCCAATCTCCTCGGCTTCGCCGTGCTCACCGCCGTCGCCCACGTGGCCGGCTGGTTCAAGTCCGCACCCTGGAAAGGTTGACCGATGCCGCAGACGACCCGTCCGGACCGGATCCGTTCGACGATTGCTCTCCGCGTCGCCGGCGCGGCGTTCGCGGCATCGATGGCGCTGCTCGCGCCGAGCGTCGCCGCGGCGGACCTCGCCTGCGGCGGCGACGTGCCCTGCCGGCTGCCGCTCGGCGACTACCGGATCGCCCTGCCGGAGGGCGCCGCGCCGCGCGGGGCTCTGGTGTTCTTCCACGGCTACATGGCGTCGGCGCGGGAGGAGATGCGCAAGACGGCGCTGGTCAGGGTCGCGCTCGACCGCGGCCTCGCCTTCGTCGCGCCCGACGGACTCTACGGCACGTGGAGCCACGAGAACGCCCCCGGCCGCTACCGCGACGAGACCGCCTACGTGCGCCAGATCCTGGCCGACCTCGACGAACGCTTCGGCATCGGCCCGGACCGCACCATCGTCGGCGGCTTCTCCCAGGGCGCCTCGATGGCATGGTACACGGTCTGCCATTCCGGCGACCGGGTCGCCGGCGCCGTCACCTTCTCCGGCGTGTTCTGGAACCCGCTGCCGACGCCGGCCGACTGTGCCGCGACGCCACCGCCGATCGTCCACTTCCACGGCACGGCCGACCGCACCTTTCCGCTGGCGGGACGGGCGATCGGCAACCGCTGGCATCAGGGCGACGCCTTCGCCAGCCTCGCGATCGCGCGCGAGAAGGCCGGCTGCGCCGCCGAGCCGCCGCGGCGGGTCACCATCGCCGGCGTCGTCTGCGACGAAACGCCGGGCTGCGCCCGCGGTCCGATCGCCGTCTGCATCCACGACCGCGGCCACGAGGTCGATCCCGCGTGGCTTGCCGGCGGGCTCGACCGGCTGCTGGCGGAGATCGACGCCGCGAAGCCGCGGCCCTGAAGGCGAGACCGTCGGCGCCTTGGCTCGCGCCGGGGACGTACCGAGTGCGCAACGTTCCGCCCCATGGTCGGAACGTTGCGGGCGAGGAGCGTCCGACCGGACGCCGGCCGCATGGCCGAAACCCCGTGAGATCCCGACAAGTCGGGACGTCACGGGAGAGGTATCAGTCGTCGAGATAGTCGGCGCACTTCGGGGCGGGGGCGTCGCCCCAGGGCATGATCGGCACGGTGGAGGTGGAATTCTTCGGGCTGCCCTCGATCAGCTTGTCGGAATAGACCAGATAGACCAGCACGTTGCGCTTGACGTCGCAGCCACGGACGATCTGCATCTTCTTGAAGAACAGCGAACGGCGCTCGCGGTACATGTCCGATCCCTGCTCGAACTTGTCCTTGAAGGCGATCGGGCCGATCTGGCGGCAGGCGAGCGAGATGTCGGAGGTCTCCTCGGCGAGCCCGAGCATGCCCTCGACGCCGCCCTTCTCAGGCACGGTGAAATGGCAGGCAACGCCGTCGACCACGGGATCGTCGATCGCGTAGACGGCGAGCTTGTGGTCCGGCGTCAGCAGCTTCCACACGGTGGAGCGCTTGAAGATCAGGTCCGGATCCTCGGCGGCGGCCGCGCTCGCGGCCCCGAGCGCGAGGGCGAAGGCGGTGACGGCGGCACGGGCGAAGGATTTCAACTCTCGACCTCTCGGAACGGGCGGCGTCGCTGCCGCGAGGCTCACGTAGGCACGGCGGGTCCGATCGGAAAGGGGCGGCGCTCGCCGCACTCATACGGCATTTACCAGATGCCGTGATTCGACCGCGGCGCCGGCGTGGTGTAACTCGTCCTCGAGGGGGCGCGGTCAATGGTCGGCCCGGTCAGCCCCGTCCGTTCCCGTCGCGCCCGAGGCCCCCGTCCCATGCGTAGAGCCCTCCTCGTCGTCGCCCTCGTCGCACCGCTGTTCGCCGCGCCCGCCGCGGAGGCGGCCGGCCCGGCGGGCCTGTGCTCGGGCTTCGGCCGCGAACTCGGCCGGCTCGACGCCGGCGGCTACGGCGCCAAGCGCTACCGCGCCTCGGCGGCGCGCCAGCGCGAGGCGCTGGAACGGGCGATCGCCGAGTCCGAGCGCGCCGGCTGCGACTTCCAGTCCCGCGGCGGCTGCCTCGTGCTGCTCGACACCATTCTCAGGATGCGCGCCAACCTCGACTCGCTGGAAGCCATGGCCGCCCGCAGCGCCGGCGCGGCGAGCACACGGCGCAAGGAGATCCTGGCACAGATGCGCGCGGCCGCCTGCACGCCTCCCGCGACGACGCCGCGCCGCGCGAGCGTGAAGCCGGCGAGGCCCGCGCGGCCGTCGACCGTGATGGTGCGCACCGCCGTTCCGGGCGCGGTGCCGCTGCCCGACCGTCGCCCGCGCGTGATCCCGGCGGCGCTGTCGCCCGACGTCCTGCCGACGCCGCGGCCCGACGCGGCGACGGAGACACGGCCGGAGGACTGGCAGATCCCGGACGCCGACGCCTCGACGGTGCCCGCCCCGGCCGAGGACGGCGCCGACACCGCCGCCGCGCCGCTCGCCCCGCCGGCGACCGCGACGCCGTGAACGGCGCGCGGGACCGGTTCAGGTGCGGTCGCGGAAGCGGTTGGTGATCGGGTAGCGACGGTCGCGGCCGAAATTGCGGGTGGTGATCTTGACGCCCGGCGCCGCCTGCCGGCGCTTGTACTCGGCGATGTAGAGCAGGTGCTCGATCCGGCGCACGGTCGCGGGGTCGAAACCGCGCGCGACCACGTCGGCGAGCGGCATCTCGTGCTCGACGAGGCATTCGAGGATGCCGTCGAGCACGTCGTAGGGCGGCAGCGAGTCCTGGTCGGTCTGGTTTTCGCGCAGTTCCGCGGTCGGCGCCTTGGTGATGATCCGCTCCGGGATCACGACGCCGCCGGGGCCCTTAAGGTCGGCGAGGCGGTGGGCGTTGCGCCAGGCGGCGAGGCGGTAGACCTCGGTCTTGTAGATGTCCTTGATCGGATTGAAGCCGCCGTTCATGTCGCCGTAGAGCGTGGCGTAGCCGACCGACATCTCGGACTTGTTGCCGGTGGTCAGCACCATCGGCCCGAACTTGTTCGACACCGCCATCAGGATGGTGCCGCGGGCGCGCGACTGCAGGTTCTCCTCGGTGATGTCGGCCGCCCGGCCCTCGAACAGCGGCCCGAGCGCTTGCAGGAAGCCCTCGACCGGATCGGCGATCGGAACGACGTCGTAGGAGACGCCGAGGGCGGCGGCGCAGGCGGCGGCGTCCTCGAGGCTGTCCATCGAGGTGTAGCGGTAGGGCAGCATCAGGCAGCGCACCCGCTCGGCGCCGAGCGCGTCGACCGCCATGGCCGCGACCACCGCGCTGTCGATGCCGCCGGAGAGGCCGAGGACCACGCCGGGGAAGCGGTTCTTGTCGACGTAGTCGGCAAGGCCGAGCACGCAGGCGCGCCAGATCGCCTCCAGCGGCTCGGGCGCCGCCGCAACGGTTTCGGCGACGAGGTCCCAGGCACCGTCGGCGTGGCGCCGGCACTCGACGAGGCGGATCTCCTCGCGGAAGTCGGCCATGCGGAAGGCGAGCGAGCGGTCGGCCGAGAGCCCGAAGGAGGCGCCGTCGAATACGAGCTCGTCCTGGCCGCCGACCTGGTTGACGTAGACGAGCGGCAGGCCGCTCTCGACGACCCGGGCGACGGCGACCTGGAGCCGCTCGTCGTGGACGGTGCGGCGGTAGGGCGAGCCGTTGACCACCACCAGGATCTCGGTGCCGGTCTCGGACAGGCACTCGACGACGTCCGGGCCCCAGATATCCTCGCAGATCGGCAGGCCGAGGCGGACACCGCGGAACACCGCCGGGCCGGGCATCGGGCCGGGCGCGAAGACGCGCTTCTCGTCGAAGACGCCGTAGTTGGGCAGGTCGACCTTGAAGCGCACCGCCTCGACGCGGCCGGCGTCGAGCAGGACGACGGCGTTGTGCAGTCGGCCGCCCTCGGCCCAGGGCGTGCCGATCAGCACGCCCGGGCCGCCGTCGGCGGTGTCGGCGGCAAGCGCCTCGACGGCGGCACGGCAGGCCCGCTGCAGCGCCGGCTTGAGGACGAGGTCCTCCGGCAGGTAGCCGCAGACGAACAGCTCGGAGAAGACGACGAGATCGGCCCCGGCCGCCGCGGCCTCGGCGCGGGCGGCGCGGGCGCGGGCGAGGTTGCCGTCGACGTCGCCCATGACGGGATCGAGCTGCGCGAGGGCGAGCCGGAGGGTGTCGGCGATGGGAGCGGGTGCGGTCATGCCACCCGTTTAGACCGTCGCCGGACCGGCGGCAACGGTCGGCGCCTTCACAGGAACACGACGCCCGGATCGCCGCCGCCGGCCTTGCGGCGCCGGTCGGCGGTCGGCTGGGCGGGGGCACGGCCCGGCGCGCTGCGGCCCGGCACGAGGCGTCCGCCGACGCGGACGTATTCGATGCGGTTGGTGGAAAGCCGCTTCAGGCGCTCGTAGAGCACCCGCGGCGACAGCGGCTTGACGATGAAGTCGTTGGCGCCGAGCCGGGCGGCGGCGAGGACGTGGCGCTTGTCGGTGTGGGCGCTGACGAAGACCACGGCCATGGTGGCGACGCCGAGGTCGTGGTGGGTGCGGATGCGGTCGAGCAGCGTGCCGCCCTCCTGCCCCGAGAGGTTCCAGTCGACCAGGAGGACGTCGGGGGTCTGCTGGGTCGCGACCTGCCAGCCCTCCTCGACCGTGGCCGCCTCGACGACCTGCCGGACGCCGAGGCCGGTCAGCATGGTTCGGACGAGCCGGCGGAAATAGGCGTTGTCGTCGACCACCGCGACGCGGAGCTGGTCCAGCGCGACAAAGACGCTCGTCGTCATACCTCGACCTCGCTGTCGGGCGCCCGGCCTCGCCGTGCGAGCCGATCGCCGTCGCGCTGCGGAGCGCGATGGAGCCTCACCGTCCCCAGGTAGCAGAGTAGTCGGAAAGAATCACATAAAAGTCCAGATGACACATAAGGCGAATGATAATTGTCACCCGCATTTGTCGGCCGAAAATGGCGAGTTCCGTCCAAAATGACGGAGGCGCCCCCCTTTCGGGGGACGCCTCTCGCGGTCGACATCGGTGCGGCGGTCGCTGCCGCCGCCGGGATCACTCGCCGGCGATGGCGAAGCGGACCGGCTCGCGGCCGTCGCGCTCCTTCTTCAGGTTCTCGGCGACCAGGAAGGCCAGTTCGAGCGCCTGATCGGCGTTGAGCCGCGGGTCGCAGTGCGTGTGGTAGCGGTCCGACAGGTTCTCGGCCGAGATCGCCACGGCGCCGCCGGTGCACTCGGTGACGTCGCGCCCGGTCATCTCGACGTGGATGCCGCCGGCGTGGGTGCCCTCGGCGCGGTGAACCGCGAAGAAGGCCTCGACCTCGCGCAGGATGCGGTCGAACGGGCGGGTCTTGTACTCGTTCACGGTGATGGTGTTGCCGTGCATCGGGTCGCAGGACCACACCACCGACCGGCCCTCGCGCTTGACCGCGCGGACGAGACCCGGCAGGTGCTCGAACACCTTGTCGGCGCCGAAGCGGGCGATCAGCGTCAGCCGGCCCGGCTCGTTCTCCGGGTTGAGGAGATCGATCAGGCGGATCAGCTCGTCCGGCTGCAGCGACGGGCCGCACTTGAGGCCGATCGGGTTGTTGATGCCGCGGCAGTACTCGACGTGGGCGTGGTCCGGCTGGCGGGTGCGGTCGCCGATCCAGATCATGTGGCCCGACGTCGCGTACCAGTCGCCGGTGGTCGAATCGACCCGGGTCAGCGCCTGCTCGTAGCCGAGCAGCAGCGCCTCGTGGCTGGTGTAGAAGTCGGTCGTGCGCATGTCCGGCACGGTGTCCGGATGGATGCCGCAGGCGCGCATGAAGGCGAGCGACTCGGTGATCCGGTCGGCCAGCTGGGCATAGCGGTGGCTCTGCGGCGAGCCCTTGACGAAGCCGAGCATCCACTGGTGCACGTTGTCGAGGTTCGCGTAGCCGCCCTGGGCGAAGGCGCGCAGGAGGTTCAGCGTCGCCGCCGACTGCCGGTAGGCCATCTCCTGGCGCTGCGGATCGGGGATGCGCGACTCGGCGGTGAACTCGGTGCCGTTGACGATGTCGCCGCGGTAGGCCGGCAGCGTCACGCCGCCGACGGTCTCGGTCGGCTTGGAGCGCGGCTTGGCGAACTGGCCGGCGATGCGGCCGACCTTCACCACCGGCTGCGCCGCGGCGTAGGTCAGCACGACCGCCATCTGCAGGAAGACGCGGAAGAAGTCGCGGATGTTGTCCGCGCCGTGCTCGGCGAAGCTCTCGGCGCAGTCGCCGCCCTGGAGCAGAAACGCCTCGCCGGCCGCCACCTTGGCGAGCTGCTTCTTCAGCTTGCGCGCCTCGCCCGCGAAGACCAGCGGCGGATAGGTCGCCAGACGTCCTTCGACGGCGGCGAGTTCGGCCGGATCGGGATACTCGGGGACCTGCTGGACGGGCTTGGCTCTCCAGCTGTCGGGCTTCCAGGCGGTGGTCATGTTCCTGCTCTTTCGACGACTTGCGGCGCGTGAGGTTGTTCTTCCCCTTGCGATGCTCCCGATGGATCGGGTGCGCGGTTATACACGGCGCCCCCGTTCCGCGCCATACACGAGATCGCGCACGCGCCGTGCGCTGGCGCGGAAAAATGCGGCGGGCGGTCGCGGCTGCTCAGATCAGCGCCAGTTCGGCGAGGGCGCGGCGCATCTCCGGGTGCATGTCCTCGGCGCCGGTGATCCGGCGCAGGTCCGGCGGGACGTCCTTGTCGGCGAGGTAGCGCCAGCCCTGGAACGGGCGGTGTGCGCGCGGTTCGGTGCGCACCAGCTCGGGGTCGAGCACGATGTCGCAGCGTTCGATGCCGTCCGCACCCTTGGCCGGACGGATGTCGACGATGCGCTGGCGCACCTGCACCACGCCCTTGATCACCCAGTAGAGCGAGCCCTCGCCGACGATCTCGGCGGCGCGCTTCGGGTACATGCGGGTGGTATGGGTCTGCTCCGGCTCGAGGCCGGCGGCGGCGAGGTCGAGCAGGCGCAGCCGGATCCACTGGTCGAGGTCCTCGACACTCTCGGCGCCGACGCAGAGCTTGATGATGTGGAGCGGCATGGCGGCCCGGACCTTCGCGTGACGGGGACCCCGCATATGACCCCTCGCCGCGTCGTCGTCAAAGCACGCCGGCGCGATCGTCCACCGCGGCGTCGCTTCAGCGCCCGCGCAGGCGGCGCACGCCGTCGCGCAGCACAGGCCGGTCGCGCAGGAAGGCGCGCGCCTCGCGTCGGGCCGTCTCCAGCACCACCGGCACGACGCCGCCGGCGCCACCGGCGCGCAGCAGTTCGACGTGCTCGACGATCGTGCCGCCGAAGCGCTCCTTGTAGGCGTGCTCGCCCGGCCCGAGGTCGAAGCATGCGCCGCCGGCGCCCGCGTGATCGAGGAGCGCCTGGACGAAGGTGACGAGGCCGGGGGAGTAGGTCTTGGCCGCACGACTGGCGACATCGAAGGCCACCAGCGTGACGTTGAACCGGCCGCGGTGGGCGAAGCCCTGGAGCACGGCAAGGATCTCACCCTCGAAGTCGACCTCGTAGACGGGCGCGAATCCGGTCTCGACGCCGGTCCCGACCACCGCGCGGTAGAAGGTGCGCACCTCGGGTCGGGCGAAGGAACTGACCTCGCCCAGCGCCGCCGACCGGACCTCGCGTAGCGCGAACAACCGGTCGAGGGCCGCGAGGGCCTCGGCACGCGTGGTCAGGCAGCGGATCGTTCCGCCGCGGCGTTCGAGCCGGCGCAGGTTGGTGCGCATGTGCCTGACGACGCCGAGGTCGCGAACGTCCGCGGCACCGAGGTTGACGACGCGCGGCCCGGTTCCGACCGGACGCGCGCCGGCCAGGAGGGCGAAGGGATTGGGTTCGCCGTCGACCCGGTCCGGCATCTTGCGCAGGAACAGGGCGTCGTGCGGCGGCAGCGCCTTGCGGACGGCGGCCTCGATCGCCGCCGCGGCGGCGGGGTCGAGGTTCAGGCCGCGACGGAAGATCGGCGCGGCGTAGTCGGCATAGCCGAGGTCGGCGAACTCGACGACCCTGAGATCGCCGATCCGGCGGCGCACGAAGGCGGCGGCCAGCATCGGACCGTCGCCGTCGGCGACCTCGACGACGAAGGGTTCCGCCCCGAGGGCGGGAGCGAGGCGGCGCGTCAGCGGCTCGACGAAGGCGCGGGACTGGAAGGCGGTGGCGCAGCCGGCAGCTTCGAGTGCGGACCAGCGGTCCCACAGGGCGTCGTCGTCGAAGTCGGACGAGACGCACACGGAAAAGGTCGGCCGGTCGGAACGGAACCCGACGGCGCCTGCCGCCAGCAGCGCCCGCAGGAGGACCAGCTTGGTGATCACGGGGGCGCTCCGGCCGTGGTCGAAGACCCGTTATGGCCAGCGGGGATGAACGAGCCGTAAACGCGCCCGCCTGTCCGACCTCCCCGCTTCAGCGCCGATGCCGGACGCTCGGGCTGCGCATGGTGACGAGTTCCTCGGCGGCGGTCGGGTGGACCGCCATGGTGCGGTCGAAGTCGCGCTTGGTGGCGCCCATCACCATCGGGATGCCGAGCAGCTGGATCATCTCGCCGGCGCCGTCGCCGATCAGGTGGACGCCGAGCACGCGGTCGGAGGCGGCGTCGACCAGGATCTTCATGAACATGCGCTCGTCGCGGCCGGCGAGCACGTTGGCCATCGGGCGGAACTCGGCCTTGTAGACGTCGACCGCCGCATGGTGGCGCAGCGCCTGCTCCTCGGTGAGGCCGACGGTGCCGAGTTCGGGCGTCGAGAACACCGCGGTCGGGATCAGGCCGTGGTCGGCGATCACCTCGCGGCCGCCGAACACGGTGTCGGCGAAGGCGTGGCCCTCTCGGATCGCCACCGGCGTGAGGTTGACGCGGTTGGTGACGTCGCCGACGGCGTGGACCGACGGCACCGACGTGCCCGAGCGGGCGTCGACGCGGACGGCGCCGAGGGCGTCGAGTTCGACGCCGGCGGCCTCGAGGCCGAGGCCGGCGGTGTTGGGCACGCGGCCGGTGGCGTAGAGCGCGAGGCCGGCGTCGAGCGTGCCGCCGCCGGTGAGCGCGAGGCGCAGACCGTCGGCGGTCCTCTCGATCGCGGTCACCTCGGTGCGGGTCAGGATACGGACGCCACGCTTCTCCATGGCGGCGGCGAGGCGGCCGGCGAGCTCGACGTCGAAGCCGCGCAACACGTGGTCGCCGCGGTAGACCAGGGTGGTCTCGACGCCGAGCCCGGCGAAGATGCCGGCGAACTCGACGGCGATGTAGCCGCCGCCGACCACGACCGCGCGCTCGGGCAGCGCCGGCAGGTCGAACACCTCGTTGGAGGTGATCGCGTGCTCGATGCCGGGCACGCCGTCGGGCAGGAAGGGCCGGGCGCCGGTGGCGACGAGCACGTGGCGGGCGGAGACGGTGCGTCCGTCGGCCAACGCGACGGCATTCGGGCCGGCGAGGGTGGCGCGGGTGCGCAGGATCTCGACGCCGGCACGCTCGAGGTTGCCGCAATAGGCGCCCTCGAGGCGGTCGAGTTCGCGGTCCTTGGCGGCGATCAGGCGCGGCCAGTCGAATCGGGTGTCGCCGACGTCCCAGCCGAAGCCGGCGGCGTCCTCGAAGGCCGAGGCGAAGCGGGAGGCGTAGACCAGCAGCTTCTTCGGCACGCAGCCGCGGATGACACAGGTGCCGCCGACGCGGAACTCCTCGGCGGCCGCGACCTTCGCGCCGTAGCCGGCCGCGATGCGCGCGGCGCGCACGCCGCCCGAGCCGGCGCCGATGACGAAGAGGTCGTAGTCGAAGGATTCCATCTCGAAGGGCTCCGCGGTGAACCTGAGCCCGTTCTTAGCGCGAAACGGCGGCGGATGGACAACAGCTTCCGTTCACCGCCGATCACGCCCGCGCGAAACGCGAACGGCCGCCCGGAGGGGCGGCCGCGATGTCGTCGATGCCCGGCGACGGGCGTTCAGAACTGGTGGCCGCGCTTGATCAGCTCGTCGCGCGACTTGGTGACCAGCTCGGTCGAGATGGCGTCGCGCCAGATGCCGGCGGAGCGCATCGAGTCCTGAATCACCAGCGGCATGTTCTCGCCGAACTTCTTGCCGACCGGGGACTCGTAGAAGGCGGTGATCGCCTTGAGTTCCTCCTCGGTGAAGCGGGCGGCCCAGACCCGCTCCAGCTCGCGCTCCAGCTCGGGCCGGCGCGAAGCGAGCGACAGGGCGACGTCGTTGACGACCGAATCGATCTCCTGGACCAGCGCCGGGTTGGACCGCTGGAACAGCGCCTTGGCCTGGTCGGCCAGCACCGGCAGGATGGCGTCGAACTGCTCGGAGGCGTGGGCCGCCGCGATCGCCTCGCGCGCCGCCGCGATGTGCGAGGCGGCGTAGTCCTCGGCCGCCGCGGGGCCGGCGAGCAGGGCCAGGGTGATCAGCACACCGGCCGTGCGGCGGAGGCGGGACGAGGTCCGATACATCTGGGATCTCCGGAAAGAGGTCAGTTCGCGGGCTTGTCGAGGCGGCGGATGCCGTCGCGGCCGGCCACGATCACCGTGGAGGCGTAGCCGATGAACAATCCGTGTTCGACGACGCCCGGAATGCGCACCAGCGCGTCGGCGAGGGCTTGTGGGTCCGAAATCTGGCGAAATGATGCGTCGACGATGGCATTGCCCTGGTCGGTCGTGAAACGACCGCCGCCGGGCGCGGCGCGGAAGGTCAATGCCCCGGCGTGGCCGGTCCGGCGGGCCGCCTCGGCGATGGCGCGCAGGGTCGCGACCGCGCCGAAGCTCGTCACCTCGATCGGCAGCGGGAAGGCGCCGAGGCGCGCGACCGCCTTGCTCTCGTCGGTGATGACGACCATGCGGCGGCTGTCCGCCGCCACGATCTTCTCGCGCAGCAGCGCACCGCCGCCGCCCTTGATCAGGTTGAAGTCCGGGTCGAATTCGTCGGCGCCGTCGACGGTGAGGTCGAGGCCGGCGACCGCGTCGAGGCTGGTCAGCGGCACGCCGACTTCGCGGGCGAGCGTCGCGGTGGCCTCGGAGGTCGGCACGCCGACGACGTCGAGGCCGGCGGTGACCTTCTCGGCGAGCAGGCGCACGAACCAGGCCGCGGTGGAGCCGGTGCCGAGGCCGAGGCGCATGCCGGGCTCGACGAAGTCCAGCGCCGCGGCGGCGGCGGCCCTCTTCATGGCGTCGGCGGACATGGCGGCTCCGGTTCGCGGCGGTCGTGGCGTCGGCGGGTCATTATCACAGGGAATCCCGCGGTCAAGCGCGGCCGGTTCGGCCGGCCTTGCCCGGCGCCGCGAACGGCCCTATCCGGGGGACTTCCGCCCCGACCGCAGCCGCATCCCGGGGGCCGTGACCGGAGCCGCCATGACCGCCCCCCTCGTCGTGTTCGACCTCGACGGCACCCTGCTCGACACCGCGCCGGACCTTCTCGGCGCCCTCAACGTCGTGCTGGCCGAGGAGGGTCTGCCGGCGTTGGCGCGCGAGGCGGTGCGCTACAATTTCGGCCACGGCGCGCGGGCGCTGATCGTCGAGGGCCTGCGGATCTCCGGCCGGACCGTCGCGGTCGAGCGGCTGGAGGCGATGACGGCGCGCTTCCTCGCGGTCTACGCCGAACGGCCGGGCGCGCACACGACGCCCTATCCCGGGCTCCACGCCGCCCTCGACCGGCTCGCCGCCGCCGGCCACCGCTTCGCCGTCTGCACCAACAAGCGCGCGGCGCTCGCCGTACCGCTGCTCGCCGCCCTCGGCCTCGCCGACCGCTTCGACGCGGTGCTCGGCGGCGACAGCCTGCCGGTGCGCAAGCCGCACCCGGACCATCTCGTCGGCACCATCGCCGCCGCCGGCGGCGACCCGGCCCGATCGGTCATGATCGGCGACAGCGACGCCGACGTCGCCGCCGCGCGCGGCGCCGGCGTTCCGGTGATCGCGGTCTCGTTCGGCTACACCGAGGACGTCGCCGCCCTCGGCCCCGACGCGGTGATCGACCACTACGACCACCTCGACGCCGCCATCACCGCGGTGATGGGCGCGGTGACCGGGCGGTGAAGCGGGTGGCGGGACTTTCGCGGAGGCCCTAACCTCGCCCGACCCCGATGGCGGCCGCGCCCGCGCCGACGCCGCCGATCGCTCCTTTCCACGCGGAGTTCGCCCGATGACCGCCTTCGCCGTCCGCCTCGACGCCCTGCTCGCTGGCGCCCCTGCCCTGCTCGCCGATGGCAGGACGCCCTCGGCCATGGGCAAGACCCCGGTCGAGGGCGCCGCCGCCGAGGTCGGGCCGGAGGGCCTGACGATCGACGCCCAGGCCGACCGCTCCGTCCACGGCGGGCTGGACAAGGCGCTGCTTCACTACGCGCGCGACCACTACGCCACCTGGCTCGCCGAGGGCCACGGCGACCCGGACCGGCTGGCCGCCGCCGGCGCCTTCGGCGAGAACCTCTCCTCGACCGGCGTCACCGAGGCCGACGTCCACGTCGGCGACGTCGTGCGGATCGGCGCCGTGCTGCTCCAGGTCAGCCAGGGCCGCCAGCCCTGCTTCAAGCTCAACCTGTTCCACGGCCGCACCGACATGTCGCACGCCGTGCAGAAGACCGGACGGACCGGCTGGTACTACCGCGTGCTCGAGGGCGGCCGGATCGCCGTCGGCGACACCATCGCGCTCGTCGACCGGCCGCACCCCGACTGGTCGCTCTCGCGCGCCCAGGGCGTGCTCTGGAACCGCACGATCGACCGCCCCGCCCTCGCCGACCTCGCCGCCCTACCCGAACTCGCCGACAGCTGGAAGCGCACGTTGCTGCGCCGCCTCGACGCCGGCGCCGTCGAGGACTGGTCGAAGCGCCTCACGGGCAAGGCGCCGGACGTGGTGTGAGGCGGGAAGTCGCGAGGACGGCCTTCACCGTCGATTGCACGGGACCAACCGAAACAAGAGACTTTCCCGACATACGGGCACCGGGTATCGTGCATCGGCACGACGGCCGGGGGTGGCTTCATGGACGGTGCGGGCTGGTATTATCGTGACGGCGAGACGACCGTCGGCCCCGTCTCGCGGCAGCGGCTCGCGGAACTCGAAGCCGAGCGCACGATCCACGAATCCACACCCGTCCGACGAAGCGACGGCGAGACCTGGACCGCGCTCTCCGATGCCTTCGGCGCGTTGGCCGACGACGAACCGCCACCATTGCCGGACGGGCAACCGAATGCGGCGAGAACCCCGAACGAAGCGGCCGAGGCGCGAAGCGGTCAGCCCGCCGGGTCGGCGGGTCCGACCGTGGTCGACGGCTGGGCGCCCGAACCGGTGCGACCGCGGCGGCGCTTCGGCGCCCGCTTCATCGACACCACCGTGAACTTCTATCTCGCTTCGGCGCTGTTCGGCTACGTCGGATTCCTGCTGGCGCCGCAGTCGACGGAGCGCGCCCTGGCTTGGCTCTCCGCCCAATCGACGCTCTCCACGATTGTTCCGCGCCTTCTGGAGCCCGTCGGCGTCACCGTTCTGGTCGGCGCCCTGAACGGGCTGCTGATGGGTACGGCGGGCACGACGCTCGGCAAGTTCCTCTTCGGCGTGCGTGTCCTCGATCGCGATCTGCGCCCGCTCGGTGCGGTCGCGGCATGGCGGCGCGAACTCGACATCTGGGTCCGCGGCCTCGGATTCGGGATTCCCTTGGTCACGATCCTGCTCAACCTGATCGCGTGGAGGCGACTTGTGAAGGCGCGGACGACGGTGTGGGACGAGGGACGATTCGTCGTGCTCTATCGGCCGGCCGGCAAGGGCCGCATCCTGACGACGCTCGGGATCGTCATCTTTGCCGCGTCGTACTTCACCGCGCTGTACTTCAAACTTTCATGACCGACTGGCACGTGCACAGGGCGGACGGCGTCCGGGACAGGCTGACGGCGGAAGCCGTCCGGCGCGAGTTGGCCGCCGGAACGATCGGCGCCGACACGCTGCTGTGGACCAGGGGCATGCCGCAATGGCGCCCGGCCACGGAGGTCTTCGGCCGGGAGCCGAAGGGGCCACCCGACGCGAGGCTTCGGGTGCGGTCCTGGGTACCCTGGATGTTCGTGCCGGTACCGCTCGTCGCCTCCGTCCTGCTCCAGGTCCGTGCCGACGAGGCGCTGACGGCCCTGCGCGCGCACTTGACCTACGCGCTCGCCGTTCCCGCGATGGCGGTCGCGTCCGCGCTCGCCGCAGCGGCAGGCGTCGCCGTCCTTCCGTATCTCTGGCGCCGGCGCGCCGGAGGGCATGGTGCCGTCGTCGTCGTCGCCGGACTCTTCGCCGTGGTGGAACTTGCCCACGCCGCGACGTGGGTCCTGGCCGGCCGAGACTTCTACGCCGTCCGGGTCGCGATGGAAGCCGAGCCCGACGCAACCATCTTCACGCGCAAGGACGGGACGATCGTCGTGGACGGTCAGATCGGGCCGCACTTCGCCGCCGACCTAAGGGCGGCCGTCGAGCGCGCCACGCCGCCCGCCGCGATCGAACTGACCAGCCCGGGCGGGCTGCTCGAGCAGGCGCTGGACGCGGCCGCGTTCCTCGAGGCGAGCGGTGTCCCCGTGACCGTGCGCGACCATTGCCTGAGCGCCTGCGTGCTCCTCGCCGTCGGGGCACGCCGGACGCTCGCGGATCCGGACGCCGTGTTCGGGTTCCACCGCGGCTATTCCGCGGTCGAACTCTCCTCGGAGATCGCGGCGTACGTGGGGGCGGCGACCATCGAGCAGGCGACGGCCTACCTGCGCGGACACGGAGTACCGGACGATGTCCTGGCCGAGGCGGACGGCTTCGGGCCGGACGAGCTCTATTTCGTCACGGCCGAGGAGATGGTCGCCGCGGGAGCCATCACGGGTCTGTCGAGGGGCGAGTAGCGCGCCCGGCGGAGGCCGCACGGGCGGCCCTGCGATCGAAACTCCCGACCGCCTTGACTTGGATCCCGACCGCCTCTATACCGCGCCACGACCGGACGGTTGGGGCGGCTAGCTCAGCGGGAGAGCATTCGCTTCACACGCGAAGGGTCACAGGTTCGATCCCTGTGCCGCCCACCATCCCTCGGTCCCGCCTTCCGAGAACCCGGCCGCCGCGCCGGGTTTTTCGTTTTCCGGCTCACTGTCACGAACCGTCACGAAAGCCCCGTCCGCGGCAGCCTGCCGCAGTGCGGCGAAGGCCGTTTTCGCGCGCGCCGCCAAGGCGCGGGGCCGTCATCAAACTGTAATGGAAACGTCATCCAAGTGTCGGGCACGGGGCCTACCAACGGCCTTGCAAGAACGGGCCGGCGCCGCGGGCGCCCCTCGATGACGCCGTTCCAGACAGGGAGAGTCCCCTTGAAGCTCGCCACCACCAGCGCCCTGGCGCTCCTCGCCGCCCTCGCCGCCGGCTCCGCCGCCGAGGCCCGCGACCAGATCAAGATCGCCGGTTCGTCGACCGTGCTGCCCTACGCCACCATCGTCGCCGAGTCGTTCGGCGAGGCCAACCCGTCCTTCAAGACCCCGATCGTCGAGGGCGGCGGCTCGGGTGCCGGCCTCAAGGAATTCTGCAAGGGCGCCGGCGAGGACACCATCGACATCGCCAACGCCTCGCGCAAGATCAAGGACGAGGAAGTCGCCAACTGCAAGGCGAACGGCGTCTCCGAGATCCAGGAAGTGAAGTTCGGCTACGACGGCATCGTCTTCGCCTCGGACGCCAAGGGCCCCGACTTCGCCTTCACCCCGAAGGACGTCTTCCTCGCCCTCGCCGCCCAGGTCGTCGTCGACGGCAAGCTGGTCGACAACCCGAACACCAAGTGGTCGGACGTCAACGCCTCGTTCCCCGAGTGGGAGATCGCGGCCTACATCCCGGGTGAGAAGCACGGCACCCGCGAGGTCTTCGAGACCAAGGTCCTGCAGGCCGGCTGCAAGGCCACCGGCGCGCTCGACGCCTTCATCGCCTCGGGCCTGTCCAAGGACGACGCGGCCAAGGCCTGCGCCAAGGTCCGCAAGGACGGCAAGGCGGTCGACATCGACGGCGAGTACAACGAGACGCTGTCGCGCATCGACTCGAACAAGACCGGCATCGGCGTGTTCGGCCTCGCCTTCTACGAGAACAACAAGGACAAGCTGAAGGTCGCGACCTTCGAGGGCGTCGTCCCGACCACCGAGTCGATCGCCAAGGGCGAGTACCCGGTGTCGCGTCCGCTGTACTTCTACGTCAAGAAGGCGCACCTCGGCGTCATCCCCGGCCTCAAGGAATACGTCGAGTACTTCCTGGCCGACCAGATGATCGGCCCGCGTTCGCCGTCGGCCGCCAAGGGCCTCGTCCCGGCGCCGAAGACCGAGCGCAAGCAGTTCCTCGCCGACTTCCAGGCCGGCAAGACGCTCTGACGCCGTCGTCGCGGAGGCCGGTTCCGTCCGGGCTCCGCGATCCTCCGGCCGTCCGGTCGGTCCGCACCATCACCGCGCCCGGCGAGCCGGGCGCGGTTTTCACGAACTCGGGGGTTCCATGGGCTCGTTCTGGCTCCTCGTCGTCGTCGCGGCGCTCGCGGCGATCGGCCTCGTCGCCGGCCGCATCCGCGTCGGCACGCTCGCGAAATCCTCGGGTACGCCGCCCCATTCCAGGCCGGCCTACTACGGCAGCTATCTCGCGATCTGGACCGCGCTGCCCGCGGTCGTGCTGCTCGTGGTGCTGGCGATCGTCCGGCCGATCATCGTCGACACCGCCGTGCGCCAGCAGCTGCCGGAGGCCGCCACCGCCGACGGCGCCAACCTGTCGCTGACGATGGGCGTCATCGAGGAGGTGTCGCGCGGGCTGAAGGTGCTGAGCACCGAGGAGCTCGACAACCTCAAGCTCGGCCTCGTCGCCGCCCGGCCGCTGTTCGCCTCCAAGGGCATCGCGCTCGCCTCCGACGTGCCGCCCTACATGATCGCCGCGGCGCAGACGCGCAATTCGGTCGACGGCACGCTCGGCGTGATCCTCGAGACCGCCGTGATCGCGCTCGCCGGCTTCGGCTTCGTGTTCGCCTTCCTGAAGATCCGGCCGCGCCTGCGCGCCCGCGGATCGGTGGAGACGGTGATCCTCGGCGTGCTGATCGCCGCGTCCTCGGTGGCGATCCTGACGACGATCGGCATCGTCGCCTCGATGCTGTTCGAGGCGCTGCACTTCTTCAGCCAGGTCTCGCCGGCGAGCTTCTTCTTCGGCACCGTGTGGGATCCGCGCTTCGCCGCGGCCGGCTCCGGCGGCAGCCAGGGCCAGTTCGGCCTGCTGCCGCTCGCCTGGGGCACGCTCTACATCTCGGCGCTCGCTCTGCTGGTCGCGGTCCCGATCGGCCTGTTCGCCGCCATCTACATGGCCGAATACGCCTCCTCGACGGTGCGCAGCGTCGCCAAGCCGCTGCTCGAGATCCTCGCGGGCATCCCGACGATCGTCTACGGCTTCTTCGCCCTCGTCACCGTCGGCCCGGCGATCCGCGACTTCCTGGCGATCCCGCTCGGGCTCGGCCAGTCCGGCAACAACGTCGTCACCGCCGGCCTCGTGATGGGGATCATGATCATCCCCTACGTCTCCTCGCTGTCCGACGACATCATCACCGCCGTGCCGCGGGCGCTGCGCGACGGCTCGCTCGGCCTCGGCGCCACCAAGTCGGAGACGATCAAGCGCGTGGTGCTGCCGGCCGCCCTGCCGGGCATCGTCGGCGCCATCCTGCTGGCGGCTTCCCGCGCCATCGGCGAGACCATGATCGTGGTGCTGGCGGCGGGCGTGGCGGCGCGGATCAGCGCCAACCCGTTCGAGGAGATGACCACGATCACGGTCAAGATCGTGAACCAGCTGACCGGCGACCTCGAGTTCACCAGCCCGCAGACGCTGGTGGCCTTCGCCCTCGGCATCACGCTGTTCACCGTGACGCTCGGCCTCAACATCATCGCCCTCCACATCGTCCGCAAGTACCGGGAGCAGTACGAATGAGCGACGCGGCCCTCTCCCAGCCCGCGCCGGCGATGCGTTCGATCGCCGGCCGCGACATCGGCCTGAAGCGTCGCTACGCCGCCGAACGCCGGTTCCGCGCCTTCGGCATCGCGGCGATCACCATCGGCCTCGTGTTCCTGGTGGCGCTGTTCGCCTCGATCGTCTCGAAGGGCTACACCGCCTTCCAGCAGACCCGGATCACGCTGACGGTCGACTTCGACCCGGCGATCATCGCCCCGAACGGGGATCGGACGGCCGCGGGCATCATGTCGGGCGACGCCTTCCGCTTCGACACGCTGATGCAGAACGCGGTGATCACGACGCTCTCGCTCGACCCGGACGACGAGGATGGCCTCTACGACGCCCTCGACCTGTTCTCCAAGGGCTCGGTGCCGCTGCTGCGCCGGACCATCGCGGAGGACCCGTCGCTGATCGGCCAGAAACGCGACGTCGAGTTCTACGCCGACGGCAACATCGACGCCTTCGTGAAGGGCGCGATCAGCGCCGACGTCCCCGAGGAGCAGCGCGTCGTCAAGGACGCCCAGATCAAGGTGCTCCAGGAACTCCAGGCCGACGGCCACGTCCACAAGGCCTTCAACACCGGCCTGTTCACTTTCGGCAACTCGACCCGTCCCGAGGTCGCCGGTGTCGGCGTCGCCATCGTCGGCTCGTTCTGGATGATGCTGGTGGTGCTGGTGCTGTCGCTGCCGATCGGCGTCGCCGCCTCGATCTACCTCGAGGAATTCGCGCCGAAGAACCGGCTGACCGACCTGATCGAGGTCAACATCAACAACCTCGCGGCGGTGCCCTCGATCGTCTACGGCATCCTCGGCCTGTCGGTGTTCATCAACTTCGCCCACCTGCCCCGCTCGGCGGCGCTGGTCGGCGGCTTGGTGCTGACGCTGTCGACCCTGCCGACGATCATCATCGCCACCCGCGCCGCGCTGAAGGCGGTGCCGCCGTCGATCCGCGAGGCCGGTCTCGGCGTCGGCGCCTCGAAGATGCAGACCATCTTCCACCACGTGCTGCCGCTCGCCATGCCGGGCATCCTGACCGGCACCATCATCGGCCTCGCGCACGCCCTCGGCGAGACGGCGCCGCTGCTGATGATCGGCATGAAGGCCTTCGTGGCCGACGTCCCGACCTCGCCGCTCGAGCCGGCGACCGCGCTGCCGACCCAGATCTACATGTGGGCGACCGAGCCCGAGCGCGCCTTCGTGGAGCGCACCTCGGCCGCCATCATGATCCTGCTCGCCTTCCTGTTCGTCATGAACGCCGCCGCCGTGGTCCTGCGCCGCGCCTTCGAGCGCCGCTGGTGACCCGCCGCCCCCCCGTATCGTCCGGAGGATTTCCGATGACCGCCGTCCTCGCCGAAGCGCCCAAGCACCAGACCATCCGCACGCCCGACGCCGTGGCGCGTCCGGTCAAGGTCAAGGCTGACACCGTCAAGGTCTTCTACGGCCAGAAGCAGGCGCTGCACGGCGTCTCGATCGACATACCCGAGCGCGCGGTCACCGCGTTCATCGGCCCGTCGGGCTGCGGCAAGTCGACCTTCCTGCGCTGCATCAACCGGATGAACGACACCATCGCCGGATGCCGCGTCGAGGGCCGGATCGCCATCGACAACAAGGACATCTACGACCCGGATCTCGACGTGGTCGAGCTGCGCGCCCGCGTCGGCATGGTGTTCCAGAAGCCGAACCCGTTCCCGAAGTCGATCTTCGAGAACGTCGCCTACGGCCCGAAGATCCACGGTCTCGCCCGCTCCAAGGCGGACCTCGAGGAGATCGTGGTGACCTCGCTGAAGAAGGCCTCGCTGTTCAACGAGGTCAAGGACCGCCTGCACGAGCCGGGCACCGGCCTCTCCGGCGGTCAGCAGCAGCGCCTCTGCATCGCCCGCGCCATCGCGGTGTCGCCCGAGGTGATCCTGATGGACGAGCCGTGCTCGGCGCTCGACCCGATCGCGACCGCCAAGGTCGAGGAACTGATCGACGAGCTGCGCACCAACTTCACGATCATCATCGTGACCCACTCGATGCAGCAGGCGGCCCGCGTGTCGCAGCGCACCGCCTTCTTCCACCTCGGCGTGCTCGTCGAGGAGGGTCCGACCGATCACATCTTCACCAACCCGATCGAGAAGCGGACCCAGGACTACATCACCGGCCGCTTCGGCTGAGCCGCGCCGCAACGCCAGGCACGCTTCGGGAGGGTTCCATGGAGCACACCGTCACCGCCTTCGACCAGGAATTGCGCGATCTCGCCGGCCACGTCGCCGAGATGGGCGGCATCGCCGAGCGGCTGGTCGCCGATTCCGTCGCCGCCCTCGCCCGGCTGGACCAGTTCCAGGCCCAGCGCGTCGTCGACGCCGACCGCCGCCTCGACGAACTTCAGCGCCGCATCGAGGAGGAGGCCGTCCTCCTGATCGCGCGCCGCCAGCCGATGGCCTCGGACCTGCGCGAGATCGTCGCCGCCCTGCGCATCTCGATCGACCTCGAACGCGTCGGCGACCTCGCCAAGAACATCGCCAAGCGCGTCGCCGCCATCAACGGCGCCGGCCTGCACAAGAGCCTGTGGGTCGGTGTCGAGCACCTCTCCGACATCGTGCTCGAGCAGATGAAGGCCGTGCTCGACGCCTTCACCCAGCGCGACGACGCCGCCGCCCGCGCGGTGCGCCTGCGCGACACCGAGATCGACGCGCTCTACACCTCGATCTTCCGCGAGCTCCTGACCTACATGATGGAGGATCCGCGCAACATCTCGCAGTGCGCCCATCTGCTGTTCTGTGCCAAGAACCTGGAGCGCATCGGCGACCACGCCACCAACATCGCCGAAACCGTGCACTATGCGCTGACCGGCGCGCCCTACGGCGAGGAACGCCCGAAGGCCGACCTCAGCGCCATCGAAACCGTGACGCCGGCCTGAGCCGGCGCGGGGCGATCCATGACCAAGGTCCTGATCATCGAGGACGAGGAGCCGGTCAGCCTGCTCCTGCGCTACAATCTCGAGGCCGAGGGCTTCGAGGTCGAGCAGAGCTTCCGCGGCGACGAAGCCGAGATCCGGTTGCGCGAGATCGTGCCGGACATCGTCATCCTCGACTGGATGCTGCCCGGCCTCTCGGGCATCGAGCTGTGCCGGCGGCTGCGCCAGCGCCCGGAGACCCAGCGCACGCCGGTCATCATGCTGACCGCGCGCGGCGAGGAATCCGAGCGCGTGCGCGGCCTCGCGACCGGCGCCGACGACTACATCGTCAAGCCCTTCTCGGTGCCCGAGCTGGTGGCGCGCGTGAAGGCGCTCCTGCGCCGGGCCAAGCCCGAGACGCTGACGTCGGTGCTGGTCTCCGGCGACATCGAACTCGACCGCGAGACCCGCCGGGTCCGCCGCAGCAGCCGCGAGATCCATCTCGGCCCGACCGAGTTCAAGCTGCTGGAATTCCTGATGCGGGCGCCCGGCCGGGTCTTCACCCGCGAACAGCTGCTCGACGGCGTCTGGGGCCACGACGTCTACGTCGACGAGCGCACCGTCGACGTCCACATCGGCCGGCTGCGCAAGTCGATAAACCGCGGCACCTCGAAGGACCCGATCCGCACCGTCCGCGGCGCCGGTTACTCCTTCAACGAGCAGTTCGCCAAGCAGCGCTGAGGGCGGCCGTCGGGCCGCCGGCACCTTGGCGAGTTCGTGGTGGACCGGCAGGCCGCGGGCGCCCCACCGGTCAGCCCGCGTGCGGGAAGATCGCCAGCGCGGCGTGCTGCAGCAGCATGATCGTCTTGGCGTCGGCGATGCGGCCGTCGGCGACCATCGCCATCGCCTCGTCGAAGCCGACTTCCATCATCTCGATGTCCTCGCCCTCCGCGGCGACGCCGCCGCCGTCCGAGACCCGGTCGGCCGGCTCGTAGGGCGCGACGAAGAAGTGCAGCCGCTCGGTCACCGACCCGGGACTCGTGAAGGCCTCGTAGACCTTCACCGGCGCCCGCACCCGGAAGCCGGTCTCCTCCTCGGCCTCGGCGCGGATGCGCTCCTCCGGCGAAGCGGCGTCGAGCAGGCCGGCCGGCGCCTCGATCAGGAGGTCGTCCCAGCCGTTGACGAAGGCCGGGTAGCGGAACTGCCGGGTCAGCACCACGGTGCGGCGGTCGAGGTCGTAGAGCAGGATGACCGCGCCGTTGCCGCGGTCGTAGGTCTCGCGCGACTGACGCTGCCAGACGCCGTCGGCGCGGCGGAAGTCGAAGACGGTCTTCCGGAGGACGTACCAGTCGTCGGAGAGCACCCGGACGTCGTGAACCCGGACCCGGTCGGCCACCGTCATCGCACACCTCACACTTCATGAAATCGCACGAACGAGAACGAAATTGCCGTTCTTGCTTGCCTTCAGGGCACGGATACGGGATATTTCGTGCAGAGACAAGAATTTTCGTGAAGGCTCTCGTCATGCTCGCCAGCCAACGCCGCGCCCTGATCCTAGAGACGCTGGCCCGCGAGGGTCAGGTCGTCGCCAAGGTGGCGGCGGAGCGATTCGGGCTGTCGGTGGACACGATCCGGCGCGACCTGCGCGAAATGGCGGCGGAGGGACTGCTGCAGCGGGTCCACGGCGGCGCGCTGCCCGCTTCGCCGGCGCTGGCGGATTTCGCCGCGCGGCAGTCGATCGCCACCGACGCCAAGGACCGGATCGGCCGGGCGGCGGCGGCGCTGGTACGGCCGGGGTCGGTGGTGTTCGTCGACGGCGGCACCACCGCGGGCCGGCTCGCCCGGCACCTTCCGCCCGATCTCGCCGCGACCGTGGTGACCCATGCGCCGAGCGTCGCGCTCGAGCTCCTCGACAAGCCGGGAATCGAGGTGGTGCTGGTCGGCGGCCGGCTGTTCCGGCATTCGGTCGTCGCGGTCGGGGCCGCCGCCGCGGCGGCGATCGCGGAGGTGCGGGCCGACACGGTGTTCCTCGGGGTCACCGGCATCCACCCGGAGCACGGGCTCACCACCGGCGACTACGAGGAAGCCCGGATCAAGCGGGCGATGATTGCGGCCTCGGCCGACTGCGTGGTGCTCGCCTCGGCCGAGAAGATCGCGGCGGTGTCGCCGTGGCGGATCGCGCCGTTCGAGGCCACGACGACCGTCGTCGCGTTGGATCCGCCGGAGGAGTTCGCGGCCGCGGCGGCGCGCGCCGGCGTCCAGATCCTGGCCGCGTGAGCGTCAGCGCACGGTTGGCACGCCGGGAATCAGCTCGGGAACGAGGTCGGGCAGCGGGCTCGGAATGTCGCTCTGCGGCTCGCCCTTCAGGTGCTCCTCGATGGCGGCGTCGCCGGGGTTCTCGGGCTCCTTCTCGGTGCCCGGATTGATAGGCTTCGGCGTCGGTAGTTCGGTCGGCATCGCGCTTCTCCTTGATTTCGTTGCCAGTGGGTCAACGGATCCGCACCGGCATGGTTCCGGGCGATCCCCCCCGGGGCGAGATGTCACGACGGCCGACCGCGGTGGCCGGTTGAGCCCGTCGCGTGCTCCGGCATAGACTTCTTCCCGGGTGGAGGCGGGACCGGACAGCGCGCGCCGAACGCGGGCACCGGGAGGAGACGGCATGAAGATGGGCGAGGACGCCGCCACCGGCGCGGCCGACGACCTGCGCGCGCGGGTCGCGGCGCTGACCGAGCGCCTGCAGGCGGCGCTGATCGGGCGGACGCCGCTGGTCGAGCGGCTGATGACCGCCCTCCTCTGCGGCGGCCACGTGCTGGTGGAGGGCGCGCCCGGCCTCGCCAAGACGCGGGCGGTGAAGCAGCTCGCCGACGGCCTCGATTCCAGCTTCGCCCGCATCCAGTGCACGCCCGACCTGATGCCCGCCGACCTCACCGGCACGCCGGTCTGGCGCCCCGACCGCGGCGCCTTCGAGTTCGTGGCCGGGCCGGTGTTCCACTCGCTGGTGCTGGTCGACGAGATCAACCGGGCGCCGCCGAAGGTGCAGTCGGCCCTGCTCGAGGCGATGGCCGAGCGGCAGGTCACCGCCGGCGGCGCCACCCATGCCCTGCCCGACCCGTTCATGGTGGTGGCGACGCAGAACCCGATCGAACACGAGGGCACCTTCCCGCTGCCCGAGGCGCAGCTCGACCGCTTCCTGTTCCACGTGCTGGTCGAGATGCCCGGCCCGGCCGAGGAGCGCGCCATCCTCGACCTCGTCGAGCGCGAGACCGTGGCCGAGCCGGCCGCGCCGGGACCGCGGCTCTCGATGGCCGAGGTGCGCGCGGCGCGGGCGGCGGCAGCGCGGACCCATCTCGCCCCGGCGCTCAAGGACCACATCGTCCGCCTCGTCACCGCCACCCGCGACGGCGGCGCCGGCGAGGACGTGCGCGCCGCGATCGAGCACCCGGTCAGCCCGCGCGGCACGCTGGCGCTCGCCGCCGCCGCCAAGGCGCGCGCCTGGCTCGCCGGCCGCGACTACGCCACGCCCGAGGACGTGCGCAGCCAGGCGGCCGACGCGCTCGCCCACCGCCTGATCCCGACGTGGCGCGCCACCGCCGAGGGCGACCACGCCCGCGCCATCGTCGCCCGCATCCTCGACCGCATCGCCCCGCTCTGACGCCCTGACCGAGGCCGCCCATGGGCATTCCCGCCGACCCCGGCGCCGTCGTCGACCCCGACTCCCTGATCCGCCTGCGCTTCCTGGCGGCGGAGGCGCGGCGCCGGCGCGTGCGGCGCACGTCGTCGCGGCCGGGGCCCTTCGTGACGCGGCGGCGCGGCCGCGGCAGCGAGACCGACGACGTCCGCCTGTGGAGCCACGGCGACGATCCCCGCCACGTCGACCGCAACGCCACCGCCCGCACCGGCGAGCCGCACGTGCGCACCTTCCGCGACGAGCGCGAGCGCACCACGCTGCTGGTCGCCGACTTCCGGCCGGCGATGCTGTTCGGCACCCGCCGCGCGCTGATGTCGGTGGCGGCGGCCGAGATCCTGGCGCTGGCCGGCTGGTGGGTCGCCGCCGAGGGCGGCCGCGTCGGACTGTTGGCACTCGCCGGCGGCGAGCCGGTGCACGTGCGCCCGGCGGTCGGCGAACGCGCGATGATCGCGGTGGTCGGCGGCCTCGTCCAGGCGCATCGGCAGGCGCTGGCCGGCGCCGGCCACGACGCCCCGGCGATCGGCCCGCAGCTCGCCGCGGCGGCGCGCTCGATCCCGAGCGGCGGCACGCTGGTGCTCGCCTCCGGCTTCGACGACGTCTTCGAGGGGGCGGACACGGGCTTCGCGGCGGCGATCGCCGAGGCGCTGGTGCGGGTCGACGTCGCCGCCGCGGTGATCTCCGACGCCTTCGAGCGCACCGCACCGGCGGGCGTCTACCCCTTCGTCACCGCCGACGGCCGGCGCGGGCTCGGCGCGGTGCGCGGCGCGGAGCGCGGCGTCGGCGGCGCGGAGGCGACCGCGGCGCGGCTCGCCGGCCTCGGCGTCCGCTCGGCGGTGGTGCGGACCGAGGAGCCGCCGGCGGCCCAACTCGCCGCGGTCGAGGCGCTCCATGGCTGACGCGCCCGCCCTCGCCGGCCTCCGGCCGCCGCACCTGCCGGCGGTCTCGACCGCCGTCGCCGCCGACGATCTCGGCTTCGCCGTGGCGGTCGGCATCGTCGCGGCGCTGGCGCTGGTCGGGCTGGCGCTGCTCCTCGCCCGTGGGCGCTCGCCGGCAGCCGCCGCTGCGGCGCGGGTGCGCGCGGCGGCGGCGCTGCCGCCGGACGAGCGCATCTCGGCGGTCGCGACGGTCCTGCGCGACCATCTGGTGGCGCGCGGACGGCTCGCGCCCGGCGCGACCCTGACGGCCTTCGTGGCCGACTTCCGCGGCTCGCCCGACGTCGCGGAGGGACTGGCCGCGCTGGCCGACGGGCTCTACGCCCCGGCCGACGAGGCGGCGGCCCGGCGCGGCAGCGCGGCGGCGCTCCGGGTGATCGGGCGATGAACGCGCTGTTCGCGACGCCGCTGGCGCTCGCCGCCCTGCCGCTGCCGCTGCTGGCGAGCCGGCTGATGCCGCCGCGCCGGCCGCCGCGCGGCAGCGTCAGGGTGCCGGCGGCGGTGGCGGCGCGGCTCGGCGCGGCCGGTGCCGTCTCCGCGGCGACCGGTGGACGGCGGATCCGGCTCGCGCTCGCCTGGACGGCGTGGCTGTTCCTGGTGCTGGCGCTCGCCGGACCGCAGCGGGTGCTGCCGTCGGCGGCGGTTCCGGCCTCCGGCCGCGAGATCGTGCTGGTGCTCGACCTCTCCGGCAGCATGGAGCAGAAGGATTTCGTGCTCGACGGCCGGCCGGTGCGCCGGATCGAGGCGGTGAAGGCGGTGGCGCGCGACTTCGTGCGCCGGCGCGCCGGCGACCGCGTCGGCCTCGTGCTGTTCGCCGATCAGGCCGAGGTGGCGGCGGTGCCGACCTTCGACCTCGCCGCCGTCGACGCCGCCCTCGCCGAGGCCGAGATCGGCGTGCTCGGACGCTCCACCGCGATCGGCGACGGCCTCGGCCTCGCGGTGAAACGGCTGAAGGACTCGGCGTCGCCGAGCCGGGTCGTGGTGCTGCTCTCCGACGGCACCGCCACCGCGGGCGCGGTCGCGCCGGCCGCGGCGGCGGCGCTGGCGCGCGAACTCGGCATCCGCGTCCACACCATCGCGCTCGGCACCACCGAGGAGCTCGACGGCTCGGCCGGCGTCGCGAGCCTCGTCGACACGAAAACACTGGAGGCGATCGCGGCGGCGAGCGGCGGCAAGGCCTTCCGCGTCCGCGACACCGAGGACCTGCGCGCCGTCGCCGACGCCATCGAGACGCTGGAGACCGCTCCGACCGACGCGCCGCCGGTGGTGGTGGCCGAGCCGCTGTGGCCGCTCGCGGCGGCGGCGGCGCTGGCGGCCGGCTGCGCGCTGCTCGTGTTCGACCGGAGGCGGCCGTGATCGCGATCGGCGACGTCGCCCTCCTGCGCCCGGCGGCGCTGCTGCTGTTGCCGGCGCTGGCGGCGGCCGGCCTGCTGCTGCGCCCGCGCGGCGGCCTCGGCGACTGGCGCCGCGCGATCGACGCCCCGCTGTTCTCGGCGCTGACGAGCCTCGGCGCGGTCTCCGGCGACGACGGCGGCGGTAGGCGGGTCGACGCCCTGCTCGCCGCACTCGCGATCGTCGCGGTGGCACTGGCCGGGCCGGCGGTGCGGCGGCCGGGCACGGAGGCGTGGCGCAACCTCGACGGCATGGTGCTGGCGGTCGACGTGTCGCGCTCGACCACCGCCGGCGGCGGCCTCGCCGAGGGCCGCTTCGCCGCGCAGGCGCTCGCCGCCGCCGCGGGCGCCCGCCAGACCGCGCTGGTGGTCTACGCCGGCGACGCCTATCTCGCCGAGAGCTTCACCGCCGACAGCGCCGCCCTCGGGCAGTTGATCGCCGCGCTCGGCCCCGACATCGTGCCCGACGGCGGCAGCGACCCGGCGCGCGCGCTCGCCCTCGCCGGCGAGCGGCTGGCGGCGGCGGGCATCCCGGCCGGCGACGTGGTGCTGATCGGCGACGGCGGCGGCATCGGCGACGCGGCGATCGCCGCCGCGGCCAAGCTCGCCGCCGCCGGCCATCGCGTCCACGCCGTGACGACTCCGGGCACGGCCCCGGGCGGCGGCCCCGCCCCCGACGGCCGCGCCGCCGCGACCCGTCTGGCCGCCGCCGGCGGCGGCACGACCGCCGACGCCGCCGATCCCGCACCGGTCGCCGCCGTCGTCGGCGCGGCGGCGGCGTCGCGGCTCGCGGCGAGCGACTTCGTGCCGCTCGGCTGGTTCGACCTCGGCCGACCGCTGCTGGTGCTCGCCGGCCTGCTGCTGCTCGTCGCGGCATTCCGGAGGCGGGCGTGAGGACGGTCGCCGCCCTCCTCGCCGCCGCGGCCATCGGCGCCGCCGCGCTCGCCGCCGCCGGCAGCTTCCACACCGGCCGGCTGCTCCTCGTCGCCGGCCTGCCCGGCGCGGCCGCCGCGGTGTTCGACGATCCGGCTTGGCGCGGCGTCGCGCTGCTCCGCGCCGGCCGGCCGGACGAGGCGGCGGCTGCGCTGCGGCAGAGCGGCAGCGTCGAGGCCGCCTACAACCTCGGCAACGCCCTCGCCGCCCTCGGCGACCTCGACGGCGCCGTCCGCGCCTACGACCTCGCCCTCTTGCGCGACCCCGACGACGCCGACGCCAAGGCCAACCGTTCCGTCGTCGAAGCTGCCCGCGCGGCGGCACGGGCGAAGCCGGCGGACGGCGGCGACCGCGCCGGGCTCGCCAACTCGGGCTCCCGCATCGAGCACGATGCCGGCGCCGACGACACCGACACCGCCGACGACAGCGGTGTGCAGTCGGCCCTCGGCGACGGCATGGTCGGCAACCGCGAGGCGGGATCGACCACCTCGGCGGAGGGCAGTTCCAAGGTCGGCCGCAAGGGCGCGGCGCGCGACGACGACAGCGCCGGCGGCGCGGGCTCGACCAAGGGCTCGGCCACCGACGCCGCCGGACGGGCCGGCCGTGGCGGCGGCGCCACCGACGTCGCCGAGAGCGAGGCCCCGCCGCCGGGGCGCAAGGCCGCCGAACCCGGCGTCGACGAGACCCGGCAGGCGACGCTGCAGTGGCTCGCCGCCATCCCCGACGACCCCGGCCGGTTCCTGAAACTGCGCATCGCGATCGAGCACGAACGGCGTCTGCGCGAGGGCACCGCCGCGCGCACCGGAGGCGAGGAATGGTGACGACGGGCGTACTTGCCGGCCGGCGCGGCGACACGGTCGCAAGCCGTTGCGACGGCGATTCCGCCGCCTGCCGAGACGGCGCGCGAAGCCGCTGCGGCGTCGAGTCCACAGCGGCGGCGAAGTCGTTGGCGCGGCGGCGGGATCGCCATGCCGCCGAGACGTCGGTCGAGCGGCGCGGCGGCGGCTGCGAGCGCGATTCCGCCCGACCCGCCAAGTCCGCGTCCGCGCTGGCGATCCGGACGGACGCGGCCCGCCTCGGGCACGGGATCGCGCCGGGCTGCGAAACCGAGTCCGCGACCGCGGCCAACCTCTTGGCGCCCAATCGAAATCCGCGTTGCGCAGAGACGGTGCGCAAATCCGTTCGCGTGGTTTCGAGGCTCCTCGGCGCGCTCGTCGTCGTCCTCGTCGCCCTGGCGGCGGCGCTGGCACCGGCTTCCGCGGCGACCGATCCGCGCGATGGCGTGAAGCTCTGGGTCGAGGTCGACCACGACGGCCCGATCCATCCGCAGGAGATGGTGATCCTGCGCGTCCACGGCCGCTTCACGGTGCCGGTGACGCTGGAGAAGATGACCGACCCGACCTTCGACGGCTTCCGCGCGCTGCGGATCGACCACGACCGCTGGCGCGACGTGTTCGAGGACGGCCTGACCCGGCGCGCGTTCGAGCGGGTGGTGGCGGTGTTCCCGCAGCACAGCGGACGGCTGGTGGTGCCGCCGTTCGTGCACGCGCTGACGGTGCTCGACGGCACCATGCGGCAGGTCAAGATCACGGTCGCGACGGCACCGGTGGCGATCGACGTGGTGCCGGCCCCGGCGCCGGCGGGCAGCTGGTGGATCGCCGCGCGCAACCTCCGCCTGACCGAGACCTGGACGCGCGACCCGGCGGCGCTCGGCATCGGCGAATCGACCCGGCGGGTCGTCACCGTCGCCGCCGACGGGGTGTTCGACGATCAGCTGCCGCCGCCGCCGACCCTCGCCGTGCCCGGCCTGATCGCCTTCGCCGGGCCGACCACGCGCTCGACCCGGATCGGCCTCGGCCGTCCCGCCGAGATGCTGCCGCTGCGCGAGCAGGCGCTACGGCGCAAGGGCCGGCTCGAGGAGGTGGCGACGCCCTTCCTCGGCCCGATCGCGTCGGCCGACTGGACCTTCGACCTCCGTCCCGCGACATCGGCGCCGGTGGAGATTCCGGAGATCCGCATCCCCTGGTTCGACACCGAGAGCCGCACCCTGCGCGAGGCCGTGCTGCCCGGCCGGGTGGTGGCGCTCGCCGCCGCCGCCGGCGACGCCGAGGCGGCCCGCCTCGAGGCCGCGCTCGGGATCGATCCGGGGATCGCGCGGCCGGTGCCGGCGGGGCGGCGGCCGTGGCTGGCGACGCTCACCGGCGCGGCGGTCTTCGCGGTCACCCTGACGGCGGCGCTGCACCTCGTCCGGCCCGGGGCGATCGGCGGGATCGGTCGCGCCATCGCCGCGGCGCTCGGCCGGCGCGCGCGGCGGCTGCGGCTGCGCCGGGCGGCGCGGGCCGGCGACGTCGCCACGGTCAGGCGTCTGCTGGAGGTCTTCGCGGCCGGGCACGACGCCTCGGCCGACCGGGCGCGCACCGCCCTCGCCGTGCTCGATCGGCATCTCTACGCCGCGCGTGGCGAACGTCCGGCCGACCTCGCGGCGCTCGCTGCCCGGATCGGGTGACGGCCGGCGCGGTCAGGACCCGAGCAGGTTGGCCTTGAGCTCGCGGCCGAAGTCGTGGGAGGCGAAGATGTCGAGGCGGATGTTGGGCAGCGCCGGCATGTCGGGGATCTGGTGCTCCCGGAAGCCGTTCTCGGCGGTGAGCACGCAGGGCGAGAAGCCCGCCCCGGACGCGGCCATGTGATAGGCGTAGCCGCAGTCGTTGACTTCGATGACGCGCTCGACCGGGATCGAGGAGGATTGCAGCACGAGGCGCGCCTGTTCCCAGACGTCGGCCTCCTGGCGGGAGTAGATGAAGACGCCGTTGCGCACGCCGATCCACACGGTCATCAGGTCGATGAACAGCGACGAGCGCCGTCTGAGGCTCGGCATCACGATCTTGGCGTCGAAGTCGGCGCGGCTCGACAGGATCGAGCTGTCGAGGAACTCGACGTCGAAGGATTGGCGGTGGGCCTCGAACGAGCGGTTCAGCAGCCGGGCGACGTCGCGGCCGGACAAGAGCGGCGTGACGCCGAGCCGGGTCCGGGCGCCGTCACGGCCGTTGGCACGGATGCCGTCGATCAGTTCGATCACCTTCTCGATCGACTTGACCGCCGCCGTACCCTCGTTGCTCAGCGTGATCGGCGACGACGCCCGCTCGAAGATGCGGATCTGGAGATCCGTCTCGACCCGCTTGACCGCCTGCGAAACCGCCGGTTGCGTGATGCGGAGGGCCTCGGCAGCCTTCGAGAAGGACCCGGTCCGGCATATCGCGACGACGATCCTGAGATCCTTGACCCGCATCGAAACCCTTTCCCGCGCGAGGCGCGGACGGCCGGCGAGCAAGCCGGCTCATTCATAGATAATGCCTTGACGATAAACGAGGAAGAGGGCGCGGACCCGGCGGGGGAGAGACCTATTACCTAGGCATTTCGACCAATATTCTATGCGAAACCCGCCCGGTCGCGACGGCGGAGGCCGCCGGCGCGGACCGCCACGGCCCGCCATCTCCCGGGCGGCGCACGGGATTTCGCCCCGGCGGCGCGAGGCTGTCGACGGCGCTCCGCCGGCCGGAGCCGGCGGAGCGCATGCGGGCAACCCCTCACTCGCCCTTGGCGGCGAGCCAGGCGCGCATCATGGCGATCTCGCCCTCCTGGGCGGCGACGATCCGCTCGGCGAGGGCGCGGATCTCGGGATCCTTGCCGTGCTCGAGCTCGATCTTCGCCATGTCGATCGCGCCTTGATGGTGGCCGATCATGCCGCGGACGAAGTCGACGTCGGCGTCCCCGGTGAAGGGGATCGCCATCGCCTCGTGCATCTTGGCGTTGGCTGCGGCGAAGGCGACCGACGAGGGGGCGGCGTCGGCGGGCGAGGCGGGGGCCTTGGCGCCCATGTCCATGGCACCGTGGTCCATGGCGCCGTGGTTCATGGGCATGGCGTCCTCCGCCATGGCGGGGGCGGCGAAGAGTATGGCGGCGAAAGCCGCGACGGCGATGCGGTTGGTCATGACGTGGTCCTCGAAACGATGGGGTCCATGGGCACGCACGCGCCGGGGACCCGGCGCGGCGGGGGCTCAGACCGTCGTCTCGGGAGGCGGCGAGGCCGGCGGATGCGACAGGCCGACGAGCTGGTCGACCTTCGTCAGCCCCCGCGGCGGCGCGGGACGGTCGCGCGGCGGCAGGCCGCCGTCGAACGGGGCGAGCACCGCGAGGCCGCCGAGGCAGCAATCGGCCGGGACGTGATGGGCGGCCGGCGCTCCGGCGGTGTCGCGTGAGTCGCCCTCATCGGCGAGGACGTGCTCGCTGTGCGCGGCGGTCGCAGCCGCGGCCATCGCCACCGGGCAGTGCGCCTCGAGGATGCCGGCCGCGACGGGACGGGCCGCGGGCGTGAGCCCGAGCACGACGGCGGCGACCAACAGGACGAAGCGGAGAAGGCGCACGGTTTTCGCAAATCCCTGACGGCGCGACACTGTCCCGCGACGATGGCGAATGCAAGACCGTGGCACCCCGCCCCGCCTCGCCGCGCTCCGTCGAAGGTCGCGGCGCGCCGTGCTTGGCGGGGCCCGCCCGCGGGACTACAAGGGCGGTCGACCCTCCCCGTTCTGGAGCCGATCCGTCATGTCCGAGCCGCTCGTCGACACCGGCCTGTTCCCGCTGGCGCCCGATGCGACGCCCTTCCGCAAGCTCTCCGGCGACTTCGTCTCGACGACGACCTTCGAGGGCGAGGAGATCCTGAAGGTCGAACCGGAGGGGCTGCGGCTGCTCGCCGAGGCAGCCTTCGCCGACATCAACCACCTGCTCCGGCCGGGCCACCTCGCCCAGCTCGCCAAGATCCTCGACGATCCCGAGGCGACGGCGAACGACAAGTTCGTCGCCTACGACCTCCTGAAGAACGCCAACATCGCCGCGGGCGGCGTACTGCCGATGTGCCAGGACACCGGCACGGCGATCGTGTCGGCCAAGAAGGGCCGCCGGGTCTGGACGCGGGGCGGCGACGAGCAGGCGATCTCGCGCGGCGTGCTCGACGCCTACCAGAAGAAGAACCTGCGCTATTCGCAGCTCGCGCCGCTGTCGATGTTCGAGGAGCGCAATACGCGCAACAACCTGCCGGCGCAGATCGACATCTACGCCGAGGGCGAGGACGCGTACAAGTTCCTGTTCATGGCCAAGGGCGGCGGCTCGGCCAACAAGACCTTCCTGTTCCAGGGCACGCCCTCGCTCCTCACCCACGACCGTCTGCTCGCCTTCGTCAAGGAGAAGATCCTGACGCTCGGCACCGCGGCCTGCCCGCCCTACCACCTCGCGGTCGTCGTCGGCGGCACCTCGGCGGAGATGAACCTCAAGACCGTCAAGCTCGCCTCGGCGCGCTATCTCGACGGCCTGCCGACGCAGGGTTCCGAGCAGGGCCACGCCTTCCGCGACCTCGCCTTCGAGGAGGAGATCTTCGCCGCGACCCAGGCGACCGGCGTCGGCGCCCAGTTCGGCGGCAAGTATTTCTGCCACGACGTCCGGGTAATCCGCCTGCCGCGCCATGGCGCCTCGCTGCCGATCGGCATCGGCGTGTCCTGCTCGGCCGACCGGCAGGCGACCGGCAAGATCACCAAGTCGGGCATCTGGCTCGAGGAACTCGAGCACAACCCGGCTCGCTTCCTGCCGGAGGTCGACGAGGCCAGCCTCGGTGGCGACGTGGTGAAGATCGACCTGACCCGGCCGATGGCCGAGATCCTCGCGACGCTGTCGAAGCACCCGATCAAGACCCGGCTGTCGCTGACCGGCCCGGTGATCGTGGCGCGCGACCTCGCCCACGCCAAGCTGCGCGAGCGGCTGGAGCGCGGCGAAGGTCTGCCGGAGTATTTCAAGAACCACCCGGTCTACTACGCCGGCCCGGCCAAGACCCCGACCGGCTACGCCTCCGGCTCGTTCGGCCCGACCACGGCCGGCCGCATGGACGCCTATGTCGACCAGTTCCAGGCCGCCGGCGGCTCGATGGTGATGCTGGCCAAGGGCAATCGCGGCAAGCAGGTCCGCGACGCCTGCGCCACCCACGGCGGCTTCTACCTCGGCTCGATCGGCGGTCCGGCCGCCCGGCTCGCCCAGGACTGCATCAAGCACGTCGAGGTGGTCGAGTTCCCCGAACTCGGCATGGAGGCGATCTGGAAGATCGACGTGGTCGACTTCCCGGCCTTCATCGTCATCGACGACAAGGGCAACGACTTCTTCAAGGAACTGAACCTCGGCTGAGTGCGCCCGCCGCGGCGGTCCGGACACCGCCGCGGCGATGCATGCGCGATTCATGTTGCTTATCGCTCCCGCGCGGTGCCTGATGAGGCATTGAACGGGGAGAAGCATCATGGTCGGCAAGAATATTTCGGCGGTGGTCGTTATCGCGGCCGCGGCGGTGGTCGGTTGCGTGTCGACGGCGGGGGCCTTCGAGGACAAGACGGCCGAGCTCGCCGCGATGGCGCGGCAGAAGCGGGCGACCGACCCGTTGACGCTGACCAACGGCACCGGCGATGGCCGATTGACGGTCAAGGTCGACGGCTACGGCTCGTTCGGCAGCACGACACCCGCCGGCGACGTCTCCTACGATCCGGTCGGAGCGATCGGCCCGGCCGGCGCGGTCTGGGAATCGGCGGTGATGTTCTCGCCGACGAAGCAGTTCCTGGCGACCGGCAGCATGCACGTGGGTCAGGGCCTGCCGCCCGTCGAGATCACCCGGAGCGGCAACCGCATCGCCACCAGCAGTTTCTCGGTCGGCGGCTTCGATTTCACGCTGCGCCAGGAGGTACTGCCGCCGGCGCCGAACGGCTCGACGCTGGTCCAGACCTACAAGATCACCAACCGGACCGGGCGCTCGCAGACGATCGCGCTGTCGCGCTACGTCGAGGGCGACCTCTACTTCGTCGGCAGCTTCGGCAACGACTTCGGCGGCGTCAGCGGCGACGGCCGGACGGTCTACCAGTTCGACACCGGCGACGATCCGAGCGCGCCGACGACCTTCGTGGGCATCAACGCCACCGGCGGCACCGCGGCGGGATACTCGATCCAGCCCTATCGCTTCACCGACGCCGTCGTCGCGGCGGGAAGGGTCCCGACCGAGATCCGCAACAAGATCCACGACGACGCCAACGCCGACCGCATCACCGACCACGGCTTCGACGCCGGCATCATCCAGCAGAACAACATGACCATCCGCGCCGGTGCCACCGCGACCTACGTGACGCGGACGCGGTTCGGTTCGGGCTCGATCGTCGGCCAGATCTCCAAGGTCGCCGGCTGCATCACCATGAACGGCAATCCCGTCGTGGGCCGGACCGTCGAGGCACGCCAGACCGGTCTCACGACCCAGACCACGACCACGGACGCCACTGGTTGCTACGAGTTCGACAAGCTGACGGTCGGCAAGCCCGCCGACATCGTCGTCAAGCTGCCGACCGTCACGCAGTGACGCGGAACCAGGCGCGGCGGGGCTGCAAGTAGCTCCGCCGCGTCCCGGACGGTCACGCCTCCTGGATGGCCGAGAGTTTCCAGGGCTCGCCGGGGCGCGCGCGGACGAAGGTCCAGAGTTCGGTCGCCTCGGTCGGACGATCCGGATCGCCCTCGACGACGCGGCCGGTGGAGCGGTCGCGCATGACGTCGACGTTCTCCCAGCGCATCGCGACGGTGGCGTAGTCGGCGCCGTTCTCGCGCCATGCCTCGGCCAGATCGCCCTGGAGAAGGCGGGTGCCGGAGACGTCGTTGCGCAGGCCGCGGGTGGCGTTGGCGGCGAGCTCCTCGGAGAAGAAGCCCATCACCTCGGGCGTGGTGCGGCTGCGGAGGGCGCCAAAGTCCTCGCGGGCGTAGGCATCCTGGATCTCGGCGAGCAGGCGCTCGAAAGCGTCGAAGTCGTCGGCGCCGAGGCCGATCTCGTCCGAGCCGCCCTGGCGCGGGGCGGACGCGGCGGCGCCGGCATGGGCGCCGGCGGCGGGACCGCGGACGTCGACGTCCGGGACGCGGCCGTAGCCGTAGGCGCCGCCGGCCGGGCCGGCGTAGGACGGCTGCTGCGACCGGCGTCCGCGCAGGAAGCGCATCAACAGCATGGCGCCGAGGGCGAGCAGACCGAGCTGCAGGATCATGCCGAGGAAGCCGGCGCCGCCGCCAAAGCCGTGGCCGAGCAGCATGCCGAGCAGGCCGCCGGCGACGAGGCCGCCGAGCAGCGATCCGCCGAAGCCGCCGAGCAGGCCGGGACGACGGGTCTGCTGGGCGCCGAGCGTCGAGCCGGTCTGCTCCTGGGCCGGGCGCGGCGTCATGGTGCGCTGGACCGGCGCGACCTCGCGCGGGGCGGTGGAGGTGACGGGGGGAGCGGCATAGGTGCGCGTGCCGCGGCTGCCGAAGCTGCCGCCGCGCCGGGCCTCGGCGTGGTCGACCGCGACGACGGTGAGCGTCAGGGCCAGGGCGAGAAGCGCCGGCAGCGCGCGCAAACGGGTGAAGAGCATCTCGGACGTCGTTCCTCTCGATGCGCCCGGGACGACCGGGCGCGATCTCGCATATGGGAACGCACGGGCCCGGGCGCGAGATCCGAGGGCTCGGAAATCCGACGCGTCCGGCGCGCCGCCGACCAAACGGCAACCCGTCGTCAACCATTCGTCAACCCTTCGTCAACACTCGGGAATCGCGGGGACGTACGCGGCGTTGCGGATGTGCAACACCGCGGCGGCAAGCTCCCGGACGGGGGGAAACCGCCCGACATCCGGCTTGATCGCCCGGTGCGGCGGCGGCATCGTCGAAGGGATCAGAGTCACTCGTCCCCGCGGATCGTCCCGGCTCGCCGCCACAGGCGGTGGGCGGGGTGGTAGTCCTGCGGGCAACCCGTTCCCTCTCCGTCCAGGTTCCGACCGATGCGCATTTCCAAGTTGCTGGTGGCCGGCGCGGTGCTGTCCGCGCTCGTGGCGACCACGGCCGCGAAGGCCGAGGAAGACACCTACAAGATCTACGATCCCTCCACCGGCAGCATGCAGACCATCAAGCGGGCGCCGACCCGCCGCGCGATGGAGAGCCCGGTCAAGCGCGAGGTGATCGACTACGCCGGCCCCTATGGCGCCGGTACGGTGATCGTGAACACCGCCGAGCGCCGGCTCTACTACGTCTCGGGCGAGGGCAAGGCGGTGAAATACGGCATCGGCGTCGGCCGGCCGGGCTTCACGTGGTCGGGCACCCACCACATCACCCGCAAGGCCGAGTGGCCCGGCTGGACGCCGCCGCCGGCGATGCGCAAGCGCCAGCCCGACCTGCCGATCTTCATGCCCGGCGGCCCGGACAATCCGCTCGGCTCGCGCGCCATGTACATCGGCTCGACGATCTACCGCATCCACGGCACCGCGGAGCCGTGGACGATCGGTCAGGCGGTCTCGTCCGGCTGCATCCGGATGACCAACGAGGACGTGGCCGACCTCTACGAGAAGGTCGGCGTCGGTACCACGGTGGTGGTCCTGCACGAGTGAGGTCGGCCCGCGCCGGTACGGCGGCGGGCAAGGCAAATGTCGAGGCCGGACGATCGACCGATCGTCCGGCCTTTTTCGTCCGGGCGGCATCTTTTTTCTCGGATGGGGGGATTTCGGCTCCGGGCGCGCCGAAAACCCGTTCCGGGCGTCCCGTAAGCCATCCCCGACCGCCGGACGATCCGGCATCGCACTTCGGGGACTTCAGACATCATGACCAAGCTCGCTTCCGCCTTCGCCGCCCTCTCCCTCCTCGCGATCGGCACCGTCGCCGCCGAGGCCGCGCCGCAGATCCAGGGTGGCTTCTACCAGGAGAACATCATCAAGAGCTGCGGCGGCGGTTCGCCCTGCGTCGCTCAGTTCACGCCGATCGCCGCCGGCAAGACGCTGGTCGTGCGCCAGGTCGACTGCCGCATCGTCGTCACCAGCGGCATCACCGTCTACGGCACCGCGCTGCACAGCTTCGGCGCCTCGATCTCGGGCAACAGCTACCTGACCGCCCGCACCGAGAAGGCGATCAACCCGGCCAACGCCACCGCCTGGGTCTACTCGGCCAACGTCACCAACATGTTCTCCGGCACCACCCCGACCGTGACCGCCTACACCAGCGCGATCGCCGGCACCTTCAACACCTACTGCACGATCACCGGCACCTACAGCTGATCGCAGCGCACCATCGAGAACGAACGGCCGCCCTCCCCTGACCGGGGAGTGGCGGCCTCGTCGTGTTTGCGATCGGCGTCCGGCGGAGGGCGGGGGTAGGCCGTAGGTCAGCCGCGGCGGACGCGGTCGCGGCTCATGCCCTTGGCGGCGAGTTCGGCCTCGTATTCGGCCATGACCTCGCCCTGCCGCGCGCCGATGTCGCGCAGGAACGGCCACGTGTAGATGCCGGTGTCGTGCATGTCGTCGAAGCGCAGGCGGACGGCGTAGGAGCCGACCGGCGCGACCTCGAGGATCGCGACCTCGCGCTTGCCGGGCACGGTGACGCGCTGGCCGGGCGCGTGGCCCTGGACCTCGGCCGAGGGCGAGCGCACCCGCAGCAGTTCGGCCGCGATCGCGAAGGCGGCGCCGTCGTCGAACGTGACGGTGAGGGTGCGCTTGTCGCGCGACAGCCGGATCTCGGTCGGCCAGACGGTGTCGGTCATCGGGGGATCCTCCGGAGAGTGGGGCGGTCAGCCGCGCTTCGGCGGGTCGAGCCGGGCGATCAGGCTGGAGGTGTCCCAGCGATTGCCGCCGATCGCCTGGACGTCGGCGTAGAACTGGTCGACCAGGGCGGTGACCGGCAGTCGGGCGCCGGTGGCCTTGGCCTGCTCGAGCACGATGCCGAGGTCCTTGCGCATCCAGTCGACCGCGAAGCCGAAGGCGAACTCGCCGGCGGCCATGGTCTTCCAGCGATTCTCCATCTGCCAGGACTGCGCCGCGCCCTTGGAGATGACGCCGATCACCTTTTCGACGTCGAGGTCGGCGGCCTTGGCAAAGTGGATCGCCTCGGCGAGGCCCTGGACGAGGCCGGCGATGGCGATCTGGTTGACCATCTTGGCGAGCTGGCCGGCGCCCGACGGCCCCATGTGGCCGATCATGCGGGCGAAGGATCCGATCACCGGCTCGGCGGCGGCGTAGGGTTCGGCGTCGCCACCGACCATGACCGTGAGCACGCCGTTCTCGGCACCCGCCTGCCCGCCCGACACCGGAGCGTCGAGGAAGGCGAGGCCGCGGGCGGCGGCGGCGGCGTGGAGTTCACGGGCGACGTGGGCGGAGGCGGTGGTGTGGTCGACGAAGACGGCGCCGGGCGCCATCGCCCCGAAAGCGCCGTCGGGACCGGTGGTGACCTGCCGGAGATCGTCGTCGTTGCCGACACAGGAGAACACGAAGTCGGCGCCGGCGGCCGCCTCGGCCGGGGTCGGCGCGGCGCGGCCGCCGAAGGTCTCGACCCAGCGCGTCGCCTTCTCGGCGGTCCGGTTGTAGACGGCGACCTCGTGGCCGCCGCGGGTCTTCAGATGACCGGCCATCGGATGGCCCATCACGCCGAGACCGATGAAAGCAACCTTCGCCATGACGACCTTCCCGCTGCGGATCCAAGGGTTCGCCCTCCTGATATCCCCCGGAATGCGGATTGTCATGGGGGCGCGGGGCTGCGACTTGTCCGTCGTGGCGCGACACCGCGGCGCCCCGACACCCCACCGGCGCGCGCGGGGGGAGCGGTTCGGGTGCCGCACAGCCGCGCGACCGTTGCACGGATTCACCAATTCGCCGCAAATCGGCTGCACTTGGGATCCAGTGACGTGGAACCTGCGTTGAGCAACGGCGTCAGTCGGGACGTGGAGCGGGGTCGGACCGTATGTCCACGTCGCGCTCGTGGGACGAAAACCGGAGGCAGAAGATGAAGAAGCTCGCAGTCGTGCTGACCATGGCCCTCGGCCTGGCCGCCTGCAACCAGACCGCCACGCAGCAGCGCGTGACCACCGGCGCGGCCGTCGGCGCGCTCGGCGGCGCCGCCGTGGGTGCCCTGGCCGGTGGCGGCCGCGGTGCGGCGATCGGCGCCGTCGTCGGCGGCGTCGGCGGTGCCGCGGTGGCCGGCGCCACCGCCCCGAAGAACTGCTACGCCTACGACCAGTACGGCCGCCGCTACGCCGTCGTCTGCCCGTAAGCGACGAGGTCCGGGCCGACACGGCCCGTGCCGGTCACGAGACCACGCCCGCCGCTTCGCGGCGGGCGTTCGCGTTTCGGAAGGGACCTGCGGGACCCTGCCCGGCCAGATCCGGCCACCAAGCCCCGGCGCCCGGTCGGGTTCGGTATCAGTCCGTCCGGCGGCGGAGGTGCCGGGTGAGGCGGATCTCGAGGCGGTTCCAGATCCGGCGGAGCACCTCGACCATGGCGAGATAGAGCAGCGCCGCCCACAGATAGACCTGCATGTCGTAGGTCTTGGAGAAGGCGTAGCGGGTCTGGCCCATCAGGTCGAAGACGGTGATGATCGCGGCCACCGACGAGCCCTTGATCATCAGCACGATCTCGTTGCCGTAGGGCCGGAGCGCGACGATCAGCGCCTGCGGCAGGATCACCTTGCGCAGCGTCACCCCGCGGTGCAGGCCGAGCGCGGCCGCGGCCTGCCACTGGCCGGACGGCACCGAACGGATCGCGCCCGCGAGGATCTCGGCCTGATAGGCAGCGGTGTTGAGCGCGAAGGTGAAGACGGCGCAGTTGAAGGCGTCGCGGAAGAACCACCAGAGGCCGACCGACTTCAGCTCGGCCGCGAAGGAGCCGGCGCCGTAGTAGACCACGAAGGTCTGCGCCAAGAGCGGCGTGCCGCGGAAGAAATAGGAGTAGCCGAAGGCGAGCGCGCCGAGGACCGGGTTCTCCGACAGCCGCCCCGCCGCCACCGGCAGCGAGATCGCCGCGCCGATGCCGATCGCCAGCACGACGAGTTGCACCGTCACCCAGACGCCCGACAGGATGCGCGGCAGGTGGCGCGACACCATCTCGGGATCGTAGCCCTCGACCAGCAGCGCGGCGAGACCGAGGAAGAACAGGCCCCAGGCCGCCAGCAGCACCGTGCCGACGACGCGGGCGCGGGTGACCTTGCGCACCGGCGGCGGCGGCGCGGCCGCCGCGACGGTTCCGGCCGGCGCGCTCATCGCGCCGCCCCCTGGCCGCGCTCGGCCCAGGCGGAGACGCGGCCGATCCCGATCGAGGAGACGATCGACAGCACGAGGTAGATCATGCAGGCCACGAAGAAGAAGAAGAAGGCCTGCTTGGTGACGCCGACGGCGATGTTGGTGTTGCGCAGGAGGTCGGCGAGGCCGATCACCGAGACCAGCGAAGTGTCCTTGAGCAGGATCAGCCAGAGGTTCGACAGGCCCGGCAGCGCCAGCCGGATCAGCTGCGGCAGGATCACCAGCCGCATGGTGGCGGCGCGTGACAGGCCGAGCGCGCCGGCCCCCTCGTACTGGCCGGCGGGAATGCCGCGGAAGGCCGAGAGGAACACCTCGCTGGCGTAGGACGAGAACACCAGCGCCAGCGCGATCATGCCGGCGAGGAAGCTGTTGACCTCAAGCGGCTCGCCGAACAGCGCGCGCGTCGCCGCCGACAGCGCGATCTGGCCGCCGTAGTAGATCACGAACAGCGTCAAGAGCTCGGGCAGACCGCGGAAGATGGTGGTGTAGATGTCGGCGGCGAGCCGCAGCGTCGGCTCGGACGAGTTCTTCGCCAGCGCGATGAAGAAGCCGAAGACGAGGCCGAGCGGCAGCGTGCAGGCGGCGAGCGAGACGGTGACGAACACGCCACGGGCGATCTCGTCGCCCCAGCCGGCGTCGCCGAAGGAAAGCAGCTGGAGATGATACTCCATGGATCACCCTTGGCGGGTGGCCCGGCGCGGCCCGGACGGCGGCGCGGCGGACCCGGCGTCGACAGCGGCGGATGGGTGCGCGCACCGGGCCGGCCGAAGCCGGCCCGGTGCGGGGGGCGTCACTCGCCGCCGTAGACGTCGAAGTCGAAGTACTTCTTGTTGATCTCGGCGTACTTGCCGTTGGCGCGGATCGCCTTGATCGCCGCGCTGAGCTTGTCGCGCAGGTCGGTGTCCTCCTTGCGCACGGCGATGCCGGCGCCCGGGCCGTGGATCGAGACCACCGGCGTGATGGTGCCGACGATCTTGCAGCAGGCGCCCGGCTCGGTCTTCAGCCACTCCTGGAGCACGACGATGTCGTCGTTGACCGCGTCGAGGCGGCCGTTGGCGAGGTCGAGCTTGTATTCGTCGGAGGTCGGATAGATCTTGACCTCGCTGTCCTTGTAGGTCGCCTCGGAATAGGCCGAATGGGTGGTCGAGCCCTGGACGCCGATGGTCTTGCCGGCGAGGTCGGCGGCGGTGACGCCCTTGATGTCGGTGTCCTTCGGCGCGGCGATCGCCGGCGGGGTGTTGTAGTACTTGTCGGTGAAGTCGACGGTCTTCTTGCGCTCGTCGGTGATCGACATCGACGCGACGATGGCGTCGAACTTGCCGGCGACGAGGGCGGGGATGATGCCGTCCCAGTCCTGGGTGACGACCTCGCACTCGGCCTTCATCTCCTCGCAGAGCGCGAGGGCGATGTCGACGTCGAAGCCCTTCACCTTGCCGTCGGTGTCCACGTAGTTGAACGGGGGGTAGGCGCCCTCCGTGCCGATGCGGATCTTGGTCCAGTCCTTCGCGGCGGCACCGCCGACGGCGAGCGCGACGAACGAGACGGCGAGAGCGAACGTCTTGAAAGCCTTCATGATACCCCTCTGTGGAAGGGCCGCGCGCCGATGTGGTCCGGATCGTTGCCGGCGGCGGCGCGGCCTCGTGCGGCCACGAGTCCCCTGACGAACTGCGTCCGGTCCGGCCCCTCCTCGGCGTTCCGTCCGCATTCGGAACATCTCATCCGATCGGCTCGCCGGATGCAATGGCGAAGCGCGAGCGAACCCGCCTTCATTCCGTGCGTGCCGAATCGATGAGCGCCGCGACGGTGCGCGCGGCGTCGAGGTCGGCGGTCGTGTTGACGTTGAAGAAGGGGTCGACGAGGACGTCGCCGAGCCGGAGCGGCGGGAAGCGCACCACCGCGGGGGCGTGGCGGTCGAGGAAGGCGCCGACCTTCAGCGTCGCGCCGGCGGCGAGGAAGGCGCGCAGATCCTCGCGGAGCGCGACCGGCACCAGCGCGAACACCGGCTGGCGCCCCGATTCGGACGCCGCCACCGCGACCGTGTTCCGCCCGGCCGCCTCGTCGAGCAGGGCGTCGACGAGGACGTCGGGGAAGAAGGGCGTGTCGGCGGCGACGGTGGCGACGAAGGCGGCGTCCGGCCGCTCGGTGGCGGCGAAGTCGAGCGCGGCGAGGAGGCCGGCGAGCGGGCCGGCGAAGTCGCCGACGCCGTCCGGCAGCACCGGCAGGCCGTGGCGGGCGAATCGGGCGGGATCGCCGTTGGCGCTCAGCACCATCGCGCCGACCTGCGGGGCGAGCGTGGCGGCGACCCGGTCGAGCAGGCTGACGCCGCCGAGCATCGCGAGGCACTTGTCGCCGCCGCCGAAGCGGCTCGAACGGCCGCCGGCGAGAATGCAGCCGACGACCGCGTCTCCGTCGTGCGCCATGGCCGGGATCCTCCGTCAGGGGCGGAAAGGCTAGTCGGGCGGACCGGGCGCGGCAAGCTGCGGACGACGATCGTTCACCATCGCCCCCGTTTCGGGTCGGCCGCGGCTCGTTCGGGCCGCGACGCGCCTAGCCCGAACGCTTCGCAGCGAGTATCGTCGAGTCATTACCGGAGGAGAGTTTCCGAATGCATCGTTCGATCGTGGCGGCCCTCGCGGCCAGCACCGCCTTCGCCGTCCTGCCCGCCGTGGCCGCCGACGGCACCTATTTCGCCGCCGGCGCGCCGCTGGCGGTCGCCGACCTGCCGGCCGCGAGCCCGCTGCGCACCGACCTCGAGCGTCTGCCGGTCGGCCCGCGCGCGGCCGCGATCGCCCGACTGCAGAAGCTCGGCTTCCCGGCCGAGGACGCCGCCACGCTGCGCGTCGATCGCACCGGCCACCTGTTCTACGCCGATCCGGTCGCCGGCGATCCCGCGCACGAGACCGCCGCGCCGGCGTCGGGCACCGAGGCCGCCGCCGCAGCGAAGGCCAACTACACGATCACCGCCGCCAACGCCTTCAAGCTGCACAGCAAGCCGGGCGCCTCGCGCAAGGTCTACCTGAACTTCCGGGGCGCCACCGTCACCGGCACGATCTGGAACTCCTCGGTCTCGAGCTTCAAGATGAAGCCCTACAGCGAGGACGCGGACACCACGACCTTCAACGCCTCCGAGATCGCCACGATCGCCGAGGTGTGGGCGGGCATGTCGGAGGACTACGCGCCGTTCGACGTCGACGTGACCACCGAGAAGCCGGCGTCCTTCGGGCCGAACGTCGGCCACGTGCTGTTCTCGCCGCGGCTCGACGCCAACGGCAACTACATCTACGGCTCGTCGGTCGGCGGCGTCGCCTACGTCGACGTCTGGGGCCTCAGCGACTTCAAGTACTACCAGCCGGCGCTGGTGTTCCCCGAGGGCGTGCCGGGCGCCAAGAACATGATCGAGGCCGGCTCGCACGAACTCGGCCACAACCTCGGCCTCTCCCACGACGGCACGTCGAGCGTCGGCTACTATTCGGGCCACGGCTCCGGTCTGGTCTCGTGGGCGCCGATCATGGGCGTCGGCTACTACGTCAACGTCTCGCAGTGGAGCAAGGGCGAGTATTCCGGCGCCAACAACCAGGAAGACGACATCGCGATCATCACCGGCAAGCTGTCGGCGGCCAGGGACGACCACGGCAACACCGGCCCGACCGCGACGGCCCTGTCGGTGGTGTCCGGCAAGATCACCTCGAAGACCCCCGAGAGCGACCCGTTCAATCCGCTGTCCAAGGTGAACCGCGGCGTCATCGGCACCCGCGCCGACGTCGACGTGTTCAAGCTGTCGGTGCCGGCGGCGGGGACCGTGTCGCTGGTGGTGACGCCGGCGTGGCGCGACACCTTCCGCGCCCAGTCGCTGCGCAACGCCGACCTCGACATCCGCGCCACGCTCTACCGGGCGAACGGCAACGCCATCGGGGCGGCCGTCGTGGCCTCGGCCCCGGCCGCCAACACCAACGCCACCCTGAGCGCGCGCGTCACCGCCGGCACCTACTTCCTCAAGATCGAGGGCATCGGCACCGGTTCGGTGACGGGCACCGGCTACTCCGACTACGGCAGCCTCGGCCAGTACACCATCACCGGCACGGTGCCGACCGGCGGCTGAGCCGCGCCCACGAATCGAACCCGGGGGCGGCCGCGCGCCGTCCCCGGGATCGCCGGCCGGTCCCGCGTCGACCGGTCCGCGTTGACCGGCACGGGCGGGGGCCTTAGGTAACGGGCACGCCACGCCCGTCCGCCGGAGCCTCCCCCATGTCCGCCGCGCTCAAGGATCACGTCATCGCCACGCTGCGCCAGATCGCGGCGCCGGGCACCGGCTCCGACGTCGTGTCGGCGGGCATGGTGTCCGACGTGTTCGTCTCGGACGGACGGGTGATGTTCTCGCTCACCGTGCCGGCCGACCGCGCCAAGGCCTTCGAGCCGCTGCGGGCCGAGATCGAGGCGCGCGTGAAGGCGCTGCCGGGCGTCGAGCGCGCCATGGTGGCGCTCACCGCCGAGGTCGCGCCCGGCTCGCGCGCCGCCGCCGCCCCGCCGGCGCGCGCACCGCAGCAGGGCCACGGACACTCCCACGCCCATCCCCATGCCCACGGCGGCGGCCAGCCGCAGAAGCCGGCGGTGGCCGGCGTGAAGGCGATCGTCGCGGTCGCCTCGGGCAAGGGCGGCGTCGGCAAGTCGACCACCGCGGTCAACCTCGCACTCGGCTTTTCCGCCAACGGGCTGAAGGTCGGCATTCTCGACGCCGACATCTACGGCCCCTCGGTGCCGCGCCTCCTGAAGCTCTCGGGCCGGCCCGAGGCGATCGGCGGCAAGACGCTGAAGCCGATGGAGAACTACGGGCTGAAGGTGATGTCGATCGGCTTCCTCGTCGACGAGGAGACGCCGATGATCTGGCGCGGCCCGATGGTGGTCTCGGCGATCACCCAGATGCTGCGCGAGGTCGCCTGGGGCGAACTCGACGTGCTCGTGGTCGACATGCCGCCCGGCACCGGCGACGCCCAGCTGACCATGGCGCAGCAGGTGCCGCTCGCCGGCGCGGTGATCGTCTCGACGCCGCAGGACCTCGCCCTGATCGACGCCCGCCGCGGCGTCGCGATGTTCCGCAAGGTCGAGGTGCCGGTGCTCGGCATCGTCGAGAACATGAGCTATTTCCTCTGCCCGCATTGCGGCGGCCGCTCCGACGTGTTCGGGCACGGCGGCGCCCGCCACGAGGCCGAGCGCATCGGCGTGCCCTTCCTCGGCGAGGTGCCGCTGGAACTGAAGATCCGCGAGACCTCCGACGCCGGCCTGCCGGTGGTGGCGACCGAACCCGCCGGCCCGCACGCCGCGGTCTACCGTGCCATCGCCGAGAAGGTCTGGGACGAGGTCGCCGGCCCCGGCGCCAAGCGGCGGCCGGCGCCGCGCATCGTCATCGAGTGACGGCGCCGGCGGCGAGCGAACGGGCGAAACGGGCCATCAGCACGCGCGCGATCAGCCGGTGCGCCGGGCCGACCGGCAGCATGTAGAGCCGCCCTAGCGCATTGTGCACGACCACGGACGTGGTGACCGTCAGGCGCCGGTCCACGATCGTCACCGCGTTCATGACGTCGAGGTGGTGGTCGCGCACGGTGAGGACGAGACGGTCGTCGGCGACGTCCTCGACGGTGAAGAAGTCGAGCCGGTCGCCGGGGCGGACGACGTCGGGACGGCGGTCGGAGCGGAAGCCGCCGATCGGCGCGATCCCGAACGGCCGGCAGACGGCGTCGCGCAGGCGCATCGCCGCGGACACGAGCGGCATCCGGCCACCGATCATGCGGTTCCAGGCGCCGAGCGCCGTCATCGCGACCGGCAGGTCGAGCGAGCGCGCGTCGAGAAAGGCGAGACGGTCGCGCGCGGCGACGAGCGGCGGTTCGGTCCCGGTCCCGGGCCGTGCGGCGAGGATCATCGCGGTCTCCCTAGCGGCTCGCGCCGCGCCGCCGATCCTACAGCAGGCGGCCGAACGGCCAAGCCCCCGTTCCGAGCCGAGACCGGCACGACTTCGCCGATTCGACCTAAGTCGCCGGCTCGACGCGGCTCGCCGGGCGCAGCGGCGCCGGCAGCCGGCGTTCGCGCCAGAAGGTGTAGACGCCGGTGGCGACGACGATGGCGATGCCGAGAACCGTGGGGCCGTCGGGCACGTCGCCCCAGACCAGCCAGCCGATCAGCACGGCGTAGGGGATGAAGGCGTAGCGGAACGGGGCGACCACCGACACCTCGCCGTGGCGCATGGCGATCACCAGGAAGAAGGTGCCGGCGACGAAGAACACCGCCGCGCCGCCGATCAGCCCCGCCTCCCCGGTGCCGAGCGCGACCCAGGGCGCGCCGACCACCGACAGAACCACGCCGAGCAGCGTGACCGCGACCGAGGTCGCGAGCGTGACCAGCACGGTGGGCGTATCGGCCGGTACCGCGCGGGTGACGAAGTCGCGCACGACCATGGCGACCACCGCGATCAGGGCGACCACGGCCCAGAGGTCGAAGCCGTCGGCGCCGGGGCGCACGATGATCATGATGCCGAGGAAGCCGACGACGACCGCCGTCCAGCGCCGCCAGCCGACCGGCTCGCCGAGGAAGAGCGCGCCGACCGCCGTCATCATCAGCGGCGCCGCCTGGGCGATGCTGGAGGCGACCGCGATCGGGATGTGGAACAGCGCGCCGACGTAGAGCAGCGTCGACGCCGCCTCGGCGATGCCGCGCAGCACGACGCCGCGCGCGAACAGCAGCCGCCAACGCGTGAAGGCGCCGCCGTGCCAGGCGATCGCGGCGACGATCGCCGAGGCGAGGAGACCGCGCAGCACCAGGATCTGGCCGAAGGGCACGGTGTCGCCGGCCGCCTTCACCATCGTGTCGTTGAGGATGTAGGCGAGGCAGCAGGCGAGCATCGCGAGGATGCCGCGGACGTTGTCGCGGACGGCAGGCATGGCGGAGGACGAGGAATCCGATTGCGGCTCGCGGGAGCGGGCGGAGGTGCCCCTGCTATCGGGGCAAGGCGGGCGGATTGCAAGGGGGGAACCTCCCGGACGCCGAGCGGCTGCCATGCAACCGTGCACACCTCCCAAGTTGTTGTTTGGTGCAATTCGGCTTCAGAACCCATCGCGACTTCGACACCAAATAGAGTCACGCTCCCATCACGCATGATATGCCGTCATCTGCACCCCAATAGGGGTTCCCGTCGACTATAGGGACCTCCATTGATTCGGAATTTCCTATTGATTAGGAATTTCCTGTTGAAATCGACTCGCTCATCCTGTAGTGGGATGCCTCTCTCAATTTGACGATCCCGTAAGCGAACGGGCATCGACATCACGGAGCCACCATCATGACCGGACAAGAGGCGCTTCAGCGGCTGCAGGCGGATTTTCACGAGCAGCTCGAGATCATCCGCCAGGAGGGCGCGATCGACCTGAAGTGCCTCTCGGGCCTTCGGGCCGAGCGTGCGACCGAGGCGTTCGCCTGGACGCTGGCCAACGCCCTCCGGCAGCGCAAGGCGCACGGCTTCATGACGGACGACCAGCTCGACGCCGTCTTCGCCTGCTGACGACACCGGGCGCCTCTTCGAGAGGCGCCCTTTTTTTGCCGAGCTGCACAACCATGACGAGTTCTCTTCCGCAGAAGTTCACCGAGATTTTCACGGACATCGCGTTGAAGGCCGCCGAGGACACCCAGGGCGGCGCCGGCATCCACAGCGAACCGATGCGGAGTTGGCGGCGATTCGCGGCGACCGTCCAAGGGGTGGTCGGCGAGGTCGCGCGCTTCAAGGTCCGGGACCCGTTCGACTTCCGCGCCGTCGAAAGCGCGGAGGCGGCGGCGGTGCGCGACGTCTTCCTCGGACCGGCCGACCGGCCGCTGAAATCGTTCAACGTCATCGGCCTGGAGAACGACCCGAAGCTCTGCGAGATCCTGGTCGACATCGGTCAGTCCGACGTCTGGAAGAGGTTCGCCATCGCCAAGGAGGCGAGCCACGCCATCCTGAAGAGCGTCGCCGAGGCGGAGCACTGGGGCCGGGAGGACGACGGTCTCGATCCCTATCCCGCCACCATCGGCGACGGCGAGATCCTCGAGCTGTTCCGCAGCCTCGGCGCCGAGCCGTTCTCGCTCGGCGACTTCGACGGCGAGTTCTACAATCCCAAGGTCAAGATCGAGAACGCCGCCGAGGCCCTCGCCTTCCTGCTGCTGGTGCCGTGGAGCGAGGTGCGCAAGGAGCGGATCCTGTGGGAGGCCTCCGGCGAGAAGATCCACGACTTCAGCGTCTTCGCCGAGAAGCACCGGATCCCGCAGCACTATGCCGAGGTGTTCGTGGTGAACCCGGCCGCGCCGAAGCTCGACGCGATGCTGGAGGAGGCGATGCGGGCGGCCGGGCTCGACATCGACGGGCGGCGGATCGGAACCGGCCACGCCGAGTTCGTCCCCGATCCGCGGCCGGGAACAGGCCCCGTAAAGTTCGTCGCCGATCCGCGGCCGGGAACAGGCCCCGAAACCAAACCGAAGTCCGGACCGGGCGTCGGCGGCGCCAAGGGGCCGGGCGGGAGGCGGCCGTGACGGCGGCGGACACCCCGGCGGATCCCACGAGGCTGGCGAACCTGGACTTCGCCGTCCACCGGTCGCGGCGCTACCACAACAAGCTGAAGGCCCACTACGACGGGCTGAACCGCCTCGCGATGACGTTGGTGCTGATCGGCGGTTCCGCTACCTTCGGAAGGCTGACCGCCCCGGACGGCAGCGACCAGGGCGCGATCAACTGGCTCGCGGTGATCGCCAGCGCCACCGTCACGGCGCTGGCGGCGTTCGACCGCACCTTCGGACTCGCCGAAAAGGCACGCCTCCACCAGGACCTCTATCGCCGCTTCAGTGCGCTGGCGGCCGAGATCGCCGTGGCGGGAGCCGACATGACCACGACGCAACTGAACGACTTCGTCGCCAAGCGGCTCCACATCGAGGCGGACGAACCGGGCGAGAAGCGCATCGTCAACCTGATCTGCCACAACGAGGAAGCACTCGCGCGCGGGCAGACCAACCTCTACCGGATCCCCGCCATCGCGGCGGCGACCGCCTTCTTCCTGACATGGCGGATTCCGGAAGAAGCGGACGCGGTGCCGAGCGATCCCGTCCCGCCGGCATCGCCGACGCCGGGGTCGTGCGCTGCGACGTCCGACGGATAGCCGCGCCCCCGCCGGCGACGGGTCTTCGCCTGCCCATACTTCGATCTCAGGCGGCGCGGAATGCAGCTTGCCGGATGTAATTTCCTTTTCAATAATCGCGTGATCAACAATCCAACGCCGCCACCGCGGCGTCCGGGGAGGATCGCCATGCCGTTCCAACGTCTCGACCGTGGTCAGGTGGCGGAGTTGGCGGAGGGGCTGGGGATCCGGTTGTCGGAGGACGAGACGGCGGTCTTCGCCGAGCGGATGGCCGAGCAGGTCGGCGCGCTCGACGACTTCATGGAGATGCGGCTGGAGGAGCACCGGCCGCCGCGCCGGCACTTGGCGCGCGATCCCGGGCGGCGCCCGACGGCGGCCGAGGACCCGCTCAACGCCTTCATCCGCCGCTGCGAGGTGCCGGGGGCGGCGACCGGGCCGCTCGCGGGCAAGCGGGTGGCGGTGAAGGACCACACCGCGGTGGCCGGCGTGCCGATGACGCTCGGCTCGCACTTCCTCGACGGCTACACGCCCGACTTCGACGCCACCATCGTGACGCGGCTGCTCGACGCCGGCGCGACGGTGATCGGCAAGACCAACATGGAGGATTTCTCGTTCGGCGGCCCGGGCTTCTCCGGGATCGGCGACTTCGGCCGCCCGCTGAACCCGCACGACCCCGCCCATGTCACCGGCGGGTCGTCGTCGGGATCGGGGGCGGCGGTGGCGTCGGGTGCGGCCGACATCGGCATCGGCGGCGACCAGGGCGGCTCGATCCGGATCCCGGCGGCGTGGTGCGGCTGCGTCGGCCTGAAGGCGAGCTTCGGGCTGATCCCGCACAGCGGCGTGTTCGGCCTGGAGCCGAGCATCGACTTCGTCGGGCCGATGACGCGGACGGTGGCCGACCTCGCCACGGTGCTCGCCGTCCTCGCCGGGCCGGACGGCTACGATCCGCGCCAGGGCGAAGTGCCGGCGGCGCTGCCGGACTACGTCGGCGCGACGGGCAAGCCGGTGGCGGGGCTCCGGATCGGCGTGCTCGCCGAGGGCTTCGGCTGGCCGGGCGGCGAGGCGGCGGTGGACGAGGTGGTACGGGCGGCGATCGCCGTGCTGGTCGAGGCCGGGGCGACGGCGGTGCCGGTCTCGGTGCCGCTGCACCGCTCGGCGCTGGCGGCGCTGACCCCGCTCTACCTCGAGGGCGCGCGCCAAGGGCTCGACGGCAACTTCGCCGGCGCCTTCGGCGGGGCGTTCCGGCCGGCCTCGTTCATGGCGGCCTTCGGGCGCGGCAAGCGCGGCCACTCGCACGAACTGCCGTTGAACTTCAAGCTGATGGCGATGGCCGGCACCTATGCGCACGAGCGCTACGACGGCCGGCTCGCCGCCAAGGCCCACGCGGTACGGCCGGCCTTCGCTGCGCAGTACGCCGCCGCCTTCGCCGGCTGCGACCTCTTGGCGATGCCGACCGTGCCGGTGCGGGCGCCGCGCTACGTGACGCCGGAGAGCGCGATCGACGCGGTCGACCGCACGCTGTTCGGCGGCCGGCGCGGCGCGGACCTCGGGTTGGCGGTCGCCAACTGCGCGCCGTTCAACTTCGTCGGCCTGCCGGCGGCGAGCCTGCCCTGCGCCAAGGTCGACGGCCTGCCCGTCGGGCTGCAGTTGGTGGCGCCGATGTGGCGCGAGGACCTCCTGCTGACGGCGGCGCACGCCTTCGAGGCCGCGGTCGGCGTCGGCGCCTTCGATCCGCCGGCGGCGGGGTGATGCCGCCGTCGCCGCCACGGCGCCGTTGCGCTAGACTGGCCCGAACGCGGAAGACGGTTCGGGAGGACGGCATGAGGCGGACGACGATCGCGGCGATGGCCCTGGCGCTGGCGGGCTGCGTGCAAGCGGCTCCGCCGCCCCCTCCCCCGATCGCCGACGGCCGCGTGTTCGACCCGCAGCCGCCGCGCGGCCCCGGCTCGGGCGGCCCGGTGCAGTACCGACCGCCGGGCGGGTCCGGATCGGGTTCGGGCGGGCCGGTGCAATACGATCCGCCGCCGAACCCGGGCGCGGCCTGCAACGCGGCGGCGGTCGCCTCCTTCCGCGGCGCGACGCCCGACGCGGCGACGCTCGGCGCGATCAAGGCACGCTCGGGCGCCAAGCTGGTGCGCACCGTGCCGTTCGGGATGGCGGTGACGATGGAGTTCCAGTTCGGCCGGCTGACCATCGGCCTCGACCGCGCCGGGCGGATCGACACGATCTCCTGCAGTTGAAGCCCGACTGGTGACGTCCCGACTCGCCGGGACGTGACGAGGTTTCGGCCTCGGGGCCGGTGCCGGCCCGCGCCCGGGATCAGCCGCCGGTGACGCTCATGTGGCGGTGGACGGCCGGGGCGGCGCGCTCGCGGTCGATGACGAAGTCGTGGCCCTTGGGCTTGCGGCCGATCGCCTCGTCGATGGCGGCGTCGATCAGGTGGTCGGACTCCGAGGCGCGCAGCGGCGCGCGCAGGTCCGCGGCGTCCTCCTGGCCGAGGCACATGTAGAGCGTGCCGGTGCAGGTGACGCGGACGCGGTTGCAGCTCTCGCAGAAATTGTGGGTCATCGGCGTGATGAAGCCGAGCCGCCCGCCGGTCTCCTCGACGCGGACGTAGCGGGCCGGGCCACCGGTCTTGTAGGGGATGTCGGTGAGGGTGAAGCGGTCCATCAGGTCGGCGCGCACGCGCGACAGCGGCAGGTACTGGTCGGTGCGGTCCTGCTCGATCTCGCCGAGCGGCATGGTCTCGATCAGCGTGAGGTCGAAGCCGCGGTCGTGGGCCCAGCGGATCATCGGCTCGATCTCGTCCTCGTTGACGCCCTTCAGCGCCACCGCGTTGACCTTGACGCCGAGGCCGGCCTTCTCGGCGGCGTCGATGCCGGCGAGCACCTTGGAGAGGTCGCCCCAACGGGTGATGCGGCGGAACTTGACCGGGTCGAGCGTGTCGATCGAGACGTTGACGCGGCGGACGCCGCAGGCGGCGAGTTCGGCGGCGTAGCGGCCGAGCTGCGAGCCGTTGGTGGTGAGGGTAAGTTCCTCGAGCGCGCCCGAATCGAGATGGCGCGACAGCGAGCGGAACAGCTGCATGATGTCGCGCCGGACCAGCGGTTCGCCGCCGGTGAGGCGCAGCCGCCGAACGCCCTTGCGCACGAAGGCCGAGCAGAGCCGGTCGAGCTCCTCGAGGGTCAGGATGTCCCGCTTGGGCAGGAACGTCATGTCCTCGGCCATGCAGTAGACGCAGCGGAAGTCGCAGCGGTCCGTCACCGAGACGCGGAGATAGGACACGGTGCGCCCGAACGGGTCGATCAGCGCGGGCGACGTCGGCGTCCGATCGGCAGCGATGGTCATGGGGGTCCTCGATCTTCCTCGCTCGGGCGGCGGTCCGCCGGTTCACCATCCGCCTGGGAACGAACGGCGTCCCCAGGGACGGGCCGGCCTTCGCGGCCGCCGCGCTTCTCCCGGATCCGAGCATATAGGAGGTCGCGGGGGAATTTGAAGCGACCGAACGCCCCGGTGCCGGACAGAACCCTCGGCCTTTCGGCCGACGGCAATCAGACCTGCTTGTCCTTTTCGACCGGCACGAACTGCAGCGGCAGCGCGGTGGTGTACTTGATCTGCTCCATCGCGAAAGAGGACGAGACGTCGGCGATGTCGATGCGGGCGATCAGCTTCTTGTAGAAGGCGTCGTAGGCCTCGATGTCGGGCACGACGACCCGGAGCAGGTAGTCGACCTGACCGCTCATCCGGTAGAACTCGACCACCTCGGGGAAGTCGCGGATCACCTCGGCGAAACGCTTCAGCCATTCCTCGGAATGCTGGTTGGTGGTGATCGCCACGAAGACGGTGACCTTGGCGTTGATCTTCTTCGGGTCCAGCACCGCGACGCGGCGACGGATCACGCCGTCCTCCTCGAGCTTCTGGATGCGGCGCCAGCACGGCGTCGTCGACAACCCCACGCGCTTGCCGATCTCGGCGACGGGGATGGTCGCATCCTCCTGGAGGATGGAGAGGATCTTGCGGTCCAGACGGTCGATCACTTGGGAAGCCTCGGGCTGAATGGCGAAGGCTGAGAATGACATTCCACGCCGACGCCCATCTGATGGCTTGGAGTAGAAATCCATTCTCCGGCCGAAGTCAATGCCGCCGCGGTCCCGACGGCGTCCCGGCCGAGCGGGCGGGTGGATCGACGCGATCGACCAATCGTTAACCACACGGCCGAACGGCCCCTTAAGGTTCCCGCGCGTAGTTTCCGAAAGACTGCGGGGAACGCGTAAAGCCGGTGCCGGCGCGCGAAATGCCTAGACGGGGCGTGATGACCGACACGACGATCGGACGCACGGCGGATCGGACGGAGATGAATCGGCGCAAGGCCGATCGTCGCCGCGAGACCTCGCGCGCGGTCCGGGACGTCCGCGAGCGGCTGTCGTCGTCGACGGGCACGCGCCCGGCCTTCGACTACGAGCTGATGCTCGGCTACGCCCGCAACCGCGTCTCGGCCTTCGCGGCGGTGGCGGTTTTCGTGGCGGTGATCGCGGCGACCGCGAGCTACTGGATCGCGCTGCCGCTGGCGGCGGGCTGGGGCACCGCGGCGCTGGCGACCCTCGCGCTCAACTGGCTGATCTGCCGTCGCTTCCTCGGCACGTCGCCGGAGGATGTCAAGCTCGCCTACTGGCGCCGGCAGTTCGCGATCACCGAGGCGCTGTTCGGCCTCGCCTTCGGCGCGCTCGCCTTCCTGCCGACCGCCGAGCCGGGCCAGCTCGGCGTGTTCGCCTTCGGCGCCCTCCTCACCGCGATCGCGGTGACCGGCATGGTGGCGAGCAACCTGCCGCAGGCGGTGATCTGGGGCACGCTGCCGATGGCCGTGTTCGGCAGCGCCGAAATGGCGATGACCCAGGCATTCGTCGGCTACACCATGGCCGGCTTCGTGGTGATCGCGGAGGGCTTCTTCGTGCTGCTCGCGATCCGCCTGCACGAGACCTCGCTGACGGTGCTGGAGTTCCGCGCCGAGAAGGACGCGCTGATCGCCGAACTCGAGCAGGCCAAGGCGGTGTCGGACGACAGCCGCCGCCGCGCCGAGGAGGCCAACCTCGCCAAGTCGCGCTTCCTGGCGACCATGAGCCACGAGCTCCGCACGCCGCTCAACGCGATCCTCGGCTTCTCCGAGATCATGAAGGGCGAGGTGTTCGGGCCGATGGGCAACGACCACTATCGCGAATACGTCACCGACATCCACAATTCAGGCACCCACCTCCTCAACCTGATCAACGAGATCCTCGACCTCTCCCGCATCGAGGCCGGGCGCTACGCGCTGAACGAGGAGGCGGTGCGGCTCGCCGACGTGGTGGAGGACTGCCACCACCTGATCAAGCTGAAGGCCAAGACCAAGGGCCTGACCATCCACGAGCAGTTCGAGCCTAATCTGCCGAAGCTGTGGGCCGACGAGCGCGGCCTGCGCCAGATCGTGCTGAACCTCCTGTCGAACGCGGTGAAGTTCACCCCGACCGGCGGCGAGATCTGGGTCAAGATGGGCTGGACCGCCGGCGGCGGCCAGTATGTCAGCGTGCGCGACAACGGCCCCGGCATTCCCGAGGAGGAGATCCCGATCGTGCTGTCGGCCTTCGGCCAGGGCTCGCTCGCGATCAAGACGGCCGAACAGGGCACCGGCCTCGGCCTGCCGATCGTGCAGGCGCTGGTCACCATGCACGGTGGCACCTTCGACCTGCGCTCCAAGCTCCGCGAGGGCACCGAGGTCACCGTGACCTTCCCGCCGGCGCGGGTGATGGAGGTGATGCACCAGATCGCCGAACCGTCGGGGCCCGACGAGCGCCGCCCCGGCGGCTTCCACGACGCGCGCCGCCGGGCCTGAGCCCGCCAGGGATCGCCCGCCTCCCGTCCGTCTCCCTTTTCGCGCCCGCGTCAGCCCTTCTCGGCGACGCCGGCCTGATCGAAGGTCGCCATGCCGGCATGGGTGGCGGCGGCGGCCTTGACGAGCGCGGCGGCGAGCGCGGCGCCGGTGCCCTCGCCGAGGCGGAGGCCGAGGTCGAGCAGCGCGGTCTTGCCGAGCCGCTCCAGCACCGCGCCGTGGGCGCCCTCGGCCGAGCGGTGGCCGACCAGGACGTGGTCGACCGCGGCGGGATCCATCGCGTGCAACACGGCGGCGGCGGCGGTGGCGACGAAGCCGTCGACGATCACCGGCACGTGCTCGAATCGGGCCGCGATCAGGGCACCGACCATGGCCGCGATCTCGCGGCCGCCGACCCGGCGCAGCACCTCGAGCGGATCGCGGCGGCCCTCGCCGAGGCGGGCGACCGCGGCGGCGACGGCGTCGCGCTTGCGGGCGAGGCCCTCGTCGTCGACGCCGGTGCCGCGGCCGACCCAGTCGGCGGCGTCGCCGCCGTAGAGACCGTGGTAGATCGCCGCGGCGACGGTGGTGTTGCCGATGCCCATCTCGCCGACGATCAGGAGGTCGGCGCCGCCGGCGACCGATTCCATGCCGAAGGCGATGGTGGCGGCGCAGCCGGCCTCGTCGAAGGCGTCGGCGACGGTGATGTCCGGCGTCGGCACCTCGAGGGCGAGTTCGAGCACCTTGAGGCCGAGGTCGAAGGCGACGCACATCTGGTTGATGGCGGCGCCGCCGGCGGCGAAATTCGCCACCATCTGCTCGGTCACCGAGGGCGGAAAGGCCGAGACGCCGCGGGCGGCGACGCCGTGATTCGCCGCGAAGATCGACACCACCGGGCGGTCGACCCGCGGGGTCGGCCGGGCCTGCCACGCCGCCAGCCACTCGACGAGCGTCTCCAGGCGGCCGAGCGAGCCGGCGGGCTTGGTGAGGCGGGCGTCGCGCCGGCGCACCGCGTCGACCGCGTCGGCGTCCGGCCCGGGCATGCGGGAGACCAGGCTGCGGATGTCGTCGAACGGCAGGGCGGAGAGGGCGAGCGACATCGGCGGTCCTTGTGCGTGGGCCGCGGCGGGCGGCCGGTCTCGGGCGAGCGCCCGCGCGGCGGTGCGGCGGCGGGCGGCGGCGACGCGGGTGGCGCCGCGGAGCGGCCTCGTATACACGAGCCCCGACGGCCCGGACAGACCGTGGTGACCATCCGATGCGCCCGCCCTCCCCTTCGCGCGTGATCGCCGACCTCGCCGGATGCCTGCGCTTCTTCTCGCGCCTGCCGGTGCCGCCGCTGTCGGCCGCGGACGATCCGGCGGCGCTGCCGGAGATGCGGCGCGCCGCCGCGCTGGTGCCGCTCGCCGGCGTGGTGATCGCCCTGCCCGGCGCGGTGGTGGCCGCGCTGGCGGTGGCGGTCGGACTGCCGGACCTCCTCGCCGGCGCCCTGACGGTGGCGGCCCTGGCGGCGGCGACCGGCGCGCTCCACGAAGACGGCCTCGCCGACAGCGCCGACGGCCTTTACGGCGGCGGCTCGCGGGAGCGCCGCCTCGAGATCATGCGCGACAGCCGGATCGGCAGTTTCGGCGCCCTCGCCCTCGCGCTGACGACGCTCGCCCGCGCCTCCGCCTTCGCCGCGCTCGCACCGGCCGGACCGGCGGCGGTGGCGGCGGCCGTGCTGGCGGCGGCGGCGGTCGGGCGCGCCGGCATGGTCGGGCTGTGGTGGGCGCTGCCGCCGGCGCGGACCGACGGGCTCTCGGCGGGCGCCGGCCGACCGGGTGCGGCGGCCGCGGCGGTCGCGTCGGCGACCGGGCTGGTCGTGGCGGCGGCGGCGCTGGCGGCGGCGGGGCCGGGGCGGGTCGCGCTCGGGCTGTGCGCGACCGGACTCGCGGTGGCCGCGGTCGGCCGGATCGCGCGGGCGAAGATCGGCGGCCAGACCGGCGACGTGCTCGGCGCGGCCGAACTCCTCGGCGAGACCGCGTTCCTGACGGGGCTGCTGGCCGGAGGCAACGGCTGAGTCGCCGCGGGCACCGCGACCTTCGCGGCGGTTGATGTGCCGGCGCGGAGCGCCTACTTCGGGAGGGTCCGTTCCCGGCGAGGAGCCCGCATGCCCAGCGTCTCGACGCCCTGCGTCAAGCTCTGCACGATCGACCCGGTCTCCGGCCTCTGCCGGGGCTGCCGGCGCACGCTCGACGAGATTGCGCGCTGGGGATCGATGAGCGAGCGCGAACGGCGCGCGCTGATGGCGGCCCTCACCGCCCGCGGCGCCGCGGAGTTGTCACCGTGAGGCGCGGCGTCGTGCTGCCGCTGGCGCTGGCGATCGCCGTGACCGGCCTCGCCGCGCTGCTGCTGTTCGGCGACGACGGCGGCATCCTCGGCCTCGACGACGAGCGCTTCGCCGCCCTGTTCAAGATGGGTGCGATCGGGCTGGTGATCGCGGCCGCGCTGATCGGCGGCCGCGGTCGGTTCTCGCCGCGGCTCTGGCACGCGGCGGTGTGGCTGGCGCTGATCGTGGCGCTGATGGCCGGCTGGCAGATCGCCCACGGCTGAGCGCAACGCCCCGCCGTCAGGCGGCGGAGCGTGCGGGACGGCGCAGCGCGGCGAGCGCGGCGTCGAGCACCTCGAGGCCGGCGCCGGGCTCGACCGCCCCCTCGGTGAGGATGCGGCGGAAGGCGCGGGCGCCGGGCCGGCCCTGGAACAGGCCGAGCATGTGCCGGGCGACGTGGCCGACCCGGCCGCCCTTTGCGAGGTGGTCGGCGATCGGGCCTCGCATGGAGTCGACGACCTCGAAGAGGTCGGGGTCGGGGCCGGTCTCGCCGTAGAAGCGGCGGTCGACGGCGGCGAGCAGGGCCGGCTCGTGATAGGCGGCGCGGCCGAGCATGACGCCGTCGAGCCCGGCGATCGCCGCCTCGGCGGCCTCGAGCGAGCCGATGCCGCCGTTGATGCCGACGAAGACCTGCGGCAACCGCGCCTTCAGCCGCCGGACGCGGCCGTAGTCGAGCGGCGGAACGTCGCGGTTCTCCTTGGGCGAAAGACCCTTCAGCCAGGCCTTGCGGGCGTGGACCCAGATCGCGTCGGTGCCGGCGGCGACGACGGCGTCGGCGAGGGTGTCGAGCGCCTCCTCGGGGTCCTGGTCGTCGACGCCGATGCGGCACTTGACGGTGACCGGGATCGACACCGCCGCGCGCAGGGCGGCGACGCAGTCGCCGACGAGAGCGGGCTCGCGCATCAGGCAGGCTCCGAAGCGGCCGGACTGGACCCGGTCGGACGGACAGCCGACGTTGAGGTTGACCTCGTCGTAGCCGTAGTCGGCCGCGATGCGGGCGGCGGCGGCGAGCTCGGCCGGATCGGAGCCGCCGAGCTGCAGCGCCACCGGGTGCTCCTCGGGGAAGAAGCCGAGCAGGCGGTCGCGATCGCCGTGGATCACGGCGGCGGAGGTGACCATCTCGGTGTAGAGCAGCGCGTGGCGCGACAGCCGACGGTGGAACAGCCGGCACCAGCGGTCGGTCCAGTCCATCATCGGCGCGACCGCGAACCTGTGGTGGGGATAGCCGGCCATCTCTCGCCTTCTCGTCCGGCGCGGATCCTGCGCCTCGTCGTCCCCTCCATATCGCCGACGCGGCCCGGCTCGGCAAGGCGCCGTGTCCGGCGGGTTCATCGGCGGTTCAGTTGCGCCGGCGCAGGATCGCGGCGTTCGGGCGGAGGCCGTCCGGACGCCGCGACGCGGTGGACGGCGGACGACGGCGCGCTAGCTGGAACGTGGCGGGGCCGGTCGACGGCCCTGCGTCATCGGGAGCCGGCGGGGCGACCAAGGTGCGCCTTGCGGAAGGCGCGGGAATGGGAATAGTTGCGGTCCGGGGTCCAGTTCGGGACGACCGAGCGCCGGGCCGGGAGCGACGAGGAAGGGGTAACATGAAGAAGATTCTGGTTCTGACCGCCGTTGCGTTCGCGGCGATGTCGTCGGCTGCCCTGGCGGGCGATCCGGCCGCCGGCGAGAAGGTCTTCAAGAAGTGCATGGCCTGCCACGCCGTCGGCGAGGGCGCCAAGAACAAGGTCGGCCCGGCGCTGAACGGCGTCGTCGGCTCGGTGATCGGCAAGCACCCGGAGGACTACCAGTTCTCCAAGGCGCTGCAGGAGATGGGCGCCGCCGGCAAGGTCTGGGACGAGGCCGCGCTGACCGAGTGGCTGAAGAGCCCCAAGGCGTTCGCGCCGGGGACCAAGATGGCCTTCGCCGGCCTGAAGAAGGACGAGGAGATCGCCGACGTGATCGCCTACCTCGAGACCTTCAAGTGATCTGACGACCGGGGCGCTCCCCGCGCTCTTCGACGCCCGGTCCCCTTCGCGGGGGGCCGGGCGTTTTCGTTTCGGGGACGCGGTCAGCCGAACATGTCGGCGACGATGGCGGCGTACCAGGCGGCGGCCTCCTCGGCACCCTTGCGGCGGTCCTCGGCGCTCTCGCCGGACTTGCTGACGAAGGACACCTTGGCCGCGAGCGCGCCGTCCTTCGGCTCGTAGACGCCGCCGACCTTCACGCCGTCGTCGGGAGCGATCAGGCTCCAGCAGGTGTTGAACAGCAGCGGATCCGACGGCGCACGGCCGGCGAGGTCCGCGAGCAGGTGGAAGGCCGCGGCCTTGGCCTGGCTGTTGGCCGAGAAGGCCGACTTCGGCATCTCGCCCGCCTTGCTCGAATCGCCGACCACCGTGATCGCCGGATCGACCGCCGAGGCGAAGGTGACCGGATCGACCGCGCACCAACCGTCCTCGCCGGCGAGACCGGCCGCGATCGCGATCGCCCCCGCGGTCTGCGGCGGGATCACGGAGACGAGGTCGCCGTGGAAGCTGTCGAGCTGGGTCTCGATCACCATCCGGTCGGGATCGCAGCCCTTCAGGCCGCCGTGGACGGACGGCGGCAGCCACTCGACCATGCCGGGATAGTGCGCCTCCCACCCCTCCTGGAACAGCGCCTGCTTGGAGAACTTCTCCTTGCCGTCGAGGATCACGATCTTGGAACGGGCGTGACCGCGCGCCTTCAGGGACGCCGCCATCAGCGACACCCGCTCGTAGGGGCCAGGCGGGCAGCGATAGGGCATCGCCGGGACAGTCATCACGATCGTGGCGCCGTCGTCGAGGGCGTCGAGACGCTCGCGCAGCGCCAGCGTCTGCGGTCCGGCCTTCCAGGCGTGCGGCATCTTCTCGACCGCGGCCTCGGAATAACCGGGCAGCGTGTCGTAGCGGAAGGCGATGCCGGGCGCGAGCACGAGCCGGTCGTAGGACACGCGCGACCCGTCGGCGAGGACGACGGCCTTGCCGTCGCGGTCGATCGAGGCCGCGCGGGCGTTCACCACGCGGATGCCGGCGGCGGCGAGGCGGTCGTAGCCGTGGGTAATGTCGGCCATCTCGCGCAGGCCGCCGATCACCCAGTTGGAGAAGAAGCAGGTGACGTAGTCCCGGTTCTCCTCGATCAGGGTGATGTCGATCCGGGGGCCGCCGTAGCTGCGCAGCACGCGGGCGGCGGTGGCACCGCCGGCGCCGCCGCCGAGCACGACGACCTTCGGCGGGGTCTGGGCGAAGGCGCCGCCGGGCAGGAGGCCCGCGGCGGAGAGGGCGAGGAAACCGCGACGATCGAGCATGGCGCGCCTCACCGCTGCTTGGCCAGGAAGGCGGCGAGCATGCCGATCTGCTCGTCGGGGATCTCGGCCGCGACGGCGGCCATCACCGGGTGCTTGCGCGCGCCGGACTTGTAGTCCGTCAGCGCCTTGACCACCTCGAAGCCGGGCCGGCCGGTGATCGCCGGGATGCCGGTGGTGGCGCCCGCGCGGTGGCAGGCGAAGCAGGTCTCGGCGAGATAGTCGATGGTGCGGCCGCCCGCCGTCGCCGACGTGGCGAGCGTGGATGCGACCGCCGCCGCGGCAAGCGCGGCGACGCTCCGGATCTTCGGCATTCCTCTCCTCCCGGCCCCGCCCGGACCGTCCCTCCGGACCGGCGCGGCACCAGCGTGGAGATTAGTCGATCGCGCCGCCGCCGGAAGGGGCGTCGCGTCGCACGGCCGTCAATCGACGGTGATGGCGGCCTCCGCGGAGACGGCGGCGCCGAGGTCGTCGGTCCAGACGCAGCGGAGAAGCCCCGACCGGGAAACCACGACGTCGAACTCGAAATAGGGATTGGCGGCCATCGCCGGCTCGAGGTCGCAGGCGAACACCTCCTCGCCGTCGAGGGTGGCGACGAAGCGGGCGACGATCAGGCGCGGGACGCGGCGGCCGTCGTCGCCCTTGCGGAAGCCCGATTCCATCGGATGACCGACCAGGGCGCGGACGGTGACCGTCTCGCCGCGGGCGGCGCGGGCGGGCAGCTTCAGACGGGCGGTGCCGAAACTCATCCCGCCTTCTCCTCGACGTCGAAGCCGCAGCCGCCGACCAGCACCTCGACCCGGCGCTCCTGCCGGAGCACACGGCCGGCCGACGTGCGCGCGAGCGCCACCACGGCCTGCGAGCGCGCGAGCCGGATCCGCGTCGAAAGCCGGCCGGTGGCCGAGGGCCCGAAGTGGAAGGTGGCGACGCGCACCAGCGGATTTTCGGGGGCGAACAGGCGCACGGCCTCGAGCCGCTCGCCGGCGGCGAGGCCGGCCGGGACGATCGAGACCGGCACCGTGTAGCCGCTCTCGACCGCCGCGTCGACCGTCAGGCCGAAGGGCGCGGACGTCACGGCGAGGCCGGCCGCGAAGGCCGCGATCTCGGCCTCGAGGCGTCCGGCGGCGGCGGCCGCCGGTCCGCCCGGAACCGTCGCCGCGAGGAGGCCGGCGACGACGAGACGCCGCGTCGGACCGTGCCGGTATGCAACCATCCTCACCTCTGCCATGCAACGAAGGTCGAACGGGCATGCCCTTAGGGCGCCAAAAGACCATTGCGCCTTCTGACAAGGGCCCTAGTATAGATGGCCAATGCCGACAGCGCGACTCCCGCCTGTCGAGCACCTCTCGTCGGAATTGGGGATCGGCGAAAGTGGAGCGAGTCGACGTATCCAGGCGCACCAGCAGTGCGCTCCGCGCGCTTTCGCACGAGCAGCGTCTCCTGATCCTCAGTCACCTCACCGCGGCCGAGCGATCGGTCGGCGAGCTCGAGCGCATGCTCGAACTCGGCCAGCCCGCCGTGTCGCAGCAGCTCGCCCGCCTGCGCCAGGACCGGCTGGTCGTGGCGCGCCGGGAGGGCCGCGTGATCTACTACCGGGCCTCGCGCGAGCACGTCGAGACGCTGCTGACCGACCTCGCCAGCCTGCTCGGCTCGCCCTGCCCTTGCCGGGAACGGCACGACCGGATGGCCGAACGGCAGGCGGACGACGACCTGGACGATGCCGACCAGGATCCGCGCTCGGTCGCCTGATCTGCGGGGCGCGCCCGTCCGCGCGGCCCCGACGGATCGGGACCGCGCGATCGGGGGATGTCAGAGCGCCTTGGCGGCGTCGGTGACCGCGGCGCTCCAGGCGCCGACCGGCGGCTTGGTGATGACCGGGTCGGAGCCGCCGCCGAGCAGCGTCTCGACGGTCTTGTCGGCCGCGGCGGTGTCGAGCGTGCCGTCCGAACCCTCGGTCAGCTTGTTGATCTCGCCCATCATGCGGACCTGGTGCTTCTCGGTCTGGGCGCCGGTCTCGTCGTTGTCGAGGACGATCTTGGCGGCCTCCTCCGGATTGGCGCGGGCGTAGTCCCAGCCCTTCATCGACGCCTTGACGAACTTCGCCATCTTCGCGACGAAGGCCGGGTCCTTCAGCTTGTCCTCGAGCACGTAGAGGCCGTCCTCGAGCGTGGCGACGCCCTGGTCCTCGTACTTGAAGACGACCAACTGGTCGGCCGGGATGCCGGCGTCGATGACCTGCCAGTATTCGTTGTAGGTCATCGTCGAGATGCAGGCGGCCTGCTTCTGGATCAGCGGATCGACGTTGAAGCCCTGCTTCAGCACGGTGACGCCGCCGGCGCTGCCGTCGGTGGGAATGCCGAGGTGGGCCATCCAGGACAGGAACGGATACTCGTTGCCGTAGAACCAGACGCCGAGGGTCTTGCCCTTGAAGTCCTCCGGCTTGGTGATGCCGGTTTCCTTCAGGCAGGTCAGCATCATGCCCGAGCGCTTGAACGGCTGGGCGATGTTGACCAGCGGCACGCCCTTCTCGCGGCTGGCGAGGGCGGAGGGCATCCAGTCGACGATGACGTCGGCGCCGCCGCCGGCGATCACCTGCGGCGGGGCGATGTCCGGGCCGCCGGCCTTGATGGTGACGTCGAGGCCGGCCTCTTCGTAGAAGCCCTTGTCCTTGGCGACGTAGTAGCCGGCGAACTGGGCCTGGGTGACCCACTTCAGCTGCAGCGTGACGGTGTCGGCGGCGGCGGCGTCGGCGACGCCGAGGGCCGCGCCGAGGCCGAGGGCGGCGAGGAATGTCGTCTTCATGTCAGTCCCGTTCCCCTTGTTGGACCGGTTGCCCGGCTCTCGATCGCAACGGCGCCGGACGGTGCCGTGCGGTTTCCCGCGTCCCGCCGTCAGCGACGGAAGGACGGATGCCAGAAGGTGACCCGGCGCTCGACCATGCCGATCGCGCCGTAGAACAGCGAGCCGGCGAGCGCGGCGACCGCGATTTCGGCCCAGACCATGTCGATCGCCATGCGGCCGACCCCGGTGGAGATGCGGAACCCCATGCCGACGATGGGCGTGCCGAAGAACTCGGCCACGATGGCGCCGATCAGCGCCAAGGTCGAGTTGATCTTGAGCGCGTTGAACACGAAGGGCATCGCCGCCGGCAGGCGCAGCTTCAGGAGCTCCTGGCGGTGGTCGGCGGCGTAGGTGCGCATCAGGTCGCGCTCCATGGCGCCGGCGGCGGCGAGGCCCTCGACGGTGTTCACCAGCATCGGGAAGAAGGTCATGATGACGACGACCGCCGCCTTGGACGGCCAGTCGAAGCCGAACCACATCACCATGATCGGCGCGACGCCGACCACCGGCAGGGCCGAGACGAGGTTGCCGACCGGTAAGAGGCCGCGGCGCAGGAAGGGCACGCGGTCGACCACCAGCGCGACGGCGAAGCCGAGGCCGCAGCCGGCGGCCCAGCCGATCAGAACCGATTTCAGGAAGGTCTGGCGGAAGTCGGCGGCGAGGGTCGGGATCTCGGAGACGAGGCGGGCGCCGATCGCGGACGGCGGCGGCAGCAGCACCGCGGGCACGCCGAGGCCGCGCACCAGCGCCTCCCACAGCACCAGGATCCAGGCGCCGAACAGCACCGGCACCGCGAGCCCGGCGATCCGGGCGGCGGCGGGATCGGCCGGGCGCGCGGCGGCGAGCGCGGCGGTCGCGGCCCACGCGGTCAGCCAGCCGCCGACGAGCAGCGCCCAGTGCGCCGGACCGACCGCGGTGCCGACGGCGGCGACCGCGCCGATCACCACGGCCGCGGCGTTGGTGGAGGCGACGAGGCCGACGAGGATCGTCGCGGCGGGGGCGAGTTTCCACGTGGTCCAGGCCGCGGCGGCGAGCGCGAGGGCGGCCGAGAGCAGACGGACGTCGGCGAAGCCCGGGCCGGCGCCGCCCTCCCCGACCGGCAGCGCCAGGGCGGCGAGCGCGGCGAGGAGCGCCGCGGCGGGCAGGACGACGGAGCGGACGCCGACGCGGCCGGGGCTGGCGGGGGTCACGGGCGGGCTCCCATGCGGGCGCGGACGAGACGGTCGAGGACGCCGACGATCGTGACGAGCGCGGCGGCGAGCAGGGCCGCCGCCACCAGCGCCGACCAGATCTGCACGGTCTGGCCGTAGTAGGAGCCGGCGAGCAGGCGTGCGCCGAGGCCGGCGACGGCGCCGGTCGGCAGTTCGCCGACGATGGCGCCGACGAGGCTGGCGGCGACCGCCACCTTCAGCGAGGTGAACAGGAACGGCACCGCCGCCGGCAGCCGCAGCTTCCAGAACACCTGCGCCGGGCTCGCCGACCACGTCCGCATCAGGTCGAGATGCAGGATCTCCGGCGAGCGCAGGCCCTTCACCATGCCGACGGTGACGGGGAAGAACGACAGGTAGGTCGAGATGAACGCCTTGGGCAGGAGGCCGGTGACGCCGATCGCGTTCAGCACCACGATCACCATCGGCGCGATCGCCAGGATCGGAATGGTCTGCGAGGCGATCACCCAGGGCATCAGGCTCTTGTCGAGGGTGCGGCTGTGCACCACCAGCACTGCCAGGAGCACGCCGAGCAGCGTGCCGATGCCGCAGCCGACCAGCGTGGACGAGAGCGTGATCCAGCCGTGGTAGACGAGGCTGCGCTTGGAGGTGACCGGCGTCGCGACCGTGGTCTTCCAGAGCTCGGCAGCGACCTGATGCGGCGAGGGCAGCACCGGGCGCTCCTGGTCGAGCGTGGCGACGACGAGGTCGGCGGTCGTGTACGGCTGATTGGCGGTGGCGAACAGCTGGCGCTGGAACGGCGCGTTCAGCGCGACGGCGCCGACGTACCAGAGCGCGAGGATGGCGAGGATCACCGTCGCCACCGGCAGGACGGAGAGGCGCAGCCGGGCCGAGAGGCCGGTGGTGCGCGGCAGCGGGGCGGCGACGGCGCTCACGGGCGGCCCTCCGAACGCGGCGACGGCGCGCGCGCGGCGATTGACAGGGGCGCGCGGCGGACCATGATCGGCGGCGATTTTCTCACGCGAGGTCCCGCATGTCCGACTGCCGCCTGATCCGCCCCGGTGCCACGTCCTACGCCGGCAAGCAGGGGTTCGACTACATCGAGGGCATCACGGCCGAGACGACGGGCTCGAAGGGCATCTGCATGATGCTGCTGACGATCCCGGCGGGCGGCCGGGCCAAGGCGCACCTGCACGAGGCCCACGAGACCGCGATCTACATGCTGAAGGGCGTCGCCGAGACCTGGTACGGCGACCGGCTGCAGCACCGCATCGACGTCAAGGCCGGCGACATGTTCTTCATCCCGGCGGGCATGCCGCACCTGCCGATCAACCGCGGCCCCGACGAGGCCGTGGCGGTGATCGCCCGCACCGACCCGAACGAGCAGGAGAGCGTCGTGCTGCTGCCGGAGTTGGACGCGCTGGTGCCGTGAGGGGGCCGGGGGGCGGCGTGACGGGAGGTGATGGGGTACTCCCTCGTCCTCCTCCGACCGGAGATGGCGGGGTTCCCCCTCATCCGCCGGCGAAGCCGGCACCTTCTCCCGCAAGGGGAGAAGGAAGGGCGCACTTTTTCCTTCTCTTCCATGGCCGACTTGGTCCGCGCAGGCGGGCCATCCATGAAGGCCGGCGCTCGAACGTCCGGGACGTGGATGGTCCGCCTGCGCGGACCAAGCCGATGGGGAATGCATACCGGGCAACGGGAGCGTCGCGGACACGGGGAGGCCCCGGTCGGCGTTCACTTTCTCAAGCTTCGCCGGGTACACCACCTCAATCGTCATAGCTGTGCCCCGCGCGCAGGCCCTCGCGGACGCGGTGGGCGATCTTCAGGAACTCCGGGGTCTCGCGGATGTCGAGCGGGCGAGGGCCGCGGGGCAGCGTCGATTCGACGACGTCGTGGATGCGGCCGGGGCGCGGGCTCATCACCACGATCCTGGTGGAGAGGTAGACCGCCTCGGGGATCGAGTGGGTGACGAAGACCACGGTCTTCTCGGTCTTGGCCCAGAGCTGGAGCAGTTGCTCGTTGAGATGGTCGCGGACGATCTCGTCGAGGGCGCCGAAGGGCTCGTCCATCAGCAGGAGGTCGGGCTCGACGGCGAGGGCGCGGGCGATCGAGGCGCGCTGCTGCATGCCGCCGGAGAGCTGCCAGGGGAACTTCTTCTCGAAGCCGGCGAGGTTGACGAGGGCGAGGTTGCGGGCGATCCGCGCGTCCTGCTCGGCCTTGGAGAGGCCCATGATCTCGAGCGGCAGCGCGACGTTGCGGGCGATGGTGCGCCAGGGATAGAGCGCGGCGGCCTGGAAGACGTAGCCGTAGGCGCGCGCCAGACGCGCCTGTTCCGGGCTGACGCCGTTGACGGCGATGGTGCCGGCGGTCGGCTGCTCGAGGTCGGCGATCACGCGCAGCAGCGTGGTCTTGCCGCAACCGGACGGGCCGATGAAGGACACGAAGTCGCCCTTCTCGACCGCGAGGTCGACGTCCTTCAAGGCGTGGACCGGGCCGTCGGCGGTTTGGAACGTCAGCGACAGACCGCGGACGTCGATGACGGGCCGGCGCGGCGCCGGCTGCGCCGACGGGGCGCGGGAGTCGATGGGGATCACCTTGGCCATGACGGGCTCGCTGCTCGGGCGACCGGATCTTCAGGGCGTGGCGGGCGACCGACTGTCGGTGCCCCCTCTCCCTGTCCCTCCCCCTCCAGGCGGGAGGGGACGATGTCGGACCGTTCCATCCTCTCGTGCGACGTCGGGATCCCGGCCGGACCGCCGCCACCGCGTCCCCTCCCCCCTCGAGGGGGAGGGACAGGGAGAGGGGGAGCCCGCAACTGCGCGGCCATCCCCCCTGCCCCGGAGGTCACACGCCGATCGGCATGTATTCCGGCTTGCGCTCGATCATGCGCGGGGCGGTGATGTCCTTCCAGACCGACAGCGCCTTGTTGACCGCGCCGAAGGGCTTGCGCGGCACGAACTGGCCGCGGCCGGGGCGCGGGGCGTCGTTCTTGCCGTCGGCGAAGACGATCTCGCCGCGCGAGAGGGTGTAGCGCGGCAGGCCGGTGACCTCGAAGCCCTCGAAGACGTTGTAGTCGATGATCGAGCGCTGGGTCGCGGCCGAGATGGTCTTGGACTTATCCGGATCCCACACCACCACGTCGGCGTCGGCGCCGACCTCGATCGCGCCCTTCCGCGGGTAGACGTTGAGGATCTTGGCGATGTTGGTCGAGGTCACCGCCACGAACTCGTTCATGGTGATGCGGCCGGTCTTGACGCCCTTGGTCCAGAGCACGGGCATGCGGTCCTCGAGACCGCCGGTGCCGTTCGGGATCGCCGGGAAGCCCTTCAGGCCGAAGCGCTTCTGCTCGGTGGTGAAGGCGCAGTGGTCGGTGGCGACGACCTGGAGCGAGCCGGCGGAGAGGCCCGCCCACAGGCTGTCCTGGTGGCTCTTGTCGCGGAAGGGCGGCGACATCACGCGGCGGGCGGCGTAGTCCCAGTCGCGGTTGAAATACTCGGTCTCGTCGAGCGTCAGGTGCTGGACCAGCGGCTCGCCGTAGACGCGCATGCCCTTCTGGCGGGCCCGGCGGATCGCCTCGTGGGCCTGCTCGCTGGAGGTGTGGACGATGTAGACCGGGACGCCGGCGGCGTCGGCGATCATGATGGCGCGGTTGGTGGCCTCGCCCTCGACCTCGGGCGGACGCGAATAGGCGTGGCCCTCGGGGCCGGTGACGCCGGCGTCCATGAACTTCTTCTGCAGCGCCGCGACGATGTCGCCGTTCTCGGCGTGGACCAGCGGCAGCGCGCCGAGGGCGGCGCAGCGCTGGAACGAGGCGAACATCTCGTCGTCGTTCACCATCAGGGCGCCCTTGTACGCCATGAAGTGCTTGAAGGTGTTGATCCCACGGGCGACGATCTGTTCCATCTCGTCGAACACCGTCTGCGACCAGCCGGTGACGCACATGTGGTAGGAATAGTCGGAGCAGGCCTGCCGGGTCGCCTTCTCCTCCCAGGCCGCGAGCGCGTCGAGGAGGCCGCCGTCGGTGCGGGCCGGGATGACGAAGTCGACCACCATGGTGGTGCCGCCGGAGAGCGCGGCATAGGTGCCGCTCGCCCACGTCTCGGCGGCGGTGGTGCCCATGAAGGGCATCTCGAGATGGGTGTGCGGGTCGATGCCGCCGGGCATCACGAAGGCGCCCTCGGCGTCGACCACGGTGTCGCCGGAGAGGTTCGGACCGATGGCGGCGATGCGGCCGCCCTCGACCAGCACGTCGGATTCGTAGGTGCGGTCGGCGGTCACGATCGTGCCGCCCTTGATCACGGTCGACATGGCTCTCACCCTCTGTTCCCCGCCGCCGTCGGGAGCGGCTCGATTTTGACCGGATGATCCAATTTCACGCGCGCCCGGTCAATCGGGATGCGCGCCCAATCCATAGTCAGTTCGCAGCGCTCACGCGCCGGCCCAGCCCGCCGGCGCGACGACTTGGACACGGCTGCGGCCGCCACCCTTGGCCTCGACGCGGACCTGGACCGGGATGCGCTCGGTCATGCCCTCGACGTGGCTGATGACGCCGACGGTGCGGCCCTGGCCCTGGAGCGCCTCGAGCGCGTCCATCGCCATCTCGAGCGAGGCGGCGTCGAGCGAGCCGAAGCCCTCGTCGATGAACAGGGTGTCGGCGAAGGTCTCGCGGCCGCCGAGTCCGGACAGGGCGAGCGCCAGCGCCAGCGACACCAGGAAGCGTTCGCCGCCGGACAGGCTGCGCACCGAGCGGGTGTCGTCGCCCATGTCGCGGTCGATCACGTTGATGGCGAGGTCGCCGACGCCGCGCGTCAGCACGTAGCGCGGCTTCAGGTAGGCGAGATGGCCGTTGGCGAGCTCGATCAGCACGCCGAGGGTGACGTCCTGGGCGACCTTGACGAATTTCGAGCCGTCGCTCGATCCGATCGCCTCCGCGACCGCGGCCCACACCGCGGCGTCGGCGCGGGCGGCGGCGAGTTCGGTCTCCATCTCGGTGACGCGGGCGCGGGCGCGGTCGTCGCTTTCGAGCGCGGCGGCGATGGCGCCGAGCCGGGTCCGGCGCTGCCGCGCCGCCTCGTCGAGCGCGAGGCGTTCGCCGTCGAGCGCTTCGACGGCCGTGTCGGGCGGGAGCGCGGCCTCGGCGTCGGCGAGGTCGATCCGGCGCTCGGCCACCACCGCTGCGGCCTCGCGCAGGCGGTCGTCGGCGCCGGCGACGGCGGCGCGGCGCTCGGCGACGGTGTCGGTGGGCACCGCGAGCAGGTCGGCGGCGCCCGCCTCGTCGAAGCCGAGCCGCACGAGGGCGTCCGCGAAGTCGGTCTCGGCGTCGACGCGGGACTCGCGGGCCTCGGCGAGGGCATGGTCGGCGCCGGCGACATCGGCGCGGGCGGCGGCGAGGGTGGCGGCGGCGTCCGAGTTCGCCTTCGCGGCGGTGGCGGCGGTGTCGCGGAGTTCGGTCAGTTCATCGGAGACGCGGGCGCGGTGGACCGCGGTCGCCTCGCCGCCGAGCAGTGCCGCGCGGGCATCGCGCAAGGCGGCGGCGGCGTCACGGCGGGCAGCGAGGGTGTCGGCCGTCCGGGTCGCGGCGTTCGCGGCGAGGGTCGCGGCGGCACGGGCGTCGCGGGCGGCCGGGCCGGTGGCGGCCTCGGCCCGGATCGCGGCGGCGTGGGCGGCGACGGCGGCGGCGCGGCGGTCCGCGGCGGCCCTCACCGCGTCGTCGACGGACTCGTCGCAGCGGTCGGCGGCGATGCCGAGTACCTCGAGATGGGGGGCGAGGCGGGCCGCCGCCTCCGACTCGCGGCGTTCGGCGGCGGCGGCGTCGCGCTCGGCGAGGGCGGCGGCGGTGGCGTGACCGGTGCGGTCGGCGGCGAGGCGTTCGCGGGTCGCGGCGCGGGCGGCGATGGCGTCGGCGGCGCGGTCGCGCGCCGTGATCGCGGCCTCGCGCGCCGACTTCAGCGTCTCGACGGCGTCGAGTTCGGCGCGAAGGCTGCGGCCGGCCTCCTCGACCACGGCGAGCGCGGCCGTGGCGACGGCTTCGGCGGGCTCGTCCGGCCAGTCGAGCGCGAGGCCGGCGGCCGCGCCGAGCCGTCCGGCGGCCTCGACGCCGGTATGCCAGTCCGCGCAGGCGGCGGCGACGGCGCCGTCGGCGGCGGCGAGCGCCTTCGCGGCGGCCTCGGCCTCGCCGCGGCCGCGGGCGGCGGTGCGGCCGGCGTCGAGGATCGTGCGGCCGGCGGCCTCGCGGCGGGCGCGGGCGGCGTCGACGTCGGCCTTCAGGGCGGCGAGCAGGCCGGCGACGCGGTCGTCGGCGAGGACGGGATGGTCGGTCGCGCCGCAGACCGGGCAGGCCTCGCCGGGCACCAGGACGCGGCGGAGGTGCGCGGCTTCCGCGGAAGCGGCCGCGGCGGCGCGCTCGTAGGGGCCGGCGAGCGCCTTCTCGGTGGCGTCGGCGGCGTCGCGTTCGCGCTCGGCGGCCTCGGCGGCGCGCCCGGCCGCGGCGATCGTTTCGGACGCGGCCTCGGCGCGGCGGGTCGCGGCGTCGTGCTCGGCGCGGGCCGTGTCATGGGCACGCGCGGCCTTGGCGAGGTCGCGAACTTGCCGGAACAGCTCGGCGGCGGCCTCGCGTCGGGCGCGCAACGCGGGCTCGTCGCGGGTGGCGAGGTCGTTCGCGAAGCGGTCGAGGTCGGCGACGGCGCGGGCGTGGGCGTCGCGGGCGGTACGGTCGGCCTCGGCGGCGCGCTCGAGGTCGTCGGCCGCGGCCCGTTCGGCGAGGTGGGCCGCGCGGGCGGCGGCGTGGCCGGTTTCGGCGTCGGCGCGGGCGGTGCGGCGGTCGGCGAGCAACGCCAGGACGTCGTCGCGGCGGGCGGCGAGCGGTTCCAGCGCGGCGGTGGCGGCGAGCGCCGTGGCGGCGGCGACGAGGTCCCGTTCGGCGTCGGCGTGGACGCCTTCGAGGCGGACGGCCTCGGCGTCCAGCCGGTCGCGCTCGCCGGCGGCGGCCGTTGCCTCTTCGGCGGCCTTGGTCTCCTCGGCGAGGGCGACGGCGAGTTCGGCGTCGAGGCGCGCGGCCTCGGCCCAGAGGGGCTCGAAGGCGCGGGCGCGCTCCTCGCCGGCCCTCGCGGCTTCGCTGGCCCTCATGGCGGCGGCGGTGGCGTCGGCCGCCGCGGTGGCGGCGGCGTCGAGGCGGGCGGTGGCTTCGGTGTGGCGGGCCTCGGCGCGGCCGACGGCGGCGGCAGCGCCGTCGCGGCGTTCGCGCGGCGCGCGCAGGGGCTCGGCGGCGGCGAGGCGGACGAGGGCGGCGCGTTCGTCGTCGAGGGCGCGGGCGGCCTCGGTCGCGGCGATCTCGGACGCGACGGCGGCGGCGAGGCGTCGGCCGGCCTCGGCGACGGCGCGATGGCGGCGGAGCGCCTCGTCGACGGCGGTGCGGCGGTCGGCGTCGGCGGTCTCTGCGGCATCGAGGGCGCCGCGTTCGGCGTCGAGGGCGGCACGGTCGTCGTCGGCGAGGACGCCGGTGGCGGCGCGGCGGGTCTCGTGGTCGTGGACGCGGGCGGCCGCGTCCGCGGCGTGTCGGTGGGCGGCGATCGAGATGTCGCGGTAGTGGCCGGTGCCGGTGATCTTCTCGAGGAGGGCGGCGCGGTCCTTGGCGTTCGCGGCGAGCAGGGCGTCGAACTGGCCCTGGGGCAGCAGCACGGTGCGGCAGAACTCGGCGAAGGTCAGCCGCGTCCGGTCGACGACGACGGCGCCGGCCTCGGTGACCTGGTTGGCGACGACCACGCCGCGATCGAGGTCGGTGACCGAGCGCTCGACCTTCTGCAGCGTGCCGTCGACGCGGTTGCGGGCGCGCCGCACCGCCCAGCGGGCGCGGTAGGTGACGCCGTCGACGCCGACGAAGTCGGCTTCGGCGAAAGCCTCGGCGGCGCCGCGCGAGACGCAGGTGCGCGGATCGCCGGCCTTGAGCGTCCGGCCCGGGCCGTCCGGCACCTCCTCGCCGCCGTCGCCGACCTCGTTGCGCGGGCAGGCGCCGTAGAGGGCGATGCAGAGCGCGTCGAGGATCGACGACTTGCCGGCGCCGGTGCGTCCGACGATCGCGAACAGGCCCGCCGAGGCGAGCGGCTCGGCGGAAAGGTCGAGCTCGAAGGGCTCGGCGAGGCTGGCGATGTTGCGACCGCGGACGGCGAGGAGGCGCATCGGATCACTCCGCCACGAGCAGCCGGCGGAAGGCCTCGCGGTGCTCCGGCCCGGGCGGGACGCCGTTCCTCGTCTCGAAGGCGCGGGCGAACAGGTCCTCCGGGCGCCAGTCCGACAGCCGCAGCGCCTTGGTCTCTGGCGCCCTGCCCTCGGTCGCCGCGGCCGGCCGCTCGATCCGGATGCCGGCGCAGCGCAACGGGTGGGCCTCGAGAAGCCGTTCGGCCTCGACGACGACGCCGGCGAGCGGGCCGTCGGGGGCGAGCACGACGTGGACGAGCGGCTGCACCTCGCGCGGCAGGGCGGGATCGAGGCCGAGGGCGGCGACGGCGGCGGCGAGGTCGGCCGGCTTCAGGGCGCCGGTCTCGGGCAGGCGCAGGCACGGCACCGGCCGCGCCAGCGGGCGCTCGACCCAGCGCACGGCGCCGTCCGGATCGACGTCGACCACCGTGACGGCGTGGCGGTAGGGGAGTTCGGTCGCCGACAGCGGAAACGGCGAACCGGCGTAGCGGACGGTGTCGCGGCCGACGCCCTGGGCGCGATGGAGATGGCCGAGCGCGACGTAGGCGACGTCGGCGGGGAAGATGTCGGCCGGCACGGCGTGCTCGCCGCCGACGACGATGCGGCGCTCGGCGCCCTCCGACTCGAGCGCCCCGAGGCAGTGGAGATGGCCGGTCGCGATCAGCGGCGCCGCGCCGATCCGCTCGCGCGCGGCGGCGACCGCCTCGCCGTAGAGCCGGCGCGTCGCCGCCACCACCGGCGAGCCGTCGGCGCCGTCGTCGAAGGCGAGGCCCGGCAGGTCGCCGGGGCGCAGGAACGGGATCGCCAGCACGTGGGCGCCGACGCCGCCGTCGGCGGCCGGCAGCGGCACGAGGTGGCGGTCGAGGTCGAGGCGGCCGTCGATCCGATGGACGCCGGCGACGACGTGGACGCCGAAGCGCCGAAGCAGAACGTCGGGCGCCTGGAGCCTGCCGGCGGAATCGTGGTTGCCGGCGACGATCACGGTGGTCAGCCGCGGATGGCGCGCGTTCAGCGTCGCCAGGGCGTCGTAGTAGAGCCGGAGCGAGTCGTTGGACGGGTTGATGCCGTCGAAGACGTCGCCGGCGACGATCAGCGCGTCGGCGCCGGTCTCCGCGACGAGGTCGGGCAGACCGGCGAGGAAGGCGCGGTGCTCGGCCTCGCGGGTCCAGCCGTTAATCGTCTGCCCGATGTGCCAGTCGGCCGTGTGGATGAAGCGCATACGCCGGATGGGCCAAAGGTTGCGCGCCCGCCACGGGCGGACGCCCGCGCGAGTCGCGGCCGGGAGCTTAGCACGATCCGGTCGCGGCCGGCGCCGGGCCGCTCAGCGCCAGCCGAGCGCGGGGGCGACGTGGGTCAGGATCGCCTCGATGACGTGGGCGTTGTAGTCGACGCCGAGCTGGTTCGGGACCGTGAGCAGCAGCGTGTCGGCCTCGGCGATCGCCTCGTCGGCGGCGAGTTGGCGGATCAGGACATCCGGTTCGGCGGCGTAGCTGCGGCCGAAGATGGCGCGCGTCCGGTCGTCGATGAAGCCGATCTGGTCGGCGTCGCCGTCGCGGCCGCCGAAATAGGCGCGGTCGCGGTCGTCGACCAGGGCGAAGATGCTGCGGCTGACCGAGACGCGCGGCTCGCGCTTGTGGCCGGCAGCCTTCCAGGCTTCGCGGTAGGCGCGGATCTGGGCGGCCTGCTGGACGTGGAAGGGCTCGCCGGTCTCGTCGTTCTTGAGGGTCGAGCTCTGGAGATTCATGCCGAGTTTGGCCGCCCATTCCGCGGTGGCGTTGGAGCCGGCGCCCCACCACAGCCGCTCGCGCAGGCCGTGGGCGTAGGGCTCGAGGCGCAGGAGGCCCGGCGGGTTGGGGAACATCGGCCGCGGGTTCGGCCGGGCGAAGCCCTCGCCCTTCAGCACCTCGAGCAGCACCTCGGTGGCGCGGCGGCCCATGTCGGCGTCGCTCTCGCCCTCGGCCGGGCGGTAGCCGAAGTAGCGCCAGCCGTCGATCACCTGCTCGGGCGAACCGCGGCTGATGCCGAGTTGGAGACGGCCGCCGGAGATCAGGTCGGCGGCGCCGGCGTCCTCGGCCATGTAGAGCGGGTTCTCGTAGCGCATGTCGATCACGGCGGTGCCGATCTCGATCGTCTTCGTCCGCGCGCCGACCGCGGCCAGCAGCGGGAACGGCGAGGCGAGCTGACGGGCGAAGTGGTGGACGCGGAAATAGGCGCCGTCGGCCCCGAGTTCCTCGGCGGCGACGGCGAGGTCGATCGACTGCAACAGCGCGTCCGCCGCCGTCCGCGTCGCCGACTGCGACGTCGGCGACCAGTGGCCGAAGGAAAGGAAGCCGATCTTCTTCATGGTGGATCCTGGGCGGCGGGAGCGGGGGCACGGCGCGGCACGGGCGGGCGGCACCGGAGGGGGTCGCCGCCACATATGGCCGAGCGCGGCGGCCGGCTCAAGGGCGGGCGGCGCGGCGACCGTAGTGGGCGGACGGCAGCCTCGGCGTGCCGCGACGAGACGAGGTTAGTGTTCACGGGTCCCCAACGCTTGAAATGCGCCCTGCCGGCACTCGAAAAAGCGCCCCTTCGGATCCCCGTTCAGATCGGCAACCTGCGGGCGCCCTACCACCACTACTTCGAACGGCTCTACGTCAGACGTCAGGATCATCGCGCCCTCCGGCGTGACCAGACGGAGCCCGCCCCGCTTCACCACACCGTCCTCGCCCCAGATGCGGTCGTAGAATTCTTGCGGTACATCCGGATGATTCCCGATATATATGTAACTGGCATTGAAGAACTCGGTTACATCGCGGCTATCCTTGCCGCGAAGGCAAATTCCGGGGATCACCTCGCGTGCGAAGCTCTCCGACGGCTGTTGGTCGGTCCGGCAGCCTCCGCAGATCACGCAAAGCAAGATGGCCAGCCTTCGCATCGTCACGCCCCTATCGTCCACGCTCCCGCCACTCTCGATCGATCCAGTTCGGTGCGTCAATGAGAACGCGAGCCGCGCGCCCGCAGCCGACGAGGGGCGGCGGGGCGCCGCGGCGCCGGACGGTCGCGTGATGGCAGGGTCTCGGCCCACGGGGCGGCGTCGGAAGTCCGCCGCCCCGCGGGCATCCGGAGCCGGTCAGCTCCGGAGTTCGGTCGGCGCAGCCGCGGGCACGCGGTCGTCGGTCTCGAGGCGGCCCTCCTCGGCCTTGAAGTAATACTGGCTCGCGACCAGCCAGCCCTTCAGCGGCCTCAGCGGCGGCACGCAGGTGAGGAGCAGGAACGGCAACGTGGTGAAGAGGTGGACCCAGTAGGGCGCCTGGAAGGCCATCTCGATCCAGAGCGCCAGGATCACCGCGGGGACGCAGGCGAAGCAGATCACGAAGAAGGCCGGGCCGTCGGCGGGGTCGGCGAAGCCGTAGTCGAGGCCGCAGACCTCGCAGGACGGGGCGAGCGTCAGGAAGCCGTCGAACAGGTGGCCCTGCCCGCAGCGCGGGCACAGCCCGCGGACGCCGGTGGCGACGGGCGGCTGCGGCGGATGACGGACGTCGGTGGTCATGGCGATCCCCTTTCGGGCGGCGGGCCGGACCCGGCCGTCGCGTCGCCTCCATATCGTATGGATCGACGGCGAAATGAATGGCATACATGGCCTCAATGTATGGATCTGATTGTCGGGACGTCGGAGGGGGCATGGTGTGGCGGCCGCGGATCCGGATCGGCTCCGGCTCGAAGTTCATGGGGATCGTCGAGGCGATCGAGGAGGACGTCGCCGCCGGCGACGTGGCGCCGGGCGAGCGGATGCCGGCGCAGCGCAGCGTCGCGACGGCGCTCGGGATCGACCTCACCACCGTCACCCGCGCCTATGGCGAGGCGAAGCTGCGCGGCGTGCTGGAGGCCAGCCCGGGCCGTGGCGGCACGCGGGTCGCGGCAGACGCGCCGCAGTCCGCCGCGCGGGCGCTGGCGCGGCCGGTCGACCTCAGCCTGAACATCCCGCCGCAGCCGGCGCGCGCCGATCTCGCCGGCCGGCTGGCGCGGACGACCGCGGAGGTGCTGCGCGGCGGCGCCGGGCTGCTGCAATATTGTCCCGTCGCCGGCACCGAGGCCGACCGGGTCGCCGGGGCCTACCGGCTCGGCAAGGTGCTCGGCCCGGTCGACCCCGGCCGCGTGGTGGTCGCGAGCGGGGCGCAGGCGTCGCTGTTCGCGATCTTCGCCGCGATCCTCGCGCCCGGTGCCCGGATCGGCATGGGCGTCGTCACCTATCCCGGCGCCAGGGCGGCGGCCGAGCGGGTCGGCGCGGCGATCGTGCCGCTCGCCATGGACGCCGAGGGCGTCGTGCCCGAGGCGGTGGCGGACGCTTGCCGCGCGGGCAGCGTTTCGGCGCTCTACCTCGTGCCGACCCTCGACAACCCGACCACCGCGACCATGTCGGTGGAGCGCCGGTCGGCGATCGCGGCGATCGCGCGGCGCGAAGGGCTGGCGATCGTCGAGGACGACCCCTACGGCCCGCTCGCACTCGACCCGCCGGATCCGATCGCGGCGCGCGCGCCGGAGCGGACGTGGTACGTCGCGACGCTGGCGAAGTGCGCGACGCCCGGGCTCAGGATCGCCCACGTCGCCGCGCCGACCGCCCGGGCGGCCGACGCCGTCGGCGCGGCACTCCGGGCGACCACGCTGATGGCGTCGCCGCTGGCGGCGGCGGTGGCGACACGCTGGATCGCAGACGGCACGCTCGCGAAGATCGTGGCGGCGATCCGGGAGGAGAGCGCGGCGCGCCAGGAGATCGCCGCCGCCGTCCTCGCCGGGCATTGCTTCCGCGCGGCGCCGCGCGGCCCCCACGTCTGGCTGGAACTGCCGCCGGGCCGGCGCGCCGACGCCTTCGCCGCCGAGGCGGGCACCGGCGGGGTCGCCGTCGTACCCGCCTCCGCCTTCGCCACCGGCACGACCGTTCCCGAAGCCGTCCGCGTCTCGCTCGGCGCCGCACCGGACCGGACGGCGCTGAGGATCGGACTGAAGCGGCTGACGGGGCTGCTCGGGACGGACGCGCGGGCGCGGACGGTGGTGTGAGCCGGGGGCGGCAGCGCGATGTACGGCCGCCCGCGGCGGCCTCCTAAGAAGGAGGCGGGACCGCGAGATCGCCGAGGAGCAACTGCTGGAACGGTCGTGGTTCGAGCTTGCCCGGTTCGGCGTAGGGGTTGGCGAAGGCGAAGATGAAGAAGAGGATCACCCCCGAATAGGCCCCGAACAGACCGAGCAACACGAGGTGCGTGCGTGTCGGCCGGTAGACGTAGAAGGCCGCCGAGACGATCACCAGTCCGATGATCGCCGGTGCCCAGAACAGACCCGAGAAATGGCTCTTGGTCGGGGCCTCGCGCAGCTGGCGGTATCGGGCGACGACCGCGATCCGGTCGCGCATCCGCTGGGCGAGGAAGCGTTCCCGTTCCGAGACCGGCACGAGGTTCAGAATGGCGTCGTAGACGGTTTCCCATTCCCGCCACGCACGCGCGGACAACCCTCGCCGGTCGCCGAGGTCGGCCCATTCCTCGTCGACGACGACGGCGACGTAGCGCGACAGGCCGCCCTGCACGGTCGCGGTCGCCTCGCCACCGTAGCGGCGGGCGTCGTTGAAGACGTCGGAGATGGCGATCGCCTCTTCGACGAGGTTGGAGCGGACGCCCTTGTAGTCGTCGAGTTCCTGGGCATAGACCAGCCCGAGGATCAGGCTGTGCAGCGTCGCGACCCGCACGGCGACGTTCGCGGCCACCTCGATCGTCCGATCGCCGTCCGCGCCCGGTCCGATCACGCGGCGGGTGGCGAAATAGCTGCCGAGCACGACGAGGATCGTGCCCGCGACGAACACGGCGCCGACGGCGACCGAATACAACAGGCCCCATGCCTCCATGGTCGCTCCGACGGACAAGCTCGCGGTTTCGGGCAGAGGATGCGCGATCCCGACGAGGCCGGCAACGCGGCGCCGGTGGAATTACCGGGGACGCCCGGCCCTCCGGCCGGCGCGCGGGCGAAAGTCGCGCCGGCGCAGCCCCGATCCCCGTCGACGCGGTCGCCGCCACGGCTAGAATGCGCCGGCATCGAAGACCGGATACGCGAGCATGGACCGCCTCACCGACGACTGCGGCATTCGCCGGGCCCATGTCCGTTTCGGGCTGGTCTACTGGGCGGGGATCTTCCTGGCGTCGCTGCCGGCCGCCGTGCTCGGGAGCGGTGCGTCCGGGGCACCGGGGGTGGACGTCCGATCCGTGGTCGCGACGTTGGCGCTCGACGGCGCGTGCTGGCTCGGCGCCTGCGCGATCTCCCTCGCGCTCCTCGGCATCCACGGGCGGGCGACGCGCAACGGTTCGACCGAGGGTGCGCTGCCCGCGCTCCTGCTGTCGTCCTTCGCGCTGTCGCTGCTCGGGGGGATCGCCCGGGCCGGGCTCGGCCGGGTCCTCGGCGGGGGCGGGCTGCCGACCTCGGTCGGCGGCGCGGACTGGGCCGGATTCGTGAACGACACCGCCCTCGGCGCGGCGCTGTTCTTCGGCTGGTGCGCGCTGTTCGTCGCCCTCGTGTTCGCCTTCGAGCTGCACGCGCGCAGCCTGCGCCTCGCCGCCGTCCGCGAGGAGGCGCTGGCGGCGCAGATGCGGGCGCTGCGCTATCAGGTCAACCCGCACTTCATGTTCAACACGCTGAACTCGATCGCCGGACTGATCGAGGAGGGATCGTCCGCGCGCGCGGGGCGCATGGTGCTGTCGCTCTCGACCTTCCTGCGCACCACCCTCGCGCTCGACCCCGTCCACGACGTGCCGCTGGCCGAGGAACTCGCCCTGCAACGGGACTATCTCGAGATCGAACGGGAACGCTTCTCGGACCGGATGACCTTCCGCATCGACGCGGCCGACGACGTCCGGCGCGCGCTGGTGCCGAGCCTGATCCTGCAACCGCTCATCGAGAACGCGGTCAAGCACGGCGTCGGGGCGACCGCGGGCCAGGTGGAGATCGCGCTCCGCGCGCGCCGGGACGCCGACCGCCTGCTGATCACGATCGAGAACGACATGCCGATCGACGGTGGCCGGCCCGGCCGCGACGGGTTGGCCGGCATGGGCGTCGGCACGCGCAACGTCGCCGAACGCCTGCGCGCCCGCTTCCGCGACGACGGCCTGTTCGCCGCCGGCCCCGTCGGCCCGGGCCGCTTCCGCGCCTCGCTCGCCCTGCCCTGGCGGGCGGCGGAGGAGCGGCCGCTCGCGACGGCGGCCGCGCCGTCGGGCGAACCGGTTCGCGCTCCGTCGGCCGACGGCGTCGCGGGCGACTTCCTCGGCCGGCCTTCACCGACGACGCCCTGACCGCGGTCGTTCCGATCGCGGGCGATCCACGGCGATCGTTCGGGTCGTGCCGTCAGGGCGCCGCGCCCTTGCCGATCTCCCGGGCGAGGGCGAGGAAGCTCCGGAGGGCGGCCGAATGGTTGCGCCGGCCGGGATAGTAGAGGCAGAGCGGCACCAGCGGGGGCGTCCAATCCGCGAGGATCCGCTCGAGCCGCCCGGCGGCGATCTCTTCTCGGACGTTCGGCTCCTGGAAGAAGCCGATCCCGAAGCCCTCGACGACGGCGGCGCGGGCGAGACCGGCCTCGTCCAGGGTCAGCGGCCCCGTGACGTCCACCTGCAGCGTCTCGCCGTACCGCGAGAACGGCCAGCGCAGCAGCGCGCCGTTGGGCAGGCGAACGCGGATGCAGGCGTGGTCAGCGAGGTCGGCGGGCGTCCGCGGACGGCCGTGCCGCGCGAGGTAGGCCGGGGATGCCACGACGGCGTGCGCAAGCGGCGGGCCGAGCGGCAGCGCGATCATGTCCGCCGGGACGAGGTCGGCGGCGCGGACGCCGACGTCGAAGCCCTCGGCCACGATGTCGACCAGCCGCTCCTCCGTGACGATCTCCACGTGCACCCGCGGATGGGCGCGGAGGAAGGCGAAGACGAGCGGCTCGAGAATCCCGCGGGCGGCGGTGGCGAAGGCGTTGATGCGCAAGGTGCCCGTCGGCTCCGCCTGCTCCGCGCGCGCGCCGTCCATCGCCCCTTCGATCTCCCGAAGGGCCGGGGCGATCCGCCCCACGAAGGTCCGCCCGGCGTCGGTGAGCGAGACGCTCCGGGTCGTCCGGTTGAACAGGCGGACGCCGAGGCCCGCTTCCAGCTTCGCGATCGTGTTGCTGAGCGTCGTGGTGGAGACGCCGAGATCGGTCGCCGCGGCGCGGAAGGACGCCCGCCGGGCCAAGGCCAGCGCCGCGTCGAGATCGGACAGTCCAGGTTTGCGCATCGTCCCGATTTCCGAAATACCTTGTCCCCTTTCATCCCGCTTATCGGATCGATCGTCCAGCGGCACATTCCGCGTGTCACCCCACCAACGCTGGAGACGTCCATGGACATGCCGACCGCCGTCAGGACCTATTTCGACGCCGACCGCGACGCGGATCCCGAAAGGCTCGCTCGCGCCTTCGCGAGCGACGCCGTCGTCGAGGACGAGGGCCGCCGACACCACGGCCACGCCGCCATCCGGGCGTGGTGGCTCGCCGCGCAGGCGCAGTACCGCCCCACCACCGAAGCCGTGGAGGTGGCGCGGGACGGAGACGGCGTCGTCGTGCGGGCCCGCGTCAGCGGCGACTTCCCGGGCAGTCCGGCCGTGCTCGCCTTCGCGTTCACGCTCGAGAACGACCTGATCACCACCCTGAGGATCGGCTGATGGCACCCATTCTCGACCTTCGCGGCAAGCGTGCCCTCGTCACCTCCGGCACCCGCGGGGCGGGCGCGGCGACCGTCCGCCTGTTCCGGGACCTCGGCGCCGACGTGCTCACGACGGCGCGCTCACGGCCGGACGACGTCCCCGAGCGGGGCTTCGTCGCCGCCGACCTGACCACGGCCGAGGGCTGCGCCGCCGTCGCGACCGCCGTTCGCGACAGGCTCGGCGGTGTCGACGTCGTCGTCCACATGCTCGGCGGTTCGTCGGCGCCGGCGGGCGGCTTCGCCGCGCTGACCGACGAGGAATGGCGCAGGGAGATCGACCTCAATCTCTTCCCGGCCGTGCGTCTCGACCGGGCCCTGCTGCCCGGCATGATCGGCCAGGGACGCGGCGTCGTCGTCCACGTCACCTCGATCCAGCGCCTGATGCCGCTGCCCGAGGCGACCATCGCCTACGCGGCGGCCAAGGCCGCCCTCTCGGCCTACGGCAAGGCGCTCTCGAAGGAGGTATCGCCGAAGGGCGTGAGGGTGGTGCGGGTGGCGCCGGGATGGATCGAGACCGAGGCGTCGGTGAAGCTCGCCGAGCGGCTCGCGGTCGAGGCCGGGACCGACGTCGAGGGCGGCAAGCGGATCATCATGGCTTCGCTCGGCGGCATCCCCCTCGGCCGTCCATCGAAGCCGGAGGAGGTGGCGAACCTGATCGCCTTCCTCGCCTCCGACCTCGCCGCCTCGATCACGGGAACCGAACACGTCATCGACGGCGGCACCGTTCCGACGGTGTAGCCGGGCCGGACACGAGCCGGGGCCGGACGGCGGCGATTGAACCGTCCGGCTTCGCTACACGATCTCCCTCACACGTCCAGGTTCGAGACGTTGAGCGCGTTGGTCTGGATGAAGTCGCGGCGGGGTTCGACGTCGTCGCCCATGAGGCGCTCGAAGATGTCGTCGGCCTCGGTGCCGTCGGCGACCTTGACCTGGAGCAGCGAGCGGACGTTGGGGTCGAGGGTGGTTTCCCACAGCTGCTCGGCGTTCATCTCGCCGAGGCCCTTGTAGCGCTGCAGCGAAATGCCCTTGCGGCCGATCGCGAAGACGGCGTCGAGCAGGGCGCGCGGGCCGCGGATGGCGGTCTCGCCGTCCTTGCGGCGCAGGCCCGCGGCCTTGCCGTAGACGTCCTGGAGGTGGCGGGCGTGGCCGTCGAGCTTGCGGGCGTCGGCCGAGGACAACAGCGCCGGGTCGATGGTGGCGACCTCGGTGACGCCGCGCACGGTGCGGCGGAACACCAGACCGCCGTCCTCGCGCGCCTCGCCGGTCCAGCCCTTCTCGAACTCGTCGGCGAGGATGTCGAGCCGGCGCGCCACGTAGGCGGCGGCCTCGGCGGCCTTGGTCGCGTCGGTGAGGACGTCGGCGTTGAGGGCGCCGGCGATGGCGGCCTGCTCGACCACCGAGCGGTCGTAGCGGTGGTGCAGGCCGTCGAGGACCGCCTTGACCTGCCGGGCGCGGTCGACGACGGCGCGCAGGTCCTGGCCGGCGCGCTCCTCGCCGGTGGCGAGGCGCAGCACGGCGTCGTCGAGGCCCTGGTCGATCAGGTAGTCCTCGAGGGCGTGCTCGTTCTTGAGGTAGCTCTCGGACTTGCCCTTGGTCACCTTGTAGAGCGGCGGCTGGGCGATGTAGACGTGGCCGCGCTCGATCAACTGGCCCATCTGCCGGAAGAAGAAGGTCAGCAGCAGGGTGCGGATGTGGGCGCCGTCGACGTCGGCGTCCGTCATGATGATGATCTTGTGGTAGCGCAGCTTGGTCGGGTCGAATTCGTCGGTCCCGATACCGGTGCCGAGCGCGGTGATCAGCGTGCCGATTTCGGCCGACGACAGCATCTTGTCGAAGCGGGCGCGCTCGACGTTGAGGATCTTGCCGCGCAGCGGCAGCACGGCCTGGAACTCGCGGTTGCGGCCCTGCTTGGCGGAGCCGCCGGCCGAGTCGCCTTCGACCAGGAAGAGTTCGGTGTTGGCGGGGTCGCGGTCCTGGCACTCGGCGAGCTTGCCGGGCAGCGAGGCCATGTCGAGCGCGCCCTTGCGCCGGGTCAGTTCGCGCGCCTTGCGCGCCGCCTCACGGGCGGCGGCGGCCTCGACCACCTTGCCGACGACGGTGCGCGCCTCGGGCTGGTGCTCCTCGAACCATGTCGCGAAAGCCTCGTTGAGCGCGCTCTCGACGACCGGACGGACCTCCGAGGAGACCAGCTTGTCCTTGGTCTGGCTCGAGAACTTCGGGTCGGGCACCTTGACCGAGAGCACCGCGGTCAGGCCCTCGCGGCAGTCGTCGCCGGTGAGCGTGACCTTCTCGCGCTTCAGGATGCCGGACGCCTCGGCGTAGGACGTCACCTGCCGGGTCAGCGCGGCGCGGAAGCCGGCGAGATGGGTGCCGCCGTCACGTTGGGGGATGTTGTTGGTGAAGCAGAGCACGTTCTCGTGGTAACTGTCGTTCCACCACAACGCCACCTCGACCGTGATGCCGTCGCGCGCCGCGGCCACCGTCACCGGCTTGCCGATCAGCGGCTTGCGGGAGCGGTCGAGATAGCGGACGAAGGCCTCGAGGCCGCCCTCGTAGTGCAGCTCCTCGCTCTTCGGCTCGACGCCGCGGGCGTCGGTCAACAGGATGCGGACGCCGGAGTTCAGGAAGGCGAGTTCGCGCAGGCGCCGCTCCAGCGTGGCGTAGTCGAACTCGATCACGCCCTTGAAGGTGTCGGTGCTCGGCAGGAAGCTGACCTCGGTGCCGGTGCGCCCAGCCGCCTCGCCGACGACCTCGAGCGGCGCGTCGGCGACGCCGTGGGTGAAGCTCATCCGGTGCTCGCGGCCGGCGCGCCAGATCCTGAGGCGCAGCCAGACCGACAGGGCGTTCACCACCGAGACGCCGACGCCGTGCAGGCCGCCCGAGACCTTGTAGCTGTTCTGGTCGAACTTACCGCCGGCGTGCAGCTGGGTCATGATGACCTCGGCCGCCGAGACGCCCTCGCCCGAGTGGATGTCGGTCGGGATGCCGCGGCCGTTGTCGGAGACCGTGCAGGAGCCGTCCGGGTTCAGCGTCACGCGAACCTCGTCGGCGTAGCCGGCGAGCGCCTCGTCGATGGCGTTGTCCACCACCTCGTAGACCATGTGGTGCAGGCCGGAACCGTCGTCGGTGTCGCCGATGTACATGCCCGGGCGCTTGCGGACGGCGTCGAGGCCCTTCAGGACCTTGATCGATTCCGCGCCGTATTCATCGGCGGCGAGGCGGGCGGCTTCGGACATCTGGACTTCGCTTTCGGCTTGCTCTGAACCCTCCTGATAGAGGGCTCGGGGCGAGCGTTCAACACGCGTGCCCAACCGCCTGGAACTACGCGTGGATTCCGACCGTTTCACGGCGCCGGCGGCCGATCCGCGCCACGGGCCCGACCGCATCGAATCGGGACTGGCGCGCCTGCGGCACGTCGCCGCGTCAGGAGCCAGTGCCGTCCGGCCGAGCGGCTCTCCCCGGCCGTGCCGCCCGGGCGCGGCCCGGCGGGCGCGGCCTTCGTCGACGTGCATAGTTGAAAGTTGCCATAAAATGTATTCGTTTACATAAGTATCCAAGTGGCCGGATCAGCCGGCCGCGACTCGGAGAGCGACGTGAAACGCCAGAGGAGAGCCCCGACGCGCTATGGCATCGACGATCTCAGGGCCGCCGAGGCCGAATTGCAGCGGGTGCTCGACGACGTCGACTTCCGCGCCGCCCATCCGTCGCGGCACCGCTCGATGATCGCGGGGCTGATCACCCGGATCGCCACGATCACCCGGACCATGGCGCAGGACGGCGAGATCCGACACGGCTCGGCCGCTGTTCCGGCGGAGGAGTGAAGCCCGCGCGCCCGCCCTCTCCGCCCCTCCCCTCGCGCCGTCAGGCGGTGGCGACGGGGCCGCGGACGACGACGTCCGCGCGGACGAAGAGGTCCGCGAGGTCGCGGAGGTCGGCGACGACGCGGTGGGCGTCGGCGATCGCGTCGGCGTCGGGGCCGCAGGCGACGACGTGGAGACCGGCGGCCCTGGCGGAAGCGGCGCCTGTGGCGCTGTCCTCGACGGCGACGACGGCGGCCGGCGGCAGCGTCAGCCGGCGGACGGCGCGGGCATAGGGTTCCGGGTCGGGCTTGCCGGCGGCGACGTCGTCGAGCGTGACCGAGAAGCGGATCAGACGGGCGATGCCGAGGGCGTCGAGATTGGCGGCGACGATCGCCCGTTCCGAATTGGAGACGCAGACCTGGGGCACGCCGGCCTCGGCGAGACGGCGCACGGTCTCGACCGCACCCGGCACCGCGACGAGTTCGCGCCGGTGCGACACGTAGTGGTCGCGGATCGCGGCGAACCAGGCCTCGCGGCCGATCGCGCCGGAAAGGCGCGGCGCCAGCATCTCCCAGACGTCGCCGACGTGGATGCCGCGGAAGGCCATGTCGGGCAGGTCGGAGAGGTCGACGCCGGCGGCGGCCGAGGCGGCCAGCAGGGCGCGGTGGTGCAGCGGTTCGCTGTCGACCAGCGTGCCGTCGACGTCCCAGGCGACGGCGGCGAAGGGGGCGGTCATCGCGGCACCGTGGAGATGGCGCCGTGGAGGGCGCGGTAGCGGGCGTAGCCGGCGGCGTAGATGCCGGCGTTGGCGGGATCGGGATCGATGCGGTCGCCGGCGGTGACGAAGCGGGCGGCGCCCGCCCAGTCGTCGACGAGACCGGCGCCGATCGCGGCGGTCCAGGCGGCGCCGAGGCAGGAGCCGGGATGGCCGGAGAGGCGTTGCACCGGCCGGCCGAGCACGTCGGCGACGATGCCCATCCAGACCCGGCTCGCCGAACCGCCGTCGGAAACGATGAAGCGCTCGGCGCGATGGCCGATGTCGGCGAGCACCTCGACGTGGTGGGCGATGGCGTAGGCATAGGCCTCGAGCATCGCCCGCCAGAGATGGCCGAGGTCGTGCGACAGGGTGAGGCCGTCGAAGACGCCGCGGGCGGCAGGGTCGTGCAGGGGGGTCTTCTCGCCGAGGAAATAGGGCAGCACCGTCAGTCCCTCGGCGCCGGCGGGGCGGTCGGCGGCGAGGCGGTCGAGCCGAGCGTGGACGCTCTCGCCCGCGGCGGCGGCCGTCGCCGCCTCGCCGCCGGCGAAGGTGCGCGCGAACCAGTTCAGCGCCGAGCCGCCGGTCGCCATGCAGCCGTTCGGCATGAAGAGGCCGGGGACGAGGTGGTAGTCGAGATAGAGCCGCGGGTCCGGGCGGGCGCGGTCGGTGGCGGTGAGGACGTCGACCGCACCGCCGAACTTCAGGAGCACGTCGCCGGGCGCGACGATGCCGGCGCCTAGGGCGGAGGCGATCATGTCGGCGGCGCCGCCGACCACGGGCGTGCCGGCGGCGAGGCCGGTCTCGGCGGCCGCTGCCGGGGTGACGCGGCCGAGGATCTCGTGGGAGGCGACCTTGCGCGGCACGAGCGTGCGCGGCCGGCCCGTCAGCGCGATCAGGCCGTCGTCGAGCCGGCCGGCGGCGACGTCGACGAAGCCGGCCTCGAGGGCCCAGTTCTGCTCGACGGCGCGCTCGCCGGTGAGGCGGAAGTTGATCCAGTCGTAGGAGCCGAAAACGGTCGCGGCGCGGGCGAGCGCTTCCGGCTCGTGGGCGGCGAGCCAGCGCAGCTTGGGGGCGACCAGCTGCTGGTTGACGCCGTTGCCGGCCTTGGCGAGGAACGCCGCCTCGTCGACCTCGGCGCGGATCGCCGCGACCTCGGCGCCGCAGCGCCCGTCGCTCTGCTGGATCGACGGGCGGACGGGCCGGCCGGCGTCGTCGACCAGCACCACCGCCGGCAGCATGCCGGTGACGCCGACGGCGGCGATCGCCTCGGGACGGACGCCGGCCTCGGCGATCAGCGCGCGGGTGATCGCGGCGACGTTGGTCCACCACGCGTCCGGATCCTCCTCGGCCCAGCCGGGCCGCGGCGACGACAGCCGGACCGGCCGGCTCGCCGTGGCGAGCACGGTGTCCGGCAGGCGGATCAGGATGCCGATCGTCGAGGTGGTGCCGACGTCGAGGCCGAGGACGCAGGTCATCGCCGGCGGCTCAGCGCAGCGTCTCGACGACATCCATGAAGCGCCTGACGCGGTCGGCGTCGACGGGGTTCCAGGTGTTGCCGTCGACCTTGAAGTGGGTGCCGATGACGCAGCCGGAGGCGAGCGCCATCACGTCGCGGACGTTGTCGATGTTGACGCCGGTGTTGGCGAACACCGGCACGTCGCGCACCGCTTCGCAGACCGCGGCGAGCTGCGAGCGGTCGGCCGGCTGGCCGGTGATCGGGCCGGACACCAGCACCGCGTCGGCGAGCGAGGAGAACACCGCGCTGCGGGCGCGCAGCTCGATCGGGCGCTGGTCGAGCGAATGGGCGAACTCGGCGTTGATGTTGAAGAGCAGCTTCATGTCGTCGCGGCCGAGCGAATGGCGCAGGCGCGAGGCGGCGGCGCAGTCCGGCTGCCACAGGCCCATGTCGGAGGCGAACAGGCCGGTGAGGATCTCGCGCACGAAGGACGCGCCGGTGACCGCGCCGATCGCGACGCTGGCGACGGGATCCCAGAGATAGTTGACGCCGAAGGGCACGGAGAGGTGCGGCTTGACCGCCTGGACGATCGCGGCCATCGCGGCGAGGCCCTCGGGCGCGGCCTTGAAGACGTAGGGACGGTCGTTCTCGTTGCCGAACATGATGGCGTCGACGCCGCCGGCCTGCAGCTTCTCGACGTCGGCCAGCACGCCCTCGATCAGCTTGTCGAGGCCGCCGTCGGCGTCGTAGAGCGGCGCGCCCGGCAAGGCGCCGATGTGCGCCATGGCGATCACGGCCTTCTTCCTGGCGCCGAAGAACTCGAAGATCATCCGTCGTCTCCCGTCCGCCGGCCCGCGTCGGCGGCCGGGGTTCGCGCGTCGCCGCCGTCCCCGCGAACGGCATCGACCATATCGCGACGATATAGATCACGATCGCACAAAAAAGAACAGGGACGTGATTGCGGAGGGCGATTTCCCCGCGCTAGGCTCGTCGCGATCCGCCCGGCCCGCCGGGCCGCCCCCTCCCCGTCCGGAGAGCCCCGCCGATGTCGACCGCCCCGTCCCGCGCCGTCTTCCCCGACCTTGCCGGCCGGCGTGCCTTCCTGACCGGCGGCGGCACCGGCATCGGCCGCGCCATCGCGGCGGCGCTGGCGCGCCAGGGCGTCGCGGTCGCGGTCGCCGACATCGACCGGGCGGCGGCCGAGCGCACCGCCGCCGAGATCGGCGCCGGCGCGGTGGCGGTGACCGTGGACGTGCGCCGGCGCGACAGCGTCGAGGCGGCCTTTTCCGAGACGCTCGCCCGGCTCGGCGGCTGCGAGATCGTCATCGCCAACGCCGGCGTCTCGACGATGCAACGGGCGCTGGAGCTGACCGACGCGGAGTGGGACTTCAACTTCGACGTCAACATCCGCGGCGTGTTCCTGACCAACCAGATCGCGGCACGTCATCTGGTGGCGGCAGGTCGCGGCGTGATCGTCAACACCGCCTCGCTGGCGGCCAAGGTCGGCGCGCCGCTGCTCGCGCACTACTCGGCGAGCAAGTTCGCCGTGCTCGGCTGGACCCAGGCGCTCGCCCGCGAACTGGCGCCGGCGGGCATCCGCGTCAACGCGGTCTGCCCGGGCTTCGTCAAGACCGGGATGCAGTCGCGCGAGGTCGAGTGGGAGGCGGCGCTGCGCGGCGTCACGCCCGAGCGGGTGATCAACGACTACGTCGCCCAGACCCCGCTCGGCCGGCTGGAACTGCCCGAGGACGTCGCCGACGTCGTCGTCTTCCTCGCTTCCGAATCCGCCCGCTTCATGACCGGCCAGGGCGTCAACGTGACGGGCGGGGTGTACACGACGTGAGGCGAATAGAGCGCAACTCAGCCTGAGAATTCTCAGTTCTCGCAACTCGCTCCAATTGTAAATCTGAAACTACCAGCACCGCGATCTATCCACATTGAGATACTATATTCACCTTCAAATACTTCAACAGCATTTTCTTCGCCCGATGTTAGATATGTACTATCATAAACAGTGTCATTGTCCGTCTTTAGCGCATAATTCAATCCTACTTGACCAGAAGAAGATACAATCTTTGTTTTTATCTTGCATACACTGCCAACGAAAAATTTAATATTGAACGAATTCTCTCCGTTTACATCGAATAATTTACGTATCTGGATGCTTCGATTGGTCAGATCTTGTTTCTGCGCTGATACGTCGTTATAGGTTACCTTGACGCCATCTTTTCAGCTTCTTGTCGCAGGCCATAGATAATCCTGATCCCATTGATTGCGCAGTCGTTGAAGACTTTTTGTGCCTCCAGACGAGCCTCATCGGTCTCAAACAACTGAAGAAACGAATACTCGCTATCTTTGATGGATATATCGCCTTTCGCCTCTACAACATTGCCGAACAGCTGCTTCAGGCCTCCTTCCAGCTCTCCGCGGATATCCGCGCTCGTTGTCGATTTGCACAAGGTCACCAGACTGTCGATCTCTCGCGAAATGTCCCGTGGCTCGGCCTTTGCCGAACCGGCCATTCCCGAAAGCGCGAAGATGAAGAGAAAAGCCGCTGTTCTCACCGGACACCCCCCTCGCTAGAGCGGAACCCGATCTGACGGAATCGTGAGGGGTTCCCAAATCGGCCGTAAGCTGATTCAGACTGTCTGCCGGGGGGAGGCCGGCGGATA